>CAYONZ010000019.1:0-66784 GCA_964405465.1 uncultured Bdellovibrionales bacterium | reverse complement strand
TGGTTGCGGGGGCCGGATTTGAACCGACGACCTTCGGGTTATGAGCCCGACGAGCTACCAGGCTGCTCCACCCCGCGCCTAGAAAGTTAAGACTACCGATGAATGAGCGTGCGGTCAACCCAGCATTTATTTAAATCGGCTTTTAGCGACATGCATCTTAAGTGTGTTCTGTTCATGCTTCGGACTGAGTCTGTTCCTGCAATAGTGAAGCTCTGTAGCCGGATTGATTTTGCGGGCCTTTGATTAGACGATTACGTGAGTAGTGATAAGCACAATCCTTTGAGCAGGTGTGCAAATGCTCGCTATTGAGGCAGTCTTCGCAAACAGTGGCAGGGGAATCACACCTTGGGCAAGTGACCACATTGTCAGCAGGCTGCCCGCAGTGAGGACACATTTTAAATTTTTTCGATGGTTCAAGATTTTGATCAAGCGCGACTCGATGATCAAATACAAAACATTCTCCGTCGAATTCTTGATTTGGATACTTCTCTATGTAGTTCAAAATTCCACCATCAAGTTGAAATACATTTGTGAATCCCTGGTTGTGCATTTCGACAATCGCTTTTTCACATCGAATGCCGCCCGTACAGTAGATCAAAACTTTTTTATCTTTTGGTATCCCAGCATTTTTTAGATATTCAGGAAACTCATGAAACTCTTCGATATCGGGGTCAATAGCTTGTTTGAATTTTCCAACCTTCGTTTCGTACCAATTGCGTGTGTCGAGAACGAGCACTCCTTCGTCTTGCAACGCCTGATGCCATTGTTCCGGTGATAGGTGGGTGTCGGAGGTTTCAAGAGGAAGCACCTCTGGCTTTCCAAGTGTGACAATCTCTTCGCGAATCTTAACTTTGTAGCGACGAAATGGATTGCTATCGCTCCAACTTTCTTTAACGACTAGTTTTCCAAGGTCGAACTCATTAGTAATCCATTCCAAAAAATCTTTATTGCTTTGTGGGCTTCCCGCCATCGTGGTGTTGAAACCCTCGGTGCCAAGAATGAGAAGTCCCCGCATTTCGAGTCTCTTTGCTGCGGTTTCAAGCTTTGCCTTTACGTCCGCGAGATCTGCTTGTGCAATTTTTTTGAATTTGTAGAAAGTTGAAACAAGTATTGGTTTTTGCATGGGCGATTGTTTAGAGCATATTGTCATGGAGGTCAATGAGACGTTCTAAGGGGAGTGTGGCAGAGTTTGAGCAAATACGCTTTGCTTTGCCGATTTAGGTAAAAGGCTGTTTTTGCCAAAGCTCAGGGCTAAAAACCGAGGTCATGTTTCGACAGGTAGGCCTGCTGCGCGCATGAGTTTGAGTGCATTGGTCGTCGGGCATGGCCCATGGTGAAGTTGATAGTCAAAGAGCATTTTGGTGCCTTCAACATGCTCACGAAAATGAAGATTGTACAGGCGAGGTTCATTTGTTGCGAGTCGCGTGAGTTCTAGGTCATGCGTGCTCACAAAGCCTCGAACCCCTGGGTAAAGCAGGTTTTTGAGGATGGCTTCGCTTCCAATTCTTCTCTCATCGTTATTGGTGCCGCGAAATATTTCATCAATTAGCACCAAGGTGGGTGTTTCGGATTTCGCTTGATTTAATATTTCTTTGATACGCAAAATTTCAGCATAAAAATATGAAAAACCATCTCGAAGTGAGTCCGAAACCTGAATGCAGCTTTCAATTTTGAAAAATGAAGTCGTGAGGTTTTCCGCAAAAACCGGAGCCCCCATTTGTGCCAAAACTTGGTTGACCCCAACGGTACGTAAAAACGTAGATTTGCCGGCCATGTTAGACCCGGTCAGAAGCCCCAATTGATGGGAATCGGTAAAGGCGAAACTATTGGCGATCACCTGTTGTCGAGGTAAGAGCGGATGAAATAGTTTTTGGAAATGAAGTTGGACCGAATTGTTCAGTTTTGAGTTTGAGGCGAAGATCGGAAAAACTGAGGTCTGAAATCGTGCGAACAAAGCGAGGCTGAGTTCCACTTCAAAATCTGCCAGTTCCGCAAAAACCTCCAAAAAATGCGCCGAGATCTGATAGCGGGCCCTCTCGATCGATAAAACCCAAACACAATTCCAGGGAATGAATGCATTGATAAAGGCTGTAAAAATAGGGTTTGAATCTACACTCAAGGCTGCGAGCGATTTGTTGAGTTTGCTGATGCCATTTGAAATTCTAGCCTGGCGAATTGTCTGCGTTAAGTCTTGGATGGCACCTGGTTGATGTTTTTGCTCGAGTATTTTGAGCAGTTCGACAATGGATTCCAGCTGAAGACTCAACCCTGTACCTTTGCTAAAAATGCCGGACATGTGATTGAGCATCCACATCGAAAAAAGCAAATAGACCAAGTAAAAGCCTTTAACCGTAGCAAATGAAGTGGCGATACCAACCGAGAGTAAAATGATCCAGGCCGCAATTTGGGCGAAAATGAGGCGTTTGGTATTTATGCCAAGCAAAGGCAGGGAAAGATCTTTGGCTAACCGAGATGTTTCAAGTTTTCGGCCAGAACCTTTGGCAATACAGAGTAGACGGATCAGTTTGTGCGAAACTTTTGCTAAAGACTTGATGCGAGCCTGTTTCCTTGGAATTTCATCGGCCGAGTCGTTGAAGAGTCGTTGAGCTAACGCCTCCTCTCCAAGAATTGAAAAGGTTTCGTCGAGCAACCCAAAGATCGAGTGACGCCCGAAGAGATGAAGATCCATCGCTAGATTGTTTTGTGCAGAAGTGAGTCGGGTCAGATCAAAAGTGCAGGTTTTACCTGAAGGTTCTCCCTGTTGTCTTAGGGAGGTTCTTTGGTAAAAAAGAATCAGCTCATTTAATTGTGTCATCGCTCTTTCTAATTTTCTCGTGTGACGCACACAAAAGACAAAACCAATAAAAGTCGCTAGCGCCATAAGCAGTAGGAGACTGACTGCTTTATTGAGAGAAAGCAGTGCAATAAATGCGATCGTCGTCGCTCCTAAAAGTAGTCTCCTTGATCGCCATGAATTAAGATGGATTTCGAGACGGTTTAAAAATTGAGTTAATTTCTGAGCTCGAAGCGCAATATTAAAAAGAATCATGATTTGAGTGTGACGGCTGAAAATAGTCTCGGCAATTGAAATCTGATCCCTGAGTTGGCACTTAATAATGAGTTTCGAACGGTTTTGCGAAAGATCATTTTTTTTTGTCGATTCTCTGATGACGCAAAACTTTCTTCCAAATTGACTCACGATCTCCGAGACCTTTTTGTGAGTGGTTTCATTGCCAAACAAGAGGCGCAAATGTTAGATCAAGTATATGTCTGAAAATCGAACTTACGAACAAGAAGTCTTGCGGCGGCGAACTTTCGCCATTATTTCTCACCCTGACGCGGGAAAGACCACGCTGACCGAAAAGCTGATCTATCATGGCGGTCTGATTCATGAAGCTGGTGAAGTTAAAGGAAAGTCAGGAACCAAGGCCGCGACCTCAGACTGGATGGCGTTAGAGCAGCAGCGCGGGATCTCTATTACATCCAGCGTGATGCAGTTTGAGTATCATGGTTTGCGTGTAAATCTACTGGATACACCAGGTCACAAGGATTTTTCTGAGGACACTTACCGAACATTAATTGCTGCGGACAGTGCGGTCATGCTCATTGATATGGCAAAGGGAGTCGAAGATAGAACAAAAAAACTTTATGAAGTTTGCCGCTATCGAAACATGCCTATCTTTACTTTTGTAAATAAAATTGATCGAGAAGGAAAAACTCCTCTTGAGCTCATTGATGATATCGAAAGTACACTCAAAATGTCGTGTTATCCAGTAACTTGGCCCATCGGATCTGGAGGCCTCTTACACGGTATTTATCATCGCCTTAGAAATACGATAATTTTGTTTCACGGCAAACACGCCGAAGAGACCACCACAGAAATTCCGGTCGAGGGAATTGATGATCCGAAATGGAAGGAGTTGATTCATCCAGAAGTTCTAGCCATGTGTCGTGAAGAGCTTGAGTTGATTACGGGTGCTCTGGGTGATTTTGAGCCTGATCGGTTTCTGAAGGGTGAAGTTTCGCCAGTGATGTTTGGAAGCGCCAAACAAGACTTTGCTGTCGATGTGTTTTTGGATTTTTTCAAAGATCATGCACCTGCGCCAACTCTGCGAAAAGCTAAAACTGGCATGATCAATCCGTTAGATCAAAATTTCACCGGATTTGTTTTCAAAATGCAGGCGAATATGGATCGACGGCATCGAGATCGGGTGGCCTTTATTCGAATTTGTTCTGGCAAATTTGAGCGCGGCATGAAAGTGCAACATAATCGTTTGAATCGAGAAATTCGATTGGCATTTTCAAATCAGTTTGTGGCACAGGACCGTGAAACCGTCGATGAAGCTTTCGCAGGCGACATAGTGGGGGTCAGTGATACCGGAAACTTCAAAATCGGTGACACAATTTATTGCGGTAAACCAGTGACTTTCGATGACATTCCCAAATTTACTCCCGAGCTTTTTGCCCGCCTTTCAGTTTCAGATGCAATGAAACGTCAGAAGTTGCAAAAAGGTCTTCAGCAGCTTTCGGAAGAAGGGACAATTCAACTTTTTATAGACCCAGCAATCGGTCATCAAGATCCTATCATTGGTGTAGTCGGAGAACTTCAATTTGAGGTGCTTTTGTATCGTTTGCAGGATGAGTATGGGCTTGAAGCCAGGTTGACCCGTCTTTCATTTTCGGTTGCACGTTGGCCAAAAGATAAAGATGGAAAATCGGTTTCCAATCTAAAAGGCAACTTCACCATTTTCAGGGATTCAAGTGATTTGCCAGTCATTCTGCTGGATCAAATCTGGGATTTGAATTGGGTTAAAAAAGAAAATCCCGATATTGAATTCGCAACAAGTATCACGATGCAAAAAGACAACACCTACGTTTTATAGAGAGGGGCTCATGAACTCAATACCACTTAAGCTTGATAGTCTCAGTAAACATTATGGTGCGCTCAAGGCTGTTGAACAGGTGAGCTTTGAGATGAAGTCGGGAGAAATCTTTGGTCTTTTAGGGCCGAATGGTGCTGGTAAGACTTCAATCATTTCAACCATTGTGACTCTTGAAGAGCCTACCTCCGGTAGTGTGGAAGTTTTCGGAGTCAACGTTGTTGATGAACCGATTGAAGCTAAGCGTTTGATTGGTTTTGTTCCTCAGGAGTTGATCCATCACGGTTATTTTGATGTTTATGAAATACTGACTTTTCACTCAGGATACTTTGGACGATTGAGAAATAAAGAACGGATTGATTATCTGCTAAATAAATTAGGCTTGTGGGAACATCGAAACAAGAAAGTGAAACAACTTAGTGGGGGAATGAAGCGTCGGCTGTTGATTGCAAAATCTCTGGTAAATGAACCCAAACTTCTTTTACTTGATGAGCCAACTGCCGGTGTCGATATAGAGCTGCGTGAGTCTCTATGGAAGTTTGTTCTCGAGCTGAAGTCCGCCGGACTTTCGATTCTTCTTACAACTCACTACCTAGAAGAGGCGCAAACCCTTTGTGATCGGGTCGGAGTCATCAATAAGGGTACGTTAAAACGATTAGATAAAACTGAAAATTTAATCAAAGGTTTGACGAAGAGAATTGTGACGCTCAAGTTGCGGCAGGCCCATCAGGTTGAGCATGCGACGCTGATTTCAAGACAAGAGAATACATTCGTTTTTGAAATTCCGTCGTCAATGGTGGTTGGTGATCTGTTGGGTGAACTCAAGATTCACGCCCATGAAATTCTGGACCTTCAAATACGTGAGGGCACCTTAGAAGAGGCACTTAAACGAGCTTTAAAGGAGTAGCAGGATGTCAGAAAATGCACCCAAGGTAGCAGGATGGATTCCATTTGTGGCTCTCTATCGACGAGAGTTTGCGCGATTTATGAAAGTCGTTTTTCAAACCGTGTTCACCCCCCTAATAAATGCCACGCTTTATCTTTTAATATTTGGGGTCAGTCTGGGGCAAAATATCGTGTTACATAATGGTTTTCCATATCTCGCATTCCTTATTCCAGGTCTTGTCATGATGTCTGTACTTAATAATGCATTCCAAAACTCATCGAGTACAATTGTGGCCGGAAAATTTTCTGGGGATCTTGAGGATCTTCGTATTTCTCCTTTGAGTCGCACCCAAATACTGTGGGCATTGAACCTTGCCGCACTAACGCGGGGTCTTTTGGTCGGTCTTGTTACATTTCTAGTCGGATATGTATTTTATTTTGTGAAGGTGGGTACGGCGCTTCCGATGGCACATCCGTTTGTTCTTTTGGGATTTCTTTTTCTAGGTGGTCTTATATTCGCATCTCTCGGAATTACGGTGGCATTTTTGGCCAAAAGTTTTGATCAACTCAGTGCCATAGGTGCATTTGTCCTGTTGCCCTTAATCTATCTCGGCGGTGTCTTTTTCTCTTTGGAGAGCCTTCATCCTGTATGGCAGTTGATTTCAAAGGCCAATCCTGTTCTCTATTTGATAAATGGTGTTCGCTACGGCATTTTGGGTGATTCAGATGTCTCAATCCAGGTGGCATTGGTCGTCAGTGTTGTTACATTTGTGCTATTTTATTTGATGGCGCTAAGATCACTTAGGGTCGGAAGCTATCAGCGTTGGTAGATCTCAGATTTTTAAAAGTTAGTGATTGGATGGAGAGAGTATGTTTGAGAATTTATCTGATAAAATTTTAGGCAGTATCAAAAAGTTAAAAGGTCATTCCAAGATCACCGAAGACAACGTTCAAGATGTGCTGAAAGAAATTAGAATGAGTCTTCTTGAAGCAGATGTGAACTTTAAGGTAGTGAAAAAGTTTATTGATGCCGTGAAAGAAAAGGCACTAGGCCAAGATGTGTTGGCCAGTATCTCTCCGGCCCAGCAGTTTGTAAAAATCGTCAACGACGAATTAATCAGTGTGTTGGGGGGGAGCTCCACAGATCTGAACTTAAACGGATCACCTGCAGTTATTTTCTTAGTGGGTCTGCAGGGCGCCGGCAAGACGACAAGCGCTGGCAAATTGGCTCGTCATCTCAAAACAAAATTGAAGAAGAAAGTGGGGCTGGTCCCGGCTGATATTTATCGGCCTGCCGCGATTGATCAACTTAAAGTGTTAGCAAAACAAAATGATGTGCCCGTGTTCGATACTAAACCTGAGCAGAAGCCTGAGGAGATTTTAACTCAGGCAAAATCGTGGGCATTCGATCAGGGACTTAATGTCGTTTTGGTTGATACGGCAGGACGGCTTCAGGTCGATGACGAGCTCATGTCTGAATTACAGAGACTAAAAGAAATTTGGTCTCCGACCGAAATCTTGCTGGTCGCCGACGCAATGTTGGGGCAGCAATCAGTCAATGTTGCGGAAGGATTTCATCAACGGTTGGGGTTAACTGGTTTGATTTTAACGAAAATCGATGGTGATGCCCGAGGGGGAGCTGCTCTAAGTATTCGCGAAGCAACTGGAGTTCCGATTAAATTTCTTGGAGTAGGAGAGAAGTCGGATGCCCTTGAGGTCTTTCATCCAGACCGGTTGGCCTCCCGAATTCTTGATATGGGTGACATTTTAAGTCTTGTTGAAAAAGCACAAGATGTGATTGACGAAAAAACCGCAATGGCCGCCGCTCAAAAGATGGCTAAAAACCAATTTACCGTTGAAGATTTTCTTTCTCAGCTTCAGATGATGAAGAAGCTTGGCGGGATGGAAGGAATGCTTAAGATGCTTCCCGGTATGGGGCAGGCCATGAAACAAATGAAAGACATGGCTCCCCCAGACAAAGAAATGAAGCGAATCGAGGCTATTATTCAGTCGATGACAAAGGCTGAACGAGCAAATCACCATCTTTTGAATGGTTCAAGGCGTCTCCGTATTGCCAAAGGAAGTGGAACTCAAGTTGCTGATGTGAATAAATTTATTAAGCAGTTTGAACAATCTCAGAAGATGATGTCACAGCTCATGAAAATGGGTCTAGGTGGAGGCAAGGCCCGCAGTGGAGGGGGCTTTCCTGGCATGCGCTTCCCATTTTGAAGTGTTTGATGGTAACATAAGTCTTCTAAACTAAAGGGAAAACTCAAAATACCAATATTTTAGCTTGCCAAGCTAGAGTGTTCGAATGTAAACGATCGTATTGCCAGCCGGCAAAAAGTTTGTGGGCCGGTGGGAAAATGAAAAGGAGAAAAATCCGTGGTAGTTATTCGTCTTGCTCGTATGGGTTCAAAAAAACGTCCGAAATATCGTGTTACAGTTGCAGATTCTCGCTCATGGGTTAAAGGTAAATTTCTTGAGGTGATTGGTCATTTCAATCCAAATCCCCGCGGTGCTGAAGAAAAATTGAAGATTGATATGGCGAAAGCGAACGAATGGATCAAGGCGGGAGCTCAACCATCTCTTCGGGTTCAAACTTTGATGAAGATGGCTCAAAAAACAGCAAACTAAAATTAGTTTAGTCTTGTGTAGTTTGCTCTTGAAAAGAGACGTTTAAACTGAGACTATTTACTTAGGTATAGCTGAAGGCGAGGTACAAGTGAGTTACAGTCCAACAAGTTTGAAAGATTTAGTTGAGTTCATGGCGAAATCGTTAGTCGACAACCCTGATCAGGTCGATGTGAATGAAGTCGTAGGTGAGCAGACTACAGTTGTTGAGTTGAAGGTTGCGAAAGAGGATCTTGGTAAAGTGATCGGGAAGCAGGGCCGTACTGCAAAGTCGATGCGGACAATTCTGAATGCGGCTAGTACTAAGCTGCATAAGCGTAGTGTTCTTGAAATCGTAGAGTAATAGTTAGGAATATATTGTTTTTTGTAAGGTGCGCTTTAGGGTGCACCTTTTTTTTTGTACCGGTCAGAAAAGGTAAGAAGTTTAGGGGATTTGTTGGAAAAATATAAAGTTGTTGGAAAAGTTAAAGATGCGCATGGATTGAAGGGGGAGCTAAATGTTCTTTTGTTTGCAAAAGAAGCGGCATGGCTGAAGAAATTGCAAACCATACGTATCAAACGTTCAGAAAACTCAACAGACGTCACTGTCCTTACCCTGAAATCTGCACGACTTCACAAGGGAGCATTGCTCCTGCTGACCAATGAATTGGCAGATAGAACTGAGGCTGAAAAATATAAAGGATTCTTTTTTGAGATTCCCGAGAGTTTTCTTGTGTCTGAGTCCGGCGAGGAGATCTACCTGAATGAGGTTGCCGGATTCCAGGTGAAGGCTCTGAAACAAAACTTGGTCGCTAATATTGTCGGATTTAGTTCCAACGGCGCTCAAGATTTGCTGGTTGTGGAGATTCCTGGTCAGAAAGTTCAATTTGAAATTCCGTTTGTTCAGGACTTTATTAAAGTGATTGATTATGACAACAAGTCTATTGAAATGGTTCTACCCGATGGCCTTTTAGGTGATGATCTCAATGAGGATGCGCTTGAAGTCGATGAGTAAAAGTTTAAAAAAACTCAATTCGATGTGAATTGTTTTTGTGAAGAGTGAGTTATGGTTTTTCATGTCATCAGCATTTTTCCGGAGTTTGTGGCCTCGTTAGGAAGCGCCGGGGTTCTTGAGCGAGCAATTCAAAATCAAGCGATAAAAGTTAAAGTCTACAACCCGCGAGAGCACGTTGAAGGGCTAAGGCGACAGGTGGACGACAGACCCTTTGGCGGGGGAGATGGGATGCTTATGATGGCGGAGCCCTTGGCCTCTGTTATGAAAGCGATTTCGCCGACTCTTTCGAATTCGTCAAAAAAATATTATCTTTCTCCTCGTGGAAAATTATTTTCGGACTCGGTCGCTCGGGAGATGAGTTTGATGCCAGAATTAGTGCTCTTGTGCGGTCGTTATGGAGGGGTGGATCAGAGGTTTCTGGAGTCCCACGGCTTCGAAGAATTGTCGATTGGGGATTATGTTTTGAGTGGCGGCGAGCTCGCTGCAATGGTGGTGATTGACTCGATTTCGAGGTTTATTCCGAGTGTACTAGGTAATGCTGAATCGAGCCAACACGAAAGCTTTTCAGAGGGCCTTCTTGAGGCTCCACAGTTTACGCGTCCGGCAGTGTGGTCTGGATTGTCGGTGCCAGAGATACTGCTTGGGGGAAACCACCGTTCCATTCAAATTTGGAGAGAGAGTTTGGGAGTGTTGCTTACTGCTCAAAATCGGCCGGATCTTTTGCAGAGATTATTTCAGGAGGATCGTAGCCGAGCGACCAGTCTGATTAGAAATGCTCTAAAAACGCTTCAGAGTCTCTCAGAGCAAGAAATGCATGTGTCTGGAATCAGAAGTAGGGGCGACCTGCAAAATTCATTGGAGGGCTTTTTATGATGGAAATCGCCGTGGGACTTTTGCACTGGCCAATACGTGATCGACAAGGGTTGACCGTAGCCACAAATATTACAAACCTTGATGTTCACGATATTGCGAGAGCATCGAAGGTCTATGGAGTTAAAAATTATTTTCTGATTCATCCACATGAGGAGCAGCAGCTTTTTGTACATCGAATGCTGGAGCATTGGCAGGTGGGCGAGGGGGCTCGATACAATCCGATGCGGAAGTCTGCGTTGGATATGGTAAAAGTTGCCCCAAATCTCGAGGATGCCTTGGCCCAGTGGGGCCCAACTCTGCTGATTGGAACGACTGCGCGGGAAATATCTGGGATGACGCGTCTTGGATTTAAAGATCTAAGAAAAAAGATTTCTCAGGAAGAAGGGCGTGTTTTCTTATTGTTTGGAACGGGCTTTGGCATGACTGAAGAGGTTCTTAGGTCATGTGATCATCTTCTTGAGCCTATGCGAGGGGGAACAAATCACGATTATAGGCACCTTTCGGTTCGGTCGGCGGTAAGTATCTGCCTTGACCGACTTCTGGGATCATGGTAACGGATACGGTACTTTAAGTTTAGGAGAACTTCATGTCAGATATCGTTCGCACACTAACTATTGGTAAACTTGTTGAAAATATGAAGAAGTTTGATGCTTTCAGACCTGGGGACACCGTTGGTGTTTATGTGAAGGTTAAAGAAGGTGAGAAAGAGCGTGTTCAGTTGTACCGTGGTATCGTTTTAAAGATACAAGGTTCAGGCGCTGCGCGATCGTTCACCGTTCGAAAAATTTCAAGCGGTGTAGGTGTTGAGAGAACTTTTCCTTTTGCAAATCCGAACTTGGACCGAGTTGAGCTAATTTCACGAGGTAAGGTTCGCAGAGCAAAACTTTATTATCTTCGAGATCTTAAGGGTAAGGCTGCTAACATTACATCAGAGTTGGTTGGTACTTCTGCAGCAGCTGAAGCGCCACAGGCCTAGTTTAGCAAGTGAGTTCAAAAGTTAAAGATAAAAAGGGCAACTGCATGTTGCCTTTTTTATGGCGTGAACTTGACGAATTTCCTATCATTGGGGTTGATGAGGTCGGGAGAGGCTGCTTAGCAGGAGATGTGTATGCTGCTGCTGTGATTCTTGATCCTTCGTTTGACGACTCTCAGATTACCGATTCAAAGTTACTGTCCGCCTCTCGGCGTGAAGCCATTTCTAAACAAATAAAAATGCATTCAAGGCATTGTATTGGAATTGCATCGTTAGAAGAAATTGCAGAGCTAAACATTTTGCAGGCAACTTTTCTTGCGATGCGGCGGGCGATAGAAGGACTTGGAGTCGAAAGTGGAATGGTTCTTGTTGACGGCAATCAGCTGATTCCAAAGTTGGCGGGCTTTAAGCAGATAGCGCTTGTGAAAGGGGATCTTAGGGCTAGTCCGATTGGAGCAGCTTCAATTCTTGCTAAGGTAGCTCGTGATCAATATATGAAGGATTTAGCACTTGAATACCCTGATTACGGATTTGAGAAACATAAAGGGTACGCCTCTGCAGAGCATCGCCATGCAATTCAAATCAAGGGGCCTAGCCCCATACACAGAAGAACCTTTGGTGGGGTTCGGGAGTACTGGCCACCACAAGGGTTCGACAATTCTTCGCGGGCAGAATAATGAGTTTGTCGTTGCTCAATTTTTTGCTGAGAAAGGTTACTATTTGCTGAGGCATCACTGGCTCACTCCATGGGCTGAGGTGGATCTTGTGATGGCTCATCCTTCCAGAAATGAGGTTCTCATTGTCGAGGTCAAAAGTCGGTGGGGAGGTAGACTTCTCTCTGTTTCGCAAATGGCCCGTCTACAGCGAGCTTTTGTGGCTATCAGGGCGCGGACTCCGGTGAATTGGGATGTTTGCTTTCGGGTGGCCGTCGTCGATCGAAAAAGGGTAGCAGAACTGTTGGAGTTTGCTGATCTCTGTAGGTAGGCGTTGACATCTAGGAGGGTTCTCGAAACACTTATTCTATGAAGCGAGATAGGTTCAGGGCTCCGTTGAGTTTTATTTTGATTGCGGTTTTGTTTTTTTCAAGCGTTGAGGCTAAAGCCGAACCAATGAAAGAATTCATTATGAGTTGCAGCTATGGTGTGTTGGCCGGTACACTGGTTGGAGCCGCAACACTCGCGTTTTCAGATCGACCAGGGGAAAATTTAAACAAGGTTGCACGTGGTGCTTCCATTGGGTTGTATGCAGGTATTCTGCTTGGTTTGTATGTTGTTTACGGAATTCCTGATGAGGATTCCACGGCCTCTGTTAAAATACCGACGCATTTTGAATTCGAACCAGTTATTTCTGAATCTGACTTTCGAATTGTGGGTGCCGTGGGAAGGTATAGTGTCTTAGAGTTTTAATCGGAAGCTTGGCTGAACAGTATAGCGGTAGCTGTATTTAATTCATTGGAATATTTTTTGTTTCTCGCGAACACTTCAGTGCCTCTTGTGTCTGTGTTTTTATTCTGTAATTGATGGTTGTTTGTATGGGGTGGCCAACTCCGCATGCTCAAAACAGTCGCGAACATAGCGCAAATACCTAGAGAAAATATTTTTGGATCTCACCTTCAAACGCACTCGAAGTGTGTTTGAAGGTGAGCAATTGATCTGACTTGAATTGCACTCCATTCCATTGCTCGCATGATTTGGAAAAGCTTTGTCGATTTTGTGTCGGGTTGGCTTTCATTTGGTCGTATATCATGGGTTGCGCGAATAGATTTAAGGCAAAGGTCTGAGAAGCAAAAGGAGAAGTGGCAGTGCCATTTCGATAACGAGTAACGCACGAATCGATTCAATGTTTATGCCTAGTAGGCCAGCCAAATGAGGTCCAGCGCGAATAGCAGATTGAACTAAAATTTATATTCAGAATTGAAATTAAAGGCAGGTTCAAATGTTTGTGTCGGCGCATTGCCAATCGTCTGTTGAATTGCGACTTTGAGGCCCCAGCAGTCTCCAGGAGGTTTTATGCTGAAATAAGCTTCCCACTGTCTCACCTTAAGGAGAATTGGGGAGTAGCTTTCTGGAGAAAACTCAACAGAGCCCTTGAGGTCAACAAATTGAGAGCTCATACCACCAGAAAATTTAATTGTTTGCGAGGGCTTCTCCTGTGTGGCCTTGGAGAGATCTTCGGTGATCACGTATTTTTGGCTGAATTCTAATTGGAGATAATTTCCTCGCGCCGAAATAAATTTGACTCGAGAATCAGTGTTGATGACGTTGTGATAGGGATAGTACTGCAAGAGAGTGTTTGTTTCGAAGTAATCTAAACGAAGGTCTGTCAGAAGTGCGATGTCAGACCACGGAAGGTTTTTTTGTTCACCTCGTTCCCGGTTTGCTTCGCTGAGGTCGTAGGATTGAGAGAGCTTTACCTGGGCAATTTGTTTGTAGCTAGCGCGATTGTCTGTGATTGTTTTGCGAATGAGTTTGTTGTTCAGTGTATAGGTGATGACGTTGCGGCTTAAAATGCGATCGTGGTAGTCAAACTGTATTCCTCGAGTTCCGCGAAAATCATCGTCGCCAATAGGCTCTTCTTTTTTAAATGACGGAACCGTTGCGTCTTCTCCGAAAAATGAGGAACGGGTGTGGTAAAACCAGGGGACAGTAGAGAATGCGATTTCAGGTTCGATTTCATGTTTGTATTTTGTTAAGTTGTCTTCAGAATTATAGATGGCAGAAAACTGAGTTCTATTGGAGATTTCTCCCAATAGGAATTGGCGAGTCGGAGCTGAATCAAAGTCTCCACTGATTGAATTGACGTTAAAATAGTATTGGGTGTGGCGATAAGTTAGACTTGGCAGAATATCAAAATAATCTCCCACACGAATGGGAAGTGAAAGTTTAGGTTGAAGGTCGATTCTTTGACCACTGCGGATGATGTCTCCTGAGGAGGGATTAAATGCAGTGTTATCGGTGGCGCTAGGATTTGTGACAATCGTACGGGTTGAATCCACCACAGTGACTTTGTCATAGGCTAGACTTTCCCTTGCGAAATTGACGTAATTTGTGTCGAGTTGAAAAAGGAGTGGGGAGTCTGCAATCTTTGTTTCCGAAACTGAATAGCGGATTTCTGGAAACCTGTGAACGGCACCTTGGTTGCCACTCAATACGTTCTGTTTCAACAGGTCGATGTAGTAATCTGTGTCGAAACTAACATGTGATTTTTCGGAGTTGCGATGAAGTGTGAGGCGATTTTCAAGTGCAGGATCTCCAACCCCAGTCATATCTGATGCAAAGTCTTTTGGATAGAGTAGGTCACTGATGAGGTTAAGCTTTGCTGTTTGAACAAAGCCTTCGGGCAACTCATAGAAATGATCGTATGTGAGGAACCATCGATTGAAATGAGGGTGATCTCCTCCAGAAGCGCTATACTGTTCGGAATTTGCAAAAAGTCGATCTTGAATTGTACCAGCTTGCAAGTGGCCAATGCTTGTTTGGTTGAGGTAGAAAAGATAGTCGAGAGAGAGCTTTTCTCCTCCTTTTTTGTATGTTGTCAGCGTGGTTGTGAGATCTTGGCTGTCAGAGATTGCCCAGAAGTACTTGAACTGAAAGGTTTGTTTATAATCTCCGTAAACGCTAAATGATGGAACAAGCAAGCCCGATTGTCTCTGACTTTTGAGTGGAACGATCAAATAGGGGAGCCATAATACTGGAAATTCAGCAAACCCCAAAATTGGATTCTTTATGTGAGCATAGCCGCCGAGTTCAGCTGAAATTTTGGATCCAGTGAAATTCCAAGCCGGAGGACAGGTGGTGCATGTGGTGAAATAGGCGGTTTTTGCTTCGTACTTATCTCGACCTAATTTTTCTATAATTCGCCCTTCAAGGAGAATCTGCCCGCTTTGAATATAGCCATTCGAGATTATGCCTGTGTTGAGCTTGTAGTTAATATGGGCTTCGTCCCCTTCGACATAGCTTTGTGGGGAGGCGAGAGAGAAATGGCCAAAAACGTCGAGAGTTTCTTTCTCATAATTGATAATGGCATGTTCGCAGCTCAAGGATTCTTGTTCGAATAACACGTGTACATTGCCTTTTAGTTCAACAGTTTTTTTGTTGTTGTCGCGATCAAGCGTATCGAAATCTACAAGTACGGTATTGCCGCTGGAGGACTTAATCTTTGCTGTGGCGGAAAGCGCATTGTTAGTTAGCAATTGGCAAGAAACACCAAGAAGAACATGCGCTAATATGCTAGCGACAACTTTTTGTCTAGAGCTCACTGGGTGAACTAATCTTTTGAAAAAATCAAAAAACAGAACCCCTGTATAAAAAAAGCACCGAGGTTTAAATTTAAATGGTCGTACAAGCTGCAGCATCTAGAAATCATGGTAGATTTGAACTGATCTAGATGCAAACTCGATTCGAATTAGTTTTTGCGGCTTGTCGCGGTTTTGTTTGAATCACTTTTCTTTCATTTCAATGACTCCATCCCAATCCTGTGGTGGTGGTTCAGAAATGAAATATTCACATCGATGAATATAGAGTTTCGACACTTTGTCTTCAGGGTTTGCCGCCAGTGCTGCTTCAAATTCTTTAATGGCAAAATCAAATTTTCTCTCATGGTAAAGCTGAAATCCTTGATTGTAATGTTTGAGCATTTCCTGAACCTTGGGCTCCACCGACTTCTCGGCCATTAATTCGAAAATGCGAACAGGTTTGAGTTTTCCTTTGACCTTAACCCAGTCAATTTCTCTGGTGATAAATTTATCTTGAATAGCTGCTTGGGTGAATTCAGAAATGATGATTCGAGTTCCGTATTGTTTGTTGATACCTTCAAGGCGTGAACCAAGGTTCACGTTGTCGCCCATGACAGTGTAGTTGCGAACTGTTTGCGAACCCATATTTCCAACACTCATTTCTCCGGTGTTGATGCCGATGCCGATGTCGATTTCTGGGAGACCTTGGGATCGATACTGTTGTTGAAGCTCCTTTAGCTTGGTGATGTGCTGTAAAGCACATCGGCAGGCATTTTCGGCATGGTCATGTGATGCGATCGGGGCACCAAAGAACGCCATGATGGCGTCGCCCATGTATTTGTCAAGAGTTCCCTTGTTGGCAAAAACGAGTTCTGTCATTGGCGTAAGATAACTATTGAGCAAATCGGATAGAGCTCTTGGGTCTAATTTTTCAGAAATCGTTGTGAAGCCGCGAACATCAGAGAAGAAAACCGACATTTCCATTTTTCGTCCGCCGAGCTCAATGTTGCTTGGGTCGGCAAGAACTTCTTGAACAATTGCTGGAGAAACATATTTTTCAAATGTGCCCTTGAGTTCCCGTTTTTTTCGTTCCTCAGTGAAGTACTTGTAAAAGCTGAGCGTGACAAACAATAGGCAAATGAGCGTGATGGGAAAGAGTACTACGACAAGTGTTCCGTGTTCAAAGAGAATAAATCTGTCGATCAGATAAACGCAAAATAGAGCGCCACCCGTGATGAGTAGACCTGGGATGGAGCCTGTGTGGCTAAAGAGAAACGACAGAGCTATGCCAACAACAAAGAGTATCAATGGCATAAAGATGTGCTCTGCGAGATTTTCTTTCATGAGCGGGAGACCGAACGGTGGCTTTTTGGGGTTGATTGCGAGATCGTATTCAGCAAATAGATTTGCAAGAACGTTGGCGTGAGTTTCAACTCCAGGAAAGTTTTCTTCAAATGGAGTAACCCTCAGATCATAGATTCCAGTGGCCGTTGCTCCGAAGAATAGGATTTTGTCTTTCAGAAAATCTTTTTTGTCGATAGTGAGTGTAGTGGATTCCCACTTGTTCTTTTTGTCATTGAAAATGGTTTGGGTAATTTCTGCCGTGGGTTTATCAGACAATACATCGGCGGCACTGATATGTGGAAACATTTCTTTGCCGCCATGGTAATTGATGCTCACTCGGCCTTGGCCATCAACGGGGATTTTCATCACTGGATCACCATTTTCATTTAGCACTTCAAAACTTGTGACGGCCTTGCTTTTTTGATCCTCTTCGGCAACGGATTCGCCATCGACCTTGATGTTTGTTGAAAATCCTTTGTCTATTAAAAAAGATTTGAAGGCAATTGAGGGCATATAGCTATTCCCTCGACGAGCGATCAATCGAGAATGTCGAATGGTACCATCGGGATCCAATTGAGCATTGAAATATCCGCTGTGTTTAGTAACGTTTCGAAAAAGAGGAATATTGAGAACCCACTTGGCAATTTCAAGTACAGGATTCTCGAGCGTTTTGTGCTGGAGGTAGCCAATATATTGATCGAGAGTCAGTGTTTTGGCGTGGGAATCTGCCTGCGAAAAATCTGACCATTTGGCCGCGATACTCCAATCTTTAAAGCTCTCCGATTCGCCCCAGAAATTTGTATAGGCGTTTTCATTCAACAATTCGTCTTCGATGCTTAGGAAGCGATGGCAGTAGGCTTCTGGCTTTGAGCGCATGGCGATGGCGAGAGTAATTTGATCTTTGTTATCGATGACCTTCGAAAGTGTGTCGGGTAGTTTACTAATTTGTGTTTTGAGTTGCTCAGTGGGAGGTGCTCCTTGTGCCAGTTGTGATGTTAGGTTTTCTAAATCAGCACTGAGCCAGGCATAAGTGAAGATCGGCACAAGTGAAGAATCAACTTCCAACCCAAGACCCTTGATCGCATTTTCAGCATTCTTAAGTTTCTCTGGGTTTGCAGTGAACCAAGAATCAACTTCGGACAGTTCGAGTTTGGTAAAGTACTGCGTAAGGTGCTCATTCCATTGGTCAGGTAATCGCATCTCCTTTGAATCGATGACAGTTATATTGATTTGTTCATTGTTCCAGTATTTGTATGCGGGGGATCTTTTAAATAGGGGATCTCGGCACAGATCTCTTGTTGGGGGATCTGTTTGGTCTTCGAACTCTTCGAAGAACGACCCCAAAACCAGGTGATCAGCATTCTTTTTGATGGTTTCAGAAAAAGCTCGATCGAGTTGAGCATTATCGATTTCTGCTTTGAGAGTTTGGTCGATTTGCGGAGCAAGCACAAGTTGATTCGCGAACTGCTCTTTCAGTTTGAGCAATGCCGGCAACGATGAGCTCTTTTCTTCTTCAGAAAAAATCATGTCGAATGCGATAATCTTGGCGCCGTAGCCTAAGGTCTTTTCAACGGTTAATGCAGTTTTGTTTCGTGGCCAGGGCCAGCGGCCTTCCTGTTCAACGGCCTTTTCGTCTATTGTCAAAATTGCGATTCGATTGTTGGGTTGTTTTGGACCTCGATCTTTCATGCGAAAATCGGTGGACTTGTCATGCAATTGGCGAAGTATGCCATAAAAGGTGGACCGCGAGGTATGACCCTCGCCAAATTCCATGTAATATTTGAAGCAGATGATGGTCATCACAATGGTGACGAATGTGCCCAAGGAAAATGGTGAGATTAGCGCACGGGCAATTTTGATGAAACGTTTTGAATTCATGATGCTACCCTAAAAGTGTTTTAAACTGATAGGTGTCTCATCGGAGTTGGCAGTTATTTTTATGAGAAAATATGGAAGAACGAGTGCAGTTTACTAATTCGTCAACTGCACTTCGGTCCAATCATTAGAGCGACTGATCTGGACCTTGGTCAGTTGGGCTTGGCGAGTTGATTGAATCGGAATTTTCTTCAATCCTTCGGCGATTGGGAAAGCTTTGTTGAAGCTTTGAAAACAATGAACCTATTTTGCTTCTTTGATGTGAATCATTTTTCGGCTCTACGCCTGATTTTTCCGCCTGATTGCTTTCCTCGTTTTCCGAATTTTTCTTTGTAGGAGCAGCTTCTACAAAATTTGTTGAGAGCTCAATGGATTTCTCTTGTGATTTCTCTTGGATTTCCAGCGGAGTTGGAAATGCGGCAGAAATATGCGAGGAAGATACAGAATGAATTTCGGCCATTCTTTGATCCTTGAGTTTAAAAGACAACTCTCGATTGAGTCTCTGTAAGGATTCGATTTGCAATCGTTCGGTGTCGGAATTTTTAATCTTTTCATTAAGTAAATCTTGAAGACTCATAAGCTGCATTTCAATCTGGTTTTTTTCTCTTTGAATTTCTAGAATCTCTTGGCTATGACGTTTAGCTTCACGTTCATTTTTTTGCGCATCATGTGTGGAGAGTTGCAATTGAGTCAAAAGTCTTTTTACCTCGCTCTCGAGAAGCGCAATTCTTTCGCTGGCCTTCATTTCCAGCTCCGAGATTCTTCTTTCCAAAATGATATTGCGATTTTCCGATTCATTTCTCATCTTTTGCAGTTCATCGACTCTCAACGCCTTGTCTTTATTTAAGTACGCTTCAAGCTTTGCAGTTTTAAGGCCATTTTGAAGATCTTTGATGGCTGCCTCGTAATGTTCGATAAGCCGGGCTTGGTCGTGGTGGGTGTTGGTTTCTAGATTGTTGAATCTTTTTTCCAGATCGTTAAATCGAGATTGCCATTCAGACAGTTGGCTCTGGCTTAGATTGAAGGAATCTTGAAGTAAAGAATTTTTAGTACGTTCTTTGTGCAGTTCAAATTTTGCTCGTTCCAGTGCACTGTGAACATATTTTTTTATTCGCGCTCGATACCTAACGAATCGGTCAACTTGAGACTCTAAATCACGAATTTTGCTCTTCGATGCTTTTTCGAATTCATTGAGGCGAATCTGTGAAAGCTGCAATTCGTCTCGCATACGCTCGAAACGCTCTTCAAGATATCCGCTTTTGTCTCGAACCAATCGGTCTTTTTCGTGGTAAATCTGGTTTTGAGAACGGAGAGAGGCGTTGAGGCTTTTAAGTTCAGAATTTTTTTTGTCCAAATCGAGAATCTGTTGTTCTAGAGTAGAGTTGCGGCGTAGGCTCACTTTCAATCGAGACATCAGATCTTCATTCTGGCCAATGAGTGTTTCCACTGCACCTGAATGCAAAATTTGCGGAGGAAGATCCCGAAGATCTGGAGGTAGGGGAATTTCAGTTGGAAGCGGTGCTAAGCGCACTTGTTCTTCGAGTGATGATGTTCGCGATGAATGGTTTTGCTCTAAAGGTTTGGGGCCCCGAAAAAATTCGTTCTGCATCTAGATCCTCCTTGAGCTAGTCATAAAACATTTATTTCTAAATCATCGACAGACGAAAGTGCCTCATCTTGAGACACATTACACTGCTTCAGTCTGGCATGGCTCGACTGGCCTGTCAAAAAGTAGCGCTCAATCAAAACTAGACTCCCGCACTATTTAGTCCATAGTCCAGCTCGCCGATGTGAGATTGATGGCAAATAGTGAAGAAAATGCAGCTCTGAAGATCGCAAATTCTCCAGACTCAAGCTTGACGATAATGAGCTCTGGTGGGGCGAAACTTTCTCCGCGTCTCAAGGCGTCGGCACAGGATCTTGGTAAGGTGGATTCGATTCGCTACAATATTTTAACCTTGGTTTCTGATGAACACTACTCGCGGGCGATAGAACAACTGAAAGAATTTTTGGATTCGAAAGATGAATATCCTCAGTTTCGCGGGCGAGCGGAGAGGTATATTACCTATGCAGTGGATCTAGTAAACGGGATCAAAGCAAAAAAATCTTTTCAGGGTTTGCAGCACCTGGCGACCGCAAAGCAGAAAGAGCTTTTTGACAAAGCAATGGCCCATTTTGAAGATCTTCAACTCACTCTAAGAAAAATTGAACAGATTGAGGTCGAAGCACGAATGGAAGATGTTCGATCAACCGCAATTGCAGTAAGGTGGTTTTCGTATAGCTTGACTGCGGTCGTGGTGTTCGCATTTTTGATCGATTTCTTAAAGGGTGGTCCGCAAACGATCGTTATAGTTTTCGGCGATGTCATTGACCGCGTTGCCGCGGCTATTTTCAAATTGTTTTAAATTTTCAATCACAAATTTTGAAAAATCTAGGAAAGTCTTGGGTCTTTTCTATTTCTGTAAAGCCGCTTGTCTTGCTGCTTGTAGAGTAGCGAGTATCTGTCCACCCTCAAGAAGTTTTCCGTTAGCAAAGATTGACGGTGTTCCTCCTAAATTCAAATCAGAGCCAACTTTTGCAACACTTCTTATAAGAGACTTGCTCTCATCGGTATTGATGCACTTTTCGAGAATACTCGAATCGATTTTTAACTCGTCACTCATTTTTCGAAGCTCGGCGAGCATAGACTCTCGACTGCCAATGAGTTCTTGGTGCTCAAAGATCCAATCATGCGCTTCCCAGCCTTTGTGTTGATCATCCGCACAAAACACTGCTTGAGCAAGGGCACAGCGAACTCCATTAGCTTGCGGGATCGAAGAGTTACACTCGCCATCAAGTGGCCATGGCACGAACTCAAGTTGAACATCAGCCTGGGACAGAGCAAATGAGTGTAATACGGGAGCCGCATGACGACAGTGCGGACAAAGGAAATCAGCGAACTCCACAATTTTTATTTTTGCATTTTCATCCGAGGCTCCCATTTTGAGTGATCGAGGGGATTTTATTTCAGCAGATGGGCGAGTTTGCCAGGATGAAATCCAACCTTGGACCGTCGGAGCTAGATCTTCGGCACGATATGAACGAACGGAATTTTGATTGATTACCATTGCGATAAAGGCCGTCGAAATAAATGCACCTATCAGTGGCACGAATGGTTTAATTTTAGATTGAGCCTCAAGAACGACTTTCTCGGTGCGTTCATCTGACTCTTCTTTGTAAAGAGAGTAGGCCGCAAAGACCTCAAGAAATGAAAGGATATAAAGCGAGTAACAGAATATACAGTAAGAGCTCATGAGTAAAATTGAAATCGAACCCATGATCAGAGAGCTCAGCGCGATCAATGTGGACCAAAGAAAGACATTTCTTAAAGCAGCTTTTGTTGGATTGAAGAAAGCCAAAAGCGACAGCAAAACCAGCAAGGCATTTGCACTGGCGCCAAGAAGCGCAACTGGAATTCCTATAACCTCTGAATAGGTACTTGCTGAGACCGCGTCACAGTTGAATTTATTACTAATGTTACATAAGCTTTTTCCAGCTTCGCCACCGAAATGAAAAGTGTAATGCCTCGATGTTAGGTAGGCATGAAGTCCTACAGAGATCAGGGCAGAGGTAAAGAGGACAATCCAAAGTACTTTTGCTGATTTTGCTTTTTGTTTTTCCATGTAGAGAATTAAAGTCTGAAAGAAAAATGAAATCAAGATGGATTCGTAAGATTTGCGAGTGAATTTTCAATCAGTGACCAAGACCATGAGCTAGATGGCTGATTGCACTATTGAATGAGTGTTTCTTTACAATCATAGTGAGATATGGCTTCGACCACACTCCAATGGCTGCAGTATCGTAAAAAATGGTTATCAGTGCTTAAACGCAAAGTGCAGGCTATTGTTGGGCCCGAGTCATTGGTTATTCGGGGTTATGCAAAAGAGTATCGTCGAGAAATTGGGAGAAGATGGAAGCCATCCACCAAGAGGAAAATGATCGAAGAGATTTCGACAGCTGACGTTGTCTTTGGGTCGGACTTTCATGCGCTAGCACAGGTGCAACGGACACATCGCAAAATATTAAGAGAGCTAGTCGACATACGGAAAATTGTTTTGGGACTTGAAGCTCTTCATCGAGAAGATCAAAAATGGATTGATCTTTATCTAAAAGGGAAGGTCACTGAAAAGAACTTTTTAAAAAAAATCAAATGGGACGATAAATGGGGTTTTCCCTGGGAGAACTACCGTCTTTTACTAGAATTTGCAAAAGAGCACCGCGTGCCGGTTTACGGCCTCAATGTTCATTCTAAAAAGAGTGGCAAGGCCGGGTTACTTGAACGCGACCGAGCTGCAGCTGATGTCTTGGCTTCGTGTTTAAATGAATACCCTACAAGTTTAATTTATGTGGTGTATGGCGAGTTTCATTTGGCGCCAAGCCATATTCCAGCAAAACTCGCGCAGAAATTTTCGAGCAGCACGGTGACGACCGTGACTCTCTATTTGAATCCTGAAAATATTTTCTTTCAGTTGGCTCAAAAGGGAAGAGAAAGTCTGTATGACGTCGTCCGTTTTGCGGGAAAACCAGCAAAATTTGCTGTGCTGAGTTCTCCGCCATGGATTCAGTGGCAAAGTTATCTTTGGTATTTAGAAGGAGCAAGTGAGGCAAGTCTAGAGGAAGATGACTCTGAAGAAATGCGAATTGATTACACCGAACATCTGATGCAAATGGCAACAATGCTTCGGGATCTTTTAAAACTAGATTTCGATTTTTCGAAATTGCAAGTTTATATCGGTCGAGAAATTCTTCAGGGAAGCTCGCTTGAATTGAATTTGACCAATGAGGAAAATCATATTGTCGAGCGAGCACTTCAGCAAGGTAGAAATGTTTTAATTCCACAGAAAGAGGTCGTTCTTCTGTCGAGAACTTCGCAGAATCATATTGGTGAAGTTGTGGGTCAATATGTTCATGCGAAACTATCTGGACGTCGTCACATGTTTTATGGCGAAAAAGATTTTTTGCCCATGATTTGGGTGGAAGCTGTGGGCTACTTATTTAGTAAGATACTGAATCCAAGTCGTCAGACCGACTCTTATGAGGATGTGGTGAACCAGTTACAAGATCAGTCGTTGAAGACCGAAATTCGCGATTCACTATTGATTACACTCGACCAAAGGCTTAGCGAAGTTCAGTGGGCAACAAGACAAAGGTCTCGCACGCTTCAGTTTAGACCAAGAAATAAAGATAGTTACTTGGTTTCTGCCCGAGTTCTTGGTGGAATGATGGGAGAAAAACTGTATCATGGTTTTAGGACTATGCAAATTTCGACCGAGGAGTTGGTTGAATGGTTGTGCATTTCTCTGAATTCTTCAAATCGAAAAGAATTTGAAGTGAGTTACTGGAAAATAGTTTTGGAATTAGGAAGATTTCAGGCAGTGCAGAAGAGTAAAAAGGAGAGGCTCTGATGACTCGATGGTATTATAGCCAGGATGGCAAAGCCGAAGGCCCCGTAGATGCGAGTTTTATCGTCGAAGGCTTAAGGGTAGGGCATTTCACTTTGGTGGATCAGGTTTTTCAAGAAGGTGGAAGCCATTGGCAAACCATCCAAGAGGTCACTGAGTTACTGGAGAAATCTGGCCGAGAGAAAACTAATCAAGTCGGTTCTTCTGGCTCGGGATCAGCAAATTTAATTTGGGTCATTTTGCAAAGAGTCTCTGGAAAAACAGATAATCCGTTTCGCCAGAATGGTCCTTTTTCGGAGCAACAGGTTCTCGAAAAAATCAAAACAGGTGAGGTTAAGTATTCGGACTATGCATGGCGTCCCGGATTTAATAAATGGGCTAGAATTGGTTCGTTGGCAGAGTTTGATCGTCGTGCTCCAAATGAAGATCACGATCTTGCCCATTATCCGCTGCCAGAAATAGAAAAAATGACTTCGGCAGATGGAAGAAGCCCGCAAGAAGCTCTGAATGAGGTGCAGGCACTGCAAAGAAAAAAAACCTCGTCGTTTGAATTGAAACCAGACGAGCCAGTGTCAGAAGATCTGTTGGCGACCAAAATTAATATTGATTTGCCTGCATCGTTCGGTGATTTTTCTGAGGCGGCCACTGTTGTATCAATGAGACCACTAGATCATGCCGCTCGCGCTGAAAGGTCTGAACAAGCATTTGATTCAGAAAGCGCCACAGTGGTGATGGCACGACCATCATCACATACATTTGATCCAAATGAACATGAGCCTACAGTTGTGATGTCGTCAAATTTTGCAGATCGGACCGTTGTGCAAGAATTGGGAGTCATTGAAAAATCAGAGGTGCAAACAGCAGAGTCACTTGCAACATCTGCAGAAGTTAATTTTGGATCTTCTGGAGAATCCATCCCAAATCATGTTCCGCAGACGGACCCGGCTATCGTTTTGGAAGATTTTAAATCAGAAAATCTGAGTCGGTGGAATAAGAAAAGAATCGGCCTCATCGCGGGTGGGGTCGCAACACTTGCGGTGGGTGCATTTTTGTTTGTCGGGAATAACGAGCCAGAGGTTCAACAGCCCATCGTGAAGGCTAGGCCAGCCAATCCTCCTCCCCCTGTGAAATCTGTGCCATCACAGCCAACGGTGGTGTCATCGGGGCATGGTGCTGATGCTCCTCAAGGAGCAATGGTTGATAATAGTTTGCCACCAGCTCCACCACAAAATGCAACAAATCACGAGGCCTCATCGGGTGCACAGCAAGGCGCAATGCCTTCGCCAACAATAGCTCCTCCTGTTAACAATGCAAATAAGGGTGTGGTGGTAAATAGCGCCCCCAAAACTCCTCCGTCGGTGGCAAATTCTCCAGTCGTGACACCAACAAATCAGATTGCCTCTGAAATGAAATTGGTAAATAAGTCGGGAAAGCTGAGTTTGCTTTTGCCGTTCGATGTCGGAATGGGCGAAAAAGTAAACATCTTAGTGCGAGCTCGAGCTGGAGAAGTAGTTGATGTTCCAAGTGTTCGTCGCGTGCTTCAGGTTAGTCGTATGAGTCCTCAGGAAGTTCTCGCACTTGATGTCAGTAAGTTGAAATTGCCCGCTGGACATTACAAATTTGAAGCGGATTTTCGTGGCAATCGTAAGGTGTTTTCTAGCTTTGTGGGTAACAAAGTTGAATTTGATAGTAAACTTGCGAAACATTTAAAAGCGATTTCGAATCGTCAGCAAAATGAAAAAAAAGTTTTGTTTACTTCTGCGAAAAAGCTTGAGGAGCTTTCTCGAGGGCTTGGCGAGGGTTTTCAGAAATTGAAGTCCGACCGAAAGAAGTGGGGCGTTTTTTATGTTTCATGGAAAAAGCAAACCGAATCAGCGGTCCCTTCATCTTTAGTGACGACAAGTGATGCTAATTTATCTACTTTTATATACCCCGACGAGGTTTTGGCAATCAGGCGTGGGCATAAGCGCCTACTTGAGCAAGCGAGGGGTCTAGATGCCGCTGTTGCACAAAAGCGTGAAATAGCGAGTCGTGGTAAGTTGAGTATCGTGAAGGATTTTACAAAGCTTCGAGAGCATGTGGCTTCACTTAGCACAAGGTACCCGGCAAAATAATTCGAACGGCTTGGTGCAGGTTCGTCATTTACTTTGTACGTTTTGCTTTAGCCTAACGTGCGACCAAAGATTTAAAGTCTTTTCCCGCCTTGAACTTGGGAACGGTGGATGGTGGTATTTCAATTTTTTTTCCAGTTTTGGGGTTCATGCCAAGTCGGCCCTTGCGACTGGAAAGAGAGAAGGTGCCAAATCCAACTAGTTTTACTTCTTCTCCTTCTGAAACAGCTTCGGAAATGATTGAGATTGCTGCATCTAGAACGGCCTCAGATTGAGTTTTTGTTAGAGCTGTCTTTTTTGATAGGCGTTCAATAAGTTCTGCTTTGTTCACTTTCAGTTGCCCCCACACCATTGAGTGAATTTGAGTTTTCAAACCTAATGGGAGGTCAAATCCTTGGTCAAGAGTTTTAAAATTTGATCCAAATGGCTGGCCAATTTTCGCACACTTGCGGCTATGTGCAAATTAACTAAAAATAGTTGACTGAGGTCCAGGTTTTCCTGCGGGTGTTTCAGTTTGAGGCGTTTTCCTAAAGAATCTGGGTTCGATGGCCGATAGAAGTTTTGATGAAACGCTCCTCTTTTGTCGCATTCTGCCTGGTGCTGGTGACTGTGTTTTTGCAGGTGTATTCGTATATTCGATATCGACTTTCGGGTGTTGAAGTGCTGCAAGTTCAGGTGGAGCGCCTTGAGGAAGAAAAGAAGCAAGAAGAGCTAAAGAGTCAGGTTGCTGAGTACCAGTTTCAATCCTATAGGCAGCAGGTTGCCACACTTTTGCCTGAGACTTTGAAGAAAAATCTTCCGCGAAATCAAGAATACCAATTGCGCAATTTAGCCTCGCTTTCCTCTTCCTCTGGGTATGGGGTTGAGTTTGAGAGAGCAAGTTCTCTCTTTGAAAAAGCGCGACGCGAATTTTTAGAGGGATATTTTGAGCGTGCGAGTGTGCGGTTTACATTCTTAATTAAAAAGCATCCGGAGAGCTGGCATTTTGTCGAAGCACACTTTCTTTTGGTTGAAAGTCTCTTTCAAACCAAGGATTTCGAGCGATGTTTGGAAGTGATTGATGAAATGGTGAGTTTGTTTCCAGACAATGAACTAACAGGCTTCTCTATGTTGAGGCTAGCGCAAATCTACCAATTGCGGGATCGCCCAGAAGATGCGGCGGAAGTTTACAAGGCCATTTTGTTGACCTATGTGAATCCAGATCTTCAGCGGCAAGCAAAGCTTTCCTTGACTCGAGTTGAGTTATGATCGGGCGATTTTTGCGAGTTTTTATTTTCATCTTTTTTTCTGTCGTGACCATTCGGGTGCATGCCAAACAGGTGATGAGCTTTGTTTCAGGCAGCGGATTTCAAATGCCAGAAGGGTGTTTGGTCAATCTCTCCAAGGGATGTATTGTTCGTTCATCAATTGGTGAGACAGTTCGAATTGAACTTAATAAGAACACGATTGATTTGGATGAAGACTCTGTCGTGCGTATTGATGACAATGGCGGCATCTCACTTGTACGGGGAGGGGTTTGGGTTTTGGCCGAATCCAGGCAAAAAGTCTCTGTTGAGTATGGAGTAGTGGAGTCAGTTGGATTTTTTCGCGTCATGAAAGACTCAGCCAAGGAAAGAGCGTCAGGGCGATCGCAGCGAGTGCATGTTCAAAGTCTAAAAGGATTTGTCCAAGTTCGCCCGCTCGGTGAGGTTACGGGGTTGCGAATAGATCCAGGTGAAGAGAATTGGGTGTCCACCGTCGGCGCAAATGGGCGAGCCATCGTCGGCAGTCCATTGCCGATTCCGTTTAAACAAGTTGTGAGTTCTTGGGCCAGGGTTTTTCGCGGAAGCAAGAGTGATTTTACCCAAGAAGTGCGTGCGCTCTCATTGCGTTGGCATCAGGCTGTCGAGGCAAATGCAAATTACCATAAAGAAGTGGTTGAACGTAGACTCGCGTCTATTGAGCGAGCAGAAAAACTAGAACAAGACAGACGGCTTAAGCAGCAGGCCTATCGGCGAGGGTTGCGTGAGCTCTTTCGGCGAAAAACCCTATATGACGAAAGTGTGGATTTAACTAAGTCAGAGTGATTCCTTTCGAAGGGTAGACGGCATCCATGATAGAATGAAGTATCGTGATCTAGGTTGCGACTAGAAATTAGTCGGAGCCATAAAGGTCATTTTCGAAAGCAAGGAGTGCTTTCGGTTTTGAACATTAGTCTCATGGAGGAGAACAATGTCTTCAGTAGGACCCTCGTCAGCATCTGATCGAAATTCACAAGACGACAAAATTCGCCGCACTCGTGAAAATTATCAGCAAAAAGAAGGTGAGACTGTCAAGAAACATAGCCAGGAGATTCGACGTTTAACTGAGGCTCATCAGACTGAAATTGAAAAGCTCAAAAAAGCGCATGATGAAGAATTGGCTGAACTCAAAGAGAAGAGCCAAGAGGTATTGAATCGTCACGATGTAAAATACCAACGAGAAATGGATGAACTGCGTGACATGTATCAAAAGCAGATGATGCTTAAAGCGCAGGAGACAGAAGGAAGAAGCGACCGCCGAACTGAGGCATTGCGGAATGAGATTGAGCAGGTAAACGCTCAAAGTGAACGACAGCAGAAAGCAGTAAAGCAAGAATACGAGCAGGCCTTGCAGCAAAAAGATAAACAAATGGAAGATCTCAGCGATCTCTACCGAAGTGAGATTCAGAAGCAAACGACTGATGTAAAACGTAAACTCAATGACAATCATAAAGAAGAAATCTATTCTTTGGTTAAGGATCGGGATAGTCGTTTAACTCAGGGGCAGGAACACTACAATCAATTGAAGAGGTCCAAAGATCTAGAGCAAAGAGATTTGGCGCATACCTACGAGAGTCGAATTGAAAAATTAGGTCAGAATTTTAAAATCAATCTAGAAGACGAACGTTTGGATCACAAGGCTGCCCAAGACATGGAGCGAAAAGGCTTTGATCACGCCATCACTCAAAATAAAGAAAATTATAATAAGGCACTTGATAAAGAGAAACAAGGCTTAGAAAACGCACGAGAATATCTCTATGAAACCGCGAATGGGCGGGTTGATACCCGGGTTCGTGTCGCTGAAGCTGATTTGGCTAAGTTTAAGAAGGACAAAGTCAGAGATGATCTTCGTGCTAAACAGTCGAAGAGTATTGAGTTGCAAAATGCCAAAGATTCTTTTCAAGCCAATGTCGATGCACTTCAAAAAGAAAAAGATGAAATGTTGGGAGCATTTAATAAGAAAACAGCAACAGAAATTTCAAGACTGAATGAAAAGAATGAAAAACTAGTGTCCACGACAAATCAGTTCTATCAAGAGAAAATTGCAATGGATTCGGTTCGGTCGGATGAGAGGGTGAATAGGTTGAATATGGACAATCAAAAAGAAAAGCAACACTTGGAGTCAGTGAACGATACGCGATTTAGCCGTCTGAAGGGATTTGATGAAATTGAAAGAGAAAAAATGAGAGCCTATTTTGAAAATGCATCAAAAGCGATGAAAGAAAATTTTGAAAACACTTTGAATGATCTGCGAGTTCAGCACAAAGAAGACACAAATCGTCTCTTTGAAAGTTTCGAAAAAAGGGCCCAGGCAAATGACACAAAATTTCAGGAACAGCTTGGCAATCAAACTGTCAAATATGAAAGGCAGATCACTGAATTAAAAGAAATGCATCGTAAAGAAATGAAAGACTATATGGCGCAAAGTGAGCGTCGCCTTAAAGAAACTGAGAAGAAGGCCAACGTCGACATTCAGTCTCAAGTCTCGCAGTATAACTATCGGCTTGCTAAACAGGAAGATTCACATAAGCGAGATATTCAAGATCTACAAAGAAAGCATCAAGAGGCCTTAGAAAATTTGACGAAGAATCGTGAGGGATAAGTAAAATGCTTGCAGATCGGCGAGTAAAAATTGTCGCGACAATTGGACCCGCTACGCAGTCCAAAGAAAATCTGCGTAAGGCAATTTTGTCTGGCATGAACGTCGCAAGATTGAACTTTAGCCATGGCACTCATGAAGCGCACTTAGAGGTAATAAAAAATCTTCGAGAACTTTCTCGGGAGCTGCAAGCGCCGGTGACGATTCTGCAAGATTTGCAGGGACCCAAAATTCGTGTCGGAAGATTTGAAAATGGTTCGATCGAAATAAAACCTGGCGAAAAGTTGGTAGTGACTGTTGATAAGGTTTTGGGTCGTCCGGGCTTGATACCATCTGACTTCACTCAATTAGTGGCATCTTGTCAGGTTGGTACCAAGATTTTGCTTGATGATGGTCTGCTTGAATTGCGAGTCGAGAACATTCGAGGGACTGAAATCGACTGCGAAGTCATCTATGGCGGTCTGCTCAAGGACCGAAAAGGGATGAATGTTCCTGGTGCATTTTTAAGTGTGGATTGTTTGACTGAAAAAGATCTTGCCGACCTGGAGTTCGGATTGGATCAGAACGTAGATTATATCGCTCTGAGTTTTGTTCGGCGTGGTGATGATATTCGAAGACTTCGAGAGTTGATTAAGAAAAAGAATCCAAACACCCGAATAGTTTCAAAAATCGAAATGTTAGAGGCTATTGATAACCTCGAAGAAATCATCAATTTAAGTGATGCCGTCATGGTTGCAAGAGGTGATCTTGCTGTAGAGGTTGGGCAAACAATGTTGCCCGGAATCCAAAAACGGATTGTGGACTACTGTAACAAGATTGGTCGTCCAGTGATAACTGCAACGCAAATGCTGGATAGCATGGTCGAAAACCCTAGACCGACACGTGCCGAAATTACCGATGTCGCCAATGCAGTTTTGGATGGCTCGGATGCACTCATGCTTTCGGCGGAATCAGCAAGTGGAAAGCATCCGTTTGTTTGCATTAAGACTATGCATGAAATTATTTGCGAAGTGGAGCGTACCGGAGATTATTTTTATAATATGACCATGGACTCCGAGTACTTCAATGTGCCTGAAGCTATTGGTGCCAGCGCCTGTCTCTCGGCTTTAAAACTCAATGCTACGGCGATTGTGTGTCTTACAACGACAGGCAAAACCGCGACTATAATTGCTGGCTTTCGTCCAAAGGCTCGAATTATTGCTGTGACTCATATTCTTTCAACACTTAACAGACTGGAATTGGTTTGGGGGATTCAAACGCTGCAGATTAATCCGTATAATTCCTCTGATGAAGCAATGGCACAGATTGAAGAGATGCTGTTGAAATATGGACTCGTTAAAACGGGAGAGAAGGTTATTCTTACCCTCGGTGTACCTGTACTCGAGGGGGGAAAGACCAATGCGTTGCGGGTATATACAGTTGGCCGAGAGGATGTTGAGCGTTTAGATGATGAACACCTTCCTTACCGCTGTCGAGAGACTGTTGGTTTTGAGGCATAGTCTTTATTCTAGAGTTTTCAAAGGTTTGAATCATTTCAATTGTTTGCGTTGTGTCTATTGATTGGCTTGATTGATGTGTGCGTTCAAGATCTATTCGCGAGTGAATTTTTTAAGTGCATGAACGATTTCCCAATACGGGGTGATGCGCTGGAGTTCTTTCAGCTCAAATGGTAAAATGATCTTGCCCTCTTCAGAGAGTTTTTCCATGACAACTTTTTTTTCCATCAGCGAATTAACGTCATCTGTGCTGAATAGGTAATTCAAATCGCGCATTGAATCGTTTTGCATTTGAGTTAGGTTGACCCGCACAATGCCTTTTTCATCAGGTAAAACCTTGGCTCCATAAAACAGCAAGGCGCGAAGCGGTTTTAATTCCTTTTCCTCGATGGTTGTTCGTTTAGATTCGTCTTTAAAAAGATAATCATTGTAGAAGTCCACAAAGCTAAAAAAGAAATCTACGCTATTTATGGTTATCTTCTGGCGACCTTCCCCTAGATCCTCAACTTTCATGTGTCCTAGCCCGGATAAGGCATCCATCATAGTTTGCATTTTGTTGGTGGGTTGCTGAAAAATTTGAATTGTATATCTACGAAGTGTTCCAGCAGGAACCACAGTCACATCGCCTTCTTTTTCGCCAAAGCGATGTCCCACCATTGCCAAGATTCCAATAAGGCGGGTGATGGTATGGGGGGGGAATACTAGTGTGTCTTCGTCAGCGGCACGTTCTAAATTTTTGATTTTTTGATTGGCATTACGAAGGTGATTGTTGACGGTGCGGACTATCGCCTTCAGCCACTCGGGAAAAGTTTTGAATTGTGCATTGAGAGATTTGAAAGGCAATTCAATCACGGCAGTGTCAACTAAGGCTCGGGCCCCAGCGCTGCGTGGTTTATTGTCAAAAAATGCCATTTCTCCCATCATATCGCCAGGTCCGAGTTCGGCGAGTGTGATCTCAGATGAGCCTTTCGCTTTGGTGATTGCGATCTTTCCAGTTTTGATGACGTACATCGCGTCCGATTCGTCGCCTTCCTTAAAAAGAATTTCACCTTTTTTTAGATTCTTTAAGCCGCTCAAATCTTCTCACCTTCGAAGTCGTAGTATGAATGCTTAAAGATATTATAATCATCTCTCCTCGAAAGAATAGCGAATCAATCTGAAGCTAGACAAACAGCTTGGAGAATTAAAATCGGTTGACAGTGAATTGGAAAGTGCGCCCTCGACAAATATGAAAATGTCGTTGGGCGCATCTGATTTTAGAACCAAAATTTACCAGCAAACATCAGGTTGATCATGCCAAATGACTTGTTCACGTCTGTCTGAACGCCAGCCACTGTGGCGGTTGAATGGTCAACCATCATGTAAGAAGCATCTCCGCCCAGTGAGAAGTTGGAGTTGATGAAATGGTTGTAGCCGACCACCGCACCGTAGTGAAATGGACTCGCGCTATAGGTTGTGGTGCTAGTGGAAGGCTTATTTTCCACTCTGCTGATACCCAAACGGCCACCAAAATAAACGCCTTTTGCTTCGCCTTCAAATTGATAGGTCAACTCCGCGCCTATCAATGAATAATTGAAATCAAAGCTGACACCGTTTGAAGACTCAGCTTTGGAGGACGCAAAGTAGTATCCACCAAGGCCAATCTCAGAACCCAATTTAGCACCAGCGGTGATACCGTAGATTCCCCGAGTTGAAGTGTTGTCTTGGTTTGGAATGCTTAGACCGAGTCCCGCACCGACCCATCCCTTTTGGTCATCAGCGGCGAAACTTGAGGTTGCAGTGATTGTTAAAGCCAAGAGTAAAAATCTCTTAAGACATTTCATTTGATCTCCTTCGTTCGAATATTTTTTTGCGCATGTGTTTATTAAACGAAGGTTAAACTGGTCTGTCCAACAAAAAGCATGGAACTTGATCCAATATCGAAATTGTAACATAAAAATTCAAGATCCAAACATGGTGAAACCTAAAGTGTATCTTTAGGTTTCACCTCAAACAAATTACGTGCGCTCAATTATGACGGCAACGGCTTCGCCGCCGCCAATACATAGTGTCGCTAGACCGTATCGTTTAGAGTGAGTATGCAGAGCATGAGTTAAAGTTGTCAGAATTCGCGCGCCAGATGCTCCGATCGGGTGGCCAATTGCCACGGCACCACCATGAACATTAACCTTTGCAGCTGGAATCTCGAGGTCCTTCATTGCGGCCATCGTGACATTCGCGAAGGCCTCATTGATTTCCCAAAGGTCGATGTCGCCTGTATTAAGGTGCGCCTTTGCGAGAGCTTTTTTTATTGCTCCCACTGGTGCTGTGGTAAACCACTTCGGATCGTGTGCAAATGTGGCATGAGCCACTATTTTTGCCAAAGGTTTCAATCCTTTTTTCTTCATAGACTCTTCACTCATTAGGACAATTGCCGCCGCGCCATCGTTGATTTTACTAGCATTTGCCGCAGTGATTGTTCCCGCTTTGTCGAATGCTGCACGTAACGCTGGAACTTTTTCGAAATCTGTTTTGAACGGCTCTTCATCTTTGTCGACAACAATGGTCCCTTTTCTTCCTGCAATTTCTACCGGAGCGATTTCGTTCTTAAAAGCACCACTTGCAATGGCCTTCTGGGCTTTTTGGTAACTGTCGATTGCAAAGGCGTCTTGTTGTTCGCGGGTGAAATGGTATTCTTTCACGCAGAGTTCCGCCGCATTTCCCATGTGAAAATTGTTGTAGGGATCCCACAATCCGTCGACAATCATAGAATCAGCTAACGAAGTATTTCCCATGCGAAATCCTGTTCGTGATTTCTCTAAGAGATGTGGTGCAAGGGTCATATTTTCTTGGCCGCCAGCGATTGCAATTTCAGTGTTGCCAAGTGCAATGCTATCAGCGGCAAGCATAACTGCCTTCAGTCCAGAGCCACAAACTTTGTTAATTGTCAGGCATGGCGTCGAGTTGGAGAGACCAGCATAGATGGCTGCCTGTCTTGCAGGAGCCTGTCCTACTCCAGCAGTTAAAACCTCACCCATAATGACTTCGTCGACTTGATCAGCCGATAATTGCGAGCGTTTAAGAGCTTCTTTGATGGCGATTGCGCCAAGTTTTGGAGCTGGAAGTTCCGAGTAGCAACCTTGAAAAGAACCAACCGGTGTGCGCACGGCACTTGTGATATAGACGTTTTTCATAATTCCTCCTATTGACTGCGAGTAAAGCTTCGGGAATCGATGTTGTCAACGAGACCAATGGGGTGGGCTGCAGCAAGAGTATGCCAATTTGGGTCGAAGTGCTCTTCGTCTTCAAATTTCAAAAAAGAAATCCGAATGAATAGGGCGATGCTTATATTTTAAGTCGTAAGACGCTGGGCTTGACGCTCACTGAAGCCAATGGGAAGCTGAGGCAGAGCTACGTAGTTCGAGTTGTTTTTAATGTCATAGAGACACTCTATGACTGCGCTGGCAATGGAAGCAATTGATTGGGGTGACCGAAGGATGAAATATTTTTTTAAAAACAACAAAGCAATTGACCTAAAGAACCTGACGATTGCTTTACCGATCGTTTTGTTAATCTTGTTCCCCTTTGAAGTTTCCTCGAGGGAAATCAATTTAAAAGAGTCGGCATTTAAATCTGCAGATGTCTCCCGTATTCAAATTTCAGCATACAGGGCCGCTGTTAAGGTGATCGCAACGGATTCTCCACAAGTTTTAGTTAGGGCTCGAAAAATAATCCCTGAAAAAGAGGTTGGCCCATCCGGAGATGCTTGGAATTTGGTGTCGTCGCTTGAGAGTGGAACATTGAATATTGAAGCTAAAGGGCCTCCAGAGAAAAGCATTTGGTCTGAGTCGCAACCGGTGGTGCCAGAGTTTACAATAGAAATCGAAGTCGGCCGTCAGCCACTTGAGGTGACTTTGCGGGAGGGATCATTACTGACTTCGAAGGGCAAAAATGATTTCAAGATCGTTTTTGTTGATGGCGAAATTAAGATGTCCAAAAACGAAGGCGAAGTAAAAATTCAGGGAGTAAAGGGCAATATTCAAATTGAAGATCAGAAGGGTCGAGTTGAGATTGAGCAGCAACAAGGCAAAGTTGGAATTCAAGGCCTTGAGGGTGATTTGGTAGTCAAAAATTTCTCTGGTGACTCAAATATTTCTCAGGTGCACGGTGCAATTCGGGTGGTCTCTCGCTTGGGCAATGTGCAAGTTTTGAAATCCAGTGGGGGAGTCGACTTTGATTTGGGCAAAGGCGCACTGTCGGTTTCTGCATTTCAAGGGTCTTTACGTGGTAAAACAGATGATGGTGGAGTAAGTGCTCAAATTGAATCCGAGCCAGATGTGCAAATCGAGACGATACACGGCAATGTTTCGATCAAATTGAAATCAACGGCTGGAGTCGGACTCAAGCTTCAGACTGAAGAGGGCACGATGTGGTCCCCTGCCCCATTGAATAAACCCGTTCATCTGGGAATCAAAAAAGTCATTACAGGTAAATTGAATGGGCTGGGGAAAGGGTCCATTTCAGTGCGGACCAAGGACGGAGCGATACGAGTTCAATAACAAGAACTCAGTTTTGTCTGTAGCAGAGTAAAAAGATGGTTGACACCTGCAAGGCAAGGCTTCAATCATTCTTCTTTTAACAGTTAGTTTTGAGGTGTTATCATGGCGAGTCATTCTCCTTCTTCAAAGGCATCTAAAAAGGCAGCGGCAAAAGCTAAGAAAGCTGCTCCAGTTGTTCATAAAAAAGCGGTAGTCAAAAAGGCAGCGGTAAAACCTATTAAATCTGGGCCAGCAAAAAAAGGCGCGCCTGCGGCAAAAGGTAAAGAGCATTCGAAGTCCTCGGCAAAAGCAGATGTGAGGTCAAGTGCGAAGTTTGATAGCAAAGCTTCAGTCAAGAAGGGTCATGAGCAAAAAGATCGCAATAAGAAGATCGAGGTCAAAAAGAAAGACGCGCCGAAACCAACTATGAAGCCGAGCATGGTTCCTCCGGTTCGAGCGAGCGTTGCCAAAGGCCCTGTCAAGTCTGTCGACAAAAATGAAAAGAAGGATCTAAAAGTCTCTGAACCAAAGGGCAAAAAAGTTATTGCCACGCAACCAGTAAAAGCAAAAGACGTGGCTGCTGAGGCTCAAAAGAATTCTGAAACGCCTCCTGTTGAGGTGATTTTGACAGATGCCGAGGGTCGTCGTTATTGTCGCACGCGTGACTGTGATCAGGCCGCGATGGTTGATGGATATTGCCGTTATCACTATCTGCTGTATTGGAAGAATATCCAGGTTCGTAAGAAGATTCTGACGGAGGGAAAACTGTCAAAATATATTGAAGATTTGACGTCTAGATATCCCGATAAATACCTTGAGATCCTGCGCAAAGATCTTCGTAGCGAGAAAGACTTTATGGCTGCCATTCAAGAACTTGAAATTGATGAGGCTAGCGTTGAAAATGAATTTGAAGAGGAAAATTATCTTGATGAGGTTCGTGGTATGTCAGCCGATGCTGGTGCAACTACCGGTCGTGATGATGACGAATTTTAGGCAAATTCACTAAAGTTGCAGGGTGTTTCAACTCCGACCTGGTGAGGAGCGCCCTATGGATAAACTAATAAAAAAAGCCCTCGTTGAAGGGCTTTTTTTATTGGGGCAGTCCGACATGTCAACTCTCAGGACAAACTTAAGTACCAGAAAGTAAAATCAATTGTAGTGTTCGCTACTGCGTATCTTTTTTTGAATTTCTTTGGCCAGTTCGCTATTGACTTCCGCCATTGCCAGCGCATCTTCAGACAGCTCGAGCTCATTCACCATTTCGCTGGTTTCAATTCCTAAAAGGCGGTTGGCCTCTGCTTCAAGATCAGTGTTTTCGGAGTTGTACTGAAAGTAGTATGTCATTTTTTCGAATTGAACTGGGGACCAATAGTGTGGCCAATGGAGATCATCCATTAGTTCTTCATCGCCCTCGGCATCAAAATACTGTTCAAAAAGATCACCGGCCAAAGACAAGGCGTCGTGAACCAACTGAAGTGCATTTTGTTTGTCGGATTCAAAATCCAGAGACAAATCGATATTGACCTGTCTTAATCGGCCGTGTTCGAGATAACCAAGGCGAAGCAGCAGCTCTGCTGGATAAATTCGACCATCAAAGATGAAACGACCTGATTCTTTTTGGTCTTCGAACTTTTCATTGAGGACCTCCAGAACCTGGTTTGCAAACTCAGGCGGAAAAGCGGTCCATTTTGTTGAGCTGGGGTTACGGGGATCCATAGTCACCTCGATAAACTGATTTTTGACATAGTTTGACTTCAAACAAGTCCTTCCTTATATCTCGAATCTTCTTGAGTCTCAATGTGGAAGTATCGGAAAAGATTTCAATTTTCCGAACGGGGTGGGGGTCTATTATGCCAGATGTACAGGATTCGCAAGGACAGGTTAATGAAGTTGGTGAAAAGGCTCGAGCTGCTTCACCAAAAATCAAGCCATCAGCTCAGTCAAGATCGAGTCTAGATAAAGGTGTTTATATTTCAACCTATGGCTGTCAGATGAATGTCAACGATACTGAGCGGATGTATAGCTTGCTTGAGATGGTTGACTATCGCCCGGTTCAAAAGCCAGAAGATGCCTCGCTCATCATTATCAATTCTTGCAGTGTCCGTGAGAAGCCCGTTCATAAAGTGTGGTCCGAGGCGGGATGGTACCGTGATCTTAAGGCTGCTAACCCTGACCTGCGAGTCGGAGTTGCGGGCTGTGTAGCTCAGCAGGAAAAAGAAAAGTTGTTAAAGGATGTACCTGTTCTTGATTTCGTGTTTGGTCCGGATGCCATAGATCAGCTGCCATCAATTGTGGGCCGATTGAAAACCGAGAGTAAGGTTGTGGCAGCTCGTTTTGAAAACGAAAAACCCTATCAAATCGAAACTATGATTCGAAATCCTGGGGTGGCCACATTCGTTAACATCATGAAGGGTTGTGATAATTTTTGTACCTTTTGTGTGGTTCCATTTACTCGCGGTCGCGAACGTAGCCGATCGCTTCGAGAAGTTTTAGAGGATGTTAAAAAGCTGACCGATCGAGGAGTGCGCGAGGTGACACTCCTTGGGCAGAATGTGAACTCATATAAATCTTCGTGTGGTGCTGATTTTGGCAAACTGCTAACCGCTCTTTGTGAAGATACGGACCTATTGCGGGTGCGATACACCTCGCCTCACCCCAAAGACTTTGACCAAAATTTAATAGATATTTCGCAGAAATATCGCGCGAAGATCATGGATTACATACATTTGCCTGCGCAAAGCGGAAACACAGAAGTTCTCCAGAGGATGAATCGCAATTACACGCGCGAAGAATATTTTGAAAAAGTGGAAATGATCAAAGCCGGAATCCCAGGTGTTGTTTTGTCGACTGACTTGATCGTTGGTTTTCCTGGAGAAACAGAAGAGCAATTTTTGGACACGATGACTTTGGTTGAAAAAGTTGGCTTTGAAAATATTTATGCCTTCAAATACAGTCCCCGACCATTTACCAAGGCCGCTCGGTATGAGGATCAGGTTGCAGAGGAAGTCAAAAAAGATCGTCTATCTCGGTTGATTGCGAGTCATCGAGATATGGCCTTTGCTATGGCGAAAAAATATGATGGTCAGGTTTTAGAGGTATTGATCGAAGAAGTACGAAGTGAAGAAAAGGTTATGGTGGGGCGTTCAACTCAAAACAAACTTGTTTATGTTTTGGCTCCGGATCAGGCGCAGTCATTTGTTGGAAAAGTTTGTTCGGTAAAGATCAATAAGGCCTTTCCTACGGTCTTACGTGGTGAAGTGGTTGCATCAGTATAGGGTTTCAGTGATTTGTAAGTGTGAAGAAAATTTTTTTGGGAGAAATCAACGAAATGAAATTGCCTGTTCCCGATATCAACAAGCCGCGCATGTCTCTTAAGGTTTCTATGCGAAGAAATTTTGAGGGTGGCAAAGCGCTTTATTCTGGGTCGCAGGGCTTTGATTCTGATCGTGGTGGTTGGATTGAATTGCGACCAGTTGGCGTGACCGTGGGGCTTGTAAAAACGCATCCAATTTTTTTATTGGCAGCAGACGATAATATGACCGTGCCAATTTGGTTGTCGGCGCTCGATGTTGATGTTTTGTTGGCTCGACAAATGGGACATACCGGTGAGTCCATGATTGATCTTTTTGCTAAATTGCTTCAGGCGTTTGACGCACAAGCTGTTCGTTTGGAGATGACCGAGTTGCGTGGCATCAGATGGGGTGTTCAATTGGTTTTGTCAATGAACGATGGCTCATCTAAATCTATAAAAACAACGGCAGCTGAGGCGCTGGCGATGTGTTTGGCGCAAAAAGTCAAAATCTATATCAAGCCAGAACTGATTGTGCAGGCGAGACAGATAAATTTGGGCGATTTTCAGGATCTTGAAAAGGCTGAAATCGAATCTGAAATTGGTACCAAGAAAACCAGTTACATGATGTAATCAATTCCATGATTATGAAATTATTGGGACATGCTCCTAAGGTCGGAGAGGGAACATTTCTGGCGCCAAGCTCACAGATTATCGGAGATGTGGAGCTCGGTCGGGATTGTTCTGTATGGTTTAATACGGTCATTCGTGGTGATGTTGGCCCCATTCGCATCGGTGATGAGACCAATGTTCAGGATGGTACGGTCATTCATTGTACTTTTAAAAAAGCGTTTACAACTTTGGGACGTAGGGTGACCATTGGGCATTCGGTTATCTTGCATGGATGTCGAGTTGATGACCTTTGTCTCATCGGCATGGGGGCTATTTTGATGGATAATGCCCACATACCAGCGCGGTGTATCGTTGGAGCTGGATCTCTAGTGACAGAGAACGCGAAGTTTGAAGAGGGTACTTTAATTTTGGGTCGTCCGGCCAAGGCTATTCGCAAATTAACCCCTGAAGAATTGGCTTTTCTTGATAAGTCGGCAGACAACTATTTGAAATATAAGTCGTGGTATGCGGATGCTGAGGTCATTGAGAAAACACCTCTCGGGATTTGATGGAATTTCTACCTTTTGCAGTGGGAATTACAGTTTTGCTGGTTGGTGACTTTTTGGTTTATGCCTGGACGAGATGGACAATGGAGGTCTCATGGTAAAGGAATTTGAAACAGCGTTGACGTTTGATGATATTTTATTGGTTCCGCAGTTTTCTGAGGTGGTGCCGAGTGAGATTTCCACACGAAGTGAATTTGCACGTGGCAAGTTTTTGAACTGTCCAATTATTTCTGCAGCAATGGACACCGTCACAGAAAATCGATTGGCTCGCATTATGGCTCAGCAGGGAGGTTTGGGAATTATTCATAAGAATCTTCCTCTTGAACTCCAAGCTCTTGAAGTTGAAAAGGTAAAAAAATACGAGAGTGGTATGATTATGGATCCGATCACGCTCGGTCCAAATGAAAAAGTGTCTGCGGCATTGGCCCTAATGCAAAAGTACTCGATTAGCGGAGTTCCCATTACCGTTGATGGACTTTTGGTTGGAATTCTAACGAATCGTGATTTGCGGTTTGAAAATAATGTGAATCAACCTGTGTCTAACATTATGACCAAAGAAAATCTGGTGACCACAGAAGAAGGCACCACTCTCGAACAGGCTAAACGAATTTTGCAAAAGCATCGAATAGAAAAACTTCCTGTTGTCGACAAGAAGGGTGTCTTGAAGGGGTTGATTACCATTAAGGATATTGAAAAGGCTCAGGCTTTTCCTTTGGCTACCAAAGACTCTCATGGACGCTTAATGGTTGGTGCGGCACTTGGTGTCGATGCAACTGCACATGATCGTGCCGCGGCCCTCGCTGCAGCGGGAGTAGATGTTCTCGCGATTGACACGGCTCATGGCCATTCCAAGAATGTGCTGAATATGGTGAAGTGGGTGAGCTCAAATTTTAAAGATGTCATCATTGTCGCGGGAAATGTTGTGACAAAAGATGGGACTGAAGCTCTCATTCATGCTGGTGCGGATGTAGTGAAAGTTGGTGTTGGTCCTGGAAGTATTTGTACGACTCGGATTGTTGCTGGAGTGGGAATGCCACAGATTTCGGCGGTGATGGACTGCTCGGCCGCTGCCAAAAAGCTTGGACGATCGATTATTGCAGATGGTGGAATTCAATATTCCGGTGACATAACCAAGGCTTTAGCTTTGGGTGCAAATGCCGTGATGATTGGTAATCTTTTGGCTGGAGCAGATGAGAGCCCAGGAGAAACTGTCCTTTTTCAAGGAAGAACCTACAAAGTCTACCGTGGAATGGGAAGCTTGGGAGCCATGGCCAAGGGTTCGAAAGACAGGTATTTTCAGGCTGAAGTGCAGGATGATAAGTTGGTCCCTGAAGGAATTGAAGGACGAGTTCCATACAAGGGCTCTGCGAGCGCCATATTACATCAGCTTTTGGGTGGCCTAAAGTCGGGCATGGGGTATATGGGCGCGGTTACAATTGCTGAGCTTCAAAAACGAGTGAAATTTGTGAAGATTTCTCCTCAGGGTTTACGTGAGTCGCATGTCCATGATGTGAGCATTACGAAAGAAGCTCCTAATTATCGTTTGGAATAGAGGATGTGATGGTTGAGGGTGGATTTGTTGTTCTTGATTTTGGGTCGCAGCTGACTCAACTGATTGCTCGGCGTCTTCGGGAGTTCAATGTTTATTCTGAGCTTTTACCTTTTGATGTCGATATCGAAATCATTCGCAAGATGAAACCGCGAGGTATAATTTTATCTGGTGGACCGAGTTCTGTATACGATTCAGATGCTCCTCAACAAGATGTCAGAGCATTGGGGCAAATCGCGCCTCTCCTTGGTATTTGTTATGGCATGCAGTTGATTGCGAAAGAGTTTGGTGGTGTCGTTGAGAAGTCATCACGACGTGAGTACGGTTTCAATACAGTGACTTGGAGTGCTCCTATAGATTCGGTCGGTGTCGAGCAGCGCGTATGGATGAGTCACGGTGACGTGGTCAAAGTTCCTCCGAATGGAATGAAAGTGGTAGCCCTCTCAGAAGCTGGACATCCCGCAGCTCTTCGTGGAGAAAAAATTTGGGCTGTTCAATTTCACCCTGAAGTTACGCACACACAAAAAGGTACAGAGTTTTTGCGATCATTTGTCTTTGATCTTTGTCAGGCTGACTCATCTTGGAATCCTCCTCACATCACCACTCACTTGATGGAGTTGGTGCGACAAAAAGTGGGGCCGGTCGAACATGTTTTGTGTGGCTTAAGCGGGGGCGTTGATTCGACGGTGGTGGCAACCCTTCTCACTAAGGCTTTGGGGCGAGAACGCGTTCACTGCGTATTTGTAAACAATGGGCTTTTGCGAAAAAATGAGTTTCACGACGTTCTCGAGAACTACAAAAAGCTTGATCTAAATGTAGTGGGTGTCGATGCAGAAGAAAGATTTTTGCGAGAGCTGCGTGGACTGGCCGATCCAGAGAAAAAACGCAAAACTATTGGACGGGTGTTTATAGAAGTGTTTCAGGACACGGTGAATGGGTTAGAACAAAAAGATCGTTTGAAGTGGTTGGCTCAGGGTACGTTGTATCCGGATGTCATAGAAAGTGTTTCTCCTCGTGGAGCTTCTGTGACAATCAAGTCGCATCACAACGTCGGTGGATTACCAGAGAAGATGCATATGAAGCTGGTCGAACCGGTGCGTGAGCTTTTTAAAGACGAAGTTCGAGCAATTGGCAAAGAACTTGGCTTAAGTGATGATTTTATTTGGCGTCACCCGTTTCCTGGGCCTGGTTTAGGGATCCGAATAATGGGTGAAATTTGCAAAGAAGATCTCGAGATTGTTCGAGATGTTGATCATATTTTTATTTCAGAGCTCAAACGTGCTGGCCTTTACCGAAAGATTTGGCAGGCATTTTGCGTTTTGCTTCCCGTAAAAACCGTAGGTGTTCAGGGAGATGGTCGCACCTATGAAAAGGTGGTCGCATTGCGAGCGGTGACTTCGACTGATGGAATGACTGCCGATTGGTATCCGTTTGAATTTGAGTTTATGCGAGCCGTTTCAAATCGCATTACTAATGAAGTGTCGGGTGTGAATCGTGTGGTTTATGATGTCACGAGTAAGCCTCCTGGCACGATCGAGTGGGAATAAAAATGTCGTTTGCTCATTTGCATGTTCATTCTCAATACTCGCTTTTGGAAGCAACTTGCACGGCAAAAAAACTTGTGCAAAAGGCACAGGCTTACCAGATGCCCGCTGTGGCGTTGACTGACAATGGTAATATGTTTGGTGCCATCGAGTTTTATTTTGCCTGTAAAGATGCTGGGATCAAAGGTATCTTGGGCTCGGATATCTATCTTTCCCCAAAGAGTCGTTTGGTAAAAGGCGAAGATCGAGAGGCAGCGCAGATGCCAAATCGGCGTTTGGTGTTGTTGGCGCAAAACTACCAAGGTTACCAAAATCTTTGTGAAATCAGTACGATTGGCTACCAAGAGGGTTTTTATTATAAACCACGGGTCGATTACGAAGTTTTGAAAAAGCATAATGAAAATCTGATCTGTCTTTCTGGAGATTTGCGTGGTGATGTGGCCAGCACTTTTCTGAAATTCGGACCTGATGCTGCACTTGAAAAAGTGCGTGAATTGCAGAATATTTTTGGTGATCGGTTTTATCTCGAACTCAATCGTACGACGCCTGAGTGGGATGATGTAAATAAATTTCTTTTAGAGGCTTCGCGCATCACAGGGGTTCAAACGGTTGCCACAAATAATGTTCATTACATTGATCGTGACGATCAATTGGCTCAAGAGGTTTTGATTTGTATTGGTACCAACAAAACTCTGCAAGATGAATCACGATACCGTTTAGGCAGTGATCAGTTTTACTTTAAGAGTGCGGATCAGATGCGTAACTTATTTGCTGATGTACCTGGGGCTTGCGATCGTACACTTGAGGTTGCCGAGCGCTGTGATGTGAAATTTAAATTGAAAGATGATTCAGGTCGTTCGATTTATCATTTGCCAACATTTACCTCTGAGACGGGGCAGTCCCCTCAAGAATTGATTGGTGAAAAAGTATTGGAAGGCTTGACGGAAAGATTTCTAGAAGCTGAAAGGCGCGGCGAAGCGGTCAAAGAAGAAGATAAGCCAAAATACTATGATCGATTGAAGTATGAGATGGGCGTGATTGAGCGCATGGGGTTTACGAGTTACTTTTTGATCGTTCAAGATTTTATCAATTGGGCGAAGAAAAATGGTGTACCAGTTGGGCCAGGTCGTGGATCAGGAGCGGGGAGTTTGGTTGCTTATTGCCTACGAATTACCGATCTAGATCCGGTCCCTTATAATCTAATTTTTGAGCGATTTTTGAACCCTGAGCGTATTTCTATGCCGGATTTTGACGTCGATTTTTGTCAAGAAAAACGGCAGCAAGTTATTGATTATGTCACACAGAAATACACGCCACATAACGTTTCGCAGATTATTACTTACGGAAAACTTCAGGCTCGAGCAGCGATTCGAGATGTTGGGCGTGTTCTTGGGATGACGTATGCTGAGGTGGATGTCATTTCAAAGTTGATGCCTGACAAACTTGGAATAACACTCGATCAGGCCATTGAGATGGAGCCAAGACTTAAAGAACAGATGGAGATGAATCCGCAAGTAACGACACTGATGGATCTCGCGCGAAAGATCGAGGGGCTCGTTCGACATGCAGGTATTCATGCTGCAGGTGTCATTATCGGAAGCGAAAATCTTGTGCATTTGGCTCCGATGTACCGCGGTACAGAGGGTGAAAATGTTGTTCAATATGACATGAAATATGCAGAGAAGATCGGATTGATCAAATTCGACTTCTTGGGATTGAAGACATTGACGCATATTCAGAATGCGCTTGATTTGATTGAGTTGAATCGTGGCAAAAAAATTACACCACCCGAGATCCCATTGAGTGATTCGGGTATCTATTCGATCATGTCTCGTGGAGATACGGCTGGAATTTTTCAGTTTGAAGGCGATGGCATCACAGACACTGTGAAAAAAATTAAACCGACTTGTTTTGAGGATATCACGGCGATCAATGCTCTTTATCGTCCTGGTCCGATGGACATGATACCTGAATACACCAAGCGGAAGCATGGTGAGACAAAGGTTGAGTATCTGCTGCCACCTCTCGAGGAAATCCTCAAAGAGACTTATGGGATTATTATCTATCAAGAGCAAGTGATGTCGATTTCCTCTAAGATTGCCAACTACTCTCTTGGCGAGGCCGACATGCTTCGGCGTGCGATGGGTAAAAAGATTCAATCTGAAATGGAGCAACAAAAAGAGCGGTTTTTAAAAGGCGCCAAAGAGAACAAGTTTGATCCAAACAAAGCAGGTGAACTTTTTGACTTAATGAAAGAATTTGCCAATTACGGGTTTAATAAATCTCATGCGGCGGCCTACTGTGTGGTTGCTGCACAAACCGCATGGCTAAAGAATTACTACCCTGTGGAGTTTTATGCGGCGTTGTTGAGTACAGAGATGAGCAATACCGACAACGTCGTGAAGTATGTAAAAGACGCTCGGTCTCATAAGATTGAAGTGAAACCACCGCATGTCAGTTATTCTGATTATAAGTTTACGGTCAAAGGTGACACTATCTATTTTAGTTTGGGAGCAATTAAAGGTGTCGGAGAGGGTGCTGTTGAAGCGATCTTGCAGGCACGAAACGAGAAGCCCAATAAGAAATTTGATAGTCTTGAAGACTTTTTTGAAAGTATTGATTCTCGTCGTGTAAATAAAAAAGTGATAGAGTGCTTGATTAAAGCTGGAGCCTTGGATGGGTTTGGGGCCAATCGTGCCAAACTTATGAAAGGTTATGAAAAGTACATGGATCGAGCTGAGGTCACTCGTCATGATCGTGAAATTGGTCAGGTCAGTTTGTTTGCGATGCTTGATGATTCCCATGATAAAGAACAAGTCGTGCTTGATGATGTTCCCGAGTGGTCTCGTTCGGCGCGGTTATCATATGAAAAAGAGGTCTTGGGTTTTTATCTGAGTGATCATCCACTTTCGGGGTTTGAGTCATTGGTGAAAAACTGGATCACTTGTGATGTCGCACACTTAAAAGAACAAGATAATAAAAAACGTGTTGTATTGGCTGGGCTGGTTGTGTCGCTTCGAGACTTAATTACCAAAAAGGGAACGCGTATGGCTTTCTCGCAACTGGAAGATTTGACTGGTTCAGTGGAGCTAATCACTTTTCCTGATGTCTATGTTCAGGCTGAAGTGGCGATGAAGTCTGATCTGCCGGTGCTGGTGGGTGGAAATCTCGAGAAGGATGGGGATAGCGTTAAAATTATTGTGGATAGGGTGAGTGTTTTAGAAACGGCCTTGCAGAAGTCTAAACAATTGGTATTTAGACTTGAACCATGGATGCAGGAGAAGTTGGATGAGTTGAGTGGTCATATGCATAAATTTCCAGGGGCAACCAATGTCACTCTAGAAATTGAGTTGGCAAACTCGAAGAAGACCGTCACGCTAGATGTAAAGGAACCAAATGGTGTGAATCCTACAAATGATTTTTTTGAAGGAATTCATCAGTTACTGGGGCGAACTGACTTTATTGAAATTCGAGGTTAAGATGCGAAACATAATCTTTGTTGTCATTCTTCTTTTTACTCACGTCTTGAGAGCTCAAAATGAAGATTTTATTTCCGTAACCAAAAGCGGTGAAATTGAGGCAAAGTCAGCGCCTGAAGCCGTTCGAGAGTTAAATCAAAAACTGATTGGCGAAGTGGCTCGCGAGTTGATTGTTCAGCTTGTTGGCGAAAAAAAGTATCAAAAAAGTAGAGCCATTATTGAAAGTAAAATAATTCGTGAGCATGCGAAGTTTATTCCGCTCATCAACTCTGGAGAGCCGATTCAGGAGGGAAGTCTCTATCGGATGACAGTTGATATGAAGGTTTCGGTTGAAAGTTTGCGAAAACTCTTGATGAACGCTGGGGTTTTCTACGAAAGCGAAGGTCCTTCTGCTGTCATGAGTTTTGTTTCAATTCAAGATCGAGTTCACGAACAAGCATTCCATTGGTGGCTAGACACAGCCAGCGAAGATTCGAAAGGTTTAGTTTATTTAGATCATAATCTTCAGAAGGCACTTGAGCAGGAGTTTGGCAAACAAGGCTTCTTCTTTTTCTCGGGATCACCGTTAGTTGCGCGTTTGATTCCTCCTTCGTTTCGAACCGATCATTTGGCTTCGGGAGATTTGAAAACACTTAGCCAAATATTTCGATCCTCTATCGTATTACAAGGGTTTGTTCGTTTGAGGCCTAGTCCGCAGTTTTCGGGGGGCACTCGAGTTCTTGTGCGAATTGAGGCCATTCAGGGACAAAATCAGCGCACTGTCGGTGAGATTTCAAGGGTGCAAGACTTTGATTCTTCGGTCAAAGAGGGGCAGCTGCGAGCTAAACTCACGGCGCTGTTTCCTGATGTCGCCAAGGATCTGGGGGTGCAAATCCTGGATGCCTATCAGAAAGGGACTTTAGGAGCGAGTTTGCTAAAAATCGCAGTTCGGGGAAACTTAAATCCCAAACAACTGAATGATATTCGAGCCGCAATTCAAAAGAGCGTTCCTGAGATCAAGGCCCTTCGTGAGCGAATGTTTGAGCCTGGTCAGGTTGATTTTGAAGCAGATTTTTCTGGTAACATTTCTGGAGTTCGTGAGAAGTTGAAAACTATTGAGGTACCAGGTTTTAAGGTTGGTTTGCATTCGAGTGGTACAGAAAAAGCTGACGCCAGCGATGCTTTCGTTTTGGATGTATCTCCTCAATAATGAAGATAGGTTTTTGTATCGACCAAAGTCGAAACTCAATGACAATTGGTCGAGTTGGGCTTACTCCCGATCTTAGTTTCAGCTAAGATGAGTCTATGAAACGATTGTTTGCTTTATGTCTACTCTTGAGTGCTTGCACGACAGTGAGTCCGCGCAATGAATTTGCTTCCCAGAAATCAGGCCCTGAAGTTCGCGATGTTCCATACCAGGCAAGAAACATGGATGCCTCTCCTCGTAAACGGGTTTTGGTGCTGCCTTTTATTGATGAAGGGGCTTCGCGTTCAGAGAAGGCCGCGATGTATGCTCGAGATGCACTGATACGCTCGATGCTGAAGTCTGATAATTTTGTGATCTTAAGCAATGCTGATTTCCCAAAGGATGTCAGTCAATTTTATAAAAAAGGTGAGTACGATCTTGAGGCCATGGCGAAATTGGCCAACAGTATTGGCCTGTCGGCAATTGTTGAAGGTAAAATTTTAGAGGTCAAAGCGAAGCGCATAGGTGATGCCGTTGGGATTGTTCGAGAAGTACGCGCCAGACTTGAGGCCACTGTCCAGCTGCGGGTGTTGGCAACAAAGAACACCCACATGGTTTTAAGTGAAGTAAAGAGTGCGACAATCGAAGATTCAACTATGCGAATCGCCGAGCGCCCAGGTGGCGATCGATACTTGGAAGAGGATCCAGTATTGCTTGAGGCTGTTGTGACAAAGGCCTTTGCCTCGTTGGTTCCAAAAATTGGAAAATCTGTAGAGAAACTTCAATGGGAAGGTCGCATTGCGATGGTGAAGGGCGATCGAATTTTCGTCAATGCGGGAAGACTCTCAGGAATTCAGGTTGGAGATATTTTGAAAATCTCTGAGGAGGGTGAGGATGTCTATGATCCTGACTCGGGAGCATTGATTGGAAGAGTTCCCGGGCGCCTAAAGGGAACAGTCGAAGTGGTTAGTTACTTTGGTAAAGATGGTGCGATTGGTGTTATTCACTCTGGCGCCGGTTTTCGAGAAAACGATCTTGTGGAATTGTATTGATCGAATTGGCGACCCATTTTTTCTGGCTCAGGTTTGTTGTCTATCAATTTTGTTTGAGTTTCGACTGAGTTGAACGCATGAACCGGCCCTGCTTTCAAAGTTAACTTAAATCTAGGTTTACTCGCATCTAAATTTTCTCTAATGGTTGATTCTCACTAGATTTGACTCGAATTCGTGAAGCGCTTTTTGTGGGGTAAATCGGGTTTGGGCGTCGGCCATTGCCGCTTGCGGATCCAAATCTAAAGCTCGTATCGCAAGATAACTCAAGTCTCGGCCCTTGGCATCTCGACTGATGTATCCCGTTACACCATCAATTACGATACCCTCCAGCTTTGGATCAAGAAGTACCACCGGCAGGCCTGTTGCCATTGCTTCAATATTCACATTGCCAAATGTGTCAGTCCGGCTGGGAAACACGAATACGTCGGAGACAGAATAGAAATCTATTTTCGCTTGACCACTTTGCTCTCCAACAAAAATCGCATTTTTTGAAAAATATTTTTTGTTTAGTTTGGCCAAGTAGCGATCTGTACTCACTGATTTATTCGATGGGCCGGGTCCGACGATCAATTTTACTCCAGGTAAATCGGCATTTAAAAAGGCTTCAATATTTTTTTGGATACTGACACGGCCCACGTAAAGAAAAACAGGTCCCTGTAAGATTTTTGCAGCCATGCTTTTGACGGATTCTGCATCTCGAAAAGGTAAGTCCTTGGCAAGATTTTCTAGAGCACTCCAGATTGGACCCTCTTGTTGTGCCAACTGTAATTTGGCGTTTGGATTACGACGATACTCTCTCACATCAACTCCACGGCCCCAAACAACTGTATTTCGAAATCCCTGCTGGGTCAGCGCTTTGCTTAAGCCCTCAGTTGTAGCCATGACCTGTTGGTATGAGTTATGTAAATTCCGAACTAGCTTTTGGGTAAGGGCTTCTGGAATCAACCCCTTACTTTGGAGATCCAAATACTGAGCCAGGTGGGTGTGATACGAGGACGTAGCGGTAAGGCCCTCTCGATTTACAATTCTTGTGGCCTGCATCCCGATTGGACCTTCAGGTGTTGCAACATGAATATAGTCTGGGTTGAAGTCCTCAATTGCTTTTTCAATTTGACGTCGTCCAGATGGCAATAGTGCCGAGTATGAATAAGGAATTATTGAATTACCCGGAATTGGAAAACTTTTGAATTGCGAAGGCTCTACAACTTTTATCGTATGACCTTCTTGCTTCAGTCCATTCTCTGTCACACCAAGAGTTTTAGTCACGCCATGGACCTGAGGATGATAGGCGTCGGAAATCAGCAGCAATCGAGATTCGGGAGGCAGTAAGCTCGAGCATTGAGATATCGAATCGACAGGAGATGCAAGGGCAAAAGCTGAGCAAAGCACGCTGAACAAATAAACAATGTTTATTTTTAGCATTTTGCCTCCTCGTTGACGTTGGGGTGACCGCAGGAGCTCAGGGATGAATTCGAAATCTGCCAAGTTCTTCTCTCTAGGTGTAGAGTTCATTTTTTAAGCCACGATCCTGTCTGGTCTGATGGAGTTGGACTGTTTAGGTTTTTGACATCTGTAACAAATTGGAGACAATTTTGCATTTTTTGAGGCCATGTCTATCAATTCGTGGGGGGACAAATGCAATCTCCGCTTTTTTTTGCGGTATTTGACCGGCTACCCAGATGAACCGAGCAACGAGCCCTAAGACTAGAAGTCAGACTTTGCTCTGGTGTTGTTTGGCGGGACGACCTACATACTGAGAAGATGAGTCATTATGCAAAATAAGATTCTTCCTTCAATATTTATTTTGATTTGGTCCGTGAGTGGATTTTCTCAATCACGTGCTGGAAGTAAGGATGGTGGGTGGGCCTCCAGTTTCGGCGAGAAATATGCAAAGAGGTCGCAAGAGCGTTTTGATATATTAAGCTGGGTTCGAGATCAAAAACGCATCTTTAGTGAACAAGATCGCAAATGGGGAAACGCTTCTGGAAAAGGTCTTTGGTTCACTCCCGATCTGACGCTTGCCTATTATCGAGATAGTGGAACCCTCGCTCGTGACGGTGTCACCCTTGGAGATTTGTCGCAGCAAAGCGCGAGGTTACAGCTGCTTTTGAATGATTTTATTTCGGTAGGCAACAAGACGAAACTCATCAATGTGGATCTCGGCGTAGAATTTGTCTCCTCGGTTTCTTCCACTTTTACATCCGAAATCGGTCAGTCCCAGACGGAGTGGTCGAACAAAGAAAAAGCCTATGGAATTTTGTTTCGGCCATTCGGGCGAAGTTCCCAAGATACTGGATTGATTTTGAAGGCTGGATATTTTGAATGGAACGAAAGAGGCTTATGGTCAACGGATCTTACCGAAAGAATACTAAAGAGTTCATATTGGGGGGCAGAGGCAAAGTTATATCTGTTGCCCTTTTTAGGAGGTAAGGCCGAATATTTTTCGGTGATTCCAGCAGGTAGTGATGAACTCAGTGGAAAATTTCAAATGCAAAAAATAAAGTATGGAGCATTTTTGGATCTTTTGGTTCTACACCTGGAAGCTTATTCCTATGTTATTGACCGCACCTTCACTCCTGCCAGTGGCACAAGTGAAGTGCATGATAAAGATGTCGGTGCGGGTCTCGGAGCCTCGTTGTTTTTTTAGTTGCTGGAAGCCCATCTCTGGAGCGAAAGCCATTTAAAACATATATGAATAGCCGATCACCCCTTGAATACCAGAGAGTGTTGTTTTGAGATCTGAGTTGTTATACTCGAGTTCCTGATCGCCAGTTGGTGTTGAACCAGAAAACCCAACCGGAGTACCAGAGACACTTCCTGCGATACTGCGAACAATAGGTAAATATCGTAAATTACCTTCCACTGAAAAACAGTGAACATCAGCGCAAAATTGAGCACCGAGACCAGCGAGCGCTCCAAATGCGTCTCCAGCAAAATCAACACTTGCTGAAGGCTGATTCAGCTTTCCGCTTAAGCGGCCATAACCAACACCAGCCTGCATATAGAAATGTATATACTGATTCTCCAGAGGGTAAACTCTCAACAAGGGGAAGAATGTCACTGCGGCAAGTGAGTAATTGTAGCTGTTCCCTGAGGTGCTTTGCATGAAATACGAAGGTCTGAATTGAAGTTCAAACATTGTTCCAGAAAACCGGTAGGAGTAGTTGGCGTAAAACTCATATCCTGTTCCGAATTTAGAAATAGATGTCGATTGAGTTGAATTGATCGTACTGATGTGGGAATCAAGATCGTCTTGTGATGGTGTGGTGAGAATTGCGCCGAGGCCGATGGATTGGCTGCCCATTGCCGCTGCTCCTCGGGCAAGAGCCGAATTGGTTCCTAGCAAAACTAATAACACAGTGATTGGCAGAATTGATTTAAACATAAATTCCTCCTGCTCTTTATTCTTCAAGAAAAAAAGAGCAGGAGCAATGTTTTGAAAAATCTAAGAGCGCTGAGCTGGCCGTTAGTCCTGTTGGATAAACGGATGAAGTTGCAAATGAAACACCGGTTTTTGTGGACGACTAAAAATGCCAGCGTTTAGATCTTTCTGCCAATTCTGAAAATTTAAATAGAGGCCAAAATCCCACGAACGAAGTTTTTCGAGATACCTCATATTTTCCTTAAATGTCATGGGGTAGTCATATTTAACTCGAAAATTCTTATTGGCATTTTGCAACGCTGCCAAGATGGCATTGAATGTTTGATCCAGAGTGCTCATTGTGGCGATGGTGGACATCGACATATTGGTTGGAAGTTTGTTTCTAACAAGAAGTGCAAGTACAGGGGTGTGACGAAGTGACCAGGCAACAAGGGCCAAACTTTGGTGGGACAGATCAACATCAAAGGCGTAATCGCCATTTTCCATCCAAGAAAAAATCGATGTCATGATGGAATCATGTTGTCGCATCAAGGTCATTCTCTGGTAATCTCGCCATTCAGCAACCACACCAAATCGGAAATCCATCTCCATATCGACCGGTGCAAATGTTTCTTGGGTTGAAATGCCGAGGGAGTCAAAGAAACGCCGATTGTTCATTTTCATTGTTGATTGAAAAAGAGGTAGAGACACTCTCCCATTTGAGGCCATTTCAAATGCCCAAGAGACAACCTCCGCACAAAAAACCCGATTGTGTTTTGATTTTTCCATAGCAAAATCATACTTGAGTCGATGGCCGCTCTTTTCGGCGTTATTGACAACATCATATATGGCTTTCGCGGCCTTACTCGCGAGGTTTGCGTCTTTATATCGATAAATGACAGATCGAGTTTTTTTATCGCTTAAGTATTTTTCGAGAGGTGCAACAACGACCCCAATTTCGATATGAGCTTCAATAGTCCAAATTTTTTTATTTGGATCGATATAGATCATGGCGACATGGCTAAACTGCGAATCTTGATCGGTGATCCTTGCAATGGTGGCACTGACAGGAGCTGCCCCCCGACTCATTAACACATCACCACTCTGAAGATCAGCTGATGCGAATTGTGGATTGATTAAAAGTGAGGGGGTAGGTCCGGTAAACACACGAGTGATTTCTGGGAATCCGTTTTTGGGTGAATTCTGCAAGGTCATTTCTCCTATGAAATCCTCAAGTGCCCTTCCTGCTCTAAAAATTTTTCGTCCTCCTTCAATGCAGTCCTCGGGTAAAGACTGATTTGCCGAGTAAAGTTGTGCCAGACGATCCCGAAGCTTTTGTCGAACATTCCAAAGAGATCGCACTGTATCGGGCGAAAGATTCTTCGTATCGACGTCTGTGACATTCAGTGAATAGAGACCTTTGTAATATCCCTCGAGATGTTTTGCGCAGGTGTTGATATTGAACTCAGGAGAGTCAATGAGTTGCGAGAACTTTGTGATCTCGATATCTGGTTGGTAAATTGGTTTCTTGGTGGATAATGATGCGATCGAGAGTGATGGAGGGGCAAGTAAGCAGCTAAAGACAAGTACTTGTAAAAGAACTTGAACTCCTCTTTGCCTTCTTGTGGCTTTCTTTGGTTCCTGTATTTGGAAAAGTCGTTGAACTCGCGTGTGATTCGCAAAAATCATATTATCTCCTTAGCCTTGGATAGTAAGGCAAAGACTCTAGCAGAATTCTCCAAGCCTTAGGGTATGTTATTAAATTAGACAGTAAGGATTACTTAGGCGCGTACCATCGAAAAAATCACCTGTTCACAAATTAGACAGTTCAATCTTTAGTTCCCAAGTTCAGATAGAGACTATATAAGAGTTTCTGCATAAGGGGTTTTATGAGTTTCAAAGTTGGTCCAGCGCATTTTGACCGTCAATGTTTATGTTTCAATTTTTTGCTGATGGCTGGTGCTTTTTTCTATGGGCAATTCGGAATTACTGCCGTGGCCGAATTGCCAGCTAAAGGTGCCGTGCTTGAATTGAATTGGAGTAGTTGTGTCAATCAAATGGCCCAATCGAACCCTGAACTTCGTGGTGCGATGGAGTCATTGAAACAGTCGCAACTTCAAGAACAAGCGGCACATGCCGGATATCTTCCTTCGCTTTCGTTAAGCATGGGTCGAGAACGCATGATGCGACCGACCTATGATGAGCCTGCCACAACATACCTTGCGCAATTCGAGTTGAGTCAAAATATTTTTTCAGGATTTGGCGATCGCTACAAGCTTGAGCAAGCTCAACAAAGTATTTTGGTCGCTAAAGAGAATCTTCGACAAGTCAGTGCTCGATTGACCGCCACTCTCAAGCAAACGATAGCCAATTGGATTTATTCAAATGAGTTAGTTTTCTTAAGTGAGAAGATTCTTGAGCAACGTAAGGCGAATATCAAAAACGTTATGATTCGATTTAAAGGCGGAGCAGAACATCTCGGATCTTTGCAACAAGCCGAAGCCTACTTGCTTCAGGCAAAATTTGAATTGCTTTCGGCTCAAGAGAATTTGGCCTTGGCCAGAATGCAAATCAAAACTCTATTAGGTCTCAACACCACACGTGATATTTCGTGGACTGGTGACGTTCCGAAGTTTGAGATTCCCAGTCTGAGTCAGCTTGAGGGGCTTGTGACAGAAACGTCAGAGTACAAACAAGCCATCGCCGAAGAGAAGTCGGCTATGGCAGGTGTGGGGTCTGCCAGGTCCGGATTTTACCCTTCGCTTGATCTGAGTGCTAACGTTGGTAAAACTGATGAGTTCTTTTTTCCTCAAGGGACGCGCTGGACCGTGGGGGTTACCTTGACCTGGTCGCTCTTTAATGGTTTCAAAGATTCGACTCAGTTGCAGATCGCGAAATCAAAAAGCTTGAGCGCACAGTATGATCTTAGTTCGAAGTCACTTTCGATTTTGTCGACATTACAGCAAAGACGATCTGAGTTGCGACTCGCAATTGAAAAGATTGGTCTTGAAGAAAAATTTCGAGATGCGGCTCAGTTGCGTGCTGAAATTGCAGAGAAGAAATACGTGAATGGTATTTTGTCTTTTGATGACTGGGATCAGGTTGAGAGTGAGAGAATTCAGCATCAAAAATCTATTCTTTCTAGCCATCTAGACTTACGTAACAGTGAAGCCAATTTAGAGAAAATTTTAGGAAAAGGCGCATGGGAATGAAATATAAAAAAATAATCATTGGAGTTGCAGTTCTTATCGTCTTGGCACTCAGCTTTTTTTTGAAGAGGCATTTTGATAAAGAAAGCACCGTAGAGATCAACAAAGAACATAAGGTTGGGCGGTCATCGATTACAGTTACAGTTTTGACCACAGGTACCGTGCAGCCTGAAAGTCGTGTCGAAATCAAACCATCAGTTTATGGTCGAATTGATTCAGTTATTTCGCAAGAAGGAGATTATGTTAAGCAAGGGCAAGTCGTGGCTTGGATGAGTTCTTCTGATCGAGCCGCGTTGATTGATGCGGCTCGAGCGGAGGGCCCTGCCGAGGTTGCGCGCTGGGATAAAATTTATCCACCAATGCCCATTGTTGCGCCGATCTCAGGAACTATCATTTTAAAAAATATTGAGAATGGACAAACGGTTTCATATAACGATGTTGTCTATGTTATGTCGAATCGCCTGACAATCAAGGGGCCAGTCGATGAATCTGATTTGGCACAAATTAAAATTGGCCAAAAAGTTGAAGCACGGCTAGATGCCTATCCAAACGAAGTCATTGATGCAAAAGTAGAGCGCATTGCCTTCGAAGCTAAAACCATTAGCAATGTGACGACCTACACTGTTTCGATTCGACCTATGCGTACGCCAAATTTTATGAGAAGTGGAATGACTAGCAACGTAAGTTTTTTTGTGGATACAAAAAACGATGTTCTTACGATTCCAACAGAGTTTATTCGATACCGTAATGGCTTGCCTTACACCAAGGTCAAAGAGTCAGCAATGAAACTGGTTGATCGTGATATCACTCTTGGAGTGTCTGATGGTATCAAAACAGAGATCAAATCCGGGCTAAAAGAAGGTGAAACCATTGCTCTGCAGTTTAGCTACAATAAAGAGAAGAAAGCCAATAATCCATTTGGGCCGAGCTCAACGAAACCAAAATCTGGTTCTGCCGGATTCGGGCCACGGTAAGCCACGATGATTCAAATCTCCAATATTCGCAAAGCATACAAAATGGGTGACCTTGATCTCGAAGTGTTAAAGGGAATTTCACTGGAGATCAACGATGGCGAATATGTAGCGATTATGGGGCCATCGGGCTCAGGCAAATCTACGTTGATGAATATTTTGGGATTGCTCGACGTCCCCTCAAGTGGATCTTATAAATTCAACGAAAAAGAAACGGCATTCTTAAGTGAAGATGAACTTTCGGTATTACGACGTGAGGAGATTGGTTTTATCTTTCAGCAATTCAATCTTTTGCCTCGAATGTCGGCACAAGACAATGTTCGGATGCCACTTTTGTACTCGCAAAAAGATTTTGGCGAAAATTGGGCTGCTGAGCTTTTAGGTCAAGTGGGTCTTTCGCATCGAATTGATCATCGTCCGAATGAGTTGTCAGGTGGGCAGCAGCAGCGAGTGGCGATTGCTCGTTCGTTGGTAAATCAGCCTCGAATGATTCTCGCCGATGAACCGACAGGCAATCTTGATTCCCAAAGCCAAAAAGAAATTCTCGCTTCCCTCAGAAAATTAAACGAAGAAGGTATCACCGTACTGATTGTGACGCACGAAGAGGACGTCGCCAAAGAAGCTCAGCGAATCATCAGAGTTCGGGATGGCTTGATTCAATCGGATACACGAGTGCGTGAGGCTCCCTTAGCAAGCGGCAAAACAAGAGTTCATGCCGGTCGATATCAAAGAAATTGGCGAGATTTTTTTGATTATTTCGAGCAAGGTTACCGAACATTAGTAGCCAACAAAATTCGCACGGCATTGTCGATGTTAGGAATTTTGATTGGTGTCGCAGCGGTAGTGGCAATGCTGGCTATCGGTCAGGGCGCACAAAAATCGATCGAGGACCAACTCTCGGCTCTAGGGTCGAATCTTTTAACGATACGTGCTGGTGCAGTTCGAGTGGCTGGAGTGACCCAGGAGTCTGGTGCGGCCAATCGAATCTCATATGAAGATATTGATCTGTTAAAGCAAAAGGTGGCCTCGGTAAAAGATATTTCTGGGTCGGTGAATGGGCGATTTCAAGTGACAGCTGCCAATAAAAACTGGTCGACAGTCGTACAGGCGACTTCGTCAAGCTGGGGACGCATGCATAATTCTGAGCCAGTATATGGACGTTTCTTTAACGACATCGAGGACCAACAGCGCGCCCGTGTCGCGGTCATTGGCGAAACGGTTCGGAGGGAACTATTCGCGGAGAGAACTGGAATAGGTGAGATGATCAAAATTAATCGCATTATCTTTAAAGTGATTGGAGTGCTTCCAGAAAAAGGTGGCGGCAATATGCGTGACCAAGATGATGTGATTACGATTCCGCTGCAAACTGGTATGAAGCGGCTAATGGGTCGTGAGTTTTTGGAGAGTATTGAAGTTGAGATTGATTCGCGTGAACAGATGGATCTCGCACAAGAGAGTATTCTTGCTGTGATGGCAGACCAACACAAAATTCCGCTTTCAAAAGGTAGTGAGGCTTTTCAGGTTCGCAGCCTTGCTGACATTCAAGAGGCGATTCAACAATCGAGTCAAACAATGTCCTATCTCCTCGCTTCAATCGCGGCCATCTCACTTTTGGTGGGTGGAATTGGTATTATGAATATCATGCTTGTTTCAGTCACCGAGCGGACTCGCGAAATTGGACTAAGAAAGGCAATGGGTGCAAGGCGTATGGATATTCTTGCGCAGTTTTTGTCAGAGTCGGTGGTTGTAAGTTTGGTGGGTGGAGTCTTCGGGATCATACTGGGTTGGTTGATGACAGTTGTTTTGACGGGTGTCATGGGATGGACAACTTCTATTTCAATCGGATCGATCTTTTTGAGCTTTTTCTTTTCAGCCTTTATTGGAATTGTCTTTGGAGTTTATCCGGCTAAAAAAGCTTCGATGTTGAATCCAATCGATGCCTTGAGATTTGAATAGAATCCCATTTGCATAGGATGGCTTTCCATCAATCTCAGCGGCCAACAGAACAATAAGAAAATTTTAAATAGTTTGAATTGGTGGTCTCTACTGGACTCGAACCAGTGACCTCTCCCATGTCAAGGGAACGCGCTACCAACTGCGCCAAGAGACCAATACGTGTGACTGAGGTACCACTCTAAACTTCTTGAGCTTCGATCGTCAAGTGTTCGAGTTCACTAAAGTTCTGGGTTTGTGCTTTTGCCCAGATTTGAAACAGCTGGCGAGGCGTTGCGTTACAATAGTTTGAAGTCTGATCAAAGCTTTCGTTGGCGATACCACAGGAGCGGATCATTGAGAACAGACTTAAATCATTGCACACATTGATGGCCAAACCATGTGAAGTGATGTTGTGTGACACTTTCAATCCAAAAAACGCGATTTTTCCATTTGCCGTATACAGTGCAGACTGATTTTTTTCGAATGTCTCAATACCCAAATTGTGCAAACTCATTTGGGTTGTCCGAAGTAAAGTGAGTACAAAGTCTCGCACACCAAGGCCAAGTGTTGCTAAAGAAAAAATTGGATAAATCACCAACTGACCAGGACTATGAAGGGTCGCTTGCCCCCCGCGATCAGTTTTTTGGATGTCAATTTGGCTGGGGCCTTGGGGGAGAGACAGATCAAGTTTCGGGTCCCCACGTTTGCCAAGAGTTATAACCGATGGGTGTTCGAGCCCCATTATAAAGAATTGAGAAGGGTCATTGAGTACGCTCTGGCGGTAACGTTCTTGAGCCTCTAGCCCTTGCAGGTAAGAGAGCCGCTCAAACCAAATATAATTCACTTTGAGATTAGATCCAATCACGGGTCACTTCTGGGTTTTTTGCTTTAAATCGATCACATCAGGAGCTGCATCGATTTTAAATGGATCACCTTTAGCGAAAAAAATGAAATAGATTGAAACCCCTAAAATAGGCAAGATTGTAAAGGCCGCAAGTTGAAACATCTCTTTTTCGAATTCCATATTCACCGCTTTAACACAGCTTCTCAATCAACCAAACAAGATTTGTTGAGTGCTGCAAAATAGACAATTTAAAAAACTTATAGTTCATTGGCTCGCAGAAGCCCCATATGAACTTGAAAATTATAGGCTATTCCGACGGCTCGACGTTTGGCCTCGTCAGCTTTAAGTCCAACAAAATGCGCATCAACAGTTTCTGAAAAAAGCTCAAGCCAACGAGCAAAGTGTTCACGGGTGACAATCAGCGGTAAGTGTTTAGCGAGTGGCCTTCCACTAAAATTATCGGCACCCAAGAGCAAGCTCTCCCAAAAATTATACATTTGAGGGAGATGTGACTGCCAGTTGACGTGAGCTTGATCTGAAAATACAGGTCCCAGCAATTCATCTTTCTGAACTTTGTCGTAAAATGAATTGACCAAGACAATGATGTCATCTCGGTTTGAAATAGCTTTCACCGTTTTCATAATGGGGTAGAGATACTGCCAATCACCTCAAAGAACAAGACTTGTGATGGCATACAGTGAAAATGCAAATACGGTGAAACATACATCGAGATCTTTGAGAAGATCCCAGTTAACGGCTCTGCCGCAACGAACTTGAGAGCATATCAGTAAAACGAACTTGAGAGCATGATACGTGTCTTTTGGTTTTCGGGTACATAGTGAGCCCCTAATGATGGTGCCGAAAAAAACTTTGCCGGTCGCACCCAGGTGATCGTGGCCCCCGCACCCCAGTAATTAGTTACGGAAATTAACGTATTGGAGCCATCCAAAGGGGCCAGTGCCACTCCTGCGGTGATAAAAAAACGGGGTGAGAGCCTAGTTTCAACATCGATCATTATATCGGGCTGGAGATTCTCGTTCACTTCGTCAGTTACCCCGATTCCCGGGTCGAATTTTGCGGAGAAGTGGTGAATGAAATAGTTAAAACTCAACGAGACATCCGGCGAGTAATGGTAGGTGTATAAAAATCCAAAATCTTGCATTTTGTCTTCTGTGTGAATTTCAGAAGGGATGCCATACGAAAGCAGAAACTTGTACTTGAAGTACAGTACACTATAGGCCAGAGAGAAACCGTGCTGCTCACTCCGGTAGAAATTGTACTTGAAATTGGCGTTTTGGGTCAATCGGTCCGGCGAATTCGACATCCAATAGACCGGGACTGTGCCGATCTCAAAACGTTGACCAATTCCGACAGAAATTGAATTGGCAAAAAATGAGTTGGCAGAGCTCGAAGCTGGATAAGGCTGATAACTCCATTTTCCTGGGCCTAAGGTTCTGGCATTTTGTGAGAGGTGTGAGTGAAAATCGCGCCGCGTGGACTCAGCGGTGTTTGCTGTCGACTCTTCATGAGTAAGAATCGACTGGGACTGTATTTGATCCTCTGTTGGGTTGGCAGCTTGAACATCGATTGAAAATATGAGCGAGCAAGAAAGCAGGCTCATCATGAGTAGTAAAGACGCTGTGTTAGGTAAGCCCACGGGATCAGGTGATGATGTTCTTGCGGGTTCTGCTGATACTTGGGCATTAGCAAAAATGCCAAAATAAATTTTGTTGAGTAATTTATCAGTCCCCATGATCGCTCCCCATAATCACGCCCCATGACCTATCTCCTAAGTCAGAGACTAGGCCTCGATAAAATGCCTTCTTCCTTTTACCCCGAGAATTTCCAGTGGGTTATACCAGCGTTGAATAGAAATCGCGACGTAATTGAGCGTTTCGGGAAGGATGACCATGAGATAGACTTGGGGTCGCGAGAATTTATTCAGACTTGTCTGATCTATTGACACTAGCTTTTGTCTAGTTCTAGCTTGGTGTTGGGTCCAATCGGTAGTCATGGACCCAACTTAAAGGTCGCACACCCTTGGCAATTTCAGAGTGGAGAGGAATGCTATGTTAGCTTACCGTGATCAAAGAATTCAAAGAGTTCGAAGAATTGTCTGGAGCATTCTCCGTCTAAATCTTGTGCATTTTGCAAGCATGGTGAGCGGCATAGGATACTTTTTTTTATTGATTGGATGTGCCTCAATGTCAGCAAAATCAGTTCCGGCGGATTCTTATTTGTGGTTAGAAGAAGTTCGTTCTGAAAAGTCTTTGCAATGGGTGCGAGGGCAAAATGCCAAGACTCTAGAGTCTCTGCAAAGACGAGACGACTTTCAATCGACAGAGGGAGAAATTCGAAAGATATTTCTGGCGAAAGATCGCTTGCCTACTCCAAGTCTTAAAAACAAAATGATTTATAATTTTTGGCAAGATGCCCAGCACGTTAAAGGAATTTGGAGGCGCACTTCGGTTGAAGATTATGAAAATGCTATGCCCAAATGGGAAGTGGTTTTAGATCTTGATTTGTTAAACAAGCAGGAAAAAGAGAATTGGGTTTTTAAAGGCGCCGAATGTTTGGGGCCAAAGTATGAAAGATGTCTTCTTAAATTGTCACGTGGTGGGCAGGATGCCTCAGTGATTCGCGAGTTTGATCTCAAAACAAAGGCTTTTGTATCAAAGGGTTTTAATCTACCTGAAGGTAAAAATCGAGCGGTGTGGTATGACAAAGATTCATTGTTTGTCGAGGTGGGACTCAACTCTGGTGAATTGACTACGTCTGGGTATCCGAGAAAAATTCGATATTTAAAACGCAATCAAGAAATCAGAGATGCTCCAGTTGTTCTCGAGGTGGCACCTGAGTCGGTGGCCGCAAGTGCAATGATTTTGGAACGTCCCGGTTCGACGCCTGTGGTTTTGCTTGTAGACCAGAAAACATTTTTTACCTCGATCATGTTTGTTTTTGATGAACGCCGCGAGCTTAAAAAAGTAAACTTGCCCGATGATATGACACTAGAAGGAAATTTAGGTGATGAGTTATTTTTCCAAACTCATTCCCAAGTCGAAATTGCGAATAAGAAATTGCAATCCGGAACTGTTTTTACGGAGTCTCTATCTGAGGTGAGCAAGGCTGCTGACGAGATGAAGATCGAGGTGATCTTTCAACCTGACGACAAGACCTCATTTGCTAGCTTGGCGACGAATCGCGACTCCGCTTTTTTAATTCTAAACTCCCATGTCATGGGAAAAGTCTTGCGTTTCAAGAAGAATGTCGATGGAAATCGCTTTGCAAAAAATAAAAGAACTGGCATGCAAACTTCGATCTCAGGTGTTGAAAGCCAGTGGTATTCTGAAGTTGTCGAAATTCCAGAAAACGGTGATATAGACTTGGCAACTTCAAATCCATTCGAAGAACGGGTTTACCTAATGTACCGGTCATTTTTGGTTCCCAGTACTTTGTATAGGCTGGAGTCCTCAAAGTTGACGAAAATAAAAACGGCTCCATCTCGATTCAATGAGGCCATGTTTGAAACCCATCAGTACGAAGCCATCAGTCAAGATGGCACAGTGATTCCCTATTTCATTATTCATAAAAAAGGGATGGTTTTAGATGGCACTAACCCAACGATACAAACTGGCTACGGTGGTTTTGAAATTTCAATGTCGCCTTTTTATTTGGGTGCCACCGGTAAAGTTTGGTTAGAAAAAGGTGGGGTCTATGTGGTTGCAAATATCCGTGGTGGAGGGGAATTTGGGCCAAAGTGGCATAAAGCTGCTTTAAAAGAAAATCGCATGCGAGCATTCGAGGATTTTATCGCTGTTTCTGAAGATTTAATTTCACGAAAATTCACCTCGCCTCGACATCTTGCAATTCAGGGCGGCTCCAACGGCGGCCTTTTGGTTGGCTCTGTTTTTGTTTTGCGCCCCGATCTTTACCAAGGGGTCATTTGTCAGGTTCCGTTATTGGATATGTATCGGTATCATAAGCTTCTCGCTGGCGCGAGTTGGACAGGTGAGTATGGTAACCCTGATGATCCCAAAGATGCTGCAGCCTTTGCGGTGATTCAGAGGTATTCACCCTATCAGAATGTCAGGGCAGGTGTTAGATATCCACAAGTTTTATTTATGACTTCGACGGCGGATGATCGCGTTCATCCAGGGCATGCCAGGAAAATGGCGGCGAGAATGATCGAGCAAGGCCACCCAATATGGTACTATGAAAATATTGAAGGTGGGCATGGAGGTGCAGCTGATCTCGAGCAACACATTAAGATGTCGACCATAGAGTTTGAATACCTATATGATCGACTCTTTTGAATGAGAGAACTGAATGAGAAAGCAAAAATGAAATGTTCTGAGGTAGGCGTGATAGAAGGTGCCACGGCGTCCACCACAGCTGAACTTCCTAATGAGCTGCCCAATGAACTGCCTGAACATTTTCAGATTTGGCTTAAGTCTTGGTTTTGTAGCCAGTCTGATTTTGTGTTGTGGTTTCAGTCTCTGGGGGCGCATAAGTCGAGCAGCCTGGACTGCCAAGCTTGTTCGCGATCGCAACTGAGTTGGCAGAGGTCCTCGCGGGTGAAGCCGAATTTGAAGTGTTGTACTTTTCAGCCTTTTGTTCCCAATTTTATTGTTGGTGAGCTTTTAAATTCGCAAAAGTTGCAGAGTGAAGATCTTGAGCGCGGCCGGTCCATACCATTGGGGCTTGTCGCTTCATCGGACTACGTTCGCAATTTTCGCCGCCTGAGTGAGCTCCCTCAGTTTTTTGGAAACGAACCCGAACTTTTGTGTTCACACTTTGATGTGGCCAATCGTCAATGTCGCATTTGGCCGGCGCGACCTTCTGTCTGTTCGACTTATTTTTGTGACCTAGAGGCCGAGGTCAGTTCGTGTTTCAATGGCGAATTGAGTTCGTTAGGGAGAACGGTCAACGCACCTTTCAGCTGGGCTCGTCTCGAGAAGTTTCTCTTTTACATCGAGGTGAATCTTGCGCACCATGTGTTGCTCGAATTGGGCTTTATCGCCGAAGAATTAGAGTCAAATCTCAATTTTTTGAAGCAGCAGAGCTTGCAACGAGTTTCAGCTTTGGCCCTCAATCAAAATTCAGCTAATGACTCTGCAGACCGAGTTTGGTACGAGTTTCACGATACCAAAGCTAGTTTTTTTATAAAGGCTGCAGAATATGTCAGCGGCATGACTCCAAATGATATTTGGGAATGCGTAGAGCCTGACCTATTGAATTTTTAAACTCCTAGGAAGGGGAGTTCGAGTTTTATTGGGGGAACAATTGTTGACGGCAAATGAACGCATTGAAAAGTTAAAAGAAGAATTTACGAAACTTGCAAGCTGGGAAGATCGTTATCGCCTGGTCATTGAAAAAGGTAAAAAACTAGAGACGCTACCTGAAGCACAACATACCGAAGATCTGAAAGTTAAAGGCTGCCAATCTCAAGTTTGGCTCTATGCCTCGTTGTCACCTAGAAAGACGGTTTTGTTTCAGGCTGATAGCGATGCTGTTCTGGTAAAAGGTTTGGTTGCAATATTGGTAGAGGTTTACTCAGATCTATCACCTACCGAAATTTTGAGTACGTCTCCCCAGTTCTTAAAAGATCTTGGATTCGAAACTCATCTGTCACCTAATCGGGCCAGTGGACTTTTTGCCATGGCAAAGCAAATTCAGCACTACGCAACTGCATTCCAAGCACTACTCTCGATGCAGAGTAAAAGTTAAAACTATCAACTGTCAGTCTTTCAGAAGCCCCAGTTTTGGGGAATATTCTAACTTGGTTGGACGGACCTTTAAAATGGCCCGCCCCCCCCCCATCACCGCAAAACAAATTTTATAAATCCACTGTGACATGAATACGATGAGTATCATCGTTATCATCTAGAGCGTGGATAAATTCGATGACGTCATTTTTTTGTGCATCTGTTAGCTCGGTTTCATTTTTCGCTTTATATGACAGCTCTGCAGTTTTAACGGTCCAGCCTCGTTGGCTGAGTGCTGTTTCAATTGTCTTTAAGTCTTCGGGAGCACCCGTGAAGCGGTAGAGTTCATCGGTGATTTTCTCAACGTCATTTGCGCCAGCCTCAATCGCCTCGGTGTCGGCATCCTCGACTTTTCCCTTGGAATACACTCCTTCAACCAACGAAACACGATCGAACATCCAGGCCACACTGCCTTCTGCTCCCAATTGACCATCGTTCTTGTTAAAGAGAGTGCGAATGTCGGCGATCGTGCGATGGCGGTTGTCGGTCTGACACTCGACCAGCACGCCCACTTTGTGTGGGCCAAAGCCTTCATACAAGGCCTCTTCAATCTGCTTGCCATCGTCCAAAAGACCCGCGCCTTTTTTGATTGCTCGATCAATCGTGTCTTTGGGGCAGGACGCCTCTTTTGCAGCTTCTATTGCCAAACGTAGGCGATTATTCGCTGCAGGGTCGGGGCCCCCTAGTTTTGCCGCGACTTGAATTTCGCGTGCGAGTTTTGTGAATTTAGCGCCCTTTTGGGCAGCCTTAGCTGCGATATGCGGTGTTTTCCAAGATTTTCCCATAGACCAATAGCCTACGGTTTCGATTTGATCGCTGTCAATCTTGGGTGCGCATGGGCTTTAAAAATTTTCTCCTGGTTTGAGAAAACGCCACATGCCCTCGGGTAGATTTGAAAGAGTGATGCGGCCAGTGCGCACGCGTTTCAAACCCCGAACACGCAAACCGACGAGTTCACACATACGACGAATTTGCCTCTTGCGCCCCTCTTTAAGGATGAATTTCAATTGATCATTATTGATCCATTCAACGCGCGCCGGGCGTAGCTCTTTGCCATCGAGAGAAAGGCCATGTCGGAGTTTTTGTAGGCCTTCGTCAGAAAGTCTTCCCTCAACCCGCACCAAATATTCTTTTTCAACAATAGAGTCTTCGCCAATCAGTTTTCTCGCGATCACGCCATTTTGGGTGAAAACTAAGAGCCCTTGAGAGTCAATATCCAGGCGACCCGCAGGTGCAAGGTTTATGAGATGCTCCCGTTTGAGTGGAGGATCATCTTCGCTTGCAAATTGATTCTCTGGTGTGATTAA
>CAYONZ010000018.1:0-69309 GCA_964405465.1 uncultured Bdellovibrionales bacterium | reverse complement strand
ATGTTTCAAGCTATCTCGAACTCAAAAGTTTGTTAGATCTTGGTGTTTCTCCTCAAAAAATCACCTTTTCTGGGCCTGGAAAAACCGACCAAGCGCTCGATCTTGCACTGCAAAGAAATATTCGTGCGTTGCACTTAGACTCCTTGGAAGAGTGGGAGTATGTACAAAACTTTCAGAAACATCAGCGCACGACCACTCTTTTTACACTTCGAGTGGCGCTAAAAAAAGCTGAAAGTAGCAAACTGGGCCTATCTTATGATGAAATTGAATCACTTTTGCAGCAGGCTCCGCCGCAGAGTTTTCAAGGGTTTCATCTTTATTTAGGGCGAGAGTCATTTTCTACTGAGTCTGCGGCGGCGGTCTTTGCTGACATTCGCTTGTGGCGAGAAAGATACGCAAAGGTTTTTGCCGCTGATTTTCAAATCTATTTTGGCGCTGGCCTACCAGCAGACTTCGGTGAGAAAATTTGGGATCAGAAAAATATGGTGGATTTTCCTGTGCATCTCGAGGCTGGTCGAGTTTTGATTGCTCCATTTGGTATTTATGGTGCGAGAGTTTCTGAGGTGTATCGTGAGTCAGCAAACGTGACGTCTGGCGTGACAAAAAATTCAAGTGGCGCGAATAAACAGAATATATTTATTGACGGAGGAGTGCAACACATTGGCGGAGGGTTGAATTCTCCCATCTTGGGATACTCACATTTGGACATCTTAACTCTGCAAGGACCAGAGAGTGAAACCGCGGAGAATGTTTCGGCGTCTGTTTTGTCTATGGAGCGAGCAACCTCAGTGGCACCAGAAGCTTCTGTGGTTTCGAATCAAGAGGTTAGAGGTGGTTCAGCCCATTTGGGGCAAGTATTTAGTTCGATGGGTCGCAGGATTTATAACTTTGTCGAAGAAGTTCCTCTCGATCGCGAGATCCATGTGGGAGATTGGATTCTGTTCTATCCCGCTGGCGCCTACGGGTTCACCGCAGCCCCAAATCAATTTGCGGGAGCGACTCCAGTTGATGAGCTTCTTTATTCTGCAAAAACAGACAGCTTTACAAGTATTTTTCCAAAGAATTTTCACACCTATTATGATGGGTCGTTGGCAGGTGACGATGGCCAAATATGAGTTTTTGAAAATTCAAGATACAGACGAAGCCTCACGCGATATGATTGAGGTCACCAGCGCTGATCGAGATTTTCAGAGCTCACAATACTTATGGCAAGATCGCTCTCCAAGTTTTTATAAGATATATGAACATTGTCGCAGAGGTGAGCCCTATGTTTATGGGGGCTATCTGCTGGAGGGAGAGCGGCGCAAGATGATCGCCTGTTCGTATCAGTTTCCCTTGGCTGTTCATTGGCCTGATGAACAACAGAAGTTTTACTATGAGACCGATCTTTATGTTCACCCTCAGTATCGGGGAATGCAGGTTGCCTTTCGCTTGATGCAAGTCATGGCCAGATCTTTGAAGACTGTAAAAGTTGGCGAGTGTGGGTTTGCCATCGAGAACGTACGTGGCCTTTTTCGCCTTTTACCTGCATTCTTTTGGTTTCTCCGTATGGGATTTACCGAAATCGGTGAAACTTCGGTCTATGATATCTATCTGACTGAACAGATTCCAGAGCCGACATCAGATGCTCAGGACGTTGTTGTTTTAAAGCTTCGTGATATGAGTCAAAGTGATCTCCGATTGCTCGCTGAAAATATCAACTGGTACCATCAAAAACATTGGCTCTATCCAAAAGTTGATCTCCAGGTTTTAGAGCGCCTGATTGATCTTGATCCAGAAGCTGAGTTCTTCGGAGTTAAAAATAGAGAAACCGAAACCAATTCGGTTCATAGATGGCAGGCGGCAACCATCAGCGTTGACACCAAGGCGGGGCGGAGATTTGTTTGGAAATCGGTTGAGCATATTGTGCTCACACGCTTGCGGCTTCGAATGAAGGGTAGTCGGTTTCCACTTGAAGTGGGAGGTCTCTTTGCGACTCGTTTTTTAGGTTTGGTCTTTTGCGATACAGGGGCAGAGATTCAGCTGAAAAGAGTGTTGGCTCGTGCCTATCAGCGAGCCTATGATGAAGGTTACCATGCGGTGTTTGTTCGTGATGTTGATGAACAGCTTCTGCCGGGAAATCGGCGTGATTTCAAAAAACACACGCGTCGCATTTTTTTGCACTATTGGCTTGATGATCTTCGCGTTCGGGAATTGATTGCTGATAAGAAATTTCGTGTTGCAAATATGGATTCGCTATTTTTATGAAAGCAAAACTAATTTATCTTAACTTAGGTATTGATCTTTTGTGGGGCAAGGGGAACTTGCATGAAAATGTTTTTCCAATGCGCTCGCCATTTCTACCTCGACTGGCAAGATCGCTTGAAAATCTCGGTCTTTATTGGTCTGATTCCTCCGATTCACTTGTTATCAGCAAAGAAAAATTGCCAGAGAGCTTTTTTGATGTCTTGCAAAGCTATGGTATAGACCGGCCGCGGTTTTTATGGGTTGCTGTCGACCCCATTGAGAAAGCGAAGTTTGTTAGCGATATGTGTTCGCAGTTGCGTTTTCTTTTTTTGGATTATGCTGAAAATGAAGCCGAAGAGAAAACCACAGAGAAAACCACAGAGAAAACCAACGAAAAAGTAGATGTCGAGTCTGCAAAAGAGTCTGTCGTTGGCTCGGTGGCCCAGCAGGTTCCCGCAGACGATCCACTTTTGCTTGCTTCTCGATATTTTTCCGGATTTCTTGCCGCCTCGATTTCAGAGGTTGAAGAGACCTTAATAAATCGCTTGCACCTGACTTTGCAACATCCACTGCTCGCTGGTTCCGGGGGCGACACAGTCCAGATTGTTCAGTGGAATGAAAAGAAGTTTTTGGTAGATTGGTGTCGGGAGCAAGGCATTTTGTTTCCTGAAACAGTTGTTGTTGGCGCGCGGGATTTAAAGAGTGAAAGAACTAAACGAAGTGGTGTGTGGATTGCGAAACCCAATCTTTCTTCGGGTGGTGCTGGTGCATGGGTGATCAATGATCCTCGCGATGTTATTCTAGGTCGTTTAGATGCATTTGCTCAAAGACCGAATGTGGTGAGTGATGTTTGGCTTTTGCAAAAATATTATTCAAGGGCCAAAGATTGGGCGATTGTTGGGGAGTTGACTTCAGTCTCTGGGCAAGTGCGACTCGAACCTATGCGGGCTGTTGAAGTTCGCTATGATCGTTCACGGTATTCTTATGCGCATTGGTTTTCGCAGAAGTTTTCAGGAGATTCACTTCAAGAACAAGAACTGCAAAGGGTTTACGCGCAAGTGGCAGATTTGCTCAGGCAAAAGGGCTATCAAGGTTGTTTTGGATTTGATGCCTTTTTGAGTGAGTCTGGTGAGTTTTTTCCAATCGTGGATCTCAATGTTCGCCTGACAAAAACCCACCTTTTGCAGAGGGCTTTAAGTAAAGTCTTGCAACAAAACACGGGGCAGGTGTTACGTTGGCGATCATTACATACCAATGCCCCGAGTTTTTCAGTTTTTTGGAAAGCACTTCGAGATGAGTTTGCTGAGTACGAAAAAGATGATTTGGCGCCGATTCTCGTTTCAGGGTTTTCCTGCGAAGAAAAAATGGCGGAGACAGGGCCGGTAGAAATTCATCTTGCTGTTAAAAATCAAGTTTCTGAAGAAGATTTTTATCAGAGAGTGACACGGGCCTTTGAGACAAGTCTCCTACAGGAGAACCCGTGAGCGGCGATGAGTGGTTTCAGCAGCATTTGCCGTGGTCCGTGCTCGAAGCCACTGACCGACCTTGTTTTTTCTATCGTATAGATCTGATGCAAGAGAGTCTTGATTTTTTGCGTTCAGAGTGTGCTTTGTACTTTTCCTTTGCCAATCAGCCGAATCCACTTGTTCTTGAAAAACTTCGAGGTCTGTCAGGGATTGAGGTTTCAAATGAGCATGAGCTGGCGGTTCTTCAAAAATGGGGATGGGAGAAGCGAGTGGCGATCTTTTCCGGCGGGACAAGCTTCAGGGAGGATTCTACTCTGGAGAAACCCAGAGAAAAGCGTGTTGAGTTCTTATTCGATCAACCTGTTTTGCAGCTCGGAATGACTGTTGGTTTACACTCGCGGGGTGCACGCTGGATGTTGAAAGAATCGAGCTGCAAACCAGGAGTGTATCTTGCGGACTCAGCCTCTTTTAAAGAGGTGCAGAAGTGGTTTGATGATCAATGGCCAGAACACATTTTTTGGCACTGTGAGGAATCAAGTCAGACGGACCTCTTGAAGTTAGTTGAGTTCTGTAAACAGCGTGGTCTTGGTTTTTCAATTGTTCTGGGGTGCAGTTGGTTTGAGACGTTCGGCTTTTATGCCGCTCGAGTCTTGAGTTCATCAAAAAAAATGGGTGTGGTGATTGATGGTGGAATTCAACATTTTGCTCGGCCAATGTACAATGCTCAACAAGGACTCAATCGGCTTCGCGTTCTTGTGTTACGGGAACGAAATGTTTTAAGCGGGCATTTGCCGGCTCAGAGTCGAGCCGTGTTCGGATCCCTTTGTATTGCCAAAGACTGCTTGCATCCGCGCCTGGAGTTGCCGCCGGACCTGAAGCGCAATGATTGGCTTTTAATACAAGCTGTCGGTGGCAACGGTCCGACATCGGGTTACATTTTTTTTATTGGAGAAAGTCTGCCACTTGAGTTTACAATAGATGAGAATGGATCTCTACAAAGTGTCACGAGAGAGAATTTTAAACCCTATCATGTGAGTTTTTAAGAATGGCTAAAAAAGATCTTTCGCGAGAAATTGATAAGAAAACTCTGGACCAAGTCGCGGCACAATTGAAGACTCTATTGGTGGCGATGAAAACTTCGGTACTTGCACCTCAAGTGTCTTTGGATGAAGACCTTTTTGTTAAAGCTATTCTCGATTCACTGACGCTCGTGCAATTTATAATGGTGATAGAGGATGAGTTTAAAGTGCGTATTCAAAATGAAGATATCACCTACGAAAATTTCAAATCTCTTGGGATTATGGCGGAGTTTTTGCTTTCTCGCTATTTACAGAGCAAGGCGGGTTGATTGGCTCCGTGGCTAGAGAATTTGGATTTTTCGAAGCTACTAAGTGATCGACCGATTTTTTTGACCAATGCGGAGCTTGCGTTGGCTCGCCTTCAAGAGATTTCGAAAAAAGCCGAGGTGTTTTATTCCGTTCATGTGCAGCCTCATCCTTATTGGTTGAGACTATATCGTTCAATTAGTAACGGCTTTGAAGTTCTCACTTTGCAAGAAAAAGAATTTTTAGAAAAAATAGAAGCACGATTTCGGATGAAAAATGCAGATTCTGAATTGCAGATTCGATGGTCAGATGCTGCTTGCACAAGAATTCGCGTAAAAGCACCACATGGTGAGCCGTTAAAAGAAAAAATGTATCTTGAATTTGAGTCACTCGTGCACCTAGAACAGTTTTACCAAAAGTTCCCAGATGCAGTGACCGAGGAGTTGGTGCTGCTTTGTGATCGAATTTTGTTTAGTGAGTTTGATCGAGCTCTTGAAATCGCTCGTGCTCATTCTCGTAAACTCGTTGTTTGTGTCGGTCGAATGTGGCTACAAGATCTTGGTTTCTATATTGCCCCAGTGTTGAGCGTTAAGAAGAATCGACGTGAAGGTTCAGTCGTGATTGTCGATGGCGGGCTCCAACATCTGGGAGGACCATTGTATCGAGTTGAAGAAGGTATGCGACCGCAAACGATTGGGGTGATTCATGATGGAAAACTCCTTTCTGAATTCGACCATAAAACAAAAAAAGTGGTTGGCTCGGTCTACGGTTCACTTGGTGTCAGTCGAGACTATATCTCTCCTCGAGTGTCTTTGCGTGATGACCTTCAGCGTGGTGATCACTTGGTATTCCCTTATGCAGGAGCATTTGGGTTGACGACGGGCGCGCTTTTTATGTTGGAGCAGAACCTTCCGGAAGAATGGGTGCTAGAATCTCAGGGGCCGCGAGAGATCACACAGAAAAAACTGCGGTCCTATCTTGAGTGCTTTTAGAGTGTGTCTAAACTTGGCCGAAGTTATTCAACCATTATCAAATTCTGACCCAATGAGGACACTCCCTATTTGATTCCCAGTCCCTTTGTAACAATTGGTGTGATGATATAAAAAGCAATCGGTACAAAGAGCATGAGAATAACTTGGGTGATGAATACCGAGATCCACGATTTGACGGCTGAGGGTTTTTGTTGCAGGGCCTTTCCCCACGGAATGGAAATCAACGTGAGTAGGAGCCAGAGCAAGGCAAAAACAAAGAGCTGAACACTCAATAGACTCAGCTTCGGAGGAGAGGCTCCCAGCTTGGGGAAAAAGTACTTATAAAAACTATTGATCACTAGCTCGTGAAAAATATAAAGATGAAAAATCACAAAAGAGGCGCATGCGCCTCCGGCCAAAAACAGGGACCTGGTGACTCGATAGCTTGGTATAAAAATATAATTGAGAACAAATTGGTAAGCGTAAACGCTGGCTCGGCGCCAAACTTCGAGCGGCGTTTGTGCTAGACCCGGAAAATTAATCATATCCGGAACATCAAATCCCCATGAACGTATAAAACCCACACCAAAATTGAATCCAGCAGAAAGCTGCAGTGAAAAATTGAGATAGAAAAACGGAACATACAGCCACAAGATATGAATTCCGAGAGCTTGGGCCCAAGCCGTAAGCTGGGGTTCCGCATGCTGGGCAAAACGCACCAAATGCACATCTAGAAAGATAAGCAAATAAGCAAAAGTGAGATTGCCGAAACCCTGCCAGACCAGGCGGCGCAATTTATGTTGATCGACAGTTTCGAATTTCAGCTCAACTGGCCAAAGATTAAAGAAGATCGAATTGGTAATAAGAAATGGCATGAGACCCGCGCCACTGGATTTGCGAAAAATGATCCACGAAAGGGCCGAAATCAAGAAGAACTCAGGGTGGTGAAGCCAAAACTGTGCCATTAAAAGTGTGTCGCCAGACCTAGATGAAAAATCACCCAAATACCAGCAGTAGGCGAGAAACCACGAAGTAAATAAAAGGCATTTACTGATGATGGTCTGACGTCTCGAGAGCCGGAACGATCTAAATCCCATGTTTTTAATTTGTAGAATCACGGCTGCGCCTGCGAGAAATATCACCAATGAAAAAAGTTCGGGATGAAACATCGGACTTATCTTTGAAAATCCCCAAAACCAAGCGGCGATTGCTGTGAAGACCATCATTGGTAGGCGCCATGAGCTCGGCATAAAAAGAATCATCCCGGCTCCAAGAGTGAGCGGGTAACCGAGATCTTTTCTTTGTGCAAAATAATCGAAATTGGCCCACACCGGGTAAGAGGCTGTCCACTCGGCATGAAACAAAACGGTATTCCAAAACCAAAATAGAAACACAGCAAGAATCAGGGTGATCTTTGGCAGACGCTCACAAAACTCCAAGGCTTGTGTGGTTGATTTTTCCCAAACTACTTCAATATCTTGTGGTGTTTTCATAAGACATTCCATGATCTGATCCACTGGCTGAATAACTCGACTGAGATCGCGCAGAGGAAATGGTTTAAAAAAATAAATAGAATCCGTACAGACGAGTTTAGACACCAACGGTCGATGATCTTATAGGCAGGCCAGATCAAAAGTGCCACGGACCAAAGAAAAGTCTGTCCCAAAGCTTGGGGGCCAAAATAAAAGAGATCGGTTCGGGTTTCAGGCAGTGAAGGAAAGAAGTGGTGAAAAAAAATGGGAATGACCAAGCGATGCATGATCGGAATATAAAAAGCGACCAACACCGCGACGGCAAAGAGCGAGAGCCAAGGTCGCTTTGTTTTATGGGCCATTGGAAGCCAAAGTGTGTCTCGCAGAAAAGATGCGACATACGTTGATTTCCTGAGAAAAAGCGCAAGCGGATGATGGGCAAAGATCTGAAATTGAGTGGCTTCTGGCGCTTTTAAACCATAGAATCGTCCGATGGCACATACACTGTTCCATCCGGCAATCGAAATCAACATGAAATGAAAGTAGAGACTCAACGCTCGAAGATAGAAATGACCACTGGAAAAAAGATGAAATTCATTGAGTTGTGAGAGAAACAGCAGATCGATAAGGAGTGCGGCAATCGCGGTAAGGAGATTCACCGCGCCTTTCCACCACCAACGCCAGAGCCATTCAGATTTTGCAATCGCCACTGAGGCTGGCCAGGGTATGCTCCAGAGAGTCTGTGCTGGATTCATGAGGAGCGCTCCGTTTTGTGGGCGCCCAGTCCAGACATAGATGAGTCCAAATGCCAGGAGGTAGTCGGGGTGCGTGAGCCAAAATTTTTGAAAAACCTCATGATGGCGGTTTTTCAAAGCATCCAAGGAGAAAAGCGCAAGGGTTATAAAAAAAACACCAACTAGCAAAACCGAGAAAAACGTTTTACCAAGAAAATTTTCGCGCGAAAAGTGAATCAAGTCTTTGCCTGAAAAGCCAATCAACAGCGACACGGCTGTCAACCAAAACGGAAAAATCAAAGACCCTGCTACCCATTGTGGGCTAAGCAGAGATAAAGAATGTGCAGCCGTATTTAAGAATTGAGACGAGGGATTCGAAAAGTTAACAACCTGCCAAGTGATAGTGAGCACTAAAAAATAAAGCACGACTCGCGTATTGTGTAGACTTTCAATTCGAGATTGAAAAAAAACATAGGGCAAAGAGAGGTTGAAAAGACATGCGACTAAATAAAAGGTGTTTTGTATGCCTTTTGCGCCAAAGTAAGGGTGCAAGTCGGTTTTAAAAAGTGATGTGATCAGCGGGAAACTAGCGTAGAGGGTCAGAATCGCCAGGAATTGCAGCCATATCGGGGCCATGGTCATGCGGTCGGCAAGCCTCGATTCTTGATGTAGCCAATTTCTTTCGAGTCGATTTAAGATGGTCACCCGATTAGTATGGCCATCTTAAATATGAGATGCAAATGTTTTACTGTGCCGAGGTGGTGACATCTATGGATGTGCTGATGGTTTTTCCGAGGTCGCTTGAAATGGAAACCGCTTTGACTTGGTAAAGGGTATTGGCTTTGAGGCCAGGAACCACCACCACATGTGTTTTCACTAAAAAGTTGTCGGCCACAGTGATTTGTTCAGCTCCTCCGACCTCTTGGTAGATCACTTGAGACGTTGATGGAATATCTGTGTCCCACATCACGGTGAATCCAGTTGCAGCCGGTTCGCTTAGGTGCAGGCCCGATATGATGGGCGGCGTTCCTGTTGTTGTGCATGGATTGAACATGGCGGTGTTGGGTAAACTATAGTTGTTTTTGTTGAGGGGTTGCCAACCTCGACCCAAAAGATTCTGATAGGCCGCTTGAATGGCGCTGTTGGCGTTCGGATTAAAAAACAAGCTATTACCAGATGTTCCGCATGAAGAATCAAGTGCTGCTTGTGCACTCGTCACTCGACGAAACATTGGAATCAACGAAATGTGGTAGCGGGGTCCTTGGTAATAGGAGATTTCAAGCATGCGTTCAGTGTCGTGTCGCATTTCCAGAGTGGTTGTGCCACAACCCATTCGCGTTGGGTGGTTGCCGTCATTATCGACAAGTGTTTTCCAAACGCCATCTGTGTCACGAATTCGCATCACGGCACCGTCGTCAGATAAAATCGAAAATTGATAGAGTCCTTCCGGCTGATCAGCTGCCAACTTAAGCACGCTTGAAAATTTGAGAGCGAAGTATTCAATCAGTGAATTGCCAGCGTCATCTTTGATTTGGCCGCCAGTTTCCGTATTGAAGCCAAGGCTAAACATGCGTGTGGGAACATAGAGTTGTGAGAAAAAAAGTGTTTGTTCAGAGCGATGCCCATGGGCAATGTAATCGGCGACATGATTATAGCTTTGCCCCGGAGTTAAGTAATAGAGTTCTGTTTTCAATCCACCTTGCACGTCGACAGCTCCCCCTCCCTCAAACGGATCGCAAACGACTTTGTTGAGAGGATAGAGATTGGCATCAAAGGTTGCGACCTGAGCGGCTTCTGCCAGCGTAGAGCTCTCAGCAGATTTATTTTGTGGCGCGCACCCCATTGTCGAAATCAGTACCACCACTGCTGCCAGGGCAACGGAACGAGACAGCACTGCTACAGTTTGTAAGGAGCGGAATTGTGAACCGATCAGATTTCTTTGTTTATTCAACATACGTACCTCGACCTTCGTCGATAGAATAACGCGATCACTGTAAAAGTGAAATTTTCTTTGCGATTACGTACCTCTTTGATTCTTCACAAGTTTAAGGAGATGTGAAGATCCCCTGACATGTTTCAATATGAGAAGAATCGTACGAACGACTGTTCTCTTTATGGTCACACTCTGTTGAAAAGATCGACAAGATCGCAAACATTCTAGTGGTGAAGCGGATTGAAAATTGAATTTCAAATTCAATCGGATCAGCAATACAACAACGGATGTTCTTCATTTCTTTTGCGGTGAAAGTTCAACGGTTCGATCTTTGAGGGGATTTAGCGTTGAGTGGTGATCTCGCTGAAATCGTCAGGGGAGGTGATTCGAACTTCATTGGATTTTTTATGAAGTGCACCTTTGAATTCAATTAGATCTCCGCGATAGATTTCCGGTTTGGCGATGTTTTTTGGCCACCTCTGCGGGAACCAGGTTAAAAACTCGCGCTCCGAACTCTGACAAATGAGTTGTCGTGATTTCCCTTTTTCATCAAGCGTATCGCCAATCACGCGCACTTCTGTTGCACTGGTGCTGCTGAGTGCGATTCGAGTTTTTTTGCGTGCGAGCAAATATGAGAAAGTTAGCGTCGCATTTTTCATTGGTAAAAAACTCTCAACTCGGCGCCACCAATTAGGAGCGTTCCAGTGAATACGATCGTGACACCAATCTTTTTCAGAATCGACTAAAAGCGGACAGTGACCCTGATGAGTGCAAGGTGCCCAAATGGAAAATCCTTGATCAATAAGGCTCTGACGTAACAAGAGTAATTTTCGCCCATCTTCTCTGGTCGATGGTTCGATAATAATCAAGGCCTCGCTATCTAGCATCCATTGTGGCAGAGTTTGCATTTCGTTTTCCTGGTCTAATTCCGTCAATGCATATGATGCTAAGACAGCTCGCTGGCTCAAAGCTCCCAGAGCAAGATCACGCACCTGAGTGGCTTGAGTGAACTGCGTGGCCTGATAAGTAGAATTGGTATTTTGCTCACGAATGGGTTTCATGGCCTCGAGAAACTCAGTTTGCAACTTTAAAGCATTCGTTGATCGGTCGATTGAAATTAAATTTTTGAAATCATGAGGAGTCCAAGCTAAAAAACCTGATCCTAACCCTGAGCCAAAATCAATCAAAGTCTCAAGCCCCTCGGTAAAACCAGTTCGTTGGGCCTCATCGAAAACGGCCTGATTGCGAGCTAGGTTGAGCGGCAAATAGTAGGCGAGGTAGGCCACCTGAGCCCAGGTCTCTTGCCAAGGGGTAGGGGCCATCGGATTTTGTAAATAGAAATTAGAGAGTTTGGTGATGGCCGCGGCGATGTCTTTTGCCTTGTGCTGCGGATCAAGATTTCGTTCGCTTAGGAGTTCGAGGATTTTTACTTCAATTGTTTCTGGTAAATGCAGACGGCGTTTCATTTGGCCTCTTTAAAAAAAAAAGGGCCTACAGAGGGGGGACTCTGTAAGCCCGGGGGTAAGGTGAGGGGTAACGGCATGCAGGGGGGATGCATGTTCGTTACTTTTATATATAGCAAGGGCCAAGCCAGACGTTGATCGAGAGTTGGCGCGCCTGCAATTAAATAAAATCTATTTGAATGATAAAATGCGGTCGGAGCGATCCAAAAACAGTCACCGCACGCGCAAATTGTGCGTAGGGGGATTCCTGAGCCAAACAAGAGTGTCTAAAACTTCGACAAAATTAAACGAATATCAATGGCAACAATGTTGGTGAGCTTTGATATTTTTGTAATGGGCCACGATCATCGTGAGGCTTCCAAGCATGGTGATCCCAGTGTGGAGAAGCGGCGTCTCGATCTCAAAAAGCAAATTTGAGCCCAGTGCGAGTAGCACAGTGCCAGCCATAGCGAGCACGAGCACAGACATTTGGCGGTGTTTTTTAAAATTCGGATAAAAAGCAAGCCATGCGAGAGCGACCACTACGACAAACAGAATGCGATGAAACAGCTCGTTTGTTTCATGAGGCAGTAAATTGGGTAAGAGCAATAAGAGTGCGGTTGAGCCGATGCAGTGAATTAGGCAAACGATTGAGGCCCAAATACCCATGCGATCGGTTCTCGTTCGCAACTGGTGCTCCTGGCTGTCGTGTGCCAATGGCTTCAGTGTTACAATGGGAGGTTTAACCGAACTTGTTTTTTTGGGAGGCTCTTTAAAGTTTTTAAACGACATGCTTTGTTCTAAAGGATCAAATTCAAAACTGCAAGGAGCACATCGCTCAATTGGCACCTCGTCAGTATCTTGCTTGAGGATAAAGGTTGCGATAGACTCACGAGATGAAAAAGCTTCCACAATTTGGCGATAAGTATTCTAAAGAGGCCGTATTTAATCCAGACGATTTTTTTCGGTACATTCAAAAGAAAACAGGTCCCGCTGATCACGCTCCACCGGAGGGTGTGATTTTTTGTTATCAATCGAGTTTATACGCACAAATTCTCAAAAATCACGAGGGAAAAAAAGGTGACGGTTATTATCGCAACCTCTACTTTTTAAAAGAATATGATTTTAAAATAGCTGTGGCCGCCCAATTTGGAATCGGTGCCCCTGCTGCCGTGGCTTTACTGGAAGAATTGATTGCAGTAGGAGTCAAGCGAGTCATCTCCATTGGGTCGGCTGGTGGTTTGCAATTGGGACTCCCCATTGGTGGTCTGGTGATCTTGACCAAAGCACTTCGCGATGAGGGCTGCTCACATCACTATTTACCATCTGAGCGTTTTGCCTTTGCCTCGCCGGAATTAACCAATCAACTGGCAACCCAGGCCAGCGAGTTGGGATTGGTTTTTTATCAAGGGTCCTCCTGGACAATTGATACTCCCTATCGTGAAACCAAAGAGGAGGTTTTGGCCTATCAGCAAGAGGGCCTAATGGTGGTCGAAATGGAAGCCGCCGCACTATTTGCTGTGGCTCAGTTTCGAAACATTGAGATTTCCAGTATGGTCGTTGTCAGTGACAGTCTGGCTGACCTTAAATGGAACCCGCAGTTTTTTGGTGAACAAGTTAAAAGTGGCCTTGAAAAAGTGTTTCAAGCCGCGCTTTCGACACTGGCGAAGGGTCATTGATGAAATCGCAGCAGACAAAAAAGATTTTAATTTTTGTGCCAGGTCTCTATGGCACTCGGCTTGTTGATCAAAAGACGAAGAAAACGGTCTGGGCAACGGCACACGAAGTTTTACTTGGTAAAAAGACTCTGGCATTGAAAGTGGCGGGCCTTGAGTCAGATGAGTTTCTTGATCTCGAAATCGGAGAGGTCTTGGATGAAGTGAAGGTCGTACCTGGACTTTACCATGAACAGGCATATGCCAAAACTATGCGGCGAATGAAAAAGTGGGCTCTTGAGTTAGGCATGCAGTTTGATTCAGTGGGCTTTGATTGGCGACGTGATATTTTGAGCTCCATTGAAAACATTCATCAACGAGTTGAGTTTTGGCGCAATCAGGGTTTTTCCGTTTCAATTGTTGCCCACAGCATGGGCGCATTTTTGATGTCGTATTATCTTCGGTATGGATTGCAAGATCCGTTGCATGCCGAAGAAAATTGGTTCGGACTTGAACACTTGGATCGCCTGGTGATGGCGGCCGCCCCATTTCGTGGTAGCCTTGTGTTATTACGCAATATGAATTTCGGTGTTTCTCGTGGACTAAATAAAAATCTTTTATCTGGTTCGGCCTATTCCACTTTCGAAGGGATATATAGTTTGCTACCGCTCACCGGACTTGATCATGTGTGGATCTATGAGGGGCAAGCCCAAATGGAGTTGGGACAGTTAAACCTTGCCGATGTTCGCACTTGGCAAGAAACGCGCTCGGGCTTGTTTCGAGAGCGATTGAAGTTTCACGTGACTGATCGCGGTGAGCTTGAAAGGTTCACACATCATTGGTTGCAAAAGGGACGTGCATTTCAAGAAAAGATTCTGGCTCCACCATTTCCTAGCAATGATGAAGGCTCAAGTAAACAAAATGAATTTAGTGCAGAAATTCTTCGCGACCGAGTGATGTATTTCTGGGGTGAGGGTTTTAAAACCATTGAGCGTGGCGTGTATGTTAAAAGTAAAAAACGGGTGATTTATTGGCCACATGATTTAAAGCGTGATGCGCCTGAGGTTTACAGAAAACATGGTAAGGGAATCGTTTTTGTTGACGGTGATCAAACAGTTTCTTCTGAAACATCGCGACCATTGGAAAGTCTGCTCAAGCTAGGTGCACATCTTGTGCAAAGAAAAGCTGAGCATTTGGCGTTGATTGAAGACAAGCAATCTCAACAGGAAATGAAAATGTTCTTTTCCCGCCAAAGATAAAAGCCAAATAAATGCCAGAAATAAAAACCCGAGATAAAAACCTAGAAACCAAAATTTAAAGTTCGGGACCTGAGAGTTGGTCGGGCGAAGCGTGACTCGAAAGCACCGTAAGGATTTCAATAGAGTCTTCTAGGCTCTTATCGAGAGAAGAACTTTGCATCTGCGTGAGGCGATTCTGTATCGCCGCATACGGGACTCCCGCGATAATTTCTTGAACCGCAAACAGCGCTCGATGCAATTTATCTAAGAAGTGCCCTTTGTTGTTTATGATCAGGCGTTGTGGGTGTGTGGACCAGGCGTCTTTTACTTTTTCATTAAGCGCCCAAGCTTCCTCAAATCCCTCGACCCGAAGTGGATTTGTTGTATCATAATAACTTTTGGGAGCCGTATCGAGGTGAATAACCCAATCATAGCGACCAACCTCAGTTTCTAAATCAGAGCTCACGCTGGAGAGAAAATCAGGTTCAGCGTGTGGCCAATAGGCCGCTCCGTCGAGGGATCCACGATCGCAAACCAAAAGTCGATTCGGATTGTCTTTGATTAAAACATGCTCAAGTTCACGTTGTACAAAATAGATCGCACGTTGCCGAGCTTCAACATGGTGGGTTCCGGATTTGCGTGGAAAACCACCTGCAAAGATGAGACTTGCGGCCTCAGGAACGATCACCACCTGGTGACTAAATTCTCGCGCGAGAGTATTTGCCAGTGTGGTTTTTCCTCCAGAGGGGCCACCTGTGAGCGCCAACTTGATGGTCGACAGTGTTTGTGTAGTTGGTGTTGTTTGCGACGTGGACGTCTGCTTCGGTGATGTAGGCATAGCTTCCCCCTGAAGAATTGGCCGTGACCAACTTGTACCTCATAGGACCTGCGACTTGCAAATGCCGTGTGAGGACATGCGCAATTCAGCAAAAACGGGGCTCTCGACAAAATATATTTTGCAGAACTGATTAAGAACTAGACAGCTTAGGGCTCGGGCTTTGGTGACGGCGAAGCCATTAGCCTGCGGCAGAAATTCTTTTCTCACGAAATCGTAAGTTCAACTAAAAGTGCGTTGTGATCTGAGATCGTCGACCATGGAACATCGGTCAAACAAAGTGCTGAATGGGTTTCTAAACCACGCATGTAAATGCGATCAAGTGTCAAGATTGGGAAAAAGCTGGGAAAGGAACGGCAGTATTGCCCATGCTTGGTTTTAAAAGCCTCATTGAGGTGAAGCTCTCGACTGAGTGTGCTCGAGGCCGTTTGGCGCCAATCATTGAAATCTCCAGCCAAGATGAGCGGCTCATTTTCGGGGACAAATTCACGTATGCGAGACGAAATTTTTTTGAGCTGTGCTTGTCGGCCACCCTCGAGGAGATTGAGGTGTACACAAAGAAGATGAATTCTTTTGTCGGTCGTGGGAATTTCAATCTCCGCATGCAAAAGACCTCGTTGTTCGAAGCGATTGGTGGAGATATTGATGTTTTCAGATGACAAAATAGGATAGCGACTCAGGATGGCGTTACCATGATGTCCATCGCTGTAAACGGCATTTTTTCCATAAGCATAATGTGGCCAGATCGAGTCGGCGAGAAATTCAAATTGCGAAGCGAGCGGCCAGTTCTTAAACTGTTTTTGTTTTTTTGCGTGTTCTCCCTGAACTTCTTGAAGAAAAACCAAATCGGCACTTGTGGAGCGAATACCTTCGCGCATTTGCTCGAGAGTGAAACTTTGTGTGAGAGAGAATCCTTTGTGAATATTGTAAGACAAAAGTTTGAGTTTATTTTTTTGCATTTAGATCTCCCGGAATTCAAATCCAATGACGAAAGAGCAAATAGATAACTTGGCCCATAAAGCTTTCAAACCTCGTAAGGTGGCTGCTTGTCATATAAACTTCTTGGGCAGACAAAAGATCGCGTTCAAATTGTTGGCGCAAGATTTCGACCGAAGAATTTTCATGAAGAATCACATCACATTCAAGGTCGTGCTCAAAGCTTCGATAGTTCAAATTCGAACTACCAGTGGCGGCCCAATTGTCGATAATCATAGTTTTTGCATGGAGGATGGAGGAACGATATTCGTAAATTCGAATTCCTGAACGAAAGAGTGTCGGATAAAAAGCTCGGGCCACCCAGCTCATAAAGAAAACATCAGATTTTTCTGGAATCAATAGTCGAACATCGACGCCTCTTTTTGCCGCTCTTTTAAGTCGAAGTAAAAAACCATAGGGTGGAGAAAAATAGGGATTGGTGATCCATAAGCTGTTCTTCGCGAGACGAGTCCTATTGTAGAGATCTCGCTTGACGTTGCGACGAAGTTGGCGCGTGTAGTTCAGACGAAACCCCTTGAAGTTTAAAACTTCGCGTTCTCTTTTTGGAAGCTTCAGCCGGTCGCGAAAACGCCGTTTTCGGTTTAAGCCGTGGGAGCGCAGCCAAGTGTGTTCGAAAGCGTACTGGAGAAGTGAAACTCCTCGACCCTCCACGCAGACGCCGGTATCACGCCAGAAGTTTTTTGGGCTTGCGAGCTTGCTGTGTTGGTCGGTGATATTCATGCTGCTGACAAATGCGATACGTCCGTCAATGATACAAATCTTACGATGTGTTCGGCGGTTCACGCGCAATAAAGCTCGTCGAGCAAGGGGCCACCAGCTCAGCGCTACAAACGTAGGTGAAAAAAAGAGGTGGGTCCATTTAATGGGATGAAAAATTCGGAATTCAAATTTGGGAGCTTGTTGGAGAGAATCAATAAACGTTTGGCTTCCCAGGCCATCAACCAAAAGACGTGCGCGGACACCTCGATGTTGGGCTTCATTGAGTTTTTGCAAAAATCGCGTGGCGGTTTGGCCGTGGTGAAAAATATAAGACTCAAGATCAACGCTTTCTTGGGCGAGATCTATTTGGCGAAGCACCTCATCAAAAAAATCATCGCCATTAAAATAAAGATCTTCACGCCTCCAGTGGAGGCGCTCGTCGCTCTGCGAGTCTGACATATCATTTCTTTAATTCTGGATCAGCGAGGGTTCGCAATTGGCTCAGGCGTTTTTGCTCTTCGAGCGGGACATGTGTGCCACTACTGCCAGTGTATCCAGAAGTGATTGATGTTTGTAAAACTTGAAAACATTTTTGTGCGAGAGGTGAGTGCGGTGCTTTTTTTATACAGAGCTCATAGTAGGTTTCAAACAGTGTCCAGAACTCCATATCGCGAGTGCTTTCTGAGGCGATGCCAGAAAGATAAAGCGCTTCGGCCATTTCGGGATGTTCGGGGTTGTGGCTCATGAAATCATGAAGCAAACTTGAGGCACGAAAGTAGAGAATATCTGGTTCATGATCGAGCGGATATTTTTGTTTGCGCTGAGCTTTTTGTACCCACTGACGAGCCTGATTGATTTGGTGGGCTGGATCTTGTAGTACTTTTGTAGACTCTTTTTTCCATTGCGAGATATCGCCTAGCCAAGCTTTGACGGCATTTTTTACTCCGACGGGCGCATTCGCATTTTTCTCGATCAGCTTGGCAAGCTGCTCACTGAGGTGCGCATCGTTTTTCACTTTGACGGCTATTGCAAGTGCGGATCTGCCTGCGCGATTCCATTCGAAAGCATGCTCTTGGGCAAAAGTTTTGTCTTTGATGATCAATTGGTATTGCGCAAGTGCAGAATCAAATTGCCGAGTTGAAGCATAAAACTGTGCTTTTTCAAGAACACTTAGATCAGAGATGTCCGCTTTTAGGTCGAGCTGGGGAAAGCTTGGTCCATTATTGGTTTGGGTGTGGCACTGAATACAATAGCTCGTGGTATCACGCAAAATCTTTCGTGCAAATTCAGTGTGCCCCAACTTTAAGTTTTCACTCGCTCGTGTGAGATCTTCATTGAACAACGTCGAAATCATTTTCATGCTGGGATCAGTGTTGGGTGGAAGCTTTTCTGATTTAAGATTGTGCGAGAGTTTTTTTAGTGAATTGAGTTGGGTCTCGATGCGTGCTTGGGCGGCGGGATCGGCAAATCGAGCCTGCGATGCAATGAGTGGTAAAAGGTCAGAAAGAATCTTCGAAAGAGACTGCATATCTGACTGCCAAGACGGAGAGGCCGCAGGTGATTGCGATTGCGGCTGTGATGCCCCAACACCAGCGGTTTCAGGTGCCGACCCTCCAGAGCTCATGCATGAGGTGAGTGCCAGCAAAGAAACTGCAACAGATAAACTGATTTGAGATGTGCGATGACTCATTTGTAGACGGTGCTGTTTGGTGGATGAAAAAAAACGGTCAAAAAACATAGTTCTCTCCTTGAACAAGCTGAAACTTTGAACACGATCTTGAACAACAACAACTCTAAGTCATTTTGAGTGACCTAATGTTTCGACAGTCCTACGAAAATCATCCGTTGATTTCGGGGGCCAGCCATGATGGTTCAGTCTTTATTGTGTGAGAATTCTCAATCTGGGTCAATCTCATCTCCAATATTGATCTGAGGTTCTGCGTCGTAATGAGAATTTCTCAAAGTGTGTCAGTTCTGGGGTCTGAGTGCGGTCCTGTCAAAATTGAAAATCACTGTCGATCCATTGGGCGAAGTCACAGAATTTGACAATCGTTTGCAGCTTGGGCGAGAGGACCGGGTACGCAAAGTGCAACTACCATTAAAAGACGGGGAACAAGTGCGATAAATTTTGGGGGGATCAAAATGAAACGCCAAGCTTTAGCCATACTGAGTGTGACATCAGTGATGATGATATTAGGCTTTCAAAACTGTGGGCAAACGGTGCAATTTAAAAATGCCAACGGCGTTGTAAGTAAAGACTTAGTGCAGATTATGGATGATGGTTCAGCCCGCCTGCCAACGAGTGATACCAGTGGTTCTGGGCAAGGCGGCGATGCAAATTCAGGTCAGGTAAACACAGGTGATGTTCCGCCAATTGGCGAAAGCTTTCCGACAGACATGCCTCCTGTGACAAATCCTCCGGCACCTACTGCTGGCAATCCCCCGAATAATTCATCGACTGATCCTGCAACAAATCCTCCCGGTGGAACGACAAACCCTCCAGGCAATACAGGCGGCCCAGTTGTGACTGTACCCGTGCCTGTGCCACCAGTAAATCCCCCTGTGGTGATGCCTCCGCCAGTGGTGCCGCCCGTAACTACACCTCCGAAAAATGATGGTGGCATGTGTGAGGATCACGATAAGAAACACGATGATAAAAAAGGTGATATCGCGAAATGTGAAAAAGATGATGAGAGCTGTGAAATGGATGATGACGACGATAACGATGACGATCGTGATCATGAGGCCAATGTTTGTCGCAATGGTTTGGCCGATCTTGATTTGAATAGGCTTGCCGCACTTCGCGTTCAATACCGTGATGTGACGGGTGATTATGTAAATAAAAATTCTTTTGGTGCATTGACCACGCCTGTGTCGAAGTCGGTTTCTGTGAGTTATCATGTGGGATCGGTAGCAACACCGTTCGCCTTTTCGGCCAATTATGATCGTGTAATTGGACAAATGGATGTGACTGCATCGAATGCGTTTGTCAAAGATGCTGCGGGCGTGGCTTTACCTGCGCACCGAAAATTTGGTAGCCACTTTTTAGTAGACAGCTTGGTTTTACAAAACACAGTCGGTCGACACTTTGTTAAAGCGGCTCGCTCCGTATCAGTGACCAACCATTTGGGTCGCCGTCTGTGTGTTCAAGCGCAACACATCGAGAAAGTGGAACGAGTTGTGGGTCGAGTGGACCTCCTGGCATTTTCTGCCGTGAACATGCAAGATCAGACAGCAAGCATTGCGAAGTTTATTGGACGAATGCGAGTTGAAGATCGAAACGTACGGCAAATCACTGAGGGAGTTGGCCGTTTGGTTTTGGTAAATTCAAAGGTTGGCGTGCTTAAAGACTTTCATGGTGTGATTATTTTGGAAAACTCCCAAGTTGCTGAGATGAGCAATGTTCATGGTAAAGTGATTCTGCGAGGAAACTCACGCATCAATTGGGTTGACCCGAATCAACATCGGCCTAAGTTGAAACAGGAGTAATCGGCACTGGACTTTGAATGTCTCTGAGCCAGTGCTGACCAATCCTAGTTAACCTTTGAATCTGGTCTCGGATGGTCGCTAAAATTTTTGCTGGTGGGGACTTCGTAAGAAACATTGGGAGAATTTGTGGGACGTGAAAATCGCGAAAATAAACGACCGAGGGCAGTGCCTCTTGGTCTTCTGGGTCTCGCACTCATTCAAATATTTCTCTACAATAATTGTGGCTTTCAGCCCGTCGATCCGAAGGTGGCTGGAATTACCGGCGAGGGTCTGAGCTCAGTTTCACCTGGAGGAGCGAACCCAGCCCCGACAAACGGTAATGGTTCAAGTAGCCCAGCAAACGGCAATGGTACGACAACTACCCCGCCAAGTAATTCTCCTTTTGCCATAGTGGCCGGTACCACGCTCGTCAGTGAGTTAGGAAAAGTTTCGGCAAAAGTCTCATACTCTGGAGATCCAACTGGCCAGCAAGTGAGTGTACTTCTTTATGCTAATGCTCAACAGAATCTGGGTGGAGAATATCTTGGGTCCGTTTCGACTACGTTACAAGAGTTTGCCGCTGGTAAACAATTTGCATTTACCAACTTTGACTTACCAATTAAATTCAAAGATCGAGTGCCTCATGTTCTTCATTCTTATGCGTTGGTTTCAGGACAAACCTTTTATCTTGGCGCGAGCCCAAGCTTTATAGCCTATGCACCGACAACCAATGGGCAAAACTATTTTAATACCACACTTAATGCAAAGCTCACGACGAGCTGCAGTTCGTGCCACAGCTTTAGCTATCAACAGGCTTTTGGACTTTTAGTTCGCGACGGTGCCCTGGCCAGTCAAAATAGACTTTTGAATAAGGCTCTCAACGTGGGAACTGAAAAGCATGGGGGTGGCACTCGTTGTTCATCCGGCACTTCTCCCTGCCTTGAAATCAAGTCCTGGGCACAGGCCGAAGGATTGAACTAGCTGTTGAGAATTTTGACAATCCTGAAAATTAGTCTATTTACCTAGCAAAAAAATAGAAATTGCTGAAGTTCTCTGGCAGACGCTTCTTAATCGCAGTAAACTTCGCGGTGGATGAAACCACTTAAAGCCCTCAACAAAAATACAATTCTTCTTTTGATTGGCCAGTTGATTTCTCAGCTCGGTGATAAGGTTATTTCTTTAGGTTTGAGTTGGATGTTTGTCAAAAATCATTTGGAACACCATTTGCCATGGTATCTTTTGGTTTGTGTGCTGCCGAGTTTACTTTTGGTGGGTGACATTGGGCCAAGAGTGAGTCGCATCGGGTATTTACGGACGGTCGTTTGGACTGATCTCGCCAGGGCTTTGCTATTTTTGATAGTCGCGCTCCTCGTGTGGTGGTTACCGTCGCAACCTACGAACAACATCTATTTACTTGTAATTTACACCATGGGGTTTATCAACGGATTCTTGGGTGCCTATTTTGCCGCTGGAGTCACCAGCTTGCCCACGCAGATCGCAAAAGATGAGACCTTGGAGGCACTGAACGGTTTAATGAACTCCTTTTCAGCTGGCGCCGGAATCTTGGGCTTGGCTCTTGGGGCTCTGCTTTATGAATGGGTGGGTCTGGCTGGCGTGATGCTGATCAATGGGCTCTCGTTTTTGATCGCGGTCATTTTTAGCTTAAAGATTCGCATTGCAAACAGTGATGATGCTAAACCCGAAAAAGCCGAGGTGATCCACCCAATTGATTCCGACCGCGTCGGCCTGGTGGAGCGGGAATCAAGAGATATGCATGCGGATCAAATTTTGGCTAAATCTGCAACTCTTGAAAAAACAGCAGGGCGAAGTTCGTTTGAAATTTTCATGCAAGAGTCTTTTATTCGAACATTGCTTTTGAGTTTTTTTTCATTCAATTTTTTTGCGACACCCTTGATGGTTTATGTTCCCATCTATGCGGAACGAGTGTTTAGTGCTGGCGCAAGAGGTGTATCGATCCTTGAGGTGAGTCTATCACTCGGTCTGATTTTTGGTGGCTTGGGTGTGGGTTTTTTTTCGCTCCAACGATTTCGCTTGAGTCGAGTGATTTTTATTCTTTATGTCTTGTTTGCATTTAATTTCCTGGGATTCGGCTTTGCAAAGAATCTGTGGGTGGGGAGTGCAGTCTTGTTTGTTGTAGGTTGTGTGGTGGCCTGGTTGAATGTTCAATTTCTCACCTTCTTTCAGAAACAAGCCTCGGCCCAAGATTTGGCGTCAGTCATGACGGCTGTCAATGTGGTGTCGCAAGCTTCACTGCCTTTGTCTTTTATTGTGCTTGGATTTTTATTGCCGCTGGCTTCGCCGAAAGCGGTTTTCATGCTTTCGGCGTTTGGTATGACTTTGGTGGCATTGGTGACCGCCTATTTTGTTTCATTTTTTGAAAACAGAGAAAATAGAACTCGGCCAACGATTTCAACCGAAGGGACGTTATGTTGATGTCACGTTTAGAGATTCAGCGACCTGTGCCGAATGACGCAGAGGAGATGATTAAGCTTTATTTTACGGTTTACGGCCATAGCTATCCGATCAACTATGGACGGGATCCTGAACTCCTGTCTCGAGCTATTTCTTCGACCCAAGATCACATGGTTTACATTGCTCGTGACCGGGAATTTCAAAAAATTGTGGGCATTTGCATTTATGAAATAGATCGATTTAATAAGATTGGTAAGGTTGTAGGCTTAGTCGTGCATCCCGATTATCGCCGGCAAAATTTGGGACATGATCTTGTCACGATGGGAAGCGAGACGTTGATTCACGAGGGTGGCGAACTCAATTCGCTGTATGCCACGACTCGCACCCTATCTTTGGGGCCGCAATTGATTTTTTTGAAAGACGATTATATTCCGCTTGGAATTTTTCCCAATGCTCATCGCTTGAAACAGTATGAAACACTGACCTTGCTTGCAAAATTTAAAAATGGTGTGCTCGAAAGACGACTCGGTCCCCGGTTGGTCTCTCCAAAATTGATGCCGCTCTATCGAGCGTTAAATTCAGTGCAACCATTGGTGAAGATTCCCGAATCGGGAGCTAATGTATCGTTAGCTGCGCATAAAGATGATGGTGGTGGGGACTGGGAGTATGAAGCAATCAAAGCACCCGCCTACGTTTCGCGAAGATTTCGCGAGAAATTTCCGCGCCCAGAGGATCGGTTTTTCCCATTTCATACGCCGAATTTTCTTATTTCTGAAAAGAAAGCTCGCGGTGATTTTTTTGGTTATTTCAGCGAGAGTGACGGCTATTGCACACTCATTTCAACGACCACGCCATTTGCTGAGCTTGATGGCAATCTCACCACGATGCTGATGCTGCTCCATGATTTGCGTGTTTCGTATGTGGAGTGTTTGGTTCCGGTCGAAGATCATTTAGCGATTGAAGTTTTGACGCGAAACCAATTTGTACCCTCGGCAATTTATCCAGCGATGCGTGAGGTGGCTGGTGAGCTTAAAGACTATGTGATTTTAAGTCGATCAATGGAGCCTCTCAATTTTCGAGGTATGTCTGTTGTCGGAGTTTTTAAGCCGTTTATTGATCAGTATGTGGAGCTTTGGAAACAGATGAGTCTTGAAAGCTTGGAGTTCGTCAATGAGTGATAGCGATTTTGGATTGCGTTCACCTGATTCTCAATTGTTGAAGCATGTGGAAGCGCTTTGTTTACTCGATGAACCCTACAATCATCGTGACTATGAGGAACTTTTTAATCGGGCGATGCGTGAGATCACGGTGTGGCATGCACAGAAAAATTCATTTTACGCAAGGCTAGTGGAAGATAGAAAGACCGATCTTTCGATGGAAGGTTTTGCATGGCAAGACACTCCCTTCGTTTGGGCTCCATTTTTTAAAACCCATGAAATCTTGAGTTTGAGGAGAGAGGATGTTTTTTTGCACCTCACCTCTTCGGGAACTAGCGGGCAAAAATCTCAGGTCTTCTTTGATCATTGGTCAATTCGTTCAGCACAAAGAATGGTGGACCGAATTTTTATCCATGAAGGCTGGTCTCGAGAAAACGAAAGGCAATCAAGTTCCACTCAGACTTACATGTCTACCAGTTTGCCGGCCAGCTTGGCTAATGAGGCGGCCACCTCAGCAAGTCGGGAGGAGCCGTCTGACTATTTGCTTTACTCTTACGAAACCGAACCGAGTTCAAAACTGGGTACTTCGTTTACGGACAATTTTTTGTGTAAATATGCTCCGATTCACCAGGTCTGTTACGCCTTGAAACTGACCGGCGCCGGTGATCATGAATTTGATTTTTTTGGTGTGTTACGTTTTTTGTTGGATAGTGCGGTGTCTGGTCGGCCATTGCGGATTTTTGGTTTTCCGTCTTTTTTCTTTTTCACCCTAAAGCGAATGCAGAAGCTGAAGATAGAGCCAATTCGTCTGCATCCAGATAGTTTGGTGTTTTTAGGCGGAGGATGGAAGGGGTATCAAGGCGAAGAAGTTTCGAAAAAAGAGCTTTATGCTCTTGCGACCGAGATGCTTGGTCTTAGTCCAGACCGCTTACGAGACGGTTATGGTAGCGTTGAGCATTGTGTTCCATATGTCGAATGTCGTGAGCATGAGTTTCATGTGCCGACCTGGTCGCGCGTTTTGATTCGTGATGTCCGCACATTGGAGATTTTGCCGGAGGGTGAAATTGGATTTCTCCAGTTTGTTTCTCCTTACATCACTTCGATGCCGGCTCATTCGATTATCATGGGGGATCTCGCCTCGTTGAGTTCAAATTGCAAATGTGGTCGTGCAACACCGGTCATGAGGCTTCATGGCCGTGCTGGATTATCTAAAAACAAAAGCTGTGCGATCGCTGCTGCTGAGCTGATGAAGGGCCAAGCATGAACTATCCAGACATGAACAATTTCGACATTGCACAAAGAAACTTAGTGGATGGTCAACTTGCGGCAGAACACAAAGACTTCTTTAGCAAAAACAGAACTCAATTAATTCAAGTCCCTCTTGAAACAACGATTCTGTTGGATGCCTGTGCAGGCTTGGTCGCAAAACTTCGAGAGCAAAAAGAACTGTATCATAATCTTTGTTCGGCACTTTTAACTGATGAGCTGAAATATTCTCAGGCCCAACAAGTATTGGAGGAAATACTTGATTTTATTTTGCCGCAGAATTTGAAGCTCAAATTACAGCGAGAACTTGGCAGTGTGACTCCATTTGTTTTGCGGCGTGTGGAGCGGGGCCAAACTCGCTGGCAGGGGTATTCATCTTTGGGGGTCTTGTTACATGTCGTACCGAATAACTCTCCAGGATTAAGCGTTTTGGCAGCAATAGAGGGGCTTCTCAGTGGTAACGTCAATATTGTGAAACTCGGACGTAAAGAAACTTCTTTTGCAGCCCGATTTTTTTATGAACTGACAAAGGTAGATTCTCGACTTCAATCTTATATCTATGTTTTGGCTCTTTCGAGTCGCGAGTCGGAGAGCCTAAAAATGCTTTACGCAAAAATAGATGCCTGTTCGGCTTGGGGTTCTGAAGAGTCACTTCGGGCCATCGCGCGTGACCTGCCTAAACACGTTCGATTTATTGAATGGGGCCATAAGATTTCATTTTCATTTGTGGCAAATGCCATCTTAGAAAAAACACTAGAAGATACACCAGAAAACAAAGCAGATGGGCAAAAAAATTCGACACTCGAAAATGAAAGATCGCAAAGTCTGGTCAAGAGCTGGATCCCAGCCTTGGCCCAAGAAATCGTGAGCAGCCAACAATTGGCGTGTTCAAGTCCTCAGGTCTTGTATGTCGAAACAACGGATCGCGAAAAACTCTTGGCGGTTGGTCGGCTCGTATTTCTTGAGCTGCAAAAGTGTGCAAAAGAGCAAAGAGAGTCTGGGATTACAAACGCAATTCTTTCCAGCGCTGAGACCGCCGAAATCACGATGGTGGAAGAACAGGTTCGATTGGGATCCTATTTGGATGAATCCGTTTTGATTTCTGACCGAGATGTACGAGTCCTGGTGGAATTCAATTCTTCGCTTCGAGCTTCGCCGCTGTTTGGCTCATTGTGGATTAAGCCCCTGATTCGCACGCAAATCCCCGAAATACTTCTACCGATGAAGCCGTACTTACAAACCTTGGGCCTGGCATGCACGGAAGGTGAATATGAAGAACTTCTACAAATATTTTTCGCCGTCGGAGTTTTGCGATCGCGTCCATTCGGCAAGATGAGCGCCAGTTACCTTGGGGAACCACATGATGGTGAAATGGCCTTGCAAAGATTTTGTCGTCGAGTCTCTTGTGAAACTACGGGTGATTTGCTGCGGGTTTCGGCGCTGAATTTTAAAGCATTGAATTTATATTTGAATAAGTCAAGAGTTCAAGGTCTTGGTTCGTATCCTAAGCAGCGCGCTGAACTGAGCCAAATTGCGAACTCGAGCTTTTCTCGAAGTGAGTCGATGTCCAGATTCTCAGGGTTGCCCTTGCCAAGGATCATGACGAAAGCAGATTTCATTGATCAAGAGTCAGAGGTCTTTGATGCTGATCTCTACTTTCAGTCTGGTGGTTCTTCGGGGACTCCAAAAATTTCAACTTTTACTTATGCTGACTACCAGATTCAAATGCAGGCAGCAGCCGACGGCTTGCTCGCGGCAGGGCTTGAACCCGAAAAAGATTTGTGCGCAAATTTGTTTTTTGCCGGATCTCTTTATGGCGGCTTTGTGAGCTTCTGGAGTATTCTTGAAAATCTTCAAGCCAAGCAGTTGCCAATCGCGGCGATTCTCGACTTCAAAGCCGTTGCAGAGATCTTGGTTTCCCGTCGGGCCAATGTCGTTTTAGGTATGCCAAGTTATCTCATGCAAGTTTTTCGACAAAATGAGGAGTTGTTTCGTAAAGAGTGTTTGATTAAAAAAGTATTTTTTGGTGGAGAGGCGATTGCTCCATCGCAAATTGAGTATTTAAAAAGTTTTGGTGTTGAGCTTATCCGTTCAGCAAGTTACGGCAGTGTCGATGCCGGGCCGTTAGGGTATCAATGTTTAAATTGTTCGGGGCAGGTCTATCATCTGCACCGTGGATTACATGACTTTGAAATTGTAAATACAGATCTTGATGAGCCTGTTGGGTTTGGTCAAGTGGGTCGTCTTTTGGTTTCAAGTCGATACCGAGACGGCGTGGCCATAAAGCGATATGAGATTGGTGATTTAGTGCGTGAGGTTTCGGGTCTCTGTGGTTGTGGATCAAATGACCCTCGTGTCGAGTTGATGGGACGAACCGGTGACATTGTTCGAATTGGTGCTTCTTTTTTGAACTATGCAGAAGTGCAAAAAAGTTTGCTCGAGGCCCTGTCTTCTCGGGCATCTGGTCAGTCTTCTGGTCAGTCTTCTGCTGCCTGTGAAATGCAATGGCATCTTTATTCTTCTGCGCCCCAGGCAGAAACATCGCTCAAAGAGGTTTTGGAAATCTGGATCAATACAGATGAGTCTGATTTAGATCAGCTTCGTCAGAATCTTTTAGCAAAAGATATCGCGCTCAAATTATCTGTCGAAGATGAGGCGCTATTGGATCTTCGATTGAAACGTGTACCGATGACCGAGTTCACCAAAACCTCGGTAGGGAAAACACGTCACATTGTTGATCACCGAGTGAGAGAGATATGAAGATCTATACTTTGCAAGAAGTCGTATCGGCTGCCGCCCAGAACTCACCATTCTATCGGGAGTTGTATCGTGATGTGGTCAATCCTAATTTTTTGCAGAATCCGGTGCTTATGGATCTGCCGTTGATCGACGCCAAAAAATTTTGGCAGGCAAATCGTATTGCTGGCAATCAGCTTCTTACGAAAACCCCTGATGCTTGGCAGGGCCTGGTTTTTAAAAGTGGTGGAAGCACAGGTAATCCGAAATTCAGTCTGTTCACGCATGAGGAATGGCAAACCTTTACAGAAATTTTTGGTCAAGGCATGGCCAAAGGTTGGCTGAGTTCTTATGATCGTGTGGCCAATTTATTTTATGTGGGCGAACTCTATGCTTCATTTTTGTTCATCAAAGATTCAATTCAAAACTCAGGAGTTCCTGCTTTGCAGTTTCCTTTGGCTGGAGCTACGGCAATGGAAGAAATTTCGAAAACTCTTCAAGAGTTTGAAATTGAAACACTCGCTGGTGTTCCTACCACCATCGTGCAACTTGCAACTCACATGAGTGAGACCCCGAAATCGTGGTTTGGTGTGAAGAAGATTCTCTTTGGTGGTGAGAGTTTTTTTGATGATCAGATCGAATTTGTACAAAACATTTGGCCTGGAGTTGAAGTGCATTCAATCGGCTATGCGAGTGTCGATGCTGGACTTCTTGGTTACGCTAGTCGCAGTGGATCTCGTTTTGATCATCATTGCTTTTCTTCCGCGACCATTGTTGAAATCATCGATGAGGAATCTGGGCGAGTGGTCACCGAATGTGGTCAGCCCGGAAAATTGATCGTTACAAATCTCACGAGAAAATTAATGCCGATCATTCGCTATCCCGCGGGTGACCAAGCTGTATGGGTTGATGTCGAAGGAACCAAAGATCGTCGATTCCGTATTCTTGGACGCAGTGAAGAGGGCGCACGTGTTGGACCAGTCACTGTCTTTTATGATGATGTTCAAGTTTTTTTAACTCGGCATTACCACTCTGCACACATCAAGGGTTTTCAATTGGTGCTCACGCATGAGGATGGCAGAGATCGTTTGACGATACGATGTGCTGTTCAAAAATCTGAATACTTTAAGATTGAAGACGTATTGACAGCCTATGAAAAAGACCGTCCTCTTATCCGTGAGGCATTTTTGAAAGGCCTTATACATCCGGTGCGATTGCAAATCGTTGACGTCCATGAGCTTGAAGCCAATCATCGCACCGGAAAAATGAAACGGGTTATCGATTTACGCTCGAAAAGTTAAGCTGTTCAGGAAGAAAGCCAGCGGTTACTTTTGATACCCAACCATATAATGTATTGTTAATGACTAAGAATCCGCTTTCATGGCCACGTCCATTTGGGTTTTCATGAACCCAATGAAGAATGGCTCCCATCGGTGAGGGCGGATAGGGACCATTTTGCTGAGTTGAAGTGATGTAGTCACCACATCCATCAACTTGATCACCCACTTTGAGAGCTGGCAATTCGCCGAATTCTCGATTGTAAATGATTTCGAGGTTGTCTGTAGCCTTCTGGCCAATTTGCAAAACAAAGTGAGTGTGATCACCTTGGTTGCCAAACGTCGCTTGAACCACGCCCAAAACATGAGCACGAGTTTTATATCCAGAAGGTGTACTTGTCTTGTATGAAAGAGCTCGTTGGTTGTCGATTGGAAGCACTGCTTTTTGGCTTAAACAAGCGGGAGTTGCGCCCCAGCTTCGAAGTGTGATGATAAACAAAACGAAACCCAGGACTTTTGCAGCTCTCAGCATTCAGTGCTCCTTGTGGGATAATTAATGAAGGCATCTCGCCTTCGTTGTCCGCTCATCGTCACCAAAAAATTTTGTTATCTCAAGTAAAAAAATGCAATGAAGCGGTTCGTCGCGAGTCAGGGGTTCAGCACCAATCATAATTAAAACTTATGCTAACACGATCTTGTTCTGCCATGTTTGGTGGCACCTCATGCCTCATCCAGCTTTCAAACAAAACCACTTGTCCTGGGGTGGGATGATACAAGACAAATCCTTTGTTTTGTGCCTTACAGTTTTGTTTTTTTGGAGGTGCACTCATAAGAAATCCATGTCGAGGATCTTCAAATTTAATTGCACTGGATCCTTTCGGGACTTGGACATAATACGTGCCACTGATGACCGAATGCGGATGAATGTGCATGGAGTGATAGGTGTACTTCGGCATGATGTTGACCCAACAGGTTGACATCGTGAGATCATTTTTTGGGATGTCGAATTCTAGGGAATTGATATAATTCTGCACATGACGACGAATCAGTTTTTCTAAATGGCTAAAATCGGAAAAGCGAAGATGAAGATCATTTGCCGATGCATACGAAGTGTATCCGCCAATGTAGTTTTTCTGTGACCAAGCTATTCCGGCTTCGTCGATGGATCGAAGTTGATAGCACTGGGTCAAGAGATCACGATTGAATTTAGTTTGCTCCCGTTTTTTGGCAGCGGTTTGTAATTGAGCATCGTAAATTTGTGTTGCGAACCAAGTTTTTGTTGGCATTTTTGGACCTCATCATTTCGTTTGGATATTCTTGAGACGCTTCGATGTCGACTGCGAATCTGAGTTTGTCTCTGCGTTTGTCTCTGGGCTAGATTCTGAGCACGATGCTCGACTCTGGGCAAGATTCTGGGCTCGACAATGAAGCGTGCCTCTGAGTTTAATTATTTTTGCACAATTCAGTCAAGAATGCGTTCGTGTTTTGCTTTTCACTCCAACAGAGTGCGCCGAGCAGGTGAATGTATCATCTTAAGGCAAGGCCTTAGTCGTGATGGTTAACAAATTATTGGATCTTCAATGTCCATAGATCTTCATCTTCTAGAATAGCTAGTGAATTTGCAGAGTTTTGCCGAAGAGAACTGCATGAGTGCTCGCAAACCAATTATTTTAGTTGTTGATGATGAACCACACCTACGAGAGTTGATCGTTTTCGATTTGAAAACGATGGATATCGAAATAAAAGTTGCATCTAATGGCAAAGAAGCTCTTGAGCTCACTGTCAATGCTCCGCAAGAGAGTCCAATTGATGTGGTCCTCTCCGACATCAATATGCCGAAAATGACGGGCCTACAGATGTTGACCGAACTTCGGCGCCTGGGATTTGAAACGCCATGCCTATTTTTAACAGCCTACGGATCAAAAGATTTTGCAGTCCAAGCGCTAAAATTAGGGGCGCTCGATTTTATCGAGAAGCCGTATGATTACGGTATCCTTATGGCGACCGTTCAAAAGGCGATCGACCATAGCATAGAAATGCGAACTCTCAATCAAGAGCTCGACGAGTTGATTCGTAAGAATAATATTCCAAAAGAACAAGTCGAGGAATTTAGAAAGGCTCAAAGAGCCATTTTAAAAATGAAAAAAGAATTTCGTAAAAAAACGGCATAGGTGCGAGCAATGTCGAGCGAAGATCAGGATTTTTCCAGACTAATTAAGCTTGAGTTTCTAGAAGAAGCGACGTTTCTTTTAGATGAGTGGGAATCTGGTTTACTTCAGTTAGAAGATCCATCAAAGCGTGAGGTTGAAATCGCGAAGATCTTTCGTCTGGTACATTCACTTAAAGGAACAGGAACAGCCGTAGGTTTTTTGTGCATTGCTGGACTCGCTCATGTGGTTGAAGACAGTCTCTCAATAGTTCGTGTTTATCCTGATTTAATTGATGCTACGGTGATTAGTCTGTTGCTAGAGTCACTTGATGCTCTCAAAGTTCGAGTGACCATGCTAAAGTCGGGCAAAGAAGACGGCTGGGACGCCGACGAACTTCGTAAAAAAGTGATTTCGATGACGGTAAGGCTTAAAGACAAGAGCCAAAAGCTTGGCCAAAACTTTGAAGTCGAACCGAATATTGCGATGGCAGCGAACTCAAAGCAAAATTCTGATGTCTTAGTGAATACAAGCAGTCACCTGCCTCAAGGGGATGGCAGTACCCATGCTTCGAGTTCTTCAACCCAATCGGATCCAACAGGGGTCTCTATGGGTGTTGGAGCTGTGGTGCGAAATGATGAGACGGCTTCTTCTCGTTCGGTGAGTGGAGCGGTTGATAGAAAACGCGAAATGGATGGGCAAACGCCGGCAACCACCTCACAGAACTCTGGACAAACATCAGCACAAAATTCAATTCGCGTCGAAACTGATCGCATTGAAAAGATATTCAATATTGTGGGTGAGTTGGTGGTGATCAAGAGTCAGCTGCTGAATCAGACGGCGCAACATCCATCAGATCTAAGATTGAATGCCATCGTCTCGTTAATGGATAAAACAATTCGTGATTTGCAGGGACAAACCTTTACGATTCGCATGACGCCGTTTAAGGGGCTTTTTATGAAGACCCAACGAGCACTTCGAGATTTAAGTGTTAAACTAGGTAAACCCGTGGAAGTCAAAATTTCTGGAGAAGACACAGAAATCGATCGAAACATGGTTGAGTTGCTTGCCGATCCCATAATGCATATAGTGCGAAACTCACTGGATCATGGAATTGAGAAGGTAGAACAAAGAAAAGCCAAAGGAAAATCCGAAAAAGGTTTGATTTCAATTTCTGCACAGCAGGTGGGAAGTCGAATTTTGATTCAGGTTGAAGACGATGGGGCAGGAATTCCACGAAAGAAGATTCTCGAAAAGGCGCTCGAAAAAGGCTTGGTCAAATCGCGAAAAGAAATCGAGTCGATGACAGATAAGCAAGTTCTGGAATTGATTTTCCATCCTGGATTTTCAACTGCTGAGAAAATCACTCAGGTGTCAGGCCGAGGCGTTGGTATGGATGTGGTGAAAACCAACATCGAAAAAATCAAAGGAACAATTGATATTGAGTCGGTCGAAGGACAGGGCACAATCATGACTGTCTATATTCCAATTACCACGGCGGTCACAGACGGCATGATCACAGCGGTAAATGATCAGCTGATGATTATGCCATTGGATACAATCCGTGAAATAGTCTTTCTAAAAAACGAAGATTTTTTCGAGATCGAAAGTGGCAAGTGGGCGTTTAATCACCGAGGTGTGATGTTGCCGATTCTAGATTTAGAGTCGACTCTTTTGTCTGCCCTTGATGATCGGGAGATTGTGCCTCGAAATTCATTTAATTCCCAGCATATGGCTATTTTAGTTGAAGTGAAAAAACAAAAAGTCGCGTTGCTTGTCGATCGAATTTCCGATCAAACGCAGGTCGTGTTGAAGCCACTCGGGCAACACTTCAAGCAAACCGAAGGGGTGGCGGGGGCGGCGATACTCGGAGACGGTGCTGTAGCCCTGGTGATTGATCCTGTTGGTGTTGTAACGAAATACCACTTTGGCGAAATGCAGGAAAATGCTCAGGAAAAAACTGGTCAAAAAGTCCAAATTGAGAAAGTTGAGGCGGCATGAAGGCCAATGCATTCAAACTCGACTTTTCAAAAGCAATGGCCAATTCCAATGAACTCCTTCGTCATTTGCAAGACGATCAGTTCGGGTTTTCCAGATTGAGCGAAATCTTAAAGCAAAACGCCGGTATTCACCTTGAGCCTTCTAGCAAAAATTATAGTTTGATGGCTACGCGACTGATTTCCGTATTTCGCGAGCGCGATTTGCATTCTTACAAAGACTATATTCGGCTTCTCGAGTCGGGTGATTCCGTTTTGCTACAAGAGTTCATTTCGTGTTTAACAACAAACACGACGCAGTTTTTTCGCGAGTCAGCCCATTTTGACTTGTTGAAAAAAATAGTGCCTGAAATGATCGCCCAAAAACGTCGCGAACGAAACTCGGAGCTCCGAGTGTGGTGTGCGGCTTCTTCGACGGGCCAAGAGCCCTATACCATATTGATGACGATTCAAGAAATTCTCTTTGGATCAAGCGATATCTCGCTTCGTTTTCTGGCGACGGATATTGATCTTGAAGTTTTGAAAACAGCGGCGCAAGGCTATTACTCGAAAGAGGATGTGGCTGGAGTTCCAGAGGCATTTCTACAAGAATTTTTTGCTCGAGAGAATGGTCCTACTAAAGAAGGATTTCGAGTTCGTGCGGCCTATCGAAAGATGATTCGCTTTGCACCTTTCAATCTCGTGCAGAGTGCTTACCAGTTTCAGCATTCCTTCGATTTGATCTTTTGTCGAAATGTCTTGATATATTTCAATAGTGAAACCACCAAGACTGTTCTCAACAATTTAAGTCATTGCCTTTCTCCAGGCGGAGTTCTTTGCATTGGACACTCCGAGGCGGGGACAATGCGGCACCCAGAAATGAAGTCAATTGCACCTGCAGCCTACCGAAGAATATCAACCAATGGAGGTTTAGAATGAGCCTCAAACTTCACGAGCCTATTTATGTTGTCGATGATGAACCAGATTTGTTGGATATTGTAAAAGAGCTGCTCACCAGTCGTGGCTATTATGCCAAAACCTTTTTGTCAGCGGCAAAAGCCTTAGAATCTATCAAGGCCGAGCCTCCATTTTTGATAATTTCTGACTTCAATATGCCACAGATGAATGGTCTCGACTTTTGTGGAGAGGTAAGAAAAGTTTTACCGCAAATTCCTTTCGTGATTTTGACTGGAAGGGCAGATAAAGAGTTAGCGGTCGCGAGCTTGAGCGCCGGAGTTAATGACCTTATCGATAAACCTTTGCAGGAGAATTTGCTCTTTGGGTTGATCAAGAAATATGCTGATATTCGCGTCCAAGCCATCGAGGCCGAACGCCTTGAAATCGCTCGAGATCACCGAGCTCTTTGTTGAAGAGTCCCTTGATCTCTTGTCTGATGTGGATCAGCTGATCTTGCGTCTCGAGGATGAACCTATTGATCCACTGGTGATTGATTCGGTATTCAGAAAGATTCATTCAGTGAAAGGTGGGGCTGGCGCTATTCCTACTTGTCAACTTGTTGCCAGTTTGCTGCATGAATTTGAGTCGGTATTAGCTTTGATCAAAAAGGGCATTTTTAGTCCGAATGCCGAGGATATTAATCACTTCTTGTTTACTGTAGATTTGGCACAAAAGCTGATCGCCATGGTTCGTGCCAAAGAAGAACCTCTGGCGGAGATGTACCTCTCGGTCGATTCATTGGTTCAAACTTTACAAATGATTAAGACCAGAAAAGACGATGCTCCAGAATTATCCAATGGGAAGCCGTCGTCGGTTAGAGATGAAGCGGTTCTTCGGCCAGCAAAAGAATTGGCAGAAGAAGTGACTTCTGAGGATGAAGGCGTCATGGTTTTAAATGATCGGCTTGATGCCTTCATGGGATTGTCTGGAGAATTGATCGTTTTAAAAAACTATTTTCAGATGATGGCTCGAGACCCCGAAATGCGCGTCAATCAAAAAGTGTTTGAGAAAAAGATGACGGAGTTCTCCTACAGCTTGAATAAAATCACCGACTCTTTACAAGAACAAATCGTTTCAGTAAGAAAAGTACTTTTATCTCGAAGTTTCGGAAAGCTGCCGCGAATTGTTCGCAAGACTTCTCAGGATTTAGGTAAAAAAGTTTCCTTGCGCCAGGAGGGGTTGGATCTTGGGGTGGACAAGAGTATCGCCAAATCTCTCTCGATGTGCTTGACCCATATGATTCGAAACTCAATCGACCATGGTATTGAAGCTCCTGAAGTTCGTGTCGAGAGAGGCAAACCCAAAGAGGGACATATTGTTGTTCGTGCGATGGAATCTCAGGGAATCATTCAAGTGGTTGTCAGCGACGATGGTGGGGGCATACCGAAAGAGAAAGTGTTAAAAAAAGCAATCCAAAACGGATTGATAAGTGAAGATAAAGCTCGGTATTTGTCAGATGCCGAAATCTTTGATTTGATTTTTCTTCCTGGATTTTCAACAGCTGATCAAATTTCAGATGTTTCAGGTCGAGGGGTAGGAATGGATGCCGTAAAACAGGCGGTATTGAATCACAAAGGGCGTATCAGGGTTGAATCTGAGCTTTTTATCGGAAGTCGGTTTATCATCGAAATCCCAGTTGCCAAGGCTGTGATGGTGGAGCAGACCGTCTTGACAAGAAATGCAGAAACGATGTTTGCGATTCCATTGGTTTCTATTTCTCGCATTATTTCATGCGATCAGTTGAGTTTTACGACAGTCAATCAAACACGCACCTGTCAGTTCGAAGGCCAGACCGTGCCACTGCGAACCTATGATGAATTTTTAAAGGGGCGAGAAGCTCTTGATAGCAAAGAAATTCGACGCAAAACCGTAGTGTTTATGTCGCATCGATCACGTTCTTTTGGCTTGATTGTCGATGCTATTGAAGACCAGCTCGAAGCAGTAATCAGGCCATTTGATAATGTTGTGAGAACACTTCCTGGATTTAAAGGTACGACAGTTTTGGGTAATGAGAGCATCGCCTATATTGTTTCACCTGAGCAGATGTTTGAATTTATTAAAGATAAACGTTTTGAGATGGCGGGATAAATGTCTGAGAATCATGATGAGTTTCTAAAGGACATTCAAAGGCAGTGCCTCACGGTGGGATCTGAACACGTAACGGCGATGGCAGAGAGCCTTGTAAAATTGAATAACGAACTTTTACCTACTTTAACGTTTTTAATGAAAGAAGCGCACAGTCTTAAGGGTGATTTCAATAGTGTAGGTTTTCTTTCATGTTCGGAATTTATTCATGCTTTTGAAACTGCCTTAACCGCGGTCGAAGAAAATGTTAAACCGTTTGGTGAGAAACTTCTCGAAGAAGATGCCCGCGTTTTAGAATTTTTCTTGAGCGATGCGCTTCAGGCTTTAAGTAGCTATTTTGGAGATCTGCTCAAAACCTTAATTGATAAAGAGGAGTACCTCAAAGTTCGCGCTTACACCCTGGAAACACTCCGCACCTGGAAGCCTGATCAGCGAACGGCTGCGATGACAAATGATACGGCGGTTTCAACTGTGCAGAGCGACGCTAAAACCTTTGTGCCACCTGCTAGCAGAGAAGTTAGTCAAAATCCAAGTTTCGCAAAGGAACCTGTGGTCGTAGAGAATGCAGCCTCATTTCAAAGTGAAAATGAAATGCACTTGGTTTCCAACGATTCGTCTAGAGGTTCGGCGCAAATTGTTGCAGCAGGGGCGTCCGGCAGTGAGCTATCAGAGCAGGTTCAAAATGGGGATGCATTGAATGGGAAGGGTGACAAACTTAGCCACGCAGAAGAAGAGGAAGGATCTCCGCAAAGGCATTTGTACCTGCTTTGTCAAAATGGCAATCGTCAGTTTGCTTTGCCAATTCCAAATGTGATGGAGATTGTGCAGAGTCATCAGTGGAATTCTTTGCCATGTATTAAGAAGGACATCTTGGGAATGATGAACTTGCGCGGCGAGGCCGTTCCCATTGTCAATGTTGGTTCAACACAACCAAAAGAATGGACAAGTTCCGACTGGGTCATTGCGTCCTCGCGTTTTGTTGTTGTTTGTCGTGTTAGTGATCGGGTTTTTGGAATCCCGGTCGAACAGGCCGAGCAGGTGATTGAACTTTTGCCGAATACATTTCAAAAAGCATCCGGCCTAGCTGAGGGTTCAATTGTGCGTTCGATCTCTATGCAAAATCAACGTCCAATTTTGGTTCTTGAAATCTCGCAGGTGTTTGCTGCATGAAGAAGATCTATTTGTTCCCTGGTAAAATTGCGATTAGTAAAGAACCCGCCGAAATTACGACGATTCTTGGTTCATGTGTGGCCGTCGCGATCCACGATCGGAAATTAAAGTTCTCTGGACTCAACCATTACCTTTTGCCAGAGGTGATTTCCGGTGAGGTCCCAAGCGAGCGTTATGGCGAGATTGCGATTCGACGTTTGGTCGATGAAATGGTGAACCTCGGATCTGATCGACAAAACCTTGAAGCCAAAGTTTATGGGGGCGGAAACGTATTGGTTGATGTACAAGTCGGCCTTGGCATCGGTAGACGAAATGTTGAAATTGCCCTGAGTATTTTAGATGAGTTGCGGATTCCCATTCGCGACAAAAATGTCTTGGGAGAAAGGTCACGCAGAATTCTCCTCAATACCGAAAGCTTTGAGGTGCAACATTCTTTCAATGAGGACTCTTCCGATTCACAAGTGGATACCACGGGTTTTCTGAAAATTGACACTAATAAAAAAGTCCGTGTATTGATTGTAGATGATTCGGCAACAGTCCGAAGCCTTTTTCAAAAAATATTTGAAAAGCACGGCCTTGAGGTGATAGGCGCTGCAGCTGATGCCTATGCTGCTCGAGAAATTATTGCGTCACAGAAACCAGATGTCATGACCCTAGATATTGAGATGCCTCGATTGAGTGGAGTGACTTTTCTTGAAAAACTCATGAAGCATGTACCAATGCCAGTTGTGATGGTTTCGTCTTTGGGTAGTCAAGGTGAAGCGGCCTTACGGGCGCTTGAATTGGGTGCCGTCGAGTTTGTGCAGAAACCTTCGCAGTTTGACCCGCGTGTGCTCGGAGAGTTGGGAGAGATGCTTGTCGAGAAAGTTCGAGCTGCGTCTGCCGTCAATGTTTTAAGGAACCTGCAAAAGCGAAATTCCGTTATTGGACAAGGGCGAAATATTGAAAATGATCTTTCGCGTGTGACACTTCCCAGTCAAAAAAAAAGGGGACCATTGAAGCTGATTGTGGTGGGTGGAAATACTGGTGCACAAAAATCTTTGGCAACTCTGTTGGAGTCGCTTCCTGCAGATACACCGCCTGTCGTGATCAGCGTGAGTACAATCTCTGGATTTCTTCCTGAATTTATTCAAAAACTGAAGTCTAAAACGCAAGTGGAACTTGAGGTGGCTAAAATTGAAACTCCTCTCTTTATGGGACATGTCTATCTATGCCCCTTAGGATTTCATGGAAAGATTGAATCTCGTGGTCAACACCTTATGTTGCGTCTTGAAAAGGGCTCACCAGTTTGTTCACAATTGCCGAGCAGCAATGTGCTATTTGAATCGGCCGCAAATGTTGTTTCGAATGGACTTTGTGGTGTGTTGTTGAGTGGATTTGGAACGGACGGAGTCGATGGACTCAAGAGTGTTGCCGGGCATGGGGGCTTTACTTTAATTGAAAATCCTGAGACGGCGCAGTTTCCATTTGCTCCACAAAAGGCTCTAGCCTTGGGAGTCGTCGATCAAATTTTTGATTCACATGAGTTTTCTAAAGTTATTTTGGATTATCGAAATAGGAGTGTAGCATGAATAAGATTCGGGTATTGGTTGTGGATGATTCTTCTATCATACGTGCCATGTTAACAAAGATCTTGACCATGGATTCACAAATTGAAGTTGTTGGGGCCGCACCAGATCCGTATGTTGCTCGAGAAATGTTGGTTGAAAAAAAGCCAGACGTCATGACTCTTGATATTGAGATGCCGAGAATGGATGGTGTAACGTTTCTTGAAAAAGTAATGAAGCATATGCCCATTCGCACAATTGTGATTAGCAGCCTATCGGTAAAAGGGTCTGAAATGGCGTTACGTGCTTTGGAAGCAGGGGCTATCGATGTGATGGCAAAGCCCGCACTAGACGTGAGCAAATCGCTAGATAGCTTGGCACAAGAAATTATCAGTAGGGTTAAGGCTGTTGCTCAGGCCAAATTGGCCTCCGACTTCTCACAAGCTCCAGCCGTGGGTGAGGCAAGACGATCGGTCGCGAGTTCTGCGTTGGCCAAAACAACACATCAGATATTGGCGATAGGCGCAAGCACTGGAGGAACAGAAGCTTTGAAAGTTTTGTTGCCACAGCTTCCCGCAGATTTACCAGGGACCGTTATTGTTCAACACATGCCACCTGTGTTCACCAAAACTTTTGCTGAACACTTGCAGAAGCTTTGTTCTTTTGAAATTCGCGAGGCCAAAGAAGGGGACACTATTCGTCCAGGGAGAGTGCTGCTAGCCCCAGGGAACTATCATATGGAGATTGTTCGGAGTGGCGGCTATTACACTGTGAAATTGAATCAAGAAAGCGCACTTCACGGCGTTCGTCCTGCAGCTGATATGTTATTCAAATCGGTGGCTAAACATGCTGGACCCAACGCAATTGGCGTCATTCTGACAGGAATGGGTAGAGACGGTGCCGATGGTTTGCTCGCCATGAAAAAAGAGGGGTCCTACAATTTGGCTCAAGATGAGGCAAGTTGCATCGTCTACGGGATGCCCAAAGCAGCGGTTGAAATCGGCGCCATCCATAAAAGTTTGGCGCTGAAAGAGATTGCCAACGAAATTTGTGAGCAAATTGTCAAGAGAGAGGTTGCATAACTTGCTGATATTGAAGTTCAGTGCGGAAAAGCCGAAAAGAAAATGAGACGGTAAAGGAGCTCGGATGACAGAGACCAACTCGAAAAACCAGCGATCAATAAGCCAGAGGTCAATTGCCAGTGGTGGACAGTATTTAGTCTTTGTATTAAATCAACAGGCCTACGGTGTGGCGATCAGTACCGTGCGTGAAATTAATCGTGTAACGGAGATCACGCCAATTCCCAAAACACCTCTCTTTGTTGCTGGGGTGATGAATTTGCGCGGCAGTCTTGTGCCAGTGGTGAATCTGCGTCTTAAGTTTGGACTTGAACTTGCGGCGTTCACAAAACACACCTGTATTATCGTCATTGAATCTGAACATGGTCCGGTGGGTATGATTGTCGATGCTGTGTCGGGGGTTCAAGACCTTCAATCGATGCAAATCGAAGCTCCACCCGCCATTGGTGAAGATCCGGATCAAAGCTTTATTAATGGCATGGGAAAAATCGGGAATCAGGTCATTATTTTAATAGATATTGTGCATGCACTATCAAAAGATGAGCTGATTAAAAAAATCACATCAGACTCCAAAGTATCAGACCTCAAACAGATAAAAACTGCGGCCTAAAAAGGGAGAACTTGCAATGTTTCAAAGACAGGGACTAAAGACGAAACTTCTTTTTATGGGATTTGGTTTTTCCACTATTCTTTTTATAGTGGGGTTGATCGCATCTTTTGGAATACGAGAAGTGGTAGAACAGTACAATCACGTTGCTGAAATTAACCTTGGTAATGCGATCTCGCTTATGCACATGAAAGATGCTGCGGCCGGAATTCAACATGAGGTTTTGCGATTAGGGTATTCGGGCGACTTGAACTCAGAGATGTCAATTGTAGGTAGAAACGTTGACCGTTATATTGAAGACTATGAAAAATGGGACAAAGTATATCAGGGAATTCCTTTTGTAGACGGAGAACAAGCAAAATATGATGTGCTAGCTGCGAGCTTCAAAGCCTTGAAAGAGGGAGTTTTGCGGTTGAAATCTAACACCAAAATGGATCGCAAAGAGTTGTCTGACAATATCCGAGGAGACTTCCGTCGTCTCAATGATGAGTTCTCGCAAAAAATTGATGATTTAATTGCGTTTCAAGATGCACAAGCAAAGTCATGGGCGACAAACGCCAGAAAATCGGCAGATTTTTGGACTGTTCTTTCCATGACACTTGTAGGACTGGGCACAGTTTTAAGTTTTGTTGTGGGTTGGCTTTTTTCAAATCGCGTGACCCAAGAAATTCGAAGAGTTTTGAAAAACGTTACCTCAATCAGTCGCGATGTCGGCGCCGCAAGCACGCAGCTATCTGAGGCCAGTTCACAGCTATCGACGTCAGCAACTCACTCAGCCTCCTCGCTAGAAGAGAGTGTTTCTTCCATCGAAGAGCTTTCAAGTATGGTAAAGCTCAATGCGGATCATTCCAACGAGGCGAGTTCACTTTCTAAATCAGGGTATGCACAAGCTGAAAAAGGCGAAGTGGAAGTTTCGCAACTTTTAGAAGCTATGTCCGAAATAAGTCGAAGCTCAAATAAAATTGAAGAAATCATCAATGTGATTGATGACATTGCCTTCCAGACAAATCTTCTGGCTCTTAATGCGGCAGTTGAGGCGGCTCGCGCAGGGGAGCAAGGAAAAGGTTTTGCGGTGGTCGCCGAAGCTGTTCGTAGTCTGGCTCAACGGAGCTCGGCCGCAGCAAAAGACATCACCTCATTGATTCAAGAAAACGTCGAAAAAATTGAGCGCGGAAGCAAGATTGCCGGAGCAAGTAGCGAGGTGTTTCGCAACATCGTTCACTCAATTAAAAAAGTGACAGATCTCAATAGTGAAATTGCATCAGCAAGTAGTGAGCAAGCAACTGGGATTTCACAAATTGGTAAAGCCATGAATCAATTGGATTCTTCAACGCAACAAAATGCGGCCTCCTCTGAGGAAGTGGCGGCAACATCCAATGAGATGGCAAGACAGGCCGGCGACCTGGCTAAACTTGTGATGCAACTTTCGAATCTAATTGATGGGAAAAGCGGCGAAAAGTCAGGTCTATCGGTAGATACGGATGCCACAAAGAATGCCATCGATCGTGTGCTCAAACCTAAACGAAGCTCCGCAATGTCCTCAAAAGGATTTGTAAAGACCGGTAGTTCAAGTAAATTGGCGACCGTCAGCAGTCTGAAACGCTCAAAGGGACAAGAGATGATACCTTTTGATGATGAAGACTCTGTGGGCAAAGTGGGCACCACCGACGGTTTTTAACTCAATCACTTCAGGGCAGAAACGATCTCAGGTAGAGGATCGCCATGCTTGAACTTTTGAAAAGTGGCATGTGCTTTTGCCTCGAGTGTAGCTGCTGAATTAAGCTCAGAACCCTCTGGTGCAATTGACTCAATGATTTTTTCTGCCTGAGACTCGTTAGTGATCGCGGTGGATCCCCATCTTCCATATTCCAGTAAAAGTTTAGCTAGATCAAATTTAGCTTCGCCTTCTTCTTTGATTAGTCCAATTTCAGCTATTGCCTGAGCAACGGTATAAAGTGCAAGCGGCGGAAGCTGTGTGGTTCCCTCGGTTGCCTGACTCAGAGTCGTGTATTTATTATTTTGATATTTGTCGACCAATTGTTGTTGTTCGGAGGTTAGCATCTTTGGTTTTTCCTGGTAACTAAAATGTGACTTCAGTGCGAGCAGGTAAATTGGGATCCAGCGGAGGCCGCGCCGCCATTCGTGAAACCCATCTTCGAGTTCATGATAAGTGTATTTTTCGGCCATGATCAAAGGTTCAAGTTCTTGGTCAATTTTGGTGTCTAAAGAACTGATGTAGTTTCGTAGAGCCCTCACAAGTAGGTTATGGTCATTTTTTTCACCATGCCATTTGATTGATTCAAAACGGTCTTTGAGCTTGGCGATTCTTGGGCTGATTTCTTCGCTTGATTTTTTTGTGTCTGATTTGTGAGGCGCGGTGATCCACTCTTTGGATAAAACAAACTCTAAAAAATTTGCTTTTGCAGTTTCCACTTTGTTCTGAAGAAACTGATCAAAGCCGTCGTCGTGTTTTTTTAGTTTTTGATAGGCCGCACGCATCTCTTGAGAAAGTGAATACTCCCCAATCGCGTCTTCAAGCTCTTTCAGATTTTTCAAAGATTTTTCGACGGCCTTGAGGTCATCCTCCGACAAACCCGACGCGAAAGATTTATCTTTCTTGAGAATATAAAGGATCGCCTCTAGGCCAAAAGCAATACCTCTAACGTCTTTTGCGATGAGGTCATCAAATGCTCCTTTGCTATCTTCTTTTACTTTGTCTTGAAAATTACTGAGTTCAGTGGCCAAAAGGTCTAGGCGACGAAGTAGAATCGCTGGCGTTGGTTCACGTAAAGGTGGCTCAGCGCTGTTTACGGTAGTGAGCGCGCCACACGAGGTTTGGCCCTCAGCAGAGGCAATAGCTCTTCCCGTAGGAAAGAAACTCGGGACCGAATTTTCGGCGGCGAAGCTATTTCCCGTGAGGCCAATTCCGAAAATACAAATAGCAAACTGCATTCGTCTTTTAGAAAAGTATTTTTGCGACAAGGAGTGATGAGATGAATTCAGTTGTTGTATCATAAGATTTCCTTTGCTAATTCGCCAAGAAACTCAGCTTGGGAGATTTTCAAGGTATTCAAGAAGAGGACCAAAAAGTTCCAATGTGAACGAAAAGGTTCGAGATTTGGGTCGGCTCAGTTTGGCAGATTCTGGCTTTTGGGTTCGCCAATTCATTTAGGATTGATTGTATCGGGATGGACTTTCGTGACGGGATTGAGCGAGCCGGGTTTGCCTGTCCGCATATTTTGAGTGCTGCGATTTGCAGACAACTGTCGAAAAGTTCAACAGCTTGGGTCCCCCAGCATTGGGAAATTTTTAGCAGATTTTCCGGTCGAGATCCGTTTGATGAGATCAGCGGCGTCTACATTTATCAGGTGCGGAAAAACCATCAGTTGGTCCGCCAGAAAAACCTCAAGGGAACGCTAGTCGATTTTAATCTCTTGCATAGTGGGTTGGTATTGTGATTCGCCAAGAGCTAAAATTGGGTAGAAGATAAAAGGCAAAAATCCCAGACCAAAACCAAATGCGGTTCCCTTGCCAAATGCTTTGGCAATATCAACGGTGACCATAAGAAAAAATATGAGATTGAAAAGTGGAATGAGCATTAGAAAAAACCACCAACCCGGGCGTTTTGCGATGCGAATCAAAATGTAGAGATTGTAAATCGGCACAACGCATGCCCACCCAGGATAGCCTGCTTTGTTGTAGACCACCCAAGTTGAACAGAGCAAAAAGACCGAAAGAAATAGAAAGAGGTAGGCCATGAGATTTCCTTTTTGTAGATTTAGTTTTTGGCCGTGTCCTCATTTGACTATTCTACCGCGCAGAAATCACTTCGCATGATTCTGCCGCTACACCCGACCAAGTGAAGACACACCTTAAACTCATCGGCTCATTGGAGCGTGCAACTTGAGCATAGGGCAATAAGCAAGTACAAAGGCCAGCAGAAGGTTACGTTTTCAATTGGCTTGCAATCAAGTTCGGAGAAAAGCCAAAATTGCGAAAATGATTCTCCTGAAGAAAGAAATCCAGTACCAATGCAGGTGTGACCGCCAACTCTAAGGAATGCTAAGTGACGGTATGGGTTCTTTTTTTGCATTCGGTTTTACGGGTGATTCTACCTAAGGTTGAATGTGAGATAATGGTAGGGAGTTGAAGAAATGCAAATTTTCTTTCGTAAGTGGCATCGTCGGATTTCGATATTGATTGCGATCCCGTTCGTTTTGACGTTGGTGACAGGCATCCTCATGAGCACCCGAGGATTCAATTCATGGGTGCAACCAAAATATCCAGAGTTCAAAGCCAACCTTGTTCTCGGTTTTGAGGATATTCTCAGAATTTCTAAATCCGTTAAAGAAGCGCAAATTGATTCTTATGCCGACATCTCACAAATAGAAGTCCGTCCCGCTCAGGGCAATATTCGAGTGCGGTCCAAACGCAATCAATGGGAGATTCAAATTAACGGAGAAACAGGGGTAATCACCAGTTCAGCCCCACGTCGGCTCTCTCTCCTGACGTCACTCCATGAAGGAGCATTTTTTGGAGATCTAGTTCGTTATTTTGTGTTTTTACCTAGTGCGATCGGAGTGTTGTGGCTTTGGTTTTCGGGTGTATTTTTGCTCGTCAAACACTACGCAAAGACTAAAAAAACTATATTAAAGTCTCGAATGAAACCAGGGGAAGAATGATGTTAACAAGTCGGCAAGATCTAGAGTTTCACAATTTGGATAAAAAAAAGCTGTCTGAAAAATTTCGATTTGGATTGGAGTCTGAATATCTCGTCGTTGATAAAAAAGATTTCCGACCTTTGTGGCACCAGGATCTTTCATTTGACCATTTAAATCGAATTTTTGAATCCATTTCGTTGCAAGGAATTCCGAGTTGTGAAGGCCTAGATCTGGAACCACCACAAAAGACACTGATGCCATTTGTGGTGGAAGGCTATCACCTGCCAGACATGGACTTTCAGGCAAAAGAAATTCTGCCAAAAGGCGTGGAGATTCGAACTCCGGTTTGTCGAAGTCTAAGCGAAGCCTTGCAGGTTCACGGAATTTTATTTCAGCGATTGCGAGAGGCATTGAATCAAAATGGATTGGAGATCGTTTGTCTTTCGCATCATCCGATCTACTCTTCTTTCAGTGGTCCTCAAAATAAACGACGACACGATTACTGGCAGTGGTCGATGGAGGTTATGACCACCTATGGACCTGACATAAATGTTGGATTACCACCTGAATTTCTAGAAACAATTTCTCTCGAAGAGCTCAATGCCAAAATTAACTATTACGGTCCAGCTTTGTCGGCGCTATCGGTGGCTTCGCCTTTCTGTGATGGTAAGCCATGGCAGTACGCAAAAGGAAAATTCGGCAAAAGCTATCGCATGCACAAGAGAAGCTATATCGCGCCACCCATCGAGATTCATTTGGATGAAAACAATCGGTTTGAATTTAAGGTCTTTGATATGCCAAATTCACAAATCGAAGTTGAGGCCCAGTTTTTGAGTTTTCTTGTCTTGCTTTTTGATCGCGAACTTCAGGGGCGGGCAAATCATCAGAGTCGAATCTACGAGCTCGGTGAGGTTTCCAAAAAAGGATTACAGGCCGAAGGAGTTCAAGAAAAGTTGCTCGAGTTTTTTGCCAATGCCGATCAAATTCTTAAGGACTGGGGTTATAATCCTGGGGCGCTTCAGGTTTTTCGTGAGCGATTGGCAACTGGGCGAACACCAGCAGACGAAATGTTAGAACTCTATGCGAAGACTCAGTCTCTAACAGATGTTCTAACGAGCCGAAGCGAGTATAAAATCTAGAAGAAGGCGCAGATGAATCGACAAGAGTCACTTCATGAATTTTCACTACGAGATATTCTCGCCGCCGATTACAAGAGTTTGGCTCAACTCTACCCGCAGTATCCAAAGTTGCAATCTCAAGTTTTTTCTTTGGCACAGGCACATCGCGAGAAATTGCCTGTTCAACCCATTGTCATTGCAGGAAGTAACGGGAAGACAAGTGTAAAAGAAATTGTCGGCGAGATCTTTCGCAATTGGATGAACGACAGCCCGTCACCTGTCGTCGTATCTCCAGAAAATCAAAACACCAAGACTGCGCTTGCCTTGCAGATTCTTAATCTAAATGAAAAAGCAAGCTATGCCGTTTTTGAAGTTGGAGCTCGCAAACCCGGGGACTTGCAGATGGCCTATGGTTTTCTTGCCCCCCAAGTGGCAGTACTTCTCAATATCGGACAAGCTCATTTAGGAGAATTTGGGTCGAACGAAAATCTAGTCCACGAAAAGCTTTCAGCCTTAGACGGAGAAAGCCTTAAGTGTCTGGTCTATTTCTATGATGACCCTCGCATAAAAAAGACGGTGACTTCGATTTTGCACTCAAGAGAATCTTCGAAAGAGCGGCCCGAAAAGGAGCTCAAGGTTTTCTCATTTGGTACTCATTCTGGTTCAGATGTTCAGATCATCGAGCAAAAAATTGTTTCATGTGAGTCTCACGGGGCCGAGAGCAGTGCGAGTACGACTCTTAATAAAGTTAAAACTGATTCGGTCGAAGCCGAAAGTCACATCGAGATCACCTTCAGAGTAAGAGGTGAAGACTTTGTTTTGAAAACACCTGTCATTGCACCACAACTAGCTCTCAATTTTGCTGCGGCATGGGCGACCGCACTTGCGTTTGATATTCCGACTTCCATAATTGTGAACACTCTCCAAGCTTTCAAAGGAGTATCCCGCCGTTTTGAGCGCTATCGTATCACTGGCAGAGATGTTATTGACGATGCCTTCAATTCAAGTCCAGAAAGTCTAACTGTTGGTTTAGAAATGTTTCGTGCGCTTCTTAATTCAACAGGAGAAGATCGTACTCAGAAAGTACTTCTCGTTCTTGGTTCAATGCTTGAGTTGGGGAATAGTACAGAGGTCCTTCATCAAGAGATGGGGCAGACCGTTTGCCGCCTTTTCGGTGACTTAATTGTCAGTGCCAGCGCACACGTGGTGTTTGTGGGTCCTGAAACCCAAGCTGCAGCCGAAATCTGTAGGCGTTTTCTTTCAGCCAAAGAAGTTGAGAATATGAATTTGATCAGTCACTTCGACAGTCTTCATTCTGCAGAAAATGTCTGCAGAGAGCTCTTCGAGCAGGTGAACCTTGTTTATTTGAAAGGATCTAAGTCGCTTCAGATTCAAAAACTCTTGTCAGTGTTTCGCTCTTAACTTCTACTCGGGTTTGTGCTGATAGTCTTCTTCGGGTCAGCGTCTTTATTCAACGGGCAAAACTTCGAGGTCTTTTTGGCGAATTTTTCGTAATTCTTCGGGGATAGATTTTAGAATGGCTTCACCCAAAGCTTCAATTAAACTGCTTTTATAATGTTCCCTGCGGTAGACCAAACCAATTTCACGGGCAGGTATCGGGCGTTCAAAGGGAATTAAAATAGTTTTTGTTCCAAGAGACTCTGCCGCCATCGCTGGTAAAAGAGTATAACCGCCAAAAGAATTGACTAAATTTTTAAGTGTTTCAAGGCTTCCACTTTCAAAATTGAATTTGCGAACCTGAGAGGACGGGTTGCGGGCAGGGCGAGCTTTTCCTTCGGATTGAATCTGTGGGCGACTTTGGGCTTTCATTGCGCAAACATCAAGAACCTGGTGTCTGAGGCAATGACCTTCTTCAAGTAGCCAAATATCATTCAGAGAAAGCGACGAGTATTTAATGCGTTTGTTCTGCGCCAGCGGGTGATCTTTGCGGCACAAAAGTGAGAAAGGCTCGTAGTAAAGTGGAAGTTCAAAAATTTTTGGAACTTTTAACGGAGTTGCCAGAAGGCCAACGTCAATTTCGTCGTTGGCCAGAGTCTCAATGATCTCGTGGGTTTGTTTCTCTATGATATTTAGTGAGATGTCTGGGAATTCTTTGTCGATCATTGGCAAAAGCTTGGGTAATACATAGGGAGCAATGGTTGGTATTATACCCAGAGAGAGTTCTCCTTTAAGACTCTCCTCACCAGATTGGTGAACGAGATTTTCTAATTTACGAACCTCAAACAAGATCAGCTGCATCTGTTCGATGGTTCTTTGGCCAGCATCGGTGAGAAGCACAGGTTTTTTCGAACGATCAAAAAGCACAACACCGAGGTCTTCTTCGAGTTTTTGAATTTGCATGCTCAATGTGGGCTGAGTCACCCGGCAGGCCTCGGCAGCTTTAGCGAAATGACCAAATTTGTGAACGGCAAGTACATACTCAAGCTGAGTTAAAGAAAAGTTCAATTTTGCAAGGCCGTGGTTGGAATTGCTCATGTTTTAAGTATAATGCTGGCACAAAATAATGCAATAGAGAAAATCTATTGATATAAATAAATAATCGATTTCCATGTTTTGCTTGATTGCAATAGACTGAGTTCAATTGAAGTCGAGAGTTTTTGACAGATTCTAGAGTTGTGGTGCTTGATGAACAAAGGGTTGATTGAAGACACCATTTCAGATTGAGTTGAGGGCTTTCAAAAAACAAAAAAACAAAGTCGCAAACAAGTATAAGTTTGCGGCTTAAACAAAACAAAGGAGAAAACGATGACAACTTTAATCAACAGCAAGATCCCGGACTTTAAGGTTCAGGCGTATCACAATGAGGCATTTAAAACGGTGACCCAGAACGACCTAAAAGGAAAGTGGTCGATCTTTTTTTTCTACCCTGCGGACTTTACATTTGTATGTCCTACTGAGCTTGGAGATTTGGCTGATAAATATGAACAGTTGCAAAAAATGAATGTTGAAGTTTACTCGGTGAGCACCGACACACATTTTGTTCATAAGGCTTGGCATGATGCTTCCGAGACCATCAAAAAAATCAAGTACCCCATGTTGGCAGATCCCACAGGTTTTTTAAGTCGTGCGTTCGGGGTTCATATTGAAGAAGATGGCCTGGCTTACCGTGGAACATTTTTAGTTGATCCAGATGGTAAAATTAAAATTGCAGAAGTTCACGATAACGGGATTGGACGAAATGCCGAAGAGCTTGTGCGAAAAGTTCAGGCCGCACAATTCGTAGCATCTCATCCAGGAGAAGTTTGCCCAGCGAAATGGCGCCCAGGTGAAAACACATTGAAACCTGGATTGAACTTAGTTGGAAAAATTTAAGCCACTAAATTTAAGCCACTAAATTGATCTAGCGAGTTGGCGGCTGAGTATCCAGCCGACCTATCATCTCTGTGTTCATGTTTCTTTTTTTCTGTCTGTCCCAGTGTGGCTCTCGTTGTAGTTGACGAGAGCCACACTGGGCGATGGTGGTGAATTTTCAACGTCTCTGAGAGTAATACGTATGGAGGAGCTATGTTAGACAATGATGTAAAAAACCAACTTAAAGAAGTCTTTGCTCATTTACAGAATGAAATTTCGTTGGTCTACAAGCCATCAAATCACGCGGACCAAGTGCAGCTCGAGGCGATGTTCGCCGATTTACATTCGACTCAAGATAAAATCAAGGTGAGACAAGCTGTTGCGTCTGAGATGAGTCGATTTTCTAATGCTGATTTTCCCCAGTTTTTTATCGAAAAAAATGCGAAACCTGTGGGGCTATGTTTTAAAGGTATTCCTGGTGGTCACGAGTTCAGTACCCTGGTTTTGGCCATTCTCCATGCCGATGGTAAGGGTAAGTGGCCCGATGAGGTGATTGCCAATCGAATTAAAGGGTTAAAGGGTCCGATTCGCATTCGGACTTTTATCTCGCTGACTTGCGAGAACTGTCCCGATGTCGTTCAGATGTTAAATCAGATGGCACTTTTGCATTCAGACTTCGAGCATGAAATGGTTGACGGCGGATATGTACAAGAAGAGATATCGCGTTTGGCCATTCAAGGTGTTCCTAGTGTGATGATTGGGGATGAACTGATTCATTCTGGTCGAATTTCGTTAATTGATCTACTTGGCAAACTTGAAAATAAATTTGGGGTGTCTGAACAGGCGGCGGAAGTGGCACACCGTGATCTCGGAAAATTTGATGTGGTCGTAATTGGTGGTGGCCCCGCTGGCTCAGCTGCCGCAATTTACAGTGTACGTAAAGGTTTAAAGACAGCTCTAATTGCAGAAAAAATCGGCGGCCAGGTTCAGGAGACCAGAGGTATTGAGAACTTGATTTCGGTGGTTTATACCGAGGGTCCGGAGCTGGCGTCACAGCTTGCTAAACATGTGGCTTCCTATCCAGTTCAGCTTTTGGAGCATAGAAGAGTCAAAAAATTAACAGTTCAATCTGACCAAACAAAGCTTATTGAGTTGGAGAGTGGTGAAACGATTTTGGCAGACTCGGTTATCGTAACGACAGGTGCGCGTTGGCGCGAGCTGGGTATTCCTGGTGAAAAAGAATACATTGGGCGAGGTGTGGCGTTCTGTCCGCACTGTGATGGTCCCTATTATAAAAACAAGAAAGTTGCAGTCGTGGGCGGCGGTAACTCGGGTGTTGAGGCCGCGATTGACCTTGCAGGAATTGTCAAAGAGGTGATTTTGTTTGAGTACCAAGATCAACTCAAAGCCGATCAAATTCTCGTCGATAAACTGAAGTCGCTAAGCAATGTGTCGATTGTTACTTCGGCGAAAACCCAAGCGATCGTTGGTGACGGGCAAAAGGTCGTGTCTTTATCTTATCAAGATCGTAAATCTGAAAAATCGATTCAGGTTGATCTCGATGGCGTATTTGTACAAATCGGATTAGTGCCCAATACCGCATTCTTGCGAGATACTGTGGAGCTATCCAAGTTTGGAGAGATTGTGGTCGATGGTAAGGGTCGTACTTCGGTTCAGGGTATTTACGCTGCAGGAGACGCCACGACCACACCCTACAAACAGATTATTATCGCAATGGGTGAGGGGGCAAAGGCGGCTTTGGCCGCTTTTGAAGATCGAATGCTTAAGCCATCGGTTTGAGGCTGGCTAAAGGATTTGTTGGTAAATTGAAAGCAATGCCGGATCTAGATCTAGGAGTGCATTCGTTACTCCTGGATCAAACAAAAATCTGTTAAACTGTGGCCAATGTGGTGTGCAAGTGATGGTTTGTTTGCGAGGACCTATTGGCTTTTCGTTGGGTGAAGTTTTTTTTTAGCAAAAAACTAAAAATCAAATTTCGTCTCAGTTTTCATCCTAACCCTCTTCTCAGTTTGTTGGGGACGGCCGCTTTTTATGTTTCTGTGATGACCCTGAGTGCTTGGTTTTGGGCTGCCATTTCGCGAGCCGATTCGACAAATTTGAATTCGTCTAGTCGACATCTGCTTTTGATAAATGACGGTGGTGGACTAGTCACAAATTTTACAGATTTTGTTGAGAACCTTAGGCTGGCACGTCAGTATTTGGGTGGTCAAAGCGAGGAGATTCTCAATGGTGGAGGACTTGCTGCCGGAGCATTTGACTATCGTAGTGGAAAAATTGCGGCGTCAGTGGTCACAAGTCGTGATCAGGCTGCAACGAAAGCGCAAATCATCAATTCTTTGAATAAGCTTGCGAAACAGGGCGGGCGTGCGCTGGTCTTTGTGACAGGTCATGGGCAAGCAGAAGGTCTTGTGACTTGGGATGGCCAGCTTATCACGAGAAAAGAATTTAGCGATGGACTGCAAAAAAGCGGAATACCACAAACCAAAATGATCTTTTTGCAATGCTACGGTGCCGGAATGTTAGGGCCCAAGACTGATGAATTTGCAAAACTTGATATATATGCCACACAAAAAAAACTTCTCGATGAGTATCCTTCTGGTCATTGCGGGTTGAGTGCTGCCGCAGATGATGAGTACGCCTATTCGCTTTCCAATACAGCGAGTTCTTCGGCCACCTCCTTGTCTGTTGTGGAGTCAGCAAAGAAGACAATATGCCAAGCGACCACACAAAAAGAACTGCAAGAGAGCAATCGAAGAATAGCTGAATTGAGTCGTGCCTATGAGCAATTTCAGAGTGTTAACGATACTTGTAAAAATAAATTTCTAAAGAAGAATCTTCCTGAAAAGAGTCGAGAGTATGAGCTCGCTAAAAGTGGTCTTGGGCAATTGGCAAATTTAGAAAATCAGGCTTACAACAAACCCATGATGCTCTCAAATTCCAATCGACAAAAGCGAGAGAGTATGGAATTGAAACGTGATGCATTCGATGGCGTCAAAGCGACTCTCGATTCAATGCCTTCGTATCAAGACTTTTTGGGGGTATGCCTCTCTCGCATGAAAGATTTTGCTGATCCTGCTTTTGTCGACTTCCGTAATTATTTGCTAAAAAATCATCGACAAGGTCAAGACATTGAGCAAGAGCTTCTTCTTGATCTGCAAAAGAGTCAGGGAGCACGTAAAAAGAAAAGATTGGCTCTCATGACAACACGACAAAATGTCTTAGAAGAATACCTGAAAGGTGATCTGGCCATGAGGCCACTTTTTAAGCGGTACCTTGAGTTGCGAAGATGTGAGCAAGAAACGATTCGTTAACGAGGTCATGAGCCCTATATTTCTGACGACTGGTTGTATGATTTCATTTAGGTGTTAGTTGTTATTTTGGGGTGGTTATCTTTGGGGGCTATTCCGTGAGACGATTCATTGGCGATTCTGATGGTAATGGTGTACAAATATAAAATTACAAACTGAAATTGCGTGATTTGGAGTGCAAATTGAATTCTGAGCTAAGTAACGGAGTGAATTCGGGGTTAGAGATTGGTTTAGATCGTATCGAAGTGATTCGATCTTTTGGTTTTCGTGAAGATGGTCTTGATCTGCTTGGAAGGTATCTCGAGTTTTTGTGGCAGGCGAATAAAGAGTTGAATCTTTTTAGTCGTAAAATGTTGGCGACAGAGCTTGTTGACAATCATTTGATCGATTGCCTTCTTCCGCTTCCTTATTTTCCGAAGGCCTCAAAAGTGGTGGCAGACCTGGGATCGGGTGGCGGTCTTCCTGCCGTTGTCTATGCAATTCAGTTTCCAGAGATTAAATTTCATCTCTTTGAAAAGAGTCCGAACAAACGAAAATTTCTTAGTCATTGCCGAGCACTTGCGCCAAATATTGAAGTCTTTGCTGATATTCCCAAAGACCTAGGCGGGGTGGATCTTGTGACGGCAAGAGCTTTCAAACCCATTGATGTGATTCTAAATATGACCCGAGACTATTACAGCTCAGATGGTCGATATTTCTTGCTGAAGGGACGAAAAGAAAAAATTGCAGAGGAATTGGGGCTCGCAAAAAAGCAATTTAAGAATCTTGCGGCGCAAGTCCAAGAATTGCATTCGCCTGTTATGAATGTTGAGCGCCATTTGGTTTTACTCTAGAGTGAAGGTATTCACCATTTTAGCAATGGTCCAATCCTAGACAAGGATGTTGCTCAATTGTTTGGATTAATTGTATTGATTCCTTATTAGTGGAGTCAGTCCATGTGTTTTTGTTGTCAACTTCTTGCATTCATCTGGCATTGGAATAAATAACTAATATGTATAAACTGAATAAGTATGTTCAGTCCTGTGTCGCCTAGCAGGAGGTCCTATTGCATACAATTCCTCATGATCAGTGGAGAGTGGAGGTGGGATTTGCTTGATTTCTTAAAATCGCCCGATAAGAACACGCATGAAGATCATTTTGGCCGAATCATTGAAGCGATTCCCATAGGTATTTTGATGGTTGATAGCCGCGGGAGCATACGCCTATGCAACCGTGAGCTTGAAAAACTCTTTGGCTATCAACGAGCTGAGCTTTTTGGACAGAAGATGGAGGTTCTCGTACCTCAGCGTTTTCGACAGACTCATGTGGTTTCGCGTGATGCCTTCTTTGCAAAACCTGAAACCAGACAAATGGGTGCAGGACGCGAGCTTTTTGGTCTTCGTCGAGATGGCACCGAAATTCCTGTCGAAATTGGTTTGAATCCGCATCAAACAGCAGAAGGCGACTTTATTTTGGCATCGGTGGTGGACATTTCGGTTCGTAAATCGCTAGAAGAGATAGTGCGGCGGTCCACCGAAGCCATTCAACAAAAGAATCAAGAGATGGAGCAGTTTGTATATACAGTTTCACATGACTTGAAATCACCTCTAGTGACGATTTCAGGATTTCTTTCAGTTCTAAAGGAAGATCTTCAGACACAAAGATACGACAGGGTTTCGGATTCGATGATGCGCCTTGAGCGAGCCAGCCGAAGAATGGAGCAACTGATCAATGATCTTTTGCAACTTAGCCGTGTTGGTCTTGTCGAGCTTGAGTTTGAAGTGTTGGATTTAAGATCCCTATTGCTCGGTATCTGCGAAACTCTTGCACCGCAAATTTCCGAGAAAAATGCGCAAGTCGTGATTGCCAGAGAAATGCCTAAACTAATCGCTGACAAAAAGTGGGTCTATCAAATTTTTGAGAATCTGATTATCAATGCCTTGAAATATGCATGTGAAAAGCCAGGCGCCAAAATTGAAATTGGCGCAGATCGAAGTGATACTGAAATTCTATTCTATGTAAAAGATCAGGGGCCTGGCATTGCAAAAGAATATCATCAAAAAATATTTGGCCTCTTTCAGCGGCTCGAGGCAGATAGTCGTGGAACGGGGGTGGGGTTAGCTATCGTTTCACGTGCCATGCAATTGCACGGAGGGAGGGCTTGGGTTGAATCTCAACCCAAGCAAGGCGCTAGTTTCTGGTTGGCATTTCCAATTTTACACAAGCCGGTGGACAGACTGATTGGTAGCCCGAGGTGAATGCAGGTTTGGTCGAGGTGATGGTCAAAGAAACTGGTGAAGGTATTGATCCCAGTTTTCTACCGTTTGTATTTGATCGATTTCGACAACAAGATAGCAGTCTACGGTGGCGCCACGGCGGCTTGGGATTAGGCTTGGCCATTGTTAAACACTTAACCTTGCTTCATAATGGCAATGTGAGTGTTTCGAGTGAGGGAATAGGTAAAGGCGCAACCTTTCGTGTTTCACTTCCTCAGCTGTTTGTGAAGTAGACAACTGCTGCGATCACCAACACCATTGGAATGAGCACGACTGTCAACGCCCGAGAAAGCCGCTTTGATCCCATGGTGTTGAGGATGGCTATTTTTGCAATGAGACTCGCGATAACTGCAAAGATAATACTGAGTCGAGCCACCTCAATTGGAATTTGCCCTTCATGAAAAAGAGTGGCGTTAGCTAAAGATACACCATGCAATTCGAAAAGCCCCGTCAGAAACGACAAAACATAGGCAGCCTGATTACCGAACCAAATTTTACAAACTGAAATAGTGCCGAGAATCAGTGCCAGCATGATCGAAAGTCTTCCTACGCCTCGCCAGTCAAGGGGGGAACGTAGATCGAGTGGATTGGACTCCTGCGTTGCTGTTGAATGAAAGTAAAAAAGTCCACAAGCCGCCATCAAAACCCCTAGGCCAATGGGCAACAAAATTTGAATCAACAGCGGCGGCGAAACTAAACCGACGATCAAAAATAATTCAACTAACGAGGCGACAAGTGCAGCAAGAGCAGATCCGGCTTGAGTCCTCCATGACTCTTCATTTCGAGAAGATTTCTTTGTGGCCGACAAAAGAACCGCGGTACTAGAAACAAGTCCACCCAAAAAACCAATGACAATTGAGCTCTTCTTTTCACCAAGAATTTTACCTAAAACGTAGCTTGAAAACTCGAGAGTCGCTAGCGTTAGAACCAAATAGCCAAATTTCTTTGGATTGAAGATGCCCAACGGATCAATAGCCTCATTTGGCACGAGACTAATAACAATCACACCTGCTAAAAAAAGCAACAGTGCAGCCTCCAATTCCGAAGGTTTGATTGCTCGTGTGAATCTGTGCAGTGAGGCTTTCGAAAAAAGAATCATCGCGACCATTGGGCCCATCAAAGCTGAAAGTGCAGGTCGTTGGTGGGACATAAATCCGAGGCAAAAAATTAAACCCGCCGCAAACTCAGTTGTCAGGCCCTTGTCCGAAAGACTTTGTGTTTTGGTTTGAAACTGGTAAGAGAGAATGATGAGCCCTAAACAAAATCCAGTTAAAAGTGCGGCCACCCAAACTTGTTCGATTCCTCCAGCGACAGCTCCCAGCAAACTGATTAATACAAATGTTCTCACACCCATTGTCTTTTGTGAGGGATGTGCTTTTTCTCGCTCAATACCCACAAGTAAACCAATCACTAGTGCGACGACATAGGGTTGCCAATTGTTAATCAAATCAATCTCCTTTTGATCTCCCAATCATGCCGTCTCGTTTTGAGACAGGCAAGGTCGACTTGGTATTCAGCGCCGGTTCTCCTGAGTGTCCCAATATGCTACATCAGTGCTGAGTGAACTTTTCGAATCAGCTCTGTGTATTTCTTTGGCAGCTGTGGGCACTCAGTGTCACGGCTAAAAGTTTGCCACTGATTTTCAATCCACTTTGAATTTAACGGTTTTGGGTGGATGCACTCGTGGCACACCGCTTGCCCTACTATCAAATTGAAGAGTTAAAAAGGAGTTTTTATGAAAAATATCATCCTCACTGCCGTAGCCCTAATATCAATCCTGGGTCTCACTGGTTGTCCTGGCAAGAAAGACAGTGGCGTGACCTATAGAGGAGGGCGGGAGCAACGTGGAGCTCAGTCCAATACGTTTACTAACGCGAATGGCACGACACAGACTCCTTACGCAAGAATTCAATTTATCGGCAAAGTCTCTTCATCAACTGATGCCGAGTTTCAAACTCAGGTCAAAAACTTTTCGGCGGCGAGTGTCCCAATAGAATCACTTGGGTATGTGAGTCCATCCAACAATATGAGCGATAATTCCGGTTTGTTTTTCGGTGGTATAGTTCGTTTTGCAAACGGTAATATTTCGCAGGCCTTCAATCAAAACATGCGAGCCGAAATTTCAGGAAACTCTGAGCTTCTCGTGGGCGTGTGGGACCAATACGTTGGTTCTCGCGATGCCAGCGGCAACACCATCAATCCAGTTTCAATTTATCTGTCTCAATCAGCAGGTTATGTTCAAGGAAGCCACGCCCATCTGGAGTTTCGCGATGCTTTTGGTCTCGTAGTTTTGGATGGTCAATATGATGACCAAGTTTTTCAGGGAACATTTAGCTACGATAATCAAAAGAATTGGGATGGTTCTGCCGGAGGGCATGCTGGTACAATCGGTGCCTTCACGGTTCCTACCTGTCAGATCTTTGTTTGCAACTAGGGTGTGAGGTCACACCCTACGATCTTAAAGTATTTTTTCTAACATAATTTTGGGGCCACCTTCATCGCTCGAATGATAGCCGATCACGCTGAAGCCGAACTCGAGATTTAAGATGAGCATATTCTTCCAACGATTTTGTGTTTTCGTTTGAATCTTTTTGTATCCATTTGATTTGCACCATTCGTGTTGCTTTGTCATTAAGTCAGCTGCAACACCAAGATTCCGATATGCTGGTAAAACTCCTCCCAGCCAGCTATAAAAGGTCTGCGAATCGAGTTCATATCCGAGCTTAAAACCCACCGGCGTCTCGTCAATATATGCCACAAGAAGATAGATCTTAGTGTGGTTTTTAAGGCCACCGTGAAACCACTTTGAGTCCCATTCGCCAAATATTTCTTTCATGAGACTGGCGATGATTGCCTCTTCGCGAGAGGTAAACTGGTGAAAGTCTTCAATAACCAATTGCACCTTTGCAAACCGCTCTACGGATTTACCATCTATGACAATATTCTCTTCGAACATTTGCTTGGGTCTAATCCATAGGCTTGCCGTTGGATTGTCATAGAGTGTTCGATAAACAACAAAGTCTTCCAAGGTTTCACTGTGCTTGGCATTGCCAAGCACAAGATACGGTTTGTTTTTGTAGTGTCGATAGAGTTTCATGCGTGAGCTCCCATTTTAGAGGACCTTATTCAAAGTTTTCCATCGAAGTCCATTTCATTTGAATTATCGACTTCTGTCGTCTTATCTTGCAAATGATTTTAGACAAGACACCTTGTCGCCCAAATAGCTGTAGTCGCTGCAAAGCTTGATTACATCGTCGTTAACGGTTCTATCGATAAACTCTTTGAGGCATTCGACCTTGTCTCCTAAGTAGCTGTACTGATCACAGATCGGAACAAAGATTTCCTGAATTGATTTTCCTGTAAATTCCTTCATACATTCGACACGGTCTCCGATGTAACTGTATTCCATACAGATCTTTGCTATTGAGCTTGACGGGAGATTTGTACCAGTTCCAGAAGTCGCATTCGAATCTGTTGGATTTTTTTTGGGACTTTCTGGGGCCGGAATCGGAGCGATAGTCACGGGCTGAAAAAGGTAAACAAATGAGTCAAGGGTTTGGATGGTTTTAGTTTTGTCAGAATGCTTTCCTAGAATCACTATTTGGAACGTCGTTGGAGTAAGCTGAAAAACATGCATTTCTGATTCTGCCTGTTGTGAAAGAGCGGCAAGAGCTTGAATCGAGGGAGCTCGGCTATTTTGTGAAATCGAATTTTCTAGACTGTCATTCATACGCAGGCTTGGATGAAAAAGTTTGTACGAGACATCAATCGAGGTCCGCAAGATACCACTTTCTCTTCTAATGGTGATTGGGACATTCGTGTTTCCGCGAACCTCTCCGCCACTAGTGTTCGAAAATTTCTTGCAAGCTAACACCGTTTTCATTGGTGGTTCTCTAAGATTGTTCTCAGTGTCGACGGAGGTCATCACTCGAAGTGAAGCCTTACTGTCGCCATCTTCAGTTCTGACCATTGAGTCGACGGTGACCAATCGATAATAGCCGTTCATCCCATCGACAAGACTCTGAAGTGAAATTTCTAGTTCAGGTTTGGGTAGGGTGTTGGCGTTGAAACAGTCGGTTTCTGGAGACGGTTTAGCAGGATTAGCTGGTTTCGGTGATGGAATTGGAGAGGGATGAGCTATTGGACCTGGTGATGGGGCCGGCTTCGGAGAAGGTGGCGGGTTGGAACCTGAAGAGGGGGTTTGAGACGGCTTTGGATTGGGCTCAACTGGACAACGCAATTGGAATTCAGTTAAACGCGTTTGCAGAGCACAGCCTTTGTTCAGAGACTCATCAATCAATTGAATGCAGTATTGTTCAAGTGACCTGTACTCATGTGGTCCCGTCGCACAGCCATTTTCTTCAAACTGGTAGCTGCCAGAAAACTCATGCGTCTCTTCCGCATTTTTGCTCGGCTCTCCCGATTTAGAGCAGGCTACAAGTGCCAAAAGTGATGCGATGAGCGCAATTGATATTTTGAAATTTTTTCGATTTTTTTTCACTTAATTCCCCCTATTTAGATCCTGTTTTTCGTTGAATCTAGATGTGCAAGTCCTGCAAGCTCGGTGCCGTTAGCATTTGCGCAACAGAGGCTTCTATTGCTCACCAAATTGCAGATCAGCGCCAAACGAACGTCAATTTCTCCAAATTTGCAGACTTAAATTCCGGAAATATGCCGAAAGAGTTCAGCTCAATGGGATGTTAAAGAGAAGATTCCTCTAGCTGTTTCGGTTGAAGATCAAAATGGAAAAATAATTGGTGGAGTTTCAGCAAAAACATTCGGGCTCTGGCTGCTCATAGACAACCTGTGGATCAATGAGAGTCAAAGAGGTGAAGGTCTGGGAGGTAAGATCTTAAACGCGCTAGAGAGCGCTGCAACATCACGAGGATGTTGTTATGCGCTTCTTGAAACATTGGATTTTCAGGCAAGACCTTTTTATGAAAAACATGGATACAAAGTTGAATGGACTCAAAGCAAGTATCCAAAAACTGGAGCGAAGTATTTTATGACCAAAGAATTGAATTTAATGGCTGACGATATTTTCAATGGAGAAAAATCCGCGCAAACTGATCGCCGATGAAATTCAAAACTTCGAAAACATTTTGTCCAAAAAGGTTGCGTTGTATAGCTGCTAAAAATTACCTCCTAAAACCAACATTGGCATGTGCTGGTTGGTTGTCGCTTGGTTTTCATATTTGGTGTAGCGAAGTGAATACTGAACTCCAGTCGTTAGAAAATTCTTGTAGAAAAATGGGAACTGATATCCAAAGTCATATCCCGTACCGGTGCCCTGGACTTGTCCACTTTCTGTGTCGCGAGATATTTTCCAAAAACTGTGAGCTAAAACGTAACAACCTCGCTGGCCGATCCCAATTGTTCCACCAATTGAAGTTTGCTTTCCATCCATGCTCGCATATTTCAAGTTCTGTTGCTCATATCGAAACCCTAAATACATTCCCTTTGTATGTGTGGTACCAATAGCAAAGAATTGCAGGCTAGCCATTCGTGCGGGATCATAATTGTCTCCCTGGTCTGAACCTGATCCAAATCCATAGCCAGCGCCTAAGTTAAATCCGGGGTATCCAGTCAAAGCCTGACAAGGCTCTTTTGAAAGCAGGAGGGTCATGCCGATGATGAGTGGCAAGAAAGAAAGTTTGCTTAAGATTGAATTAGTCACAAAGGCTCCTTTTCAGAAGTTAAAATTTGAGTACGATATTTCCTTGGCGGTGTCGTTGATCCAAGTACCTGTGGGCATCACGAATATTATTGATTTGAAATACTCTATCGATCACGGCTTTGAATTCGCCATTTTCAATCAGATCTAAAATCTTTGGCAGTGTCTTGTTGGCATTCATAGTGGGGCCGCACACAATCCGTTTTTGAGAAACGAATTTCAATAGAAGTCCAATAAGCATGTCAGGTAGACTCCCTGAAACCAAGAGAAGTGTTCCATTTGGTACCAGGCGGTCTAAACCAGTTCTCCAGTTTATCACGCCCGCACAATCCATGACGACATCAAATTTTCCAAAGGTCTCAAATGATGTCTCACGGTAATCCATTACGGCGTCAGCGCCAAGAGAGATGAGAAGTTGTGTGTTCTCCTGTCTTGAAACAGCAACAATGTATGCGCCAGCTTTTTTGGCCAATTGTATGGCTGCTGTTCCCACTGATCCTGATGCTCCGAAAATGAGAATGCGATGGCCTCTCTGTAGCTTAAACTTTTCATGCAAATAATCAAAAGCAGTGGTCGCGCCGAATGAAACTGTGGCGGCCTCTTCAAGTGTGATCTTTGACGGCGCATGAAAAATGGGTGTGTCTTGCCCGTTTTCACGGGAGTTGACCAAAATAAACTCTTGGTAGCCTCCCATCTTTCCTCCCAAATGAACAATAACTTGGTCTCCAATTTTAAAATTCGAAATCTCGGGACTCGTTTCTACAACAGTTCCCGCTGCCTCTGTTCCGAGGATACGAAATCGCGAAAAAAGAAATCCAAAAACCAATCGACCGATGAAGCCAAATCCAGTTGGAAAGTGACCAGAGCGAAGCCTGTAGTCACCGGTTGTGGCTGAGCAGGCTTGGACAGCCACAAGTACGTGCCCACTCTTGATTTTCGGTTTTTCCAATTGAATCATGTTGAGGACCTCTGGTCCTCCAAATTTTTTGATGATCACGGCACGCATTTGAGTTTTCTCCTTTGGTATTGAGATTAAGAGAATATGAGAGACCTTGCTTGATAGTTTGTGCAATTTCGGCCAATCTTCTAGAAACAGTTGGGAGGGGCGTGACATGGCACGCGCGACTTTAGAGCAATTCAAACACCTAGTGGATCAAATTGAGACGAATCTCGATAAAGACCTTTCAATCCTAGATCTATCTCAGCAGTACGGACTTTCTCCGTGGTACTTTCAAAAGCTCTTTAAAGTATTGGTTGGGGATTCTCTTGGTGCCTACACGCGGGGAAGACGACTTGCAAAGGCAGTGGACTTGTTGCGATCTACGGACTTAGGCATACTTGATATCGCCATTGAGGTCGGTTTCAGCTCTCATGAAGCATTCTCCCGCTCATTTAAGGCGCAATATAACTTAACACCTAAAGAAGCACGCGAACAAAATAGCCTGTTAAAGAGTCTGCAAAAACCAGCTTTAACAAGTGAGTTGCTGAATTTTCTTTCGACGCGTTTTAATAAAGAGCCAACGATTTGCATGCTTCCGAAAAAACGAATTGTTGGTTACACGATTGAAATTGATTCGCCTTTTATTGAAAAAATTCATTGCACAACAATTGCCAGTCCGTGGATGCAGCTACTCGAGCGAATTCCCCAGATTGGTATCGATATGAAGAAAGCTGAATTGCACGGAGTGACTCTTAGTGCATCAGGACAGTTTACCGAAGAAACGCTGTCTTATTTGGCTGGTGTCCATGTGGCCGAGAGTTTTCCCGTTCCAGAGGGGATGATCGAAATGACTTTTCCTGAGCGACTTGTTGGAGTGTTTCAACTGGCCACAAATGTTGTCGATGATAACTTGAAACAAAAAATTGACAGCATTTATGGTTATTGGCTGATGAATTCTGACTATGAACGGGGCCTTGGGCATGACTATGAGTTATTCAAAAACATGGTCGATCCCATGAAAGGACAGTTTGATTCCTATTATGTCATTCCACTGGCATCCCCTTCGAGCACAAGTGAGAATAGTTAAATACTTTTTGTTGAATCACTCGAAGAATTGTGTTGTTGACAGGTTAATATTCTTTATTCAAAATTTGATTGAGAAAAATAAAGAGGTCTGTAAGCGCAAAGCCGGGACGGACATCTGTGGATTTGGTGCCGACGAAGATATTTATTTAGATTCACAGGAAAGAGATCCCAAATTGACATTTAAGACCGCACACTTTTCTGCTTCTGAGTCTAAATCAGGCGAGGTGGAAGTTCATTTCAACGTTTACCCTTCAATTAAAGATAAGGGTGGCTATTATAAACGTAAAATTGTCTTCAAGATGATGAAAGAGGCTGATCGCTGGGTGGTAGATGATATTTTTTATGGCGGCAAATCTGCACGTAAACAGATCGCTGATGAAATTCAACATTTCGAAAATATTTCATCCAAATAGCGACCTTATTTTTTAGTTTATCGAATTGTCTTTTTTGATCTCGAGATAGCGGAGATTTCAATACTTGATCGTGGGCTAGCTAAATTTGCAACATCGCTCAAGCTCCTATTTTGGTGGACCCGGTGCACGCTCTATCCGCAGAAGAATTGCATCGCCTGCTGGTGTTTTTATTTCACCAGCGGTTTTAAATCCTGCCTTTTGATAGGCTCGAATCGCTCTTTTGTTTTATAGTTTTCTTCCAGCGGAAGAAATTCGATCATTTCCTAAATCCTTTTGAAAACACAAACTCGTCACTAGAAGAACCTCGAAAAAAATCTGCATTCTTGATCAGCTCAGTTTGCACCATTCCCAATTTATTGGCCACGCGGTGTGAAGCCAAATTTCGCGTATCGCTCCAGGCTTTAACTTCTTTTGCCATCAAACTATTTTGTAAATATTCGAATATTGTTTTTAGCGCTTCAGTCGCATATCCCTTGTCTTGAAAATTTCGTGCAACGACATAGCCGATAGAGCCTGCGCCGTCCTCGGTTAGACCAGCCTGAAAATGACCTACAGATAGCCTCGTCGAAATATCTCGTGCCAACCAGTTCAACCAAAGCTCTTTGCCATCAGGGGATCTCCTCGTTGCCCAACGGGAGCATGTTTTGCGCTGCTCTTCCATCGTGAGCTGTATGTAAGGAGTGAATGTGTGAAGGTTATCATCAGAAAAGAGTTCCCAGAGCTCGGCCGCATGATTTTCAACGATTGGCTCAAGCAGAAGTCTTGGTGAATAGAGTTCGGCTTGTACAAAGTCAGATTTAGCAAAAGGTCCTGGAAAAATATGGCCAGCAGACTCGAGAGCCGCCATCGCGCGTTCAAGATTTTCTTGCTTTACGAGGACGTAGTCGGTGTCGAATGTCGAGATTGCAAAAATGCTCACGCCAGAGGCGGCGAGTGGATGAGCTAGCGAGACAAGAATACCTGTGAGACCAAAATCCAACGGGCCATTGACTTTAATAGCGCGCCAATTCCGTTCAGACTTCATTTTACCATGCACCTCAGCCTGCCTACACACAATGGATAGCTCGTCGCTTGTTTTTGTAATTGAGAAAAATGAGCTGCGCTGGGCCCATTCCGGAATCGAGTCCGTAGGTTTCAGGCGAGTGATCGCCAGTAGATCCGGTAACACCTCGAGCGAAAGTTTGATAGTCATGCGGCAACCCGCGAAAGCAAAAAGGCAGAGAAGTGTTTTCGAGGTGCAGTCATCAGCTTGACCTCAGATTTTCGGCAATTTTGAAAACAAGCTCTTTCATCCATTCAGTACTTGAGGGGGCAGAGAATCCCAAAGACCTCAGAAGGTTAGTGTTCATCGATTTTTCGGAAGAACTGCCAAAAGGAGAATGGTTATTGTCGATCTGACTAGGTGCCAGATTCGCTTGTTTACCTGTTGCAGATTCGCAAAGAGAAACTATTTCTGAGAGTGCCAGAGTTCCGGCTGTCGTACAGTTCACCGGCCCAATGTGACGAGACAGCCCCACATTTTTTAGTGCTCTTCCTGCCTGGTCAGAAAGGATAAAGTCAAATCTTGCCTCGATATTTGGAAAATAGATTGGGAGTGACTGATCGACTCGTTGTACGTGCCATTTCAAACGGTCAGTGTAGTCATCGAGGCCAACGACAAGTGAGGGGCGAGCAATTGCCACGTCAAAGGACGCCTTTTTAGTAAAGACAACTTCCACTTGGCGTTTAGCTTCTTGATAGTCCTTGTTTGGATCTGCGATTTCATTAAAATCATATTTTTTGGGATCGAAAGCTGACTCTTTTAATTGGATACCATTGTCATACACGGATTCAGAAGACGTTACTACATATCGCTTGGTCCGTCCTTCAAACAATTGGCAAGCCACTTCAGCTTCGTCAGCTGTATAGCAGGCCTGATCGAAAACTAAATCCCAATTTTTTCCGTGGACCGCTTCTTTGATTGAAGAAGGATCTTGGCGATCAGCTTTCAGACGTCGCACTTGATCACCAAACCCATCGTTGAGGTTTCCTCTGTTCAACAAAGTAACATCGGATCTATCTTTCAAGAGAAGCTCAACAAGATGGCGTCCAAAAAATCGATTTCCACCGATGACCAGAATCTTCATCGCTCAATGTCCTTGAGTGATTTTGTGAAGAGGTGCCAGGATTTGATTATTTCATATCCTTGTTGCAGATAAAAGCGATGAGCCTCCGATCGCTTCACGTTAGATCGAATGCGCATCAATTTAAAATTTCGATCAAGCGCCCACTTTTCAGCTGTCTTAAGCAAGCTCGCTCCGATTCCTTGGCTTCGTACTTGGCTATCGACAACCAACGCTTCAATATCTGCGCGATCATCGGCCAAAAGAGAGGACATCTCTTTCCCAACATGCACCCAACCAACAACTTGGTGGTCGGCGTTTCGTGCGACAAAAAGTTTATGAGCCTGCGATTTTGAAAGAGCATGAAATCTGCGCGCCAAGTCCGTCACTTCTGCCGGGTATCCGAGCTGCTCGGCTAAGTCTCGAACCTTGGGAAGGTCGCTCGCTTTCATCTCATCGATTTGAAAAAAGTAAGTAGACATTTTTAGACTCTCTTGCTTCTAAGTGAAGGCTACGCATCTGATGTTGGTCTCTTCAGATTTTATATTTTTTTATTTTACTTAGGAGTTCGTCGGGGTAGTCAATATAGAAAAAATTGGTTGCAGGAAACAATTGCGCACCCATTTGATGCTATAAGCCGCGCTTTGAAACCATTGCCAAGCTCTTGGATGCTCTGGGGCTCAGGCTCACCATTGAAGAGCGGCGTCACGCTTTATAGTTCGTATCGCAAAATCAACGGATTCGAGACATTGAAAGTCGCCATGAAATTCTCGGCACCGAGAAGCGCGATCTCTTTACCGAACTGGCAGAGCTCCGAGCTCAATCCAATCCTGTCGCTGAATTTCCCCAGTTGATAGGGGCATTGATTCCAACTCAGCGCCCGCAATCCGATTGCCTACTTTCCATAACTTACACCTATCTTCTGGACCCGACTGGCCTGTCGGCCTCACGAGAAAACGAGTAATATTAATACTTATCCAGGAGGCGCGATTGAATAAAATTTGTGTATTGCTCATAGGATTTTTGTCACTGTAGACATTTGCAAAAACTCCTAATGATTGCCAAGAGTTGAAATCAGAGCAAATCAAACTTGCTCTAGCAGCAACAAATCTAGCCAATGTGAATACCACTCGAACACCTGATGGTGGAGCTTATCAACCTTACATTGTTAAATCGTGCGTAAATGGTGGTTGTGATGCTAGCCGTGATAGCAAAGCACCAATTTTAAAATACTTGCCTAATCATCCTGACGCGGACAAAAACGGATACGTTGCTTTTCCCAATATTGATGAAAAGTCCGAATACGCTACGCTTAATGCTACGGTTGCTAAACTTAAACTTTTAGCGTCTGCAAAAGCTTGTCACGCAAAGGTCTTAGTCGACAATGGCGATTCGTCATTTATTCTTCGTTATGATGGGAAAGGGCAGGCCGGCATAAAAGAAGACGTCTTTAATTTAAATCGCGATCATCAAGTCGTTTCTTGGATGCGACAAGATATTGAAGGAAGAGCCACAACGGCTAACTTTGCGTCGAGCAGCCAAATAACTTCTCATTCTCAGAGCGAATAAGATTAACTAATTCTAGAATTAAAAAAAGTGGTTCTGTCAATTAAGCTGAATCGCTGCCCTCTTCTTGTTAGCGTAAGAAATTAGGTTAGCCTTGTCTCAAGGCACTGGTTAATCTCGAACATTTTCCTGGAACTTAAAATTCTAAATTTGTCGCAATCAAGCTCGTTACTCATAGGAAACCGGGCCACCTCACCAAACTGAGGAGCACGTCATGGAATGAAGCTTTTTCATAAGTCCGTCTTTCCTTCAATTGCATAGGGATCAAAGTTGTCTTGGATTTTGTTAGTCCAATGATTGGGGTCGCAGTATCCAGGAGCGAAAACCACTTCGATTTTGATTCGATCTGGGTCTTCAAAAAACACAGCGTAGTAATCGGGCTCACCCTTGGGTTGTCCGTCATAAAGACAAGCTATGCCTCGTGGTTTGAGGATATTCTCAAAGAGTTCGTCGACTTGCTTTTTTGAATCCGCGTAGAGGGCAAGATGATTCAGGCCCGCGCGTTTTCGATGGTAGCCATCTTGCAGATATTTCTCTTCGACTGGGCAAAAGACGATCTTCAATTGGCCATCGGTGAACGTTGTATGACTTGTCTGACAAACCAGACGCTTCCACCCGAGAAACGGCAGAATGAGATCATAGAATCGAATGCTCTTCGCATAATCTGAGACATAGACTTCGATGTGGCTGACTCTTGTCGTTGTCACGACTGTCTCCGAATCACAATGGCTGGTGTGTCGGCGTCGTCTGTCTCGTGATGTGGGCCGTTGTAACTTTCTTTGTTAACATTAAGCTTCACATTGAAATTCTGTACAGAGGAAATTTCGCTGAAGCCACCTTCGTAACCGTCGACGAAAACGGATTGATCTTCAGGAAACATACAAAGCTTCTCAATGAGTTCTTTGACATTCAAAATGCTACCTCCAGAAAAAAGGAATGGGTGTGTCTCCCGCTCACCACGGGGGAGCATGGAAATTTCGCGTAGTAAAAGTTCTTTTTTTTATTTAAGGATTCGGTAAATTAACCAATTTTGAAAAAATTGGTTGCGGGGGCCGGATTTGAACCGACGACCTTCGGGTTATGAGTTGCGATTCTATTTCTTGCCATCCGCTGTTTTTAGTTCTTTCACACACTTACATAGTCTGATTTGCTTGTCAACCTTGTGCATATTGCCATCCTTGAGACTTCTGTGGCCCAATCGTGGCCCAATCGTGGCCCAAGGAGTTGGTATGGCTGGAAAGCAGAAGAAATCAAAAACCATTAATCCGTATGAGCATCTTTCCAAAATTGAGGATTTTGATTTGACGATGAATAGATTGGTTGAAATCTATGCTGCCTCCATTTCAGCGATTGGAGGCAAAGGAAAACCCAAAAAGAATGACCTTTACTCCAAAATTCTTTGGAGCTTTTTGGATAAAGTTAATTTAAGCACAAATAAATTTACGGATAAAGAACACGATGAAGTTCTTAGAAAAATGGATTTCAACCAGATTTTGGATTCGTACACCAACTTCTTGAAAGCACTTACTGAAAAATATGAAAGCAAAGAACAGCAGGTAAAGGAATTAAATCAAATCTTTAATGAGAATTCAGAGAAAAATCTGTGGTTAGACTTGTCGGCTCTAGCGCCCTGCAAACCAATTTCATTTTTAATATTCTCAAAAGATGATGTGAAAGCCGCGTCTCTGCGAGGCGAAAAAGAACCCAGAAAAATCGCTTTTCAAAAACTACAAAAGTATTTTCGATTTTCGCCATATTCATCAATTTCAAAATTTGAGAAGGAACAACACCTTAGTGTCTTTAAGTCTAAAACTGATATTCGATCTATAAAAATGAAAATTGTATTCAGAATTATTTCCGATGAAATGATCAGTTTTCAACAAGCGAATCTGCTTCCGCCTGAGGACATAAGCTCCCTTCAGGTTTTAGTGGAGAAAGTTAACAATTTACCCTAGA
>CAYONZ010000017.1:0-70065 GCA_964405465.1 uncultured Bdellovibrionales bacterium | reverse complement strand
GCAAATGTCGAGTGCGGCCTCTATCAAATGCAAGAATCATTTCTGCCAGAAGAAAGTTGGACTCTCGTCACGCCAGACAGCAAGCAAAAACAAGCAAAAATAAATCCAACACAAAAGCAATCTTTTGCACCTTTGCAGTTCGAGGTCGATGAAATGTTCAACACAAGATCACTGCCGACATATAGTGCAAACTTATCTAAAGCTCCCCGACCAAACAGAATGACTATTTCTCCGATACCTCTTAGCTCTGAGGAGCTTCGAGATCTAAAGCGCATCACACATTTCCCAATCGAAAGCACTCGTGCAGATTGGTGGCAAAAAAAATTCGAACGTGACTACTACTTTGCTCTTACTAAAGAGCAAAGAGGTCTGTGGATTTTTAAAGATCTCGAACAAGATCGATTTTTTCTTCAAGGCTATTTTGACTAAACGGGTGATTTAGCAATGGACCAACGCTTAAATCTCGACGCCAATCGGGCCAAGAAGGAATTGACACTCTCATCAGAAACGAAAAATCTGGAGGTCACGCATGACAATGATTCAGTGGATTTTGTTGAGCTTTTGGGTCGTAGCCATTTTTCGTTTTTGCATGGAGCCTCCAGCCCCAAGGAGCTGATCCATACGGCAAAGGAAAATCACTATCAAGGACTCGCGTTATGTGACCTCAATGGATTTTATGGTATCGTACGTGCCCATGAAGCTGCTCACTCTCCCTCGCACTTTGACAGCGGCCGACTTAAAGAGCCTCTTCGGTTTTTTCAATACATTGTCGGCACTGAGCTTACTCTCTATGATGCCTCTCCAGTCATTCTTTTGCCCATGAGCCATGACGGTTACACAAAACTTAGTGTCTTTATAACAAAGGCAAAAAAAAATTCCCCTAAGGGAACCATCAAGATTTCTCTTCATGACGTCATCGAATCTAGTGACGACTGCATTCTAGTGCCTCTCCCACCTTGGAACACGGCACATTTGAAACTCTATAAAAATGCATTCAAAGATCGAGTGTATCTTCCTGTTTGGCGCGACTTCACCTGGGAGTCCCTCGAGTTCTGTAAGCATGCATTTGAAATTGAAAATAGTCTTGGTATCGAACTGATCGCAACCAATCGTCCATTTTTTCACAGCAAAGACCGAAAGCCCCTACATGATGTTCTGACCTGCATTCTCCACAAGACAACTTTGAATGAGTCTCGCCACAAACTCTTACAAAATGCAGAACGATATCTGAAATCAAAAAAAGAACTGCAGGAAATTTGGAAAGACCGTCCAGATCTTTTACGACGAACTCTCGAGGTCGCAAAAAAAATTAAATTTAGTCTCGATGAACTACGCTATAAATATCCACAAGAGGGCCTTCCAGAGAATCTCACGGCAGCACAGTTTTTGCGAAAACTAACTAGTCAGGGGTTGCTTTCGAGATATCCAGAAGGAGTTCCACCCGAAGCACTCGAGTTGGCAGAGCACGAGCTAAAAACCATTATTGATTTGGAATACGAAGACTATTTTTTAACTTTGTGGGAAATCTGTGAATTCGCCAAGAACCGTGAAATTCTGTTTCAGGGTAGAGGGTCTGCCGCGAATTCGATCGTGTGCTACTGTCTAGGCCTTACAAATATAGATCCCGTTCGCTTTGGCCTTCTTTTTGAAAGATTCATTTCACGCGAACGCGGTGAACCTCCTGACATTGATATCGACTTTGAACACGAACGCAGAGAGGAAGTCATTCAATACATCTACCAAAAATATGGTCGTGATCGAGCCGCCATGGTTTGTACCGTGATTTGCTATCGTTCCCGCATGGCTGTTCGGGAAAGTGCAAAAGCGTTGGGTCTTTCTCTTGAAAAAATAAATGCAATCATCAAATTCATGGGCCGCGAAGGTCTCTCACGATTACTAGATCAGTCCTTCGATCTTTCACATTTCTGTAAGAACATTGACGTACCTGTAGAGCTGATGAAGATATTGATTCAAATTGCAGTCGAACTCAGAGGTACCCCAAGACATCTGGGTATTCACTCCGGAGGATTTCTCATTGGTCATCGCCCAATATGTGAACTTGTTCCCATAGAACATGCGACCATGAATGAACGATCTGTCATTCAATTCAATAAAGACGATCTCAACACACTCAAGATGATGAAGGTCGATGTGCTGAGCCTTGGCATGCTCACAGCCCTTCGCAAGAGCCTGCATCTTCTTCAGGAAAAAAAATCGCTTTCACTCTCTCTAGCTACAATTCCTCACGAAGACCCTGCAACCTATAAAATGATTCAAGCGGCTGACACAGTCGGTACATTTCAAATTGAATCACGTGCACAGATGTCACTGCTGCCAAGGCTTAAACCTAAAACCTTCTATGATCTTGTAATCGAAGTTGCAATTGTAAGACCTGGACCAATTCAAGGTGGAATGGTTCACCCGTTTTTGCGTAGACGCCAGGGACTCGAAAAAACCGAGTATGCTCACCCGCTTTTAAAATCTATTTTGCAGAAAACAGAAGGTGTTCCGATTTTTCAAGAACAAGTTATGCAAATTGCAGTAAAGGTCGCCGGCTTTACACCAGGTGAATCCGACGAACTTCGGCGAATTATGTCCAGCAGCTGGAAAAGTAAACCCATCATGACAGGACTTCGACAGCGATTACTCAATGGCATGATTTCAAAAGGTGTCAGTCTAGCTTACGCCGAACAGATCTATAAGACCATCGAAGGGTTTTCTTCCTATGGTTTCCCAGAAAGCCATGCGGCTAGTTTTGCACTTTTAACCTACGCCAGCTGCTATTTGCGATGTCATTACCCAGATGTCTATGTGACTTCAATTTTAAATAGCCAACCTATGGGATTCTATTCTCCTCGATCACTAATTGCAGATGCACAACAACATGGTGTTCATTTTTTAGAAATCGACATACAAAGTTCTGAATGGGACTACACTCTTGAACAACAGGCTCCACTCTCCTCAAACCGTGAGTCTATCGCGAATCCTCCAGTAAACTCTGATCTAACACGACATCAAGTCAGGGTCGGATTTCGCTCTCTTCAAGGTCTTTCCAAAAGTTCTGTGGATAAATTTGTGGAGAACCGCAAATTACATGGCCGTTTTCTTTCGCTCGAAGATTTTGTTCGTCGATCTGAACTTCCTCGGCATCTGCATTTTAAATTGGCTGCAGCAGGAGCATACAAAGCATTCATGCTCTCCCCGCGCGAAGCTCTTTGGAAACTTGCAAGTATCAGCTTTGATACCGCAAGTTTAAATTTCGCCAAATCTCGCTTTCAAAATATCGACACCTCTTCAGCCCAAATCCCCCAGGAATCCTGTTGGGACGAAGCCGTTCGCGAATACTCACACCAAGGATTTTCACTTCACAAACATCCTATGGCGCTTCTCCGCAACCACTGGAAACTTGAACAAAACTCTTTTCTGAAATCTAGTGAATTAACATCGCGAAAAAATCGATCAACGATCCGCGTGGCAGGTCTGATGAGCATGCTACAAAAGCCTCCAACAGCAAAGGGCATGTGCTTTCTCAGTCTTGAAGATGAAGCTGGTCTGATGAACATCATCATCACACCAGATCTGTACGAAAAACATCGCCTCTTGATTATGAATTCGCCGTTTTTGGCAATAGAAGGAACTCTTGAAAATCAATATGGTCTCAAGAATATCAAAGCCAAAATTATTCGATGTCTACCAACTGTGTAAGCACTTGAGTGTGAGTCCAATATCGTTAACCAATAAAGCAATAGCTGGTCGACCGTCCGGCCAAATTTCTCTGGAGCAATTTCTTCTCAACTCCCCAACGCAGAACACGCTCCGCACTTCGCGAACTCAGACAAACGACATTTTTAAAATCTGAACATGAAAACTTCGTATTTTGAAGATGGAATTTAGCGGTCCTCAAAGAAGACTCATATGGATGAAACATTGGAGAGCCCATAAACGATTTGGAAATCACAATTCCTTCGCCAGCATTTATCGTAAATCCAATGTCTTGTTGGGAGACCGAGAAATCAATTCCCGACGAACGGAAAAGCTGATTCACCCTCAGGACAATCTGAGCAATTCTATTAGGGGAAGAAAACGGATCAAAATACTCCGCAGGATAAAGCTGCCGAAATACTTGCCCGATTCGGACCGGCCTATAGAAGTCTTCACATAAAAGATTTAGCAATCTTAATGGCATAAGCCCAGGACGAAGCTCAGAAATAGAAAGAGTCTTTCCTCCCTTCAAATGAATTAGTCCTGAAGAAAGATCTATTCTCACAGAAACACTCCGAATCGACGTAACCTCTTTTTGAGGGGCCCAATCAAATTTGGAACAAGAGTTCTCATTTGGTGAGCCAAAGGTCTCATCAAGTCTCTTTTGATAGGCAGACATCGGTGAGCCGAATCTAACACACATATATGAATCCCAATCAAAAAAGAGCCTCGCCAAGAAGAAGTCACACTCACGAGCTGTCTCCCAACTTCGACTTGAGATGGCTTTCGTCCTAAGCACTCGAAATTGATCCCTCAAGACTTTCTGATTTTCGACCTCAACCGCTCGATCTCCAATCATGCTTGCGTTACGATGAGACTCGAAAGAAGCAACAATACGCCATTTTTCAAGCGTCAACCTATGTACGTGGTCTGCTCCACGATGAACCTCAGCAGAGGAAGAAAGGAGATCAAAGGCTTCCGGGTATTTCCCTAGAGCAATCTTAATTTGCGCCATATATTCAAGGGCTACACCCCTGATAAGAAAGGCCTGCGGAAAATTACGATCAATATCCTCGAGCAAAGTCTTCAACAACACTTCAGCCTCCTGGTATTGATGCATAAAAATATAGGCACCTGACAAATTTAGATTTCCAACGACACGTTGATATTCAGTGATCAAGGCACTCTGAACATATTGCCGGAGAATAGGTATAGCCTCTTCATAGCGCCATTCACCGATCCTCGCCAAAGCGGTATGAAAAAGAACTTCTGGAAATTTGATGCAATCTATACCGTTTAAAAGAGCAAAGGCTTCATCTCCAGAGCCAATCGCAATCAATGAAGCCGCATAACAAATTTTTTCTTGAGGACTTGCATCGGACTCTAAGCCAGAAGCAGGCCTTACAATTGGCCGAATCCCCGCCAAAGAAAACATGGGATCTCCACAGCGACGCGCAAGATTCGCGATCACAACTCGCTCATCCCGGGAGGGCCCCTGCCGAACCAACTTACGAAGCGCCGGAACCGCTTTATGCCCGAGACCACGGCGAATTAGGTCATCTATTTCAGCAAAGACATTTTGCATTGAATTGCCATTCAAAGCGCCATGAGACCTAGAATTCATTTCCGTCTGTCCACTTGAAAAGATACCGAGAGTTGCCACCAGTCAAATTGTTAGTGGAAAGAAAGATGACCTCAGTTCCATCTCGCTTTACATCAAACCGAGTGACGCCACCGTACTCGACAAACCTGTCGCTCACGGCAAACAATGCCTTTTTCCCAAAATCTAAACAATAAAGTTCATATAAACCATTGCCGTCGGTATCCGATAGAACAAAAAGACGACTTCCCTGAAGTCTTGCCTCTACAATTGTTCCAAAATTGAAATCTAAATTAAACGTGACGAGGGACGAAACTGCGAGCGAATCCAAATCAATTTTCTTGATCACCAATTGTCCAAGAAGATTCTCCGAGAATACACACGACCTCAATTGTCTATTGCATGAAACCAATCCCGAATGATTCACCGCCAACAATACATGCCCAAAAGCTGATAACACTCGAATAGTTGATCCATCAAAAATCACTACATTCTTCCCCACAAAAGATACATTTCCACTCGGCCAAGTCTCTTGTGATAGATGGCTATCTACAGTAATCAGAACCTTTGACGAAAGATTGAAGGCCATTAGCATTTGGTTCAACGATGTAGAATAGAGTTTCAATCGAGAAACTGTAAAAAATAGAACTTCTCCATCTTCACTTAGCCTCAAATCACTCCCACCTTTTATTTGATATCCCTGAGGCAACATGGCTTGATCGATCAGTACTTTTGCATCAGATTGAAATGGTGGAGTGGCAAACAAAATTGCATTACTCCCCAAATCCGGAGACACTCCATTAATATAGATTTCTCCAGATGCGGTCTGAAGAATCTTTTGATGTTGGGCAAGTGCCCCAGACGGAACTCGGAAAGGTGCTGTGTTCGAGGTAGACGTTTCCAAATTTGCTAAAGAAAGAACCGGAAACCCGAGTCCGAAACCAACTATTCCATTATTGTTTACTAACGAAGACTCTTCATTGAAAAAAAGTTTTCTGCCGTCCTCAGAGAAACTATAGTTGTCTTTAACTGCTGGTATTTGAAAGCTATCCAGATTTGCAAATGTACTTGCAGGAATACTTGACGACCAATTCGAGCTAACTTTGGTCACTTGCCCAGATGAAATTGTAGCGGAATGGAGTTCAACAGTCCCATTAAAAGTTTGTGCCGAAGTCCTAAATGCAACGCGGTCTTCAATTGGAGACACTTTGAGATCAATGACATGAAAGCCAGTTTTTTTCTCAATCGGATCATCCAGCCTCACAAAATTCTCTTTTCCCAAGTACAAATCACGGGTCTTTCCGAAATACAAACCCGAATCACCAGAAAGAGAGTCTTGGGTGGTGTCCTTTATGAAAAGCAGATTTGCAAAATCATTGATCATTTGAAAATTTTCGACGGATGAAAGTATTGGAGTTGCTGGCCAAATACTACCGTCATGGTCTGCTCCAAGACGACACTTCAAATCTACATCATACGGTACGTCATCAAGTTTCGCCACCAGGTGACTCTTGTATTCAAAAGTCGTCATTGAGGGAGCCGAAATATCTACAGACATCTCCATACTTGCACTTTTATAGGTAATACTTCCGCTTGAAATGGCCCGCTGAATCTCAGTGGGGCCCACTACCAAATTTTTTGAATCTCTTTGAAAATAGATTTTTGCAAAATATTTCGAGTTTTTGAAATCATGCTTAAGATGTACCTCAAGAGGTGACTTTTCTTGCGATGCACACCAGGCCTCGATTGCCACAGGCTCTTTTTCAAAAATGACTGGATCTGCCTTTTCATAGGCCCCATCATCCAGAGCGATAATATTTCGATCAAAAGCAGACACGATCACTTTGTCTGGCTCAATGCTCTTTCGCTTCTCCTCACAGGTAACCAAATCGTAGAAGTTCAATACATTTTCTTTCTGACTTAGATTCAAAACTCCAAATGGTTTGTTTTGACCTGAACAAAATTTGGGAACATTTCGAACGAATGTACCTAATGGTTTTCCTTCAACGCCAACCCCGTTACCACTTGTCGAACTCTGCTGGGACTTAAGTGATGAAAGACTCAGGAAGCGAGCAGGAGCAGAAACCTGACAGTTTTGAAAAAAGGTTGGAAGTAATAGAATCAAGAGTAGCCAAGACCATGCTGGCCGGTTAAATCGGATTTTCTTAATTGAATACGCAAGTATCCGAAAGAGCACGACACTGAATTGTTTTGAAATCTTCATGACTCCTTTTCGTCTTTTGAATAACCATACTTTAGACTAAATATATAGATGTGCATCACATTGAGACGCATTCCCGCCACTTTTGTGAATCGTATGTACTTAATTTTCATCATAGATTTTTATCAGAGAGAAAGTTCACTAAGAACTTATGGTAATCAACGAAAGGCCTACTATGTTTTCCAAAATAATGTTGTTCGGTACTCTGGTTATTGGGATTGTTCCAATATTGATGACCCTCAAGTTTCGAAGACAACTTGCTCGGAAAAATGACCATCCACAACCATCCATTATTCAATATGCTCCAAAAGTTGGAGTTATTTTACCTTGCAAAGGAATAGACCAAAATTTTCAAGAAAACATAATGGGTTGGCTTCATCAAGACATTGAAAACTGTGAACTCATTTTTGTTACCGAAGACAACACGGATCCTGCGTACGACTATATTAAAAAGCTTCTACTCGAAACACGTGACCGAGTTCCTCAAAAAAATTGTAATGTCATAACCTCCGTAGTTCATTCAGGTCGAGCACAAAAGATCACCAATCAACTGGCTGCCATAGACCATATGTCCAAAGAAGTGGCGGTCTACGTATTTGTTGATTCTGACTTAATGCCTCATCGCTCGATGTTGCGCGAATTGGTTGCACCACTTCAAGACTCAAAAGTCGGAGCAACAACTGGTGGCAGGTGGTACTTCTCTCCCAAAGGCAATCCTGGCTCTGTCGTAAGAAGTCTCTGGACAGCAGCAGCACTACCAATAGCAGCTGATCCCAATAGCAGCTTCACATTCGGAGGGGCCATGGCTGTACCAAAAAATATATTTGAAAAAGCTAATATAAGATCCCGGCTCGACCGAGCAGTCTCAGACTCCTTTGCAGTGACAAATGGAGTTAGATCGTTAAAATTAGAAATTGAATTTGTGCCGTCATGTGTCTGCATCAGTCACGAGTTTTCTACACTAAGTGAAACAATAGAATTTACCAATCGCCAATCTATCATTTCACGCGTTAGCTACCCCAAGCTATGGCGCCTGGCCGCTTTTGCCCACTCGTCAAATGTCATTTGTACTCTGTATGGAATATTTCACCTGGGATTAGCGGTTCTCAATGGGTTTCAGCTCGACCTGTACGCAGTTTCCTGCATTTCCATCATATTTTTTCAAATGCTTAATGGGATGGTTTTCGTCTCTACCCTTGCAAATATGTTTCCTGAGGTTTCAAAATCCCTTCTAAAATTGAAATGGACTTACATCTGGTTAGCACCTGTCACCGTTCTGGTAAGCTTTCTTAACACAATCAACTCATTGAGAACCAACCGCATCAAGTGGAGGGGCATCACCTATGAACTTAAATCTGAGTCGGAAACTATTCGAATTTAATATTTACAAAAGGACAACGTCACATCAATGACTTTGTCCTTTTGAGTATTGCTTCTCGAAAAAAACTATTTCAACTTTGTCGCCCAATTGTCTTCAATTTTTTTGTATGTACCATTTGCCTTGATTGCATCCATACCTTTATCAAAAAGATCTGCAAATTTTTTTCCGTCTTTATGTTTCTTTGAAAAACTCAAAAACAGTTTATCGACAACGACTGTCCCTACACGCTTAATTTTTCCGTCGAATTCTTTCTTGTTTTCTTTCAGAAGAAAGTCCGCAACCCTTGAGTAAAGTAACGCAAAATCTGTCCTCCCGGCCGCCTGTTTTTTAAGAACCAAGATATCTGATTTAGCAGAGTCAGATTTAATCTTTTTGTTTGCGCCGAACTCTGCCCCATATTCATAGCCATTGGTAATTCCCACAGTTTTCCCCTCTAAATCGCTAACCTTGAGACCCATCTTTCCCGAATAAGTGGAACTCGAATAGATTGCAATCTCGGCCTCAAATAAGTGGCTTTTAGTTTTGATGAAATTCTCGTCATACTCAGGTAGCCAAGTCGTATCAAAACAAGCCACCTCAGCGCCCTTCTTGGTTTCATCCATGCACCGAGCATATGGCATTACCTTAAAAACCACATCTACTCCTGCTGCCTTAAAAGCTTCTCTAACAATGTCGGCGGCAAGCCCCTCTGGCTTTCCACCACGATCCGCGCAGTAAGGGTACCAATCGTCTTCACCAACCACAGTCACGGTTTCAGCTTGTGCAAACAGTGACATCGCCAAAAGTAGTATCACCAAAAAACTTCTACTCATCATAACCCACACCCTTTAAAGAAATTTTGAACACATGTTTAGGAATCTTTAAACTGTAGGTTCTTTTTAGTCATTGCTCAACAAATCGCTCTGACTTCCAAACCAAGGTCGCGTGTTAGCGCAATAAAAAGTTTGCTTCACCCTCAATGGCCAAATCATCTTTCAACTCTACTCCACTCAAACCCAACCGACGACTTTTCGAAAGAAGATAGAATAATTTTGAAGCTGCCCGTTCTGTGGTGAGTCCATCAGAATGAATGTTTGAAATACAATTTCTATTCGCATCACTGTTTCCCAACCTTGGAGAATGCTCGAAGTATACACCAAGACTATCAAAACAACTCAGGCCTGGCCTTTCCCCCAAAAGTATCACTATTTGTTTGCAGCCAACAAGTGATCCGATTTCATCTATCACACCAACTCGTCCCAGTTTTACTAAATAAATATCAGTTAATTCAAATCGATGTTTGAGGTCTACCTGCTGGTTCATTTTTTTGAAGTTTAAAAGTAGTTCTAACGCATATTTTTCTATGGCCTGAGCAGAAAGACCATCACTCACTACAAAACAAAGACGCTGAGAAAACGCGTCACGACCTTCAGCCGCAATACTCGCCAAGACCTTTTGCCGACTATCCTCTGAAAGGCGACGCCCCCAATCTGGACGACGAAGAAAGCTAGTTTTGTCTTTTGCCCCCGACAGCAAAATTTGGGTTCTAAATCCACACGCAATAAGTGACTCAGAAAATTTTGACCAATCAAGTTCTGCATGAACCGCATGCCGAGCCTCTGAGTGAGCACGCAAAAATTCAAGCCAGTTTTTGGTTTTTAATGATGGCCCAGATCTACCAATTCCAACTCTTGCCATGGTGAGAGACCGAAGCTTTTGCCAAAAATCAAAAGCCATAACTTTCTCCGGCCTGCAGTAAACTTGCACGAGCAACTTCTGCATCTTGAATTCGTCCATTGTCTCCCATGATATTCATTTGGCGTAACCAATCGACAAACTCAGGAGCAGGACTTAAGCCCAATACCTCACGAATATAGAGAGCATCATGAAACGAGGTACTTTGATAGCCCAGCATAATGTCATCTGCCCCAGGAACCCCCATGATGTAATTGCATCCAGCGACACCAAGTTGGGTCAATAAACTATCCATATCGTCTTGATCTGCGTCTACATGATTGGTGTAGCAAACATCAACTCCCATGGGCAGACCCAAAAGTTTGCCGCAAAAATGATCCTCAAGACCCGCACGAATGATTTGCTTTCCATTAAACAAGTATTCGGGCCCAATAAATCCCACTACTGTATTAACTAAAAATGGAGAATAGTGGCGAGCCACCGCATACGCGCGAGCCTCCAAAGTTTGTTGATCCACTCCATGATGTGCATCTGCCGACAAGCAACTTCCTTGCCCAGTCTCAAAGTACATTACATTTTGGCCAACAGTGCCTCGTCGAAGAGCCTGTGCCATTTCGTTTGCCTCACGTAACAACTCAAGATGAATCCCAAAACTCTTGTTAGCGGCCTCCGTTCCAGCGATTGATTGAAATACTAAATCTACCGGAGCAAGGTTTCGAATCATCTCAAGCTGATTGGTCACATGAGTCAGGACACATATCTGTGTTGGAATTTGAAAACGTTCACGAAGCTCATCTAACATCAACAAAAGCTCTCGGTGTTTGTGAAGACTGTCTGAGGCCGGATTTATTCCGATCATTGCGTCGCCACACCCGAAGAGTAGACCATCAAATACACTGGCCAAAATACCCTTAAGATCATCAGTGGGATGGTTCGGTTGCAATCTAACCCCTAAATGTCCTCGCCGACCCATCGTGTTTCTGAACTTCGTCATCACTTCAATTTTTTTTGCGACCAAAATGAGGTCTTGGTTTCGCATGATCTTTGAAACAGCCGCTGCCATTTCAGGCGTCACAGAGTTTTTAATTGCAGACAATCGATCAGTGGTTGTCGAAAAACTCAAAAGCCAATCTCGAAATTCACCGACTGTGAAATGAGAAATCAGCTCAAATGCTTCGCCATCATGGGTGTCCACAATCAATCGGGTCACCTCGTCAGTTTCGTAATCTATCACCGATTCAACTAAGAAATGTTTAAGCGGCAAATCGGCCAACGCCAGTTGCGCTGCTATTCTCTCGCGGTCAGTACTTGCCGAAAGTCCGGAGAGATCATCTCCGGAACGACTCGGACTGGCCTTTGCCAACAAGATCTTCAATGAATCAAAATTATATTTTTCAGAACCAAGTGTGAATGTGAATGCCATTCAATTATTAAAACCCGACTCACATCAGAACTCCAATAAAAAAGGGCCTGAGATTTCTCTCAAGCCCTTATCTAGCTTTTCATCTGAAGAGCTAGAACCCCAAAAACCCCGGACTTCCCTTAAATAAACTCTGTTTACACAGGTTTAACGATATTGATGTGCAGTTTTGATAAACTGCTTCAATCCACCAATAAAATTCTTTTCAGCACCTAATCTCGTCGCAACCACACCCTTTAGAGTGTTCGGTGTTGCTGCAATTTTCATGTGGTCGTACATTTTGACCAACTGAGAATCAAATTTTGGCTTTACACCCAGGCTCAGCAGAAACTCTGCCGTTTGTAGAGTGCCCTCATTGATATAACGAGAAAATTCGTTAATTTCGATCTCATTGTATTTCTTTAAATTCATTGTCCATGATCCAAAGTTCATTTTGAGATAAGGAATTGCGCCATTCGAAATCGGAGAGACTCGCTCCAATGCCACAGCTGCTGCCATATTCATATGCCCTTGCAGAAGAGCAATTGCGACTTCTTCGTACAACAAGACTTCTTTTACATAAGGAGGAAAATCCTCGAGCTTTTTAGATCCCTCGCGAATGAGTTTGCCCGCCATCAAAGACTCTTTCAAAATCGATCGAAAAGTCATTTCCTTCATTTCGGGATGTTTGGCGAGCATTTCATCCTGCTTCGGATTTGTCTTATAGATACAAAGAGCCATTGCATTGAAAGCTTTTACGTTGTTGGCTGTACTTTCTTGTCGATAGAAACCAAAAAGCTTACCCGTAATCTCCTCTTGCAATGGGTGAGGCTCAAGATCTCCATCTACAACAAAACCATGAATGTCTTTGAAATATTCTATCATGGCCTGTGCGGCATCGAATTCGCGTGCTTTCTGCACATCCTGACCCAAACCAGACCACAACTGAAAGTCTTGCGCGGCATTGTAGGCACAGGCAGCTTTGATCTTTTGACCCATATCTGGGTTTTCTTTCAGCTGCCTCAAAGCAGCGTCACGAATCATAAAGGTATTGCCTTGCTTAAGTCCGTCATACATCTCCGAAGTGACTTCACCCAAGCCAGTGGTTTTGGTACTTAAGCCATCTGTTGTACCTGCCATTTTTTCTGTCGTGCCCTTCATTCCCGCTGTATTTTCCTGAAGCTGCTTTGAAGTGTCTCGCAAATCCATGGTCGCATCATGCATCTCGTCCAGCTGTTTTTTGACTCCACACCCAGTCAAAAGTCCTGTGCCAACCAGAACCAAAATTCCCAACTTAGCTAGTTTCATATCCCCTCCGATTATTACTCCCCGTTCCTCCGCACTATGTTCAATCCCTGTGCCATATAGAGTATAAGCACCACGGTGGCCTACACCAACCTATTGCAATCCAAGGGTACTCCGTCCCCCGTTGCGCCACCCGCGGTATAGACTTATTGCGTTACCCACTATCAATTCTACACACCGACCATGGTCTTGGCGGCACTTGTGAAGCCGGCGCTCATACTGGATAATGACTTAACTGTGCCATAAATATTTCAGAAATTGCCGATCGCATGCGGCTTTTCAAACAACGAAAGAAGCCTATGCCTCTAGATAACAATGGACTGGGTACGATGAAAGAACCCACTCCCTACCAAGACGAAGCTTCAATGAAGCCCGTTTTGGCTGCTATCACCAGTAATTTTGTGGTCACAACTCTTAAATTTATCGGTTGGTTCATTAACTTCAGCCCCTCGATGCTGGCCGAGGCGATTCACTCCCTGGCTGACACTGCCAACCAAGTGCTTCTATATGTTGGAATCCGTCATGGTGCTGGAAAGCCAACCAAGCAGTATCCCTTTGGCAAAGGACAAGCTCGGTATATTTGGAACCTTGTCAGTGCAATGGGAATCTTTTTTGTCGGTTTTGGGTTTACTACATATCACGGCATTCATTCACTAATTGCAGCATTGGAGGCTCGACAAGGTTACACCGAACCCTCGGTGACTCAGCTTGTGATCCTGGTGATTTCACTTCTTCTTGAGGGTTGGTCACTGGTCGTCGCCCTCAAGAGTATCAACGAAGCCAAAGAAGATAAAACTACCCTCGAGTACATCAAAACTGGAGACGACCCAACAAGTGTGGCCGTCCTTCTCGAAGATAGTATCGCAGTATTAGGCGTGCTAGTTGCCCTTCTGGGCTTGTGGGCCTCAAAGATTCTCAACACCCCAGTGCCTGATGCTATTGCCGCAATCTTTGTTGGAATCTTACTCGGAACCATGGCCATTCTTCTTGCCATTGCGAATGGGCGCATCCTCATGGGAATTTCGGCTGGCTCTGATATCGAATCAGAAATTCGTGAATTCGTAGAAGCATATCCAAGTGTAGAGCGAATCACGAGTTTAAAAACTGCCGTTCTCGCTCCAGGAAGAATGAGAGTCGCAATTGAGGTCGAGTTTCACGGTGGCATTCTTATCAATCGCCAACAAATCGAACGCGATGCTGAACGCATCCGCGAGGGCGAAGACCCAACCTATATATTGTTTGAAACTGCTGAACGAATGGTGCGCACGGTTGGCCGGGAGATCAATCGTCTTGAAGCAGATATTCACAAAAAATTTCCGGACATTGTGGTAATTGATCTTGAGGTCAATTGAGGTCTTGTGAACAAGACCTTTCCCTAGATATGCATGCAAACGTATCCAGCATATCGACAAACTAATTTTCGGTACTATTTGAGATTCGCAAGAATTTTTACAAGTCGGTATCTATTGGCTGCGAATTGCCATGATGATGAATTCGCTTTCCACCACAAAAACTGAATCTTACTGGTAAAACTTGCCTCCGGAGACTCTCCATAGCGCATTAGATAAGTATAGATCGGATACAACCAATCGTCTGTCGTGTATCCACTGACTTTCGCTAGAATCGGACGAATCAATGGAAAAGCCAACTTCGCCTCTGCCTGTGTTAACTTGTTTGAAGCATTCAAATCAAAACGAGCAAACACCGACTCCACATAATACATAATTGCAATTCCCTTAGTGAGATTCGCTGACTCCCACGGATCATTGGCGTTGAATCCTTTGGGACGTGCGGCTCGTTCGAAAGCATCAAGAAACATCAACCAGGCGTCGTCTTTATAATCTGCCGTCATATTTACCCAACCGGGAAGAGCGGCAAAATAGGTGTTAAAATTTTGGCGAATCTGCGCTTTCACACACGCAGACTCCAACATTGCCTTACCCATATTGTCGTCGGCAAAATGTTTACATTTCTTCGACATATCTTCGAATACTTTTCCAGAAAGCTGTGACCCGGAAAGCGCAAAACTCAAGATTTCAACACCCTCTGCAAACCCCAACCGATCATTGCCATCAGAGGACAACAAAAACACATTTGCTTCATCAAATGTTGAATCCCAACCGTTGGCACTGTCTGGAGCCAAAAACTTTAACTCCACAGCGATGGGATTGAGGTCAGTATAAAATTCTTTAAATTCATTTTTGGTAATTCCATTTTCGCGAGAACCGGCACTGTCTGCAGCGTAACCTCGCATTGCCAAGCTCAAAAAAGCTCTCCTCCAATTGAGTCCAGAAAAAGTATCTGAGTTCATCATCATTGACTTAATATCAGCGACAAAAGCCACTTGCCCGTCAGCCAAGAGAGAAACTGGATGTTTCGAATTCAGTAACACAGCAAAATCTTTATAAGCATCAACATTGTTTGGAGTAAGGGTATTCCAGACTTCCAAGAACTGGGACATCGGCATTTCGTTTGTCCCCGTCTTCGCGACAACCACATCCCAGAGTTGTTGCATCTCAGCCCAACCCAAAAGGTCTTTCTTCATCAAAGACAACACCGCTGGAGTGATGCCCGCAAACTTCTCGCGCTGGCCATTGATTGAAGGATTATAGATTTTGCCGAATATGGTTTTCAATAACCCAGAAATTGTTTGATCCTGAATTTCAGTTGAGAAAAATCCAATTTCTTTCAAACCCAAAATGAGATCTTCGAGCTGGCGCATTTCAATTACTCTATTGACCTTCATCTTGGCTGACTGATCAAGCAGCGAAAACGCCTCATATACCGCATCAACTAGTTGGTCGAGGGCACTGCCAGTTTTCAAGTCTTTGTTTTCAATAAAATAATGGTACCGAAGCCACAGTCCATACAATCGGCAGGCACTACGCATTAGATCCGGCCAATCCTCTGGATAAATCACGTTGCCGTCGGGCCTAACGAAAAACGCCTTTGCGGAAGCAACCACACCAATATGATCAGCCAACCACTTTGGACCCTGCCAACCACCGCTAGAGTCATACAGCTTACCAAACTCAATTAAAAAATCTCGAGCGTAGCTCAAGAGGTAAGCCGATTTAGTTCCGCCCAAAAGTTTTCCAATATTTTCTGCTGACTGGGTTAACTGTACGACTGCCGCTTCCACACGACTACTTTCAACTTTTCTTCGCGCTTGAAAATCTGGTACCGCATAGACTTGAATGAATGGCAGTATGCGAATGCTTTCAACCTTCAAAAGATTAAAAACCACTTCAGTGCGCTCAAGCTCTGAACGTGTGATAATCTCAAGACCGCCACCCAGAAAAATCTGTTTGAACCTCATGGCCTCGGTCATGAGGCGATCACTGATCTTGATATCGGTTAAAAAATAACGTTCAAGAAAGCTCTTTAACTCATCGGAGGTGTAATAATCTCGACTGGCAGAACCTGAAACATTCTTCATGAAAAGCTTGAGTGCACCATTCAAACAATCCCAAGCGGCTCCCACTTGCATCTCATCAACTTCGCCCTTCGGATATTTTTTTATCGTTTCAAGTGTTTTGGCCAAACAATTGGTCTCGGGGCCCGATAAAACAATCGGCTCAGCTTTACGATTTTCATCATTCAATGCGCCCTGACATCCTGTAAGGAAAAAGGAAACCAGAATTAAGAAAGCGCTGAAGTATCTCAACAAACAAAACTCCCCTGTCTTATTAGAGCACCCACTCTATCGGATCACAAGGGTAGACTCTAAACCATACAGACAAAAACCGGACAAAATACCAAGCCTGACCCAAGACCAATGCCTTGCCCGCGGGCGGAACCACCTCCAAACCACTGACCCAGATCCAAACTTGCACAGCATGTTTGACCGGCGCGCCAACAAGAGTCAAGCTCTTGAAAATCCGTCGACTTCTGCCTCACAAATATTTTCAATTTTGATCCAAAAACTGGGACTCCGTCCCCCTAAATAGTCCCCAAAATAGAGAGCTCCGTCCCCCCCAAACGGAAGGTGTTCGGCTTTCTGAAATGCGCAGTTTTCGGCCTTGAATTGACTGGCCAAATCAAGTCCAATAGGCCAATGCGACCGTTTAAAAAAATTCTGCTCATTCGACTCGATAAAATCGGTGATCTCGTCCTCACACTTCCTGTCGATCAGGGCCTGGCAGGAGGCGGTATGGAAGTTGTCTGGGTCATACCCAAGGGTCTTGCCTTTATTGGCGATCATGCCTTTCCCAAAAGGCGCTATATCGAACTCGATAAAGCCACCTCCTGGAAGAAATTTTGGAACTTTGTTGCATGGATTAAACACGAAAAGCCAGACTCAGCAGTCGTCTTTCACGGCCCCTGGTGGCTGGGATTGGCCCTTTTCATCGCTGGCGTTCCACGAAGAGTCACCAAATTGAGCCAATGGCACTCCTTTCTTTTCTTCAATCGAGGAATTCGCCAAAAACGCAGCCTGGCCGACTCCCATGAGCTAGAATACAACTATCAATTGGTCGAACAAGGATTTGCCTTCCCCAAAGACTCACTTCTTCGGGAAACTCTTGAACTCCACGCTGACCCCTCGCAACTTAGGAAATTTCAACTTACCTATAAGAACTACTTTGTTGTTCACCCTGGAATGGCAGGCTCGGCACAGAATTGGCCTATGCAGAATTACCAAAGCCTAATTAAAAAACTCATCGAGCTTCACGACGTGGTGATAACTGGTACAACCTCCGACCAAGCTTATCTCTCCACAATCGAATCTGAATTTAAAACTCATCCAAAAGTGAAGTGGCTTGTCGGTCAAGCCACTGGTTCTGAGTTGATAGCAATTTTACAGGGAGCTAAGGCCGTCGTGGCGCCAAGTACCGGAGTTCTACACCTCGCCGCCTCTACCGGAACGCCGACCATCGGGATTTACAGCCCCGTTCGTGTTCAACAACCGAAGCGCTGGGGTCCAAAAGGTCTTCGCACCTCCACACTCATGCCCCAGGTCACCTGCCCAGGAGAACTAAAGTGTCTTAATCAAAACTGCCCAATCTTCGATTGCATGTACCAGATCTCGCCCGAGCAGGTATTTGAATCTCTAAAGGTCGCAATTAAGTAAACTAGGGCGTGTCCTCAATTGGTCGGACGTCGCGAGCGGAAGCAATAGAAATGAGTTGAAGGCACGAGGAGGAGAAATAGTGGTGCTATTTCGACGACGAGCAACGCTCAAATCATTTCTATTGCTTTTGCGTAGTAGTCTAGCCAAATGAGGACACGCCCTAAGTCTGCTGTGATTTTGAAGGCGGCATCGCCTTTGCTGTGCCCAAATAAGACTTTGTCACGGCCGAGTAAGTGAGCTCAGCCAATTCATTACGAGTAGAGTCTGGAGTTGTCGCAATCGGCTCCAAAAAACTGACTTTTGCGACTACTTTTTTTCGCGCACACAGCCCTTTGAAATGACTGCCAAAACCCATGTCACCGTACCAACAAACAAAGTCACGATTTTTTTCAGAGAAGGGTTCCCCATCAATTTCCACATACTTCATCGAAACAGGAACAATTCGTTTTCCAGCATGAACTGCAGCCATCAACAACGACTTTTTAAATGGCAATACATCTGAGCCATTTGTACTTGTTCCCTCTGGGAACAACATGACATTGAATCCATCCTTGAGTGCCTTGGTCATGTTGCCGAGGTCCTGATCAACCTTAACTCTATTTCGCCGCTCAACAAAAATAGTTCCGCCATAGGTAATAATACGACCAAGCAAAAAGACCTCAGACATATCGACTGACGACACATACACAAACGGTCGCAAACTCGACATTACTAAAATATCCAAATACGACAAATGATTGCTCACCAATAGACAATTCTCTTTTTCAAAAAAAGCAGGATCATACCCCTCTGTTTGAATTTCAACATCGAGTATACTGGTCGCACGACGACAGTACTTGGTTGTGGTTTCAGAAAAAATTTTTGTTCGGGCATTTGGATCTTTTGTCGTCCTGTCTCGAAGAAATGACTCAGCTAAAAACATTTCAATCAATGTGGGCATGACTATACCCTTGGCATACTTATTCATCTTTATTTTCCTTTTAAATATTATACTTTCGACTCACTTGGCCTGTTACCTCTTTCACTGGCAACAAGGTGAAGAAATCAATACATGAAAAGTCCTCGTCAAACGCGGGTTCACCACAAATTTTTGCGCCGGCCTTAATATACAAAAACATTAAAGGAGGAAGAATTTTTTTTGCCTCTTCGTAATCAAAAGGATGATCACTTTTTTCAATTGTTTGCAATACCCGGTTAAACGATGGGGATTTAAATTTACCAATTGGATGCACATCGAACCCTAAATTTAAATGACCTTTGTCCTGCAAGTATTTGTAAGCAGAAGCAGCCTCAAAGAGATCAAAAGTCTTTACTGACGTACAGCCAATCAAATATTCACTTTGCGTGTGAGAGATATACTCACTAATACCCCGCCATAAAAGTGACATCACAGGTCCTGTGCGATGTTCTCTATTGATGCAGGCACGGCCCAGCTCCAGAATGACTCCTGGTAATTTTACCACCTTAGCCAGATCAAACTCTCCTGCAGAATAAAGAACATCCGTGAACCGCGAGCAGTTCATTCTGTATGTACCTATGACTTTACCTGTTCGTTTTTCACGAATGATCAAATGATCACAGAGAAAATCAATCTTATCTATATCCACACCAATGCGACGTTTTGATTTTAACATCTCCCGATGAAAAACTTCGAATCGAAGCCGCAGGCACTCCTCAAGGTCATTCCCATTCCTTGCCGTTTGGACAATATAGTTTCCTTTTTCAAATTCGAACTCAACGTGCGGTCGAAATTTTTTAACTTTATGATGAAGCATTTGAAACTGAGCTTCTAACTCCTGTACTGCGTAGACAGATTTCTTCACCTTACCTAGAGTTTTTTTAACAAGACCTTTGCCTTTTGTCTTCAACTTGAACTTCAGCATTTTCTTCCCCGAACTCTTTCAACTAAAAAACGTTGCTCCAAGTGGACAATGTCTTTGCGTCCGTTCCCGCAAGTGAGGTACTTGTCAACGTACCAACTGCATCTCCAGAGTCTGCCGACCCCACATAATCGTTATTGAAATCTATGACTCCACAAATAGAATATGTCCCGGCGGGAACCTCACGTATCGAGTGCCCAGAATTGTCTACCCAGCCGCTGACTGTTCCACTGCAACCGCCTCCTGGAGAACATTGCACAACTGTATTACCAGATGCAACTGCTCTAACATTAAGATCGGAACAAAGTCCGCTCGTGACAATGACAAACGCATTGTACTCGCCACCAGCCAAGCAGTTGGAGGCCGTGCATGTCAATGACACTTGTAACCCATCTAGAGACTGTGTCTTCTGACAAGACTCAAAAGACAAAACAAAAATCCCCATTAGAAGCCCAATTCGCCAACCATGCCGCACACGCGTCGCTATATTTTGCATCAGAAAAATCACGTCTTCCCTCCTGCGCACCAAAAACTACCAAGGCTTTCGCATTCTAACTCAATTCCACTTTCCCATCCAGCGTAGACCCCACTTCTCGAAATAAATTCGTATAAAACTGAATCGAAATCGAAACCACCCCAAACCTCCAGATACATCGGCAGATAGACCAATCGAGTCGAACCTGCAACATTCCCTGTCTTCCTGCATACTTCGCACATATCCTAAATCAATTGCAAACCGATCATCCTTAGAGGCAAGCATGCAAAATATTTCTGTCGAAAGTTTATACATATATCCAATCAAATCTTGTCAGGGCATTCGTCTTAACTCCATGCAGATTGGAGCTCGTGGACCAGCCTACGATCGCCAATGGATGCTGATAGATGACCAAAATCAATTTCTTACCCAGAGGTCACACCCAATGATGTCTCAAATAAAAGTGAACCTACTCGATGGTTCTCTGGAAGTTGCATACGCCCAAAGCAATGCCCTGCAAATTCCATTTCTTTCCGAAGAACAAAAAAAGCAATCTTCGATTATTCAAGTCACGATCTGGCAAGACAAATGTGAGGCCTATACATTCTCGACCGATGTCGACGAATGGTTCTCTAGTGTACTTAGGGTCAAATGTCGGTTGGTGCAAATTTCTGATTCTTTTTCTAGGCAAGTCGATCAACGATATGCAAATCCCAAGGACCAGACCGGTTTTGCAGACGGTTTTCCTGAGCTTTTGATCTCAACGGCATCACTAGACTTGTTGAATGAAAAATTGCAGCAAAAAGTACTGATGAACCGCTTTCGTCCCAATATCGTTATTTCAGGTGGGAATGCTCACCAAGAAGATTTTTGGCAAAAAATTCGAATCGGAAAAATCGAGTTTGATTTGGTTAAACCATGCAGTCGTTGCTCGATCACCACAGTCAACCAAGAAACTGGTAAGACCCAATCAAAGGAACCGCTCAAAACACTAGCGGGATACCGTGTGCAGAATGGCAAGGTGATGTTTGGACAAAACATGATTCACCAAATGGAGGGAGAGATATTCGTAGGTGACTCAGTCGAAGTGTTGTCATTTAAGTGACCCTGTGATCCAATAAAATTCTAACAAGGGATTTCTATGGCCAACTTTGATACGCAAAAAACTCGTGAACTCGTTCATCTTTTTCAAACGCCACATGATAAGCGTGATCGTGATTGGGTAGATAGTTTTTTTTCACTCATCGACGAAGCGAGTATGATGACATCAAACCCTCAGATTATTCGCGGACCAGATGGCTTTCCATATTTTTCCTTGTCAACTCCCAAAGATGGAGAAGAGTTCGAACCCTACTGCCTCAATCACATTCTAGATTTTTGCCTAAATCATGGGGCGGGAATTGTGGTGAATCCATCCAAGCCTCAACCCGATTTCGTGTTTTCCTATGGTCACCTTTGGCTCTACAAAACCAGCGACTCATTTTGGCCAGATGAAAATGACAATATGGCGACAGATCTCGCTTCTGCCCAAGAGCTGATGGCCGGACAAATCAATCAACAAAATCTTCCTGAGGGAAAAACGGTTTTTTTAGGACAGCCTTCGGAAACTTTGTTTCCGCCAACCCCGAGAAAAATTCTGCGCCGATTTTTTAAAGAAGCCATGGGACTCATGGAACCCAAAGTCTTGCTCATTGTCAATCCAACAGAAAAACAACCGCCGGCAGTTGCCTTCAATCTTCATGTTGAAGATTTTAAAACACAGCAGGATTTCAACAATGCGCTCTTTGCGATTAAATGGTTCATACCAGACACTATTGGATTGGCCTCTGTACCAAAACAGTCAGAATGGAATCAACGATTTGGATTGCTATAATCTGGGTGATATTTTTCTTGAATGGACGCCGAAATAGCAATTCCAATCAAACAGACCCACCAGATCAGCAGTAACCAAATTAAAAACATCGGGATTGAGGCCAAGCTTCCATAGACTTTGCTGTAATTCAAAATCTTTTTAAAGACTATCGCATAGGTCTGCTCAAGCACAGCGATTGCACATGTAGCAAGAGCTGCACTTGAAATCGAAGCGCGTGCCCAAACATGGCAACTTGGACCCATCTGGTACAAAGCCCATAGAGCACAAAAAGTAAGTGTAAAATTAATACTCCCCTTTGGTAAGATGCCCAAAAGATTCAAATCACGTGAACTCATAAATCCGATGACAATCGCCATCGCGACAGGGCCGATAAACATCACAACCCAATAGAGCATGATGCGACGAAAAAAAGAACGCCGAATAGGAATCTCCCAGACTCGATGAACAGCCAACTCCAAATCCCTAAAAAGCTTTGTCGAAGTAATCAACATGCCCACCACACCCGTGATACCAAGCGCACCCGAATGAACACGATCGATAGCTTTTTGCAGAGATCGAGAAATCTCAACACCCGACCCATAAAATAGACTCTCAATGAGCACTGGTTCAATTTTTTTGAAGATTGATTCTAAACCTCCAAATGCACGAAACACGCTCAAGCTAATGGCAAGCAATGGCACTAAGGCAATCACACTATTGTAGGCCAAACTGGATGCAAGAATTTGTACGTCTGCGCGGTTCATACGTCGCACAGACTCCAGAACCAAGCGATAAAATTCCAAAAAGGCAGACGCAGAATGACTCAATACTCGCCTGACCCGATTTACGCGCGCTACTACCATTTTCACCTCGTGCTCGAATCATTGTGGAGGGACATTGGCATTTTTGGAACATTTTTTTTCTTAGGCTTTGGAAATGATTTTGAAATAACGTTAGAATAGATTCAAAAAGGAGCAAACATGAATCGCAAGCATTTCGCAATTTCACTTTTTCTTCTCGCTGCCTGCTCAAGCAAGCCAATAATTCCTGACGGAAAAAATGTGAAGATTTCTCGAGAAAATCCAAAAGAAGACTGCCAGGATCTTGGCCGCGTTCAAGGGTCTGTGCCCACCATTAAAGGAACCATTGAACAAGCCATTGAAGACATGAAAATGGATGCCTCTCGCAAGGGTGCAAATTACATTCGCATGGAAACAACCTCCGCAATTGGAACATCTGTAATGGGTACTGCATTTTTTTGCCCATGAAATACCCCAAGACATTTTACTGCCAAATTGACTGATCGGTTTTTGCTTCGACATTTAATCGATTGGTTGATCCTGTGACAGGAAAGGCGGGCTCTTGTTCCGCCTGCTGCTTCATTAGTAGTTTAAATTTTCTTTGATATGAGGCCACGCGATTCAGGTAGGCAACAGGACTATGGTCGCCACACAATCCGATTCGTGACGCCCGCATACCCGCTCGCGCTAATTGTCTTCCCTTCTGCAGACCGCAGAGATGAATTATGACGGCCAAATCTTGTTTTTGTTTTACCGTTACATTTTTAATTTGGTGGTCACTTAAAACTTGATCAACCAAGAAGTGAAGTCGCGCTGAAGTCATTTCGATAGCATGCGACGGGACCAACCGGCTATAAAAGAGACTTCCATAACACCGAAGGTCCCCTTCGCGCTGGTGAATAGGTATACCTTCAACAAGACAATACTGCTTGGCCTCATCGAATGTCCCCTCGGTTATTTGAAACATTCCCACGGAGCTGGAAGCTGGAGCATACAAGCGATCCAGACGTGAAAAGTTCCACTTCCAATATGTCCTCACCACTGGATTTCCTGAACTCTCTGCCTGGGCCAACGCCGCCAGTAGATCAGCCGTCATGATTTGCGTCGCCTTTGCTTTAAAGTCTTCGCCATAGTTTCGCCATGTCTCAGAGGGCGACTTTTTTAAACCCTCACCCAAGAATCCGACAATCTCAGTGGGCTTTCGCAAAATTTGATAAATAAAATTTATTGAAACACAAATCACTAGCACTGTTGCAAGGTACCCCAAAAACATCACGACCGAAGAGAACTGACCTCCAGAATTACGTCTTGCTGCACTTGCACTACTTTTACGTCTCTTGCTCCTCGCTTGGGACTTGATTTGCGATTTGGACCTTGACTTCGCTATTCTCTTCTTTGGGTGCTCACGCGCTGTAAGTGCCAAATCTCAACCTCACACCTTAACAAAAACCTATGATCCATTTTTGCAAGACCTGGAAAGGGAGACAAGCAGGACCCCAAAAACTCGACGAACGAGGGGAGGTGTGCAGAGCGAAATGCTAATGACAAAAAAAAGGACAAGCCCTACGACTTGTCCTTCCGGAACGAAAATCAAAATCTAATATTAAAATTAGTAGCGATTTCCACCACGGCCACCACGGTCTCCACCGCGATCACCACCACGGCCACCGCCGCCGCCGCCGAATCCGCCACGGCCACCGCCGCCACCGAATCCACCACGACCGCCGCCGCCGAAACCACCACGGCCACCTTCACGAGGCTCCTGTGGACGCGCTTCAGAAACGATCATCGCTCGGCCTGAAAAATCAGAACCGTTCAACTGGCTGATCGCTTGGTTAGCTTCATCGTCACTTGACATTTCGACGAAGGCAAAGCCTTTGCTGCGACCGGTTTCACGATCGGTCACCAATTTAGTTGATTCTACAACGCCATAAGCAGCAAATTTATCGCTGATTTCTTCAGTTGTAGCAGAGAAAGGCAAGTTGCCTACGTACAATTTTTTACCCATTCAGAACTCCTAAAATTCCACACCAGCCGTGGTCGGCCCCATGCCTGAATCACGATCGATGCGATTGAACTGAAAATAGGTGTAACACAATTTTTCAAAACTCTAAAATCAAAAAATAAATTTGTACAAATTGTTTGTCTGTCTAAGCCGCTCACATGGGCAAAGACGCAAAATGGCACTAGGATAACTAAACAGAATTTGTTCATTTCGAATACATTGAAACTGAGCAATATTGGGCCGCCTACGACGGGCTAATCCGACCTATTTCAGTCCATTCTAATTCCGGCAAAAAGGCCCGAACTTTGGCGCCCCCCAATGGGGACTCCATAATCTCAAGACGACCACCGTAATATTCGGCGCACTTCTGCCCAATGATTAATGCCCCCGAAATACCTACAGTCGCCTCACGATCTTCTATAAGGGACTTTTCACGGGCTTTAAACCCTACCGCTTTGCTGTCGTCATAGACATCCAGACACAATCCACTGTCCAACGAAAGTATGCGGATCCCAATTGTTCCTCGGCCATTCGTTGCCTCTCCAGCGCTGAGCAAGAGGTTCAAAAGAAGCTGATGCAGGTACACCGAACTACCAAGGACAAGAATTTTTCTTTCTTCCTTGAATTCAATTCTGCAGTTTCGAATCCATTTATGCTCTTTCATAAATTCAATTTGTTTATTGATAACAACACCCAAATCGAAGACGGTCTCATTTGCCGATAAAGTTGCAGAGTCGACATCTTTGGCCTTAAGACTTTTCACCAGTTCTGACAGCCTATAGAAACCATCTTGAAATCTCTCAATTAAATTACCTAATATTTCTGGTTTTTCTGGCATGATACGAATCCGCTCAAGATTCAAATTTAATACCGCTATGATATTGTTGAAATCATGAATATATGTCGAAACCAGTAGACCAACGAATGCGGTTTTTTCATTTCTAAGTAATAATATTTGGGTTTTTTCGAGTCGCTCTTCAATATTCGCCTCATTGTCCAAAGCATACTTGGCCAAGGCAAAAAACACGATGCCGAGCAAAAGCGAATAGATCAGTCCTGCGACCAAAAGCAACTGTTGCATGGACCAATTAGACCGAAGACTGGTAAGCAGGAGACTCGAAAAAAAAATGAGAGAGATAACAAAGGCTACAATAGCAATTCGCACAGATTTCCAAAATCGACTCCGTGCATTTGGCTTAACAAAAGACTCAACACCCATCGCTTTATTTTGAGGAAATCAAACCGAGTTGTCCACGAATATAGTGACCCAATTGGGAAACAATCTCGAATGGAATCTCGTGTTGCCCTTGAAAGCCAAGTAATTGGCCCTGCCATCCGGCCTCAACTAACATTTTATTCAAATCTTTGGCCATCTCAAAAGATAAAACTGGATCATACTGACCGTGACTTTGAAAGAAACGAAATCCTTTTTTCTCCGGCGCCAGCTTGCGCCACTCTACGAAATTGACTGGCGTTCCTGAGAGTATTGCCAATCCAGCAGGAATTTCTGCCAGCTTCAATGTCACTTCACAGGCCAACATTGCGCCTTGGCTGAAACCACCTAAAACAACCCTTGAGATAGGAACATTCAACTCTCGGAGCATCTCAAGTAGATACTGGCGAGCTTTACCCAACCCAGGCGGTACAATGTTCGAAAGGTCCAGTGGCGTTCCCGTGGTCTGTGTCTGTTGAAGAGCTGCCACACTTATTGGAAACCATGCCCGCCCTTCCATATGGGGCCCCAATTCTACTTTTTGATGACCATTAGGAAAAATCCAATTCACTTTCTGACCAAGAGGGATCGCCTGGTGCAACGAAACCAAATCGTTACAATCCGCACCATAGCCATGCAGTAAAACAATATAGGGAGCTGCTGGGTCGCTGAGAATTTCAACCACTTCAAGCGGGCCATATTTTTTCTTTGTAGGTACAATTCGAGCCATAGATCCTATTTAAAAAGGGAACAGGTGTAGTCTTGAACAAAAAGAGAACCGTCTTTTTTGGCAAACGTCACTTCTGCTCCAAACATAGACCCTTTTTCTGAAAAGCTCAAATACGAAGGATCAAGACTCAACTGCATAAAGTCTAAAAACTTTAAGCTTGTTCCTCCGAGTCTTCGCCCGAGGGGACCCATCAAAGGATTTGATTCATGAAACACTGCCCTATACGACACGCCACCAAGAGTCAAAAAGCCTTGTGAACTCAAGAACTGCACGACAGTTGCGGATGCGGCGGGGGCATATAAGTCTTGAATAGACATTAAAATGTCTTTTGATCCGTTGGGGCCAGAGATTTCACGCACAGTGATTCGAAAATCTTGGTCCACACTCTCACAGTCAAGCACTGCACTCTGAGCCTGAAATGTCATCGCCAATGCAATTGTGAAAATTAAAGACGCCAAAAATTTCGTTCCCATATTTAGCCTCCCCAGTTCTTTGCCATGCCAAACCTGGCTATTGAAAGTTGACCTGCAAAGCAAAACTACTTCTCGACATGGGACGATAGGTTAAAAACAGTTTTTAGTTAAATACATAATGCGAATTTAATTATTCACATGATACATGTCATTTATGGAAAACATTCATTGGCAACTCTCGGTTCTGAGTCGTGCTGTCCATTACAAAAATCTTTCTGCAGCAGCGGACCACGTTGGCTTAAGCCAACCTCAGCTTTCAAGAATCATCGCAAAACTTGAAACCGAATTAAGTGTGGTGCTGCTGGATCGAGCCGTGCGCAGGAAGTCTGGCTGGACACCTGTCGCCTACAGGATTAGTGACACCTACTCTCGCAGTACAAGAAAGTTAAATCTATTCCTTCAGCAACTTCAGGCTCAAGATCAGGTGACTCACCTTTCAATCGGAACTTTGGAGGGTTTGGTCCCGATTGCCTCCACAATCTGCAAACAATTGTTTGATCAACCCAAAATGCAAATGATTGATTTTCATGTTTACGATCTTGGAGAGCTCGAGGAACGATTCGAAAAAAATGAGCTTGATTTGATTTTCACCTGTCGGGAACCTGGTAAACATAAATATTCCCACACCAGAACATTGGGATATCAGACTCTCAAAAAAGTTGGATCTGACGCGAATTTAAAAGTTATGAGTCAATTTGAATTCGCAAGTCAAACGACTCGAAAAACGACCAACAGGGAAACTCGAATCCTTATCAGTAATTCACTTTCAATTCGCAAGCTTTGGGTCGAAAAGTATTCTGCCCAGGGGCTTTGCCCTTCGGAGATCATTGATCGAAAGCCAAATACTGAAGAGGCTCTGCCGGTAATTATGATTGGAACAGAGCTTCTCAGCCCCTCTCTATGGAAACAAATAGAGACCTTTAATTTTAAAAATGATTCAAACGGCAAATCAAATATGAAAAAAACGACCGCGAAAAATGAGGAGATTCGATGAAAACTGAAACTTCACCACAGACCATTTACCTTAAAGATTATCAACCGCCACAGTATTGGATCGAGTCCGTTCATCTTTATTTTGATTTGCATGAAAATGCAACCAGAGTAACAAACACTTTGAAGCTGACTCGCAATTTGAACGCCATAAAGAACAATGAGTTTCGGTTGAATGGAGAACAACTCAAACTAGAGAGCATCAAAATCGATGGATCTCCGCTGGAACCATCTAAATTTAGGGTTGATGAAAAATTTCTTTACCTCGTTGACTCTCCAGAAAAATTCACACTGGAAATTATCACGATCATTGAGCCACAGAAAAATCTGGCATTTGAGGGTCTTTACAAATCAAATGGAAAATTCTGTACCCAATGTGAGGCTGAAGGCTTTCGTAAGATTACGTATTTTTTAGATCGACCAGATGTCATGTCAGTTTTTACAGTTACTGTAGAAGCAGACAAAAAACAGTATCCACTTCTATTGTCTAACGGGAACAAGATTGATGCCAAAGATCTTGGCAATGGTCGACATCTAGTTAAATGGTTCGATCCGTATAAAAAGCCGGCCTACCTTTTTGCTCTGGTTGCTGGAGACCTGGCAATCGTTCAAGACAAATTTCGAACAGCGTCAGGGCGGGATGTTACTTTACAAATCTTTTGCCACTATGGACATGAAGACCGTTGTTCACATGCTATGAATTCTCTAAAGCAGTCAATGAAGTGGGATGAAGACACTTTTGGTCTCGAATACGATCTGGATGTATACATGATCGTGGCTGTCGATGATTTCAACATGGGTGCAATGGAAAATAAGGGACTAAATATTTTCAACTCAAGCTATGTTTTAGCAAAGCCCGAAACCGCGACTGACACCGACTATGACAATATTCAAGCGGTCGTTGGACATGAGTATTTTCACAACTGGACCGGAAATCGCGTGACTTGCCGTGACTGGTTTCAATTAAGTCTCAAAGAAGGTTTGACGGTCTACCGAGATCAAGAGTTTTCAGCAGACATGACCGGCTCAAGTGTGAAACGTATTGAAGATGTCGTACGCCTTAGAACCAACCAGTTTGCAGAGGACGCGGGACCGATGGCACACCCAATTCGACCGCAATCCTATATTGAGATTAATAATTTTTATACACTGACCGTATATGAAAAAGGTGCCGAAGTTATTCGAATGATGCGTACAATTTTAGGCAAATCTGGATTTCGCAAAGGAATGGATTTGTATTTTAAGCGCCACGACGGCCAAGCGGTCACCACCGAAGACTTCGTCGCTGCAATGGAAGATGCCAACAGTGTCAACTTCACCCAATTTAAAAATTGGTACAACCAGGCCGGAACCCCTGAAGTGGCCGCTCGATATGAATATAACCCACAGAAAGGCGAGTTGAGTTTACATCTCAAACAAAACTGCCCGCTTGTTGCGGGTGAAACTCAAAAATCACCATTTCATATTCCAATATCAATTGGTTTCTTAAATTCACAGGGTCAAGATTTGCCTGCCACCCTTTTAGAAAAATCAGAATTTGACCATTTGGCGTCGAATCATGAAGGCGCCACAATCATTCACCTCACCCAACCAGAACAAAGCTTTAATTTTTCAGGTTTCAAAGAAAAACCAGTGGTGTCACTGCTACGTGAATTTTCAGCGCCGATCAAATTGAGCCTCGAACAAAGTAAAGACGAATTGGCATTTATCATGGGACACGACACCGATAAATTTAACCGTTGGGAGGCTTCGCAAAAACTGGCTGTTGAGGAAATGAAAAGTTTAGTAGCCCAATTTCAAGCTACAAATGAGCCTGTGGAGCAACAAAGCAGCTATGCTGTTGATTCGGTCGTGTTGAATGCTTTCAGTAAAGTCATCAGTGACTCAGAGTTAGACCCAGCCTTTAAAGCCTATATCATGGCACTTCCGTCCGAAAATTATCTCTCTCAGTTTTATAAGACCATCAATGTAGAAGCTATTCACTTTGCTGTGAATTTTCTGCGACGAAAAATAGCTCAATCAACAGAGGCAGAGTTGTTGAAGATCTATCATCACTACTATCAATGCGGAGAAAAGATTCTCAACGCAAAATCTGCTGGAGAGCGTGCTCTGCGCAATCAAGCTCTCAGCTACCTTTGTGCCCTAAAAAAACCTGATCATTTTAAGCTTGCTCTCCAGCAGGCAACAGAGGCGAAAAACATGACCGATGAAATTGCGGCACTCGCATCTCTCAATTCATTCGATTCACCAGAAAGAAAATTGGCACTCGAACAATTTTACAAGAAATGGTCAAAAGAGAGTTTGGTCATGAACAAATGGTTTTCTCTACATGCCCTAACGCCTATTGAAAACGCGCTCGAAAAAATCATCGAAACAAGTCATAATCCATCTTTTGATTCAAACAACCCCAACAAGATTTATTCACTCTTCGGAGGATTTGGTACATACAATATGCTGCGTTTCAATGACCCTTCTGGAAAGGCCTACAAGTGGATGGCTGATAAAGTTATTGAAGTGGATGCGCGCAATCCACAGGTTGCATCTCGCTTGGTTTCCACCTTCAATCAATGGAAAAAACTCGATCCGGCGAGACAAGGTTTAGTTAAGGTGCAACTTCAAAGAATTGTTGCGCAACAGGGAATTTCGCCAAATGTTTTTGAGATCGCAAACAAAGCGTTGGCGCTCTGACCTTCTTTACAAGTATTTACCAACGAGAGGCGTGGAACTCGTACACTCCTCTCAAGTTTTCAGACTTGATATGCCATAAATTTTCAGGTGCATTGCTCTGATAGAAAGAACTTTTAACAATCATCTCAACTTATTGACTGCATTGTAGGCCGCCACTTTATAAGCCTCCGCTAAAGTCGGATAATTGAAAACATTTTCAAGAAAGAAATAAATATCTGCGCCAAAGGCCATGGCAACCTGTCCAATGTGAACAAGTTCTGTTGCCTGCGCACCTATCACGTGCACACCCAATATTTTTTTTGTTTCCGCATGTACCAAAAGTTTCAAGAATCCGTGATTCTCGCGCATTATTTTTCCTCGCGCCAACTCGTTGTAAGCAGCGCGCCCTGAAACAAATGGTATGCCTGCCTTTTCAAGATCGGAGGCCTGAACTCCCACACTCGAGATTTCTGGAATCGTATAAATGCCGTAAGGAAAGGTTTTTGGAAATTCATATTCCTCGTGCAAAAACGCATGCCGAATTGCCAGTCGCCCTTGCTCTGCACTCGAGGCCGCAAGCGCTGGGGCTCCGATGATGTCACCTACAGCGTAGATGTGAGATTGTTTGGTTTGGTAAGAACCATTGACAGACAAAAGCCCCCTCTCATTAGCGCAAAGGCCAGCGGCTTTAAGATTGAGACCTTCGATATTTCCTGTTCGTCCCATACAGTAAAGCACGGCCTCGAAACTCAAAGCAGGACAAGGGTTACAATTGGTCAGTTCGATACGCACCTCGGTTTGACCTGAAGGCACCTTGATCTTTCGAGTGCCTTCGAAATCACAACCCAAAATGAGTTCAATTCCCTTCGATTGAAATTCTTTTTTCAATGCTTCCACAACCTCAGGATCAATCGAAGGAAGTAGGTTTTCTTTTTTGTCTATAAGTGAAACTTGGACACCTAGTTTTGCAAAAATAGATGCATACTCACAGCCAATGACTCCAGCTCCTATGACACCGAGAGTTTTAGGAAGTCGCTTCATGCGTAAAATCGTGTCGCTGTCGTAGATATATTCAGAGTCAAAAATGACATTTTCTGGATGTCGGGGTCGTGTGCCAGTTGCAATGACAACATATTGGGCCTGCACACAGGCCAAGCGGTCGCCCTGCTTCGCCCCAGCGATCGCAACATCATTTGGCGACTCAAAAAAACCAGCACCTCGCACATACTCGATTCGGTTTTTTTCGAAATGCTCTTCTATCAGGGCCACTTCACTGCGCATCACCTGCAGGGTTCGAGTCATGACCTCGCGCAATTGATCGGGAGATTTTTTTGACTGCAAAGCAGCCTCTCGCAACGCTTTGCTGGGAATAGTACCGGTGTGCAAACAGGCTCCACCGATTTTTTCTTTTTCAATAACAAGAACGGACTTACCCAACTTTGCAGCCTGAACAGCCGCACGTTGTCCCCCAGGGCCAGAACCAATTACGACCAAATCATATTCAACTTTTGACGGAATTTCCCTTGAAACCATACTTCAGCCTAACCCGGTTCTGCCTTATTGAAAACCTTCGACGCACCTGACTCGCCATACGTCGCAATCTTTCAAATCTCTATTCACCTGCAACTAGACCTCTTCGCCGAAGATCAGTGCCTAGTATCTCTGGGGACACAAAATGATGCGTCTGCATGCCCAAAGCCTGACCAGCCATAATATTCGCCTCGACATCATCAATGAACAAACAGTCATGTGGACTCAATCGATTACGATTCAGCAAAATTTGAAAGAACCTCGCATCAGGCTTACGCAGTTTCTCCACCCCTGAAACACAGACATCCTCAAACCAAGATAGAAATTCAAATTGCCGCTGTGCTATTGGAAAGGTTTCGGCAGACCAGTTTGTCAAAGCCCACAAGCCCACCCCAGACTTACGAAGCTCTGTTAACAACTTTACTGTACCTGGAATTTCACCTCCAAGCATTTCGTCCCATCTTTTCCAATAGGCCTGGATTTCACTTTCAAATTGTGGAAACTTTTTTTGTTTTTCTGCCACAGCTTCAGCAAAACTTCGACCTGCATCTAAACTATCGTTCCACTCTTTGTTGCAGACTTGAGTGAGAAAGAGTTCCATTTCATCTGGACGATTAGAAAAAATCTTCTTAAATAGATACCGTGGATTCCAATCGACTAGAACTCCACCAAGATCAAATACAATGTGCTTCATAGAAAACTAGTCTAGTCCGAACTCATTTTTTCGCAAGTCGAATATCCGATCAACGCCCAGGCTAAAGACTGAATTCTGGAAGTTTCAGATTTGAACGTGATGTGCCGATAAATGAGTATGATGCTAGCACGGATGCAGCTCCTTATGTTTTCGATTTTGATTAGTACCGGCGCCAAGGCGCTTAGTCCTCCCGAGCTTTATCAAAAATTTAAACCGGCGATTGTCAAAATCACCATTCGACAGCAAGAGATTGCGATTTCTACCGGCACTGGATTTTTTGTATCACCTTATGGTCACATCATTACGAATCACCATGTGCTCAGACAAGCTCTCAAAAATCCGAACGTGACTGCGGACATCGAACTGGCTGATAAAAGAGTCTATCGTGGCTTTTACATTAGTCACTGCAGCGACCACACTCAACTGGATGTTTGTTTAATTAAACTTCCGATAGAGTCCAACTCTTGGTTTAAAATCATTCCTCAAAAAATTTCAGTTGGCGACACCGCCTATGTCATCGGCCATCCTCAAGGCCTGGATTTTTCTATTTCAAGTGGCATGATCAGTGCGGTTCGCAAATCCCCAGAAGAGAGTGAACAGATTCAAATTTCGACCCCAATCAACCCGGGAAACAGTGGTGGGCCGGTTTTCAATTCTTCTGGATCCTTAATCGGTGTTGCCAACAAGTTTATCCGGGATGGGCAAAGTCTGAGTTTCGGAACCAGTATCAATGAACTCGTAAAATTTTATTCGCAAATTCGAAAATTTGTTTCGATTGCTAGTTTCCATCGATGGAGCGATCAAGATTTTGAAAACAAAGCTCTCCGTTGGACGGCAGACTATATTGGACCTGCCTATCAACATCTAAGCCTGGGTCAGGACCTCTCTCAGGTAAAGGGTTTCAAGCCCATGCAATTTGCATTCGAACAGGGAGCTCTACAGTTCTTCGCTCCCGAGATGTTTGGTCGCTGCAATCAAACTTTTGCACAACAAACACAAAGCTTGGAATGCAGCGCCCTCAATGAAACCGTTCGACTTTCGATCACCCACACGAAGCTCGACAACCTCAAAACAATATTGAAATTTAATGGAAAAGTTCCCGTCGCTTCCCAGCCACTCCAATTGACAAGAGAGTTGATCGAAAACGGAACCTGGGCCATTTATCAATCACGACTCTCCACTGGAAAAAAGAAAATGATGTTTACGATTCCTGGTGAGGCCGAGTGCGAACCTTATGAAAGGAATGTTCTTAGCGAGGCCTTCTTTAAAGAAAATTTCGAGCGTTGTGACTTTTCGATTTACAACGATGGTGAATCTGATTCTTATTCACACGTCATGTGGTTGTTCCAAAAAGGGCACCTTTACTCATTTCGTATTTGGATGGAGAATCCCAATCTGGCTGCATTTTTTAATGAGGCACTTCGCCTTTCGGTCAGTACGGCACAACTAAAACCAGCGATTCCAATCGCCAGAAAATCTAAGCCAAACGTTACCATCAGAATTAAAGAATAAAGTCTGGAAAACACTTTTCAAAAGTCGTCTGCCAGTCTTGTGGCCAATCGCAGTTGATCCAAACATTTTCGCCAGAGATTGGATGTTGGAATTCTATCGACTTAGCTAAAAGACGAAGTCCACCTATCAAAAGATGTTCTCGAAAATATCTATTGTGATAGGAATCGCCATGCGCGCGATCACCCAAAACAGGATGCCCTTTGTGCGCAAAATGCCGTCGAATTTGATGGTATCTCCCGGTCCGCGGGTTTGCTTCGACTAAACTGTATCTCGCAGAGGTATGTCTTTTTCCGACTGCAACCGGAAACTCAACGCGTGCCAAAGTTTTAAACTCGGTGATAGTCTCAACTGGCTCCGACGAGGTGTCAGTGTGCATTGGCTCGTCGAGAATGCCTTGGTCAGGCAAAAAACCTCGAATTACAGCAAAATATTTTTTGTTTATTTGATTGCAGGTAAACAGTTGACCCAGCTGCCTTGCCATATCTTTATTTAGGGCAAACAACAACACTCCAGCTGTCGCACAGTCCAATCGATGTGCAGGATAAACCCAGGTGCCAAGCTGATCTCTCAACTGATTGAGACAAACAATTTCTTTTGGAACCCGCCGTGCTGGAAACTCAGGCTGATGAACGTGAAATCCAGAGGGTTTGAAAACAGCCACCAAATCAGAATCTTGATATAGAATATTAAACTTAAATCCCAAGTTCCAACCCCGGCCTCATATACCAAACTTCAGGCCATTAATTCTTTCAGTTTTTGCAGCTCTTCCACTTTATTTTGAAACAATGACCAATCGTCGCGTGCTGCAATTGCCTCCCAAATCTCTTCAATTTCATCAATTAACAAATTCGTTGGCTTAGTCTGTTGGAAGTACATGTCTTTCAAACGAAGTTCAACCCTTTCAGGAGATAGATATTGATTTAAAAGGCGTTCAAGTCGGTTAAATACTTCTCCTTGGTAGAAGTCTCTACACGGGCTCTGCTTGACTCTTTCTTGATTCACTCCCCCATAGAAATCAAAAAAGAACTGAGCGTAGGAGACTTCACTATTCTGCAAAAATTCAAATGCGGTATGAAGAACTTCTGAATCCAATGCCTTGCCGTTATCCAAAACTGAGTCTTGGCGCAAAAGTCCAAGTCTGCGAAAAAAACAATTCAAAACCTCGCCATTAAAGTACTCGGCGTAAATCGAGAGACCTTTCCTTAAAGAATTGTAATCAGCAACTGAGGCCAGGCTCCTTGCCAATTGGTCAAGATTCCAAACGCAGGCTTCAGGTTGGCGACCAAAACAATAGAGGCCCGATTGATCAAAGTAGGCCGCAGTAAAGCCTGGATCATAGTGAGGTAAAAACCGATAGGGTCCATAGTCAAAACTTTCACCTGTAATATTCATATTGTCAGTATTCAAAACTCCATGAACAAATCCAGCAATCATCCAACTAGCTGCCAATGAAGCCGTTCTTCGACAAACTTCGAAAAAAAACTCCTCCGCTCGCACTTGCGATGCTTCTGACAAAAGTTCATTTCGATTCAGGAGGTGCTGCAAACAATAATCAATTAATTTTTGTGAACTTTCCGTGTCTCCCAAAGCATGAAGGCGCTGAAAGGTTCCAAAGCGAATGTGGCCATGACTTAGTCGAACCAGAACAGAAGAACGTGTGGGAGAAGGTTCATCATTTCGCTGCAACGATTCACCGGTCTCAATCAAACTAAATGTTTTGGAAGTATTGACACCCAGAGCCTCCAGAAATTCAGTCGCAAGCACCTCGCGCACACCACCTTTCAACGTCAATCGCCCATCCCCCTGACGAGAGTAAGGTGTCTGTCCGCTTCCCTTGGTACCAAGATCATACAATAGACCCGTTTGCGGATCTTCAAGCTGTGCATACAAAAATCCCCGACCGTCCCCAAGATCAGGATTGTAATGGCGAAACTGATGCCCATGGTAACGAAGCGCCAATGGAAATCTCAAGGATCCCTCACAGGGTAGAAACTCGCCAAAATGTTGAATCCATTCTTGTTGAGTCCATGCAGCAAAGCCCAAGCGCTCAGCCCATACTCTATTTTGAAAACGAATAATTTTCTGCGGAAATTTCGCTGGTACAACCTCATCATAGAAGGCTGAACCCAGTTCGAGAATAGTATTTTTAAATTTGATACTTACATGCTCATTCATTACAGACATGTAAACTGCGAAAAGCCTAAGAGGTCAAATAGGCACTCTCCGCACTATATAAAATCAATTGAACTTTATTCGAGTGCCTTGAACAAGAAAGGATAACTGACGCGAACCTGAGTTCCACCTTTTGGAAGTGGAAATTTCCAATCGCCGATTCGCCGAATTATACATCCCTCAACCATTGCATTCTTCAACGTGGAATTGTCGACGTGCGCCTCAACCACAGTACCTTCTGCAGTGATATTAAATTTAACCAGCACCTTACCATAGAGATCGGGCCTTGAGCTCAGCTGTCGCTCATAACAGTATCGAACCTGTCCAATATTTCGTTTGATTACGTCGGCAATTGCATCGCGATCTAAACCGCCCTCGACCACTGTTTCTTCATCAATAAATGAAACATCTGCTTTACCAACAGATCCGCCCTGAAGTGCTGTTCCTTCTTTAAAGTTTCCGGATCCCCCACCCTTACCTAAAGTCGCCACACCGCCAAGTTTGAATGTCGAACTGTCTTTGGCAGCCCCACCTCCGCCGCCTACGGTTGCCTTACCAATACTAAAAATAGCACTTCCTGAATTCGCTTGATCTGCCGTTACGCCTGATCCTTGAACCAGCACACCTTGTTTATTAGCTCGCTTGGCGATTTTGCCAATCAACGCCGACAAACCCGAAGAACGTAAATTGTTGATGGCAGCTGCCGTTTTAGGATTTGCCTTTGGAGCATTTGACTCCTGCGGAGTTACCGCTGCTGTATGGGAGGCACTCGTTTTCTGATTGGCATTTCCTCCTGCCTTCATCATTTGCGCCAGAGCTTTTTTCGATTCCTCACGCTTTTTCTTAACTGTCTTCGCATTGAAAATCATATCTCTCATATTTTTCGTTAGCACTGGTTCCGCTTCAATTTTTGACTTCGGAATCAACATAACAATTCCGGTAAGAACCAGGACAAGAGCAATGAGTGCAAGTAACGGTTTTTTTAGGTCTTGATCAAACTCAAAGCCACTCGTGGCTGCCTTTTCCTGCAACGGAATCAAGCGTTGCCGAATAACTCTTGGACCAATCGCAGTCTCTTTCCATGCTGATCCGTTTGGTGGAACCAAAAGGTGTTCCTGATCCCCATCAAAATAACGGAATGGCACATTGGCTGGAAGGATTTTAGAAACAATCACCCTCCCTTTAGACAAAACAATAATTTGATGCTGCTCCAAACGTCCTGAAAAATTTGCTTCTTTGTACAATTCAACTGACTTCTGAAAAGCTTGAACCGTGATTTCATTTTCACCGATCTGAATCTTAGTCAGCTTCGAAATTTTTTCTTCAATAAAATTCTTTTGATCAAGCTTCGCCTGATGATTGCCACTCACATCTGAGACAATCCAATGGGGCTCTTTGTAATGAACGACAAGATGGCATCCCGAAGCCGCGGCCCCCGCAATACGCAGGTCCGCTTCTTCCGAAGATCCGATGAGAAAGGTTTTTTTGCCTTTCGCTTTTAAATGCAATACTTTTTTTCGTTTTGCATTTGTTTTAAGTTCTAAAAAGAGCTCTGGAGCACCCATCTCGCTGCCTCTGCCTCTCGCTTAATCTGGTGACATTACTGCAATTTTAACATCTGCATAACCAGCCATCATCGCTGTATACATAACCTTCTTTAGAATCGCATAGGGAACACTTCGATCTGCAATTAACAACACCTTGCCTTCAAAATTAAACTCTTCATTTTCTTTTGCAATCATTCTGCCCTTCGTCGCCTGTTTATCTAAAACCGTAAACAGATTTCGAATAAACATTGGATCATTGGCCTCTACATCTTCGACTTTAAACTCTCCGTTTTGCGCAAATCGAATTGCTTCTTGTTCATCAACCATAATATTTGCCTTCGAGACCATGATCTTTGTGAACTCGACCGGCGGTTTTTGACTAGTTGAAACTGGCAGCCTTAAATCTGGACTTTGTGCAACCTCAACTGAGGTTGAACCATAGCTTTTCAACAAAAACACAAGAATGATAACAAACATATCAACCATTGAAGTGATTTGAATCTTGAAGTAGCCAGCTGTCCGCTTTTCCATAAATTTCGCGATACCATTTCTTCGACCCATATCAGCCTCCCACCACATTACCGAAGACAATGTCTGGAAACATGAGATCTGTTTCCACCGGTTTGCCTGAGGTGACATCTGTAAATATGAATTTTGGCTCTGAACCTTTCCTATCGCGGACTGCGTCCATCACGCGCACGATCTCTTCAAGCGAGACGTTTTCCTCTGGGTGTAACTCTAAACGAAATACATCAGGAAACTTTCGTTTTATATCACTTATTCTGATGTGCAATTCATCTGGATCTAGCTGATTTCCTTTTAGTCCAACATTGACAACAGAGCTCTCACCCTTGTTGTTCACTTTCACTTCGAATCCTTTTTCTTTACTGACATAGACCGAGATCAAAACTTCTTTTTTGTCAGCATTGGCCTCAATTGTTTTCTGTACGACCTGTGGAACAGGAGTTTCAATAATCATGACCCTGACAAAAACCACGGTCATCAGAAGCATTGGTATGATTGACACAATGATGTCTAGCATAGGTGCCAGATTTAGATCAAAAGTCGCATCATCTAGTCTTCGTTTAAACCTTCTCATTGAAATCCTTCTCCCGTCCCCTAGCTATTAACTACGCCGATTTTCCTGGATGCGCCGGAGGAACTTTTTTATCTGATTTCTCAAGACCGAGATTTCCTGGAAACGCCACAGCTGCCGAAAAATGCTTCATGTCTTTGTTTTTCAACAGATCAACCATTTTGTTGGCATACTGATCCATTTCTGAAAACAAACGACCTTGTTTGGCATGCAAGAACGAATAAAAAATCATGACTGGAATCGCGACACAAAGACCCGCCGCTGTTGCATTCATCGCTGATGAAATACCAGCTGCAAGTAGCGCTGATTTCTGCTGAGGATCTGCAGAACCCAGAGCCGCAAACGACATGATCAGACCGATAACCGTTCCCAAGAGTCCTACGAGTGTGACCACGTTAGAAACCATCTGGAGGTAACCAAGGTTTTTTGCAAGCTTTGGAGCAACTTCTGAAGCCGCAATATCCAAGGCCTGTTCAATTGCCCGCTCATCATGATCCATTTTCTCAAGCATTCTTTTCATACAGTAAGCCAGAGGCTTGTGTTGATTCGCACCACACAAAGCAATCGCCTCATCCGCTTTGTCTTCTTCAACTAATTTGAAGACCTTAGCCATAAACACATCTGCATTGAGCGAATATTCAAAAAACAACGCTTTGAAACGCTCCGCTACAAGTGCAGTTGCATAAATACCAAGGACTCCGATTATCCATTCGAGCACCTTGTATTCATCTAGAAATTTCATCATTGCTGCTAACATCTTAGTCCCCCTTAATAAATTTTAAGCTGCTTTCTCTAGTTCAGTTTTCAGGTACTCCTGCAAAACTGATTTCGTACCCTCTTCGAGTTGAACAAACTTAAGTCCATAACGAACAGGCGAATTTTTTTCTTTAATTTCTTCAGTGAATTTTTTTGAAACGACTTCGCAAAGAGCATTGAATGCTGGCGTCCGATTGGTTGAAGCAAAATGAACATTTACAACCTGCCCGGGCAATAGAACTGAATAGTCCACCACAACCCCAGAACCAGATTCACTGCATTCATAAGCCTTACCTCGCCATAACGAGCGATTGTCGTGAACAAATACTTCACTCTCAAATGGAACCCGAGGCGACTGGCGCTGCACAAATACTTTCTCAAAAAACGGTGATGACTTTTTAAATACGGTTCGAATCGCCTCTTGCGTAAACAGGTGGTGTTCAGAAATTCGCATCCAATTATCCATGCCTTGGCGCCACACAAAATCGAAATCAAAAACCGATTTATCCTGAAGGGCTTTGATCAGACCCGAATAGGTAAATGGACCATAGCGATGCGTTTCTTTTTGCACGAACCATTCTGGAGATTCATCTATTTCAGCTGAAGGGACCGCCACAGAAGTATTCAGGTTGGTCACCTGTACTTGAGAAGATGGCGTTAATGCCTTCTGGTCCACAACTGTATTCTCTTCAGATGCCAAAACCTTCTTCTTCGCACCAGGCGGAGGAGTTTTGGGCTTACTTGCATGGATCAGAGACTGCACTGGCTCGTATTCTGCCAAGCTAATCCAAGACTCCGTGGCCTCGTCGTAAATAAAGTCAGTAGCTAAAAGTTCAAGCCGCCCAAGACGCATGACAATCTCAGCCAGTGGCCAAGGCCCAAGATTCTCTGAAGCATGTGACACGTAAAATTGGGTCTGCATAGAAAAATTCACTCCTCGTTACACTTTCCGTATCGAGATGTTGTGACAGAGGCTTTAGGTATTTCGACAGACCCCACAAGAGTTCGACAATTCCTGGACCTTTGTTTAGATCAATGGCAGGACTTATCGCAGAATCACGCGACCGCGCAAATTCATTCGGAGTTTAAACTTAAAAAATAATGTTGAATATTTTGACAGTACGTCTAGCGTCGCGAGACAGTCTTTTTGTACTGCATTTGTTGAATATAATTTGAAAGATAGGCGCTCGCGAGTTGCGATGATTTTACCTTCCAATTTTTCTTGTTTACTGTCAAAGCGGCGACTGCAATTTTGAACCCCTCACCACGTGCATAACCGACAAACCAATCGCATTTCCCTTTGGGCTTCGTCCCAGTCAATGAACCTGTTTTTCCGCCGAACTCAACGTCTTCAAAAGCTCGGTAGCGAGTGACCTTGCGAAAAGATTTACGAGAGGTGCCCGCTCGCACAGTCTCATGCATCAATTCGCGAAGCTCTTCCGCCGTTTGCGGTGAAACCGTGACCGACATTTGCTTCTGCTGAGCCTTGTAAATCACATCGCCCGTTGAATTATATAAACTGTCCACCAGATAGGGCTCCATCATCACGCCATCGTTGGCGACAGCCGCAGCGATCAACGCTCCCTGCATGGGACTCATTGTGTTGTCCTGAGTGAACCCAGAGGCTGCCTGAACAACAGCCCAACCATCATCGTTTGGTATCCGAGCGGCTCCTGAATCAATCAACATGTCCGATTCAATTTTTTCATTGAATTTATATCTTTGTGCATACTGAGCTAAGCCCTGAGGTCCCACATAATAAAGACCGAGCTTTCCGAAAAACACATTCACTGACCTGCCAAACGCTTCTTTCAATGTCATAAATCGAGTCCAGCGATTGACCGAAGTGTCTTTCACATTTTTTTTGTACAGTGTGTGATTAGCGCCATTGAACGGCACTACTGAATCTGGGTTCACTTTCTTCATATCGATTGCAGCACTGGCTGTAACCACTTTGAAAATTGAGGCTGCTGGAAACGTTGCTTGAACAGCTAAATTCTGCCCCTTCATTTTTTCGTCGCTGGTATAGCTCGCCATCGACAAAACACGGCCAGTCGTCGCATCAACGGCCACAAACGCAGCATAGTCTGGGCTGTACTGCTCTAGTTGTTTTTGAATTTGTACCTGCGAAAAGGGATCCAATGCATATTCAACTTCGGCATTGACTGGCAGTCCGTGTACATTCAAAGCCACCTGTGTTGGAAATTGATTGCCCCGCACCGCAGGTCCAAGTTTTTCAGCCAACATCTCTTTCTTGATCAAATACTTTGAAACTACTTCTTGAGTGATAGAAGGCGAATTTTTTCCAACAAACCCTGAAATCAATACGGCAGCAACCAAAGCAGCCGAAATTACCCATCCCGTTTGTCTTAACATCTTGAAAAACATTCTTAGCATCTCCACAGTCTGTATAAGAAGCCAGATTCCGTCAATATCTTGTCGGCAACACTTAAGCCCAAATTAATGATTTCACGACAGTATTCGAGGTCCAGATTTTTCATGTTTCAAGCTGAGATAATTCCTAGAAAATGCTTCTAAAGCGAACCTTAAGGCATTTGCCATTTGGAGCTTGCACGAGGCGAACAAGGTCGATAATTACTTAGGTACAAATGCATAAAAATCGGTTTTCACAAAACATTTCGACCTTAGGCCTGCTTGCAAAATGCCTCTACCCTCTGACGACGATCGCCTTTGCAATTTTTGCGGGCACGTTTTCCCATGCCGCCACCGATATCATGCAACGCGGACCATTTGTAGTTCACTCTGCCGAATACCAACTCCCCGCAAAAGTGGATCCTGAGATATTGGATGGTGTTAAAACTGAACTTTGGGCCAAGACATATTGGCCGGAGCCTCCAAATGTCTCGCCGTCTTTTTCTGTACCACGCCCCATACTTTTCTTTTTGCATGGTAACCATGGTACCTGCGGCCAGGGCTCGGCCCCACGTGACGACTATGGTTGCGAATATACTTTTAGCGGACAATGTCCCAAAAATTCAGTGGTCGTTCCTAACCACCTTGGTTACCAGTATGCTGCTGAACAATTGGCTTCATGGGGTTTTGTCGTAGTTTCAATAAATGCAAATCTCGGTATCACATGTGGAGATGGGCCCGATGGCGACGATGGCTTAATTATTGCGAGAGGCCGACTTGTCCTCAAGCACATCGAAAAATGGATCGAATGGAACTCGAGAGGAGGAGCCCCCAAGACATTAGGACCAGAAAATCAATGGATCAGACGCATTGATTTTTCCAATGTTGGACTGATGGGACATTCACGAGGTGGTGAGGGTATGAGGGCCGCTTATAATTTGGCGATCAGTCCCAAAAACTCTTGGAAATCTCGACTGCCCGGCCTGCAGATTAAAGGGGTTTTCGAAATTGGATCGGTTGATGGAATGTCTTCAAAGGTTTTCGATGCCAACGGCACATCGTGGGTTCAATTACTGCCTCTGTGCGACGGGGATGTGCGCTCGCTTGAAGGTCGCCTTCCATTTGAAAGAATGCTCAACGCTAAAGATGAAGCCAACGGCCATCCAAAAACATTGTTTGAAGTTTGGGGAGCCAATCACAATTTTTTTAATACTGAATGGCAGGTCAACGACTCACTTGGATGCTTTCAACACGACCCTATCTTTAAGCCGAGTTTATTTTTTTCAATCGAGCAACAACAGGTGGCTTCAGCTGCAATGACCGCTTTTTTTAAGGCTCATCTCGGTCCAGATGCTGAACCTGATCTTGATCAGGTTTTCGATCCTCTCTTTAGTCTTCCTGGACCAATCGCGCAAATCACCAATGTGCATCGAGACTACTCGATTTTGACTTCAGACTCTGGAAATCTTCGCCTCGAAAGATTTTTGGACAATAAGCATATCGGCCGCAGCGGTGAGAAATTTCTCGAGTCAAATGTGAATGTCGAGATCAGTGAATACACTCAACCCACATTCGCCAGTGTATCTTGGCAAAAAACGAATAATCCGATCAATCACCTTTTTGAAATCCACTGGGCGAGCCCGAATCGCCCCCAAGATCTCAGCTCATATTCCACACTTGATTTTCGCGTCGGCCCTCAGGTCATCCAACCCATTGTTCAGAATCCAATCGATTTTACTGTCACTTTAAGTGATAGCTCGGGACGCAGATCGGCTCCCTTGGAAATTAGGAAATATGTTTCTCTTATACATGCACTTCATCCCTCGGCCTCGTTGTTTCAAACGGCAAGAATTCCACTCGCGAATGTCGTTGGCATAGACCTTTCAAAAACAATCGGAATTCAATTTAATTTCAATCACAGTGAATCTGGACAAATTCAAATTGCCGACATCCGCGCCACAAGTTTTTTGGTTGCACCCAATTTAAGTGATTTTTCACAGGGGTCTCAAACACCCTCAGCATCAACACGGCCTAAGGTCAGGTCATTTTTTGAAGGTCCTGACAGTGAGGTGATGAATCAACTTAGCCAAATTGTTTCAAGGGCAAACTTGGTACAAATCCGATTGATAGAAGGTAAAAATTTGAGCGAAACTTTGGACACCGAACGAGAACAAAATCTCGAAGTCATTGTTGCCACGGAACATGGTTTTCCAATAATGGATGCTCTTCCTGTTCTTAGATGGGGACCAGTTCGTTTTACCCACTCACGATTCGTACAAACAACAAAAGGTATGCAACTGGCATTTCGTCTAACTCGGGAACAGTACCAGTCATTAGACCCGAACGCTGAACTGTCTGTTCAGTACGGCAAAGAGTTCGCGTGGCGAGTATGGCGAGTGTTCAAATAGACCATCTCATCGGCAAGAGACCAGTTTCAACTAAGTAAATCTTGTTTATTCAGGCAAGCTCCAGCAAAATTAATCTGAAACCCAGATCGATCTACAACCGGAGAGATTCATGAATAAACAATATTTTTTTATAGTGGCCACTTTGACGTTAATGATGGCCTGTACCACCACACGCCATAAGCCTTCTGCCGATCAAACCCAAGTCCAGCCTGAAAAAGTTGTTGAAAAATCAGAAGCCAAGGTCCCAGAAAAATCACCAGAACCAGCCATACAGGTAGTCCAGAAGCCAAGTGAACCAATAACGGAAATGACCGTTGAAGCCCATCCCGCAAATAAAGCGACAGCTCAAGAAGTTAAGCCAGAAGCTGCGCCTTCGGCACCAGTAGCAAGCCATGAGCCTGCAAACAATTCGAGCGCAACAGAAGAACACCCAGCACCCTCTTCTTCTCCTGCTCTTGCCGTAGCAGCCGCAAAAACCCATGGTGGTCACGAGAACTTTGTCGGAGTTCCAGCTGATAAATCATTGGGTTGGTTAAAAAATGGCAATGTTAGGTACTTGAAAAGAAATTTTCGAGCTGATGGCCGAACACTCGCACACAGAGAAAAACTCGCTGGAGGCCAACATCCTCACGCCATAATCCTGTCTTGTGCTGATTCACGCGTCCCGCCTGAGTTGATTTTTGATCAAGTCGAAGGAGAGATCTTTACAATTCGTGTTGCTGGTGAGGCACTTGATTCATCAGTCATTGCAAGTGTGGAGTATGCTGTCGAGCACCTCGGAACCCAGTTGGTTGTCGTCATGGGACACACACAGTGTGGAGCAGTTAAAACAGCTCTCAAAGTCGACGAGGGAAGCTCAGCAGGTAGCCCTGATCTAGATAAGTTGCTCAGCGATATTCGACCCCGACTTAAAAAAATAAACCGCTCGGATGTGTCCGCAAGTCTCGATGTTGAATCAGCACTCAACGCTGATGGCGTCGCAAGAGATCTTGTCAAACGCTCAGAAATTATTCGCAAAAAGGTTGAGGAAGGACACCTCAAGATCAAGTCTGCGCTTTATCGAATTGACTCAGGTAAGGTGTCATTCTATTAACAGGCTCACATGAGCAAAATCGGTAAAATAAATAAGTTAAAAGTAAAAAGGCGAGTCGAGTTTGGTGTTTACCTAGAACTCGACTCTGCTGAACAACGCAGTGGAGATCAAGGCAAGTCCAGTCTTGGAATGGACAACTTAGGTGCTCACACTTTTGCCCCAACTGAGGTTTTGCTCCCACGGCGCTTTGTTCCCGAGTCCATTCAAATTGGTGACGAGCTTGAAGTGTTCATTTGTTTTGATTCAGAAGATCGCTTGATTGCCACCACAGAGGTCCCATTTGCAACCGTTGGCGAGTGCGCACAGCTTGAGGTCCGCTCGGTTGAAGATGTCGGAGCCTTTCTTGATTGGGGTTTATCCAAAGACCTTTTCCTTCCTTTTTCAGAACAAACTAGGGGACTAAAGCCTGGCCAAGAAATCATTGTGTTTATTTACCTTGATAAAAGTGGTCGAATTTCAGCGTCGATGCGCATCGATCGCAATCTAAAAAATCCAATCGATGATCTTGAAGAGGGCCAGAGTGTACAGCTCTTAATTTATGGCAAGACAGATTTGGGTTTCAAAGCCATCATCAACAAATCGCATGTCGGTGTTTTGTATTACGACGAAGTTTTTCAACCACTTCAGTATGGCCAATCGATCATGGGGTTCATCAAAAAAATTCGTGCCGATAAAAAAATTGATCTGTCGTTGCAACGCACTGGCCACAAAGCTGGGGATGACATTGCTCCTCGTATTCTGGAGCTTCTGCAAGACAATAATGGCTTTTTAAAAATAAACGACAAGACGTCACCCGAAGAAATCTACAAGCTTTTTGGTGCCAGCAAAAAGAAGTTTAAAATTGCCCTTGGTGGGCTTTATAAAAAACGCGCCATTAAAGTAACCGATGAAGGCATTGAGCTAGTCAAAGCAAACAAGCAATAAGATTCCAACTTCAACTTCGAATCAAAGAACAATAACAAGCTTAGACATTCGTACGGCTTCTCCCAAGATGTCGCGAAATCTCAATTAGACCAGCAATTGACGTTGCCTCATTTTGAATCAACACTGATAAGGCGCCCTCATGCTAACCGGTCGAAAATTCGGGCATCTTTCGTGACCGTCCCATTCTGTTGACTCAAGACAACGAAATAATTTCAAATTTGCGATATACGAACGATCGTGCTAATCTTTTCTAGAATATGAACTCAAGTCATTCTGATAACGGAGAGTCTAAGCCCTCTAAAAAGGCCGAGAAGTCTCCTACAAAAGCAAGCAAGACCAAAGAGACGATTCTAAATGTCGCTTTGAAGATCGCCAGTCACGACGGAATCGACGGGCTCACCATTGGAGAGCTAGCGAAAGCTGTTGGCATGTCGAAGAGCGGTTTGTTTGCTCATTTTCAAGGTAAAGACAACTTACAGCTCGAGGTCCTCAAGCTCGCGACCGATCGCTTTGTTGATCAAGTTATGCGCACAGCTTTCCGCGAAGCCAAAGGTGAACCTCGTATTCAAGCCTTCTTCAACAACTGGCTCACACACCTCAACGATGCCACTGCGTACTCGAGTGGGATGTTGCTTATCGCGGCTTCGCTTGAACTCGATGATCAGCCTGGACCCCTGCGCGATTTTTTACAACAAGTGCAACGCGATCTTATTGGCAACATTGAGAAGGCTGCGCGAATTGCCGTAGAGGTCGGACACTTTCGACACGACATAGATGTCGAACAGTTCGCGTGGTCAATGTACTCTTATGTTCTGGGATACTTACACTTTAAACGAATGCTTGAGGACCCCAAGGTTGAACGTCACGTTGAGAGGGCGTTCAATGCGCTTCTCTCAATTTCAAGATCTGCCACCTTCAAAGGCACCGAACTCAACCGCAATAGTGATTTAGGAATTAAAACAAATAAATAAATAAAATGTATTTACAACAATAAAGGGAGGAAATGTGGAACAAAATTTAATGAACGGACTTTCGGGTGATGCACTCACCTACTTCTTAGTTGGAGTGGCGCTTGTCACTTTAGCTGTGGGGTATATGGGATTGCCATTCCTCGTTTGGGCTATTCTAGGCACGCTCACACTTTGGGCCATCGGTGCACCTGTAGCCGTAACAGGACTCTTTGTCGTGATCGCTTTGATCTTTATCATCAAACCGATTCGCCAGGCATTGGTGTCAAACGCGGTAATGAAGGTCTTGGGTCCAATTATGCCTGCGATTTCCGAAACGGAGCGCACCGCACTTGAAGCCGGAGAAGTTTGGATTGAGGAAGATCTTTTTTCTGGAAAACCTGATTTCAAAAAATTAATGAATGAACCCTACCCAAGTCTTACCGCTGAAGAGCAAAAGTTTATCGACGGCCCTGTTGAAAAACTTTGTGCGGCTTTGGACGATTGGAAGATCACTGAAACACGTGAGTTGCCTCAAGAAGCCTGGGATATCATCAAGAAAGAAAAGTTCTTGGGGATGATTATTCCAAAAGAATATGGTGGCCTTGGTTTCTCTGCGCTAGCACATAGCGAAGTTATTCAAAAAATTGCAAGTCGAAGTATTGGTGCGTGTATAACAGTGATGGTCCCGAACTCTCTTGGACCTGCAGAACTTTTGATTCACTATGGAACTGACGAACAAAAGAAACGGTACCTTCCAAACCTTGCCTCGGGTGAAGAGATTCCGTGCTTTGCTTTGACAGAACCAAATGCCGGTAGCGATGCCGGAGCCATTCAAGCGAGCGGTACACTTTTCAAAGGTGACGATGGCAAACTTTATATTCGATTGAACTGGAACAAACGTTGGATCACGCTTGCTGCCATTTCAACAACATTGGGCCTTGCCTTCAAATTGCGTGACCCAGAAAATCTTTTGGGTAAAGGCGAAGATGTAGGAATCACTTGCGCATTGATTCCAGCAAAAACTCCTGGAGTTATTATCGGACGTCGTCATGATCCATTGGGTGTTCCGTTCTACAATTGTCCGACACAGGGTAAAGACGTCGTCGTTTCTATCGACCAAGTTGTCGGCGGAGTTGGTGGTGTGGGCCGCGGATGGAAAATGCTAATGGAGTGTTTAGCTGCTGGTCGCGGTGTCAGCTTGCCTGCTCAAAGTACCGGTGGAATGAAAGTTGGAACACTTGCGATTTCTGCTCACGCTACAGTTCGAAAACAATTCGGTATCTCGATCGGAAAATTCGAAGGTATCGAAGAGCCGTTGGCACGAATTGCCGGTGGCTTGTATATGGTTGATGCGATGAGAATGTACACTTTGGGAGCGCTTGATAAAGGTACCAAGCCACCTGTCGTGACTGCGATCGCAAAATACAATGCGACCGAAATCAGTCGCAAAATGATCAACGACGCAATGGATATTTCTGGTGGAGCCGGAATTTCGCGTGGACCACGAAACCTTTTAGCAAATTTTTATATTGCGACTCCGATCGGTATTACAGTTGAAGGAGCCAACATCATGACTCGAACCTTGATTATTTTTGGTCAGGGTGCGATGCGTGCTCACCCTTACGCATTTAAAGAAGTCGATGCTATCGGCAAGAAAGATCTGTCGGCATTCGATACAGCTTTTTGGTCACATGTTGGGCATGTGGTACGCAACTTGTTCAGAGCAGTCGTGTTGAGCTGCACTCGTGGATGGATGGCTGGCAGCCCAGTCAGTGGCAGTACGGCTCGCTACTACCGACGCCTTTCATGGACATCTGCAACTTTCGCGATCATGGCAGACATTGCAATGGGTTCTTTGGGCGGAAGCTTAAAGATGAAAGAGAAAATCACAGGTCGATTTGCAGACGTTCTTTCTTGGATGTACATCGGAACTGCAGTTCTCCGTCGTTTTAAAGCAGAGGGCTCCAAAAAAGAGGACCTTCCGTTTGTTCACTTCTGTATGAATCATGCGCTTTATGAAATTCAGAAAGCGTTTGATGGTATCTTTTCTAACCTAGAGGTTCCAGGACTCACCTGGTTCTTTAAGATCTTCGTTAGATCATGGTCGAACCTCAATGCTTTGGCTGGGGAACCATCAGATGACCACACTCATAAAATTGCCTCGCTTATTTTGTCGGATACCGATCAACGTCAACGTTTGACCACTGGTATTTATGTGCCAAAGAGCGAGAAAGATGGATTGGGTCGTCTCGAAACTGCGTTTCATGCTGTTAAAGCAGCTGAGGCAATTGAAAAGAAAATTCGTGCCGCAGTTAAAAATGGAGTCATCCCTAAAAAACGTGGAGCTGATTACACAGCTCTTGCGATTGAAAAGGGTGTGATCACACAGGCCGAATTTGAATCAATGAAACGAGCTGATGATCTTCGTTGGGATGCGATTCAGGTTGATGACTTTTCACAAGATGAATACGCGAACCACAACAGCCATAAACGGTTTTCGCAACAGCACTAGAGCCTATACCTAGTTCTCTGGCCTTAGGGCCAAAACTTTAAACCCACAACTCCAGACGGATTGTGGGTTTTTTTATTGGAAGTGCTCTGCCTATCTCTTGGCACTATCTGTTAGTCCTGTCTCTTGAAGCTGTCTCGACAACGCTGGAGCCGGAGAAATGATTTAGGCGTCAAGCACCTGTATACCAAAGTCCAAATTTTGGAGCGCCCCCTCGAACTGTCTCAAATTGTCTCCGATGAATATATCGAAATGTTTGGATTTACTTTGAATGGAGACTCTATGATTAAACATTTTTTATTTGCTATCATTGCCATGACTATCACAGGGGCCTTTCTATCGAAGACTCACGCTGAGCAAACTGATGCACCAACCGATGTCTTCTTAAATGAAGGTGATGATGATTTTTCTTGGCCCATAGAGAAGCCGATTGAGGCCAAAGCTGATGGGAAAAAGAAAGATGCCGCTGAAGCTGGCGACCTTCACCCACAGGACTCTGGAACTCAAGCCGCGGTTGCTCCAGCTGCCGAGTCTCCAGCGACAGATGCTCCACCCGTACCCAAAAAGGCATCTCCCGCATCAGGAAAACCTACAAAGTCTGTTGCCAAATCTCAGACACCAAATGCCAAGCCGGCATCGAAGACCCCACAAGTCGCACGCCAGGTCGCCACTGCAACAGCTAAAAAAACCAAGAATGTAGATAACAAAAAGAAGAAGACCGGCAAAAAACCTGCAAGTGTCGATGAGCAATCGTCAGATCGAAGCGGCAAGACAGACGCCGGCAAAGTTGCAACACAAGGTGAATATAAATTTTTGAAAAGCAACTGTGTTATGCGCCGTGGCCCCGCCTCAACCAGTGCAAGCTTGACCACAATCAAAGGCAATAAAAAGATTTGGGTCGAAGATCAGGGTAATGGCTGGGTAAAAGGCTTTCGTGAAAAAGGCCACGGCTTTCTAAATAAAAACTGTTTTAAATAAAATTCACAACTGAAGCCTTTATCAGCGGCTATTGTCTAAAAGTTATTGGAATCCTCTAATTTTCCGTTTGTTGCCATTCGGCCCGCTGCCACAGCAATCGCTTACGAATCTGCTGCTGCCTGAATCGCACATATGACGATGGTTGACCTACTTTGAACCTATTGGGATTAGGCAATACGGCAATCAGCAGTGCGCTCTCACCGGCATTAAGATGCGAAGCCGACTTATGAAAGAAGAGCTGCGAAGCTGCCTCTACCCCGTAGACTCCGTCACCAAGCTCCACAATGTTGAGATAGACCTCCATAATTCTTTGTTTACTCCAAATGGCCTCAATCATCACAGTAAACACCGCCTCCAGCGCTTTGCGAATATAACTTCGTGTTGGCCACAAAAATACATTCTTTGCCACCTGCTGGGAGATAGTACTCCCTCCACGAATCCGTTTTGCTTTCGAATTATGTTTCATCGCCTTTTGAATGGCTTCAAAGTCGAAACCATAATGCTCAAAAAAGCGGGCGTCCTCACTGACGACCGCTCCTGCCACAAGATTCTCAGAAATAGACGAGATCGGAATCCAGGTTTTGTGCAAAGACGGTGTTTTTCCCTTTACCAATGACTCAACAATTCGCACTGTCATCAGGGGAGTCCAATACACGGGCAGCACCCGCAAAAGCACGACTCGCCCTAAACACCAGGCAATTGTCAGCAAAACCAAAGTCTTGAGAACCTTCCGAAATCTCGATATGAACATTGCGAAACACTACCATACTTCTTCACAGTTCTCACTATGTGCCAAATTGAGATCGCTGAGTTGGACCCTTAAAATAATTCTTGTTTATTTTTTCAGCAGGCGACGATATTCTGACAGAACCCTGACTTGACTCAGGTTTTGCGCAAAAGGGGGCCATGAAGAATCCGGTGTTTACCGACCTTTTTAAGGTGGTTAATCTCACATACAAGAGCGAATCAACTGCCTCAAATGGGAGTGAAAGCCGCACTGAACCCACCAGCGAAGTTAGTGAAAACGCGAGTTCTGACCGCGGTTCAACAACGTCTTGTTCATCTGACCCAAATGCAGTGAGCGAATCCAACACTAACTTGGATTTTGACGAAACTAGCAGTCCAATCACTTTGCAAAATGCAATTTCAGTCACAAGACATGATCACCACAATATTGAAATCAAGGCGACCCTCGAAGTTCATGACAAATTTGTACGCAGTGAACTCGATGTCTACTTGTTTGTACCGCGAAGTTTTGAAATTTTGAGCTTGGGTAAAGATGAATTACAAAAGGATTTTCGCTCACGTGCCCGACTTGCTATTCCCCTCGGAAAAGGCAAAGCCCAGACTGCACTGGAGACACTGCGCACACATTTGAAAAATCAGATCGAAGTTTTTTTTGAGGCCTTCGAAAAAGGAGAGCTCGTTTCGGCGCCTGATCACCCTCTGCATCGAGAACTGCTCGAATCAACCAAAGATCTTTGCGCCGTCGTGAGTGAGACTCTGAAGAAGAATTCGATTGAGCAGGCAAAATTGATTTTTTACGCCCACAGCCTGCTGACGACATCAGATGCATCGATCAACGCCTTGAATGAAACCATGATCTCGGCGCGAAGCACAGGTGAACTAATTGAAGACGTCCGCCAAATGTTGGCCCCACGAGGACGCAACAATGTTCCGATCTTTTCTTTATTAAATGAATTCATCAGTCAACTTTACATTCAGTACTTAGGTAATGTACGTCAAGAACTCGAAAAACATCAGTCGCCTCCTCCAGCAATCGATGAGGCTGGGTATAGCACTGCACGCAAAGGACTCGAGAGTGAACTCGATCGCCTGCAAGCAAACGAGGCCAGCACGCGGATTAAATTTGGACTCGCACAGGTCATGAACAAAAATGAGATTGAACGCGAACGCCACCTGATTCGCATGACCCACTTAAAAAAGTTTTTTCAATCAAAGACTTTTATTGATATCACCAAGCAGGTTCCGGCTAAGAAGTTTTCAGAGAGTACTGCGGCAGCTGGAACTGCCGTAGCTGGTATTGTAGCTGCCACTCTTCAGCAGTTTCACCAGCCAGATATGGTTAATTTTGCATCCCAAGGGCTCTTCGTTATCGGCTTTGGGGTTATCATTTACGTCTTACGTGATCGAGTAAAAGATTGGACGATTGCTCGTTTTGCCGAAACCACTTCTCGCTTTACCTCGGACATTGAACAGCATCTTTGGGCAAAAGACAGACGTATAGGAACTGTACGAGAGTGGTTTCGACTGACCGAGAAAAAGAAAATTGATCAGGAGGTCCAGGAAAAACGCCATCAAGCTTCGCATTCCGAAATGGAGCTCGAATTGCTGGAAGACATTTTTCATTATCGAAAAGTAGAAGATCTCAATTGCTTTCCAACCGGCACCAATGGACACGGATCTCCCATTCAAAATATTGAACACCGCGCCTTACATGAAAATTTACGCATCAATCTTGAGCGGCACCTAAAGCTTATGGACGATCCCTTCAAAGAGCTCACCGAACTCGATCTTTTTGGTAAGCTCAAAAGCAGTACCTCCCACCGAGTCTATCACTTTTATTTAGTCGTACGGGCCCGCCTACGAACCTCCGAGGTGGCGCTATATCCAAGGCCATGGTGGCGCCGTGGAGCATCTATTCCATCTAATCTGCAGGAGGAACATACGACCACCTATCGCGTTGTACTCGATAAAAACGGGGTGGTGCGCATTGAGGAACCCGCCTAAACCGCTATCCAGCAAGCCAGCCAAGAGATTTGATAAGATTCTGTTAGGGTGGTTGTGATAAAATTATGACCGTCATATAATAAAGTCACCAATCGAAACTGATTAAATGAAGGTGATTTTATGCGATACGGTTTGGCACATAGAAAAGAGACATTCGATAAAATCGTAGAGAGTGCCTCGCGATTGTTTAATGAACGCGGATATAACGGAGTCGGAATCGATTCAATCATGCGGGCCGTGGGATTAACCCCTGGTGGCTTTTACAATCATTTCAAATCGAAAGACGCATTGTTTGCAACTGCACTTGAAGAATCCAAAGAGCGATTCAAACAAATTCTTATGGCGGGAGTTGAAGACGCACCCAACGATGTGTGGATGGATGTGGTTCTTCGGCGCTACCTCAGCCGTGAACATCGTGATGATATTTCTTCGGGATGCCCTTTACCTCCATTGGCAGCTGATGTCAGTCGCGACAAAAATAATGCGCGTGAAATTTTTGAAGCATACTTTAAGAGTCTCGTAGAAATTATCGAAGAACATACCGACGCAAAAAACAACGATGACCGATTGGATTTGGCTCTCGGTACAATCTCTCTTGCAGTTGGTGGAATTTTACTGGCCCGATCAGTGAAATCAAAACGCCTATCCGATCGAATTCTGCTGGCAACTCGTCGGGTGGCGCTAGCTCAAAAGGAATTGAAGAAATGAATCTCTATCTTCGCCTGCTTAAAACTATTTTTTCGAGCTTCTTTAAACCCCGCTTAGGTATTTTAGAAGAATCAGTGCTACGCTTTCGAGTGTGGCCTTCTGATCTTGATAGTAACTTTCATATGAACAACGGACGCTATTTTACGGTAATGGACCTCGGTCGTATGGATATCACTCTGCGAATGGGGCTCTGGGGTTTGATTACTAAATACAAGTGGATGCCAGTTATCGGATCGGCAAAAATGATTTTTAGACGCTCACTGCGACCGTTCGAAAAGTTTGAACTGCGAACTCAAATTGTGAGTTGGGATGAAAAATGGGTTTTCATCGAACAGAAATACATCAACCGAGAAGGTAAACTAGCAGCAGTGGGCATGGTTAAAGGTGCCTTTGTCGGAAGCGACGGAACTGTACCAACCAAAGAAATTTTCGCCGCCCTCAACGTCAACCATCAAGCGCCAGAAATCCCAAAGAGCATTGAACTTTGGTTGGAGGCCGAACAACATTTACGAGATCGGCAACTGACGACCTAGGGCGTGTCCTCAATTGGTCGGACGTCGCGAGCGGAAGCAATAGAAATGAGTTGAAGGCACGAGGAGGAGAAATAGTGGTGCTATTTCGACGACGAGCAACGCTCAAATCATTTCAATTGCTTTTGCGTAGTAGTCTAGCCAATTGAGGACACGCCCTAGTATTTATCCAAATTTTAAATTTGCATATTTTTATTCCAGCCTCTTACAAAGCCAAGGGATGATCAGCCACAACACGCCACTGTTTTGTGGCGCGCGCGAATTCAAAATGATAGACCCCACAATTTGGAATCTTCACGGCTTCAGTGAGATGAGGCGCGAAATCATGAACCAATCTCCGCAATGAACCTCCATGGGTCGAGACACCCACTGACCGATAGGGACAGCCCAAGAGCAGCGTCTCAAGAGTTTCTTTCATTCTTTGGAGGTGCTCTCTTTTAGATTCCCCCAAAGGAAATCGCACATCACTATGCTCTGGCAATATAGAAGCCCACTGCAGAATATGATCTCTGCCAACCAACTCCACCACTTGAGCCTCATGCAAACCTTCACACGAACCCAGATTTGTCTCACGCAGACCAGGATGCAATTCTATATTTAGGTTGAACGGCCGTGCGGCGATCTGTGCCGTTTGTTGGGCACGAATCAAATCACTTGAAAAAATGTGTTCAATGTTGTGAACCGCAAAGAATTTGCTGAGGCTTTCGGCTTGCCGGCGTCCGTTGTCATTGAGCGGGATATCGGTGTGCCCCTGAAATCTTCCGGCCGCATTCCAGTCGGTTTCACCATGGCGAAATGCATAGACCTGTACAATATTGGCATCCATAAACACTCCAAATCAAAAAAATAAATTTAGATCCACTTCATCTTTCACGGTCGACCACTTTGCCTAAAATCTGAGATCACCGTGCCATCACGGCGATTTCACCGTGTCCTTCTTTGCAAATGGAATATTAAAAAAGCCAACCTTAACATTTCCAGTCAGACTGTAGTTGATAGTTCGGTTTTTAATAAACTCACCCAATGACGAAATAAATTTCGAATACTCGAAGCGTAACGGAATCAACACCAAGGTGTTTTGCTTTGCCTTTAACTCGGGAGGGTTATCGACAATTCCCTTTGTAAAAGGCTTTTCATTCAGATCCACCTGATAGGAGACCTCATCGATTTTTAAATCACTCGAATTTGGGTTTTCAATATCTACTTCGAATTTGAGCTCACAACCACCGAAGTCACAGGTCGAAAGCTTGACTGACTTCAGTTTCGCCTTTGGTGGATCAATTAATATTCGAACAGTATTGCAACCAAGCAGAAAGAAAAAAGGCCCTATCACACCCACAATGATAGAGCCCCAAGAGAATTTCAAAAATCTATTCTGCATTTTCAACTCCAGATTTGAGCTTATTTGCTCATCTAAAGTCTCAGCATACCAGAGTTTGTTTTGTTTGCGGAAGTCGCCATTCTGGTTTTTGGCGCACCAGCACGTTTTTCTAGATCGTAGACCTGTGCACGCATCACTTTAACTCGCGAAAAATACTTTGAGCGTTGTGTCTCTAGGTACTGACGCTTTTTGCGTTCCTTCTGGAGAACGGTCTCGGCCTTTCGTTGGCGACGCAAAAGCTGAGTCTGCTCTTTATCTAGCTCGCGCAAAGCCAACCTTGCTTTTTGTGATTTGTCGCCTTCCTCTTTTGCCTTTCGCTCCAAAACCTCGGTTCGAGCGCGAAGCTCATTCAATCGTTGCTCAGACTTCAGGCGTTTTTTCTCAAGATCGGCAAGTGCCTTTTCTGTCAGAGCCTTCTTCTTTTCAACCCGCGCTTTCTTTAACATCTCAGAATCCGATCGAGCCTTGGTGTTGACTAGAGATTTCTTGGTTTGGCCGATCTTATAATCAAGTTTGCGAATTTCTTTTTCTAACTGTTTTGATTCAATCGCAGTTTGCGTCGCTAGATCATCATAAACATAGTTATCCACCTCTGCCGACTCAGACTCCAGCTGCGAAGCCTCGTTTGAATCTTTAAGATGTGAGTATCGATTATGAGATCTCTCGACTCCAACAACTGGACGAGACAGTTTTTTTGCAGCCCAGGCGTCTGCTTGCGCAAATACCATCAGGGCAACAATCAAAAATAAAAGCCTTTGATTGATTTGCTTGCTCACGTACCACCCTCCGTTTTCCACTACCCTATCCACACATTGAGCAAGCCTTGTGCCTTACTTTTCTCAAGTGTGGGCGAGATAGCCAACCACAGACTGAATTATTTTCTTGAGCTGTCACAAAATTCGTCGCCTATTTTTGTCATGTTGCCAAGAAGTTCAACGCTCATCGACCCTTGAAATCTCGTATCTTTGCAGATCACCAGAATTACCTTCGACCTTAGATTTGGCATTGCCCTTGCTGCTTAATCTTTTCGACCTTTGGTCTTTGGATCTTTGGACTTGCAGCGAATTTAGTGAAAATCTCGGTAGCCTTTTGAAATGGAATCAAGACCAAGAATTAGAGCTGCCATGAGACGCTGATGAAAATGTGAATGATTGGCTTTTTTTATAGGAATTAAATTTAACGGAGGATCTATGTTATCAATTCGATCGATCTCAAAAAAATTGGTGCTCACACTTGCTGCCGTGTCCTCGATAGGCCTGACAGGTTGTAATGATGTGCAGAAAGCACTTTCGATTATATATTTTCCGGTCGCACTCTTTGCTGTGGCAGAAATAAGCAATAACAGTAACGACAATCCTCCCCCGCGTTGTACGATTCGCGAAGAGACGGTCTGCACGAGTACTCGGGATCGTTACGGGTACGAGTCTGGTCGCGAATGCCATGTCGTCAATGAAAGATATTGTAGCCGTCGCATGTCTCTAGCCAACTCGACAGCCGTCAATCCGGCGCAAACAACGGCGCAATTTAGTGCTGAGGGCCTAGCTGGAAAATATGGTTGGGACGTGGCGACCTCAAATGAGATTTACAATTATTTTTCTCAACTCAAAAATTTAGCACAAGCCCAAAATACCGAAGCGCTAAATTTGCAGCTGCAAGAACTGGCCATTTCGACAGAAGACTATTTCAATTTCAAAATGGGTATCGTGTCTGATGATTTGGCTACTAAATTTGCAAGGAAATTCAATATCAATACTTCGGCTGCACAAGCATTTTTGCAAGATTTGATCAAATACACCAAAGCCAACTTGCCATCAGATTCCCAAAGCTCTGAGCCGACTGCAATTTAATAATTTGGAGCTCTAAAGAGCTCAACCATTAAGTCACAAAAAAGTCGAAGAGAGATCTTCGACTTTTTTTATGGAAATTCTATAGATTTTCAAAAAGCTTTTGGGTTTCGGGGACATTTTGAATGAGGCCCAGATCTTTCATCTGATCTGAGAGCTCCTTCCAACGAGTCGCCGTCATTTTTCCAAGTTCCATTGGATCTTTCGTCGCGATCAATGGCTTTTGCGCCTGAGCACTCTCCACAAAAGTAGCGAGATCCATGGCCTTGTTGAGTTCGCTCATTTTTTGGTTTGTCCGTTCTGGAGCCTCTAGGTATTTTTTTAAACCTTCACGAACCGCCTGTACGACTTTTACAACTAACTCGCGCTTCTGCTTCAGAACACGATGCCTAGTCACAAGAACGGTGGTGTAGGGGTTGTAGCCTGCATCGGCCACCAAAAAAGTTTGCACTTTGGCGTTTGCCTTCTTTGCGGAGAGAGGCTCAGAAGTCACAAAGCATTGCTGCGAAAAACTCGAGTCACTCATAAAATTAGAAATGCCACCAAGATAGGGAACCAGTTTGACTTTGGGATTGGTGAATTTCTTTTTTAAAAATAAGGCGTAGGGAAGCCCTGCCTGCCAAGCAAGCGTGCCCTCATTTTTAAACACTTCATCCAGTGATTTAAATCCACGTTCGGCATGCACCATTATCCCTTGTGGATTAGTTTGATACGTGGCAAATACCGCCACCACATCTGAGCCTTTGCTTTGTGATAAAATCACTTCGTCTGCCGACACCACAGCAAAGTCCACTGAGCCAGCCGCAACCATCTGTACAGTTGGTGTTCCTGATCCGCCTGGAAGAATTTCGACATTCAAACCTGCTCGAGAAAAATATCCCTCGACATCTGCTGCATAGAAACCGCCGAACTGTGGCTCAGGCTTCCAGTTCAAAGCAATTTTGGTTTTAATTTCACCAGCAGAAGATGGCATCGCAACCAGCGTCGACGCCACTATCGACGTCAATGTCATCACGAAAGAAGAATACAACTGACCTACATTGGCTGACGAGAGTCTATAACTCGCCATACTCTTTTTCCTGCCTGCTTCAGTGAAGCTTGTTTGAAGTATTTTTTTGAACAAATCCGTATTTTTCCTGCAAAAGAAATATTGCTTCATCTTCTCTCCTCAGTATTGCTAAACTTCACTCAATTAACTTGCAGTCTGTTTCACCAGCATAAGCCTGCTACATAAATTTATCAAAGAGACCAATAGTAAACCCAACAGAGACAGAATCACAACGGCCGCGAAAACTTGATCAAGCCGCTGTTGGGTCCTCGCGGCGTCGATAAACGAGCCTAAGCCTCCACCGCCCACAAATTCTCCCACTGTTGCGCCCACCACGGCTAGTCCCGAGGCTATACGCAGTCCCGAAAAAATTTGTGGTAAAGCAGCTGGCACTCTTAGCTTAAACAAAATTTGTAGAGAAGACGCTCGATATAGGCGAAATAGATCGAGCCATGTGGATTCGACTGACTCAAGACCAAGCAGGGTATTTACAACAATCGGAAACACCGAGACGATACAGGCCGCCGAAACAACTGTTGGTCTACCGAAGCCAAACCAGATCACCAAAACTGGGGCAATTGCAATGATTGGTACGGTCTGAAAAAAAACAGCGAAAGGAAGAAAGGCACGACGTGCCCAATTCGAAAGTGACAAAACAGCCGCAAACAGAGTTCCAGCAAGAAAACTCAAAAAAAGTCCGAGAAATGCAGAAACAAATGTTTCACTTGCTCCAACAAAAATTTCGCGACGATCCAACCAAAGTGACTGGGCCACTTGCGAGGGAGCCGGCAAAATAAAGCTCGCCACAACTCCGATGCGAACTAAAAATTCGACAAAAACAATTCCGACAATCAAAACCAAGAACGGCGGAAAAAATGCATGTCTTTTTACAGGTTCTATTGTCATTTTCTTTTGCCCACTGTTGATTCTGGTGCCTCACCTGGAACTGGTATATTGACATCGGAGTGTTGCACAAGATCGTATACTTTTCGCAACTCAGATTGAAAGCGATCTGAGTATCGAAGTTCATTCGGCCGCAATTCAGGCAACTGAATTGCGATGTCATTACAAATGGCGGCAGGTCTTCCCTGAAGTGAAACAATGCGATTTGAAAGAAACACAGCTTCGCTCATCGAATGCGTTACAAATAAAATCGTCATTCGCTGTTCAACCCAAAGCTGCCGTAAAAGAACCTGCAATTGATGTCGAGTCCCTTCGTCGAGTGCCGCAAAGGGTTCGTCCAACAATAGAAGCCGTGGAGAAGTCACTAAGGCGCGAGCCAGCGACACACGCATTCGCATTCCACCAGAGAGCTCATGAGGAAACCGATCGTAACAATCGGCGAGGCCCACTCGGTCAAGCCACATTCGAGCGTCTAATGAGTTCTGAGTTTTGTGTTGTGTATTTTTAGTTCCTGCCTCGAGCTCCAACGGTAGGACTGTATTTTCATAAGCGGTACGCCAGGGCAATAGCGTTGCATCTTGAAAGACAAATGACCGCGTGAACTCCTGCTCTGAATAAACAAAGGCACCACTCGTCGGATGCTCAAGCTGGCTTGCAAGTCGTAGAAGCGTTGATTTACCACATCCAGATGGCCCTACAAAAGACACGAATTCACCAGCTGGAACAGATAAATCAAATTTATTTATAATTGATGGAGAGTTCGATCCAAAGGATTTACCAATATTTTTAAATTGAAGCGCAATTGAAGTTTGATTCACACTTCAGAGTCTAACGAAGGGTATTCAAGCCTTTCAACCAAATTTGTACTATCGCATCCCACTGTTGCCGATTCTCTTCCTGCATTTCGGCTCTTAAGCCCTGCAGGGTTCGAAGTGTTAACACCAGCTCATCAAATTTTGGCGGCTTACTCGCTGCGGCTTCACCCTCACGGTAAAATGCAGTCTGTTCATCCCAGAGTTGTCTATTCATAAAATTGAAAGCATCGAGCGCAGCCCATTTATATATATTCATCTTTAACACCTGGCCCGCGGCCGTAAGAGCACGAATGGCCCAAACTTGGTCAATCAAAACCCGGTTCATTTGCCCTTCAAGTGGTTCCAATCGGTCTTGGTCGGTAAGCAAATAGCTATGTCCAATTCCGCCATCTTTGGATTGTGAATAATGCGAAAGAAAGTTGGCAAACGCGACAACTAAAAGACGAATCTGCGATCGTGCGTCGACCAGCATATCCACACCTCTCACACCCTTTGCATCCTTGTCTGTCAACTGGCTGGCTCCTGTTGACTCGATTCCTTCAAGTGCGGCCAAATACTCGGTCAAGGCCAGCAAGTAGCGACTTACGCTTTCCACATTCACAACCTTGGAGCGCTGGCCACTCTTAATATCTACAACTCCAGCCATAACTGCGGCTTGGTCGCCATCGCCAAATGAAAAATCATTTGACCAAGTGATCTTGCCGCCCAAAGAAACAAGAAACACAGGAGACATTTTTTTCGACAGGTTTTTAACCATGACAGATGCATTGGCTATACTCGCGGCAAAAATACTTTCCTTTGCAAAAAACGGTTGGTTCACGCTATCGGTCGGCAACCTCTTGTCGAGGTCAGAAATTTTTACGGAACCTAAGCCCTGATCAAAAGAATTCGGCAGCCAATCCCTGAAGTAGTTAGCCATTCTAGAGAGTCCGCGCAAAAGCGAGGCTTGGCCACGTACAGAAAATTCAGACACCACACTTAACGAATCCAAAGACAGGTCAGAATTAATTTTAAAACTGTCTGAAACACCAAACGAGTCTTCACTACTCAGCATTTCGCGCAAACTGATTGTCTTTCTCTTTTGCGATTCTTGCATCGGCACAGAATAGGCCGGAAAATTTTTGGTTTCAGATAGCTTAAATCCACCGGTAGCCAAGACCTTATTGATCTGAGTCAAATTTGAACGCAAAGTCATCTGATTGAGCGGCGAGAGCGCTCGCACATTGTTCCAACTCCACCAACGTTCGACGGCCAAAGAAAATCCCGAACCAAAGGCTTCGGCACTTGACCTTGCATCTGACATAGCACTTTGCCCAAATCCCTCAGCCCGTACCTGTGCACTCGAATTGAGTGAAAAATCAAGACGAGCAGAACTGACCTCTGCCGCAGTCAAGCGAGAGTCTCCTTCGGCCAAATAACGATCAGAAAAAGACCTACCTATTCCTTTTATAAATTGTGGAAAGTCTTTTTCGACAAAAGAGATTCCCTCGCTCACCGAGCTCAACTCTGTGGCAATTCTGGATTTTAAAATGCCAGGTATCTTAGTTAGCTTCTTTTGCGCTTCATCTAGTATGGCTCGATTCACATACTGTACGACACCAGTGTTGATTTGCTTTTTGAGTTTGGGAACTCCATACCTGGAAATCTCATTCATAATGCCATTTTGAATGAGACATGTTCGCGCTCGAAAGATTTCGCGAGTAAGACATTGAAATTTTGAGGAATGTACATTGCTTTTTAAGTACGAAAACTCATCGTCTGAAAATTCACTGAAATAGCGGTACAATTCGGGACTAACACTTTGAAATTGTGACTGGCGAGTTGAGGCAGGCAAAAGATCCCAAAGATCAACCAAAACAACTAGGCCGTCTCGCGATCCACGCATTTTATTGACTGAACTTGCAATGCCTTTTGATTTTGTTAAAAAAGCCTCTGCGCCATCGGGCAAACCAAAGCTCAATTGTTTGCGAACATCGAGAATAACATTAACGACTGTTTCAAAATCTTGAGCAGCTCGAAGTTTAGGCAATGCTTGCCTCAACGAATTCGTCAACTCTGGCAATTGACTCATAACTTTTCTTTGCAGGGGTTGCATGATTCGATCGTCAATACGCCTTTTACGAAGTTCAGATAAAAACCATCGAGCGTAGGTCTCAATAACATCTAGGCCCTGCTCAACCGTTACCAGCTGCTTAGGCCAGCCCCATGACGTCAATGAAGAGTCCAAAATTTCTGCAATGATCTTCATTTGATCCTTAAGAAACGCTTTGGAATCGCGAACCAACTTGACTGTGTCAGCCTGGCCTTCACCAATTGCAGCAGCAACATAGGGACCGTCCACAAATTGATACTTCATTACATCTTGTGTTTGGTAAAACTGTTCGGCCATCTTGTGACCCATTCTTTCGAGAGAAGGGCTACGAAACTCACGACCCAATCCAATTAGATTTTCAGCAAGAAAAAAAAGATCTCCCGTTGCCATTGAGCCAGATGCTTGGAGTGTTTGCTTTTGAATGGCCACCAACGATTTCGGATCAGGAATTTTTAAAACACCTTCTTCAACCTTGGTACCAAAGTCTCTAGGAGCCTCAACATAATGGCGCCTCTCCGGCGACGGAGCACAGGAAAAACATACCGAAATCACAACGAACAAAAACACCAAAGAGGAACACAACAATGAGCAAATCGCCCAAGCTGTATTCTTCGCAATCCGTAAAATAGTGTTTATGTACGAAAACATCATCGTAGATTTTCAGCCCTTTCTTTAGATCTCTGCAAGTTTACGTCATCCCAAAAAGCATCAATGTTAAAACACGGTGAATTTTAAAAAAACATCATCATCCACAATTCATTAATCGTTCGTCGTTCAGTATTGTAACCCTTAATTATGTCAGAAAATTCATATGAGATCACGAAAGGAATCGCGCTTTCTTTTGCGGCGTAGGCCTCGACTGTACTGTAGTCGAGAGCAAAACGAATTCGATGCCTCTCCATCTCTGAACCGCGCGACAATAAAGAGTAATCCCAACCTTGATTGTTTCCCGAATAGTTGTCTTCAATTCGATGTTCAAATTCATATCCGACGGCACCTGAAAATCGACGATCAAATTTCAGCGTTGTCGAACTTCCCATACTTATGACGTCACCCGTATCACGATAAACATTTTCTTTTCGATCATTTCCTGGCAGCGAATCCTCAGAATTCATTGGCACACGCTGAACGAGACGATCTGGAGCTGTCCAACGGTAGCTAGCCTTGGCTGCTAGATCCCAACTTTTGGTGGCATGAAAAACAGAAATGATTTGCGGCTCTATTGAAGTTTCCCCAAATGCACCGACGTCGGCCAAATCATCTGGATCGTCTTTGGGACCAGTTGGCAATGACAAAAATGTTTTAAGACCAACCGACCAATCAAGTGAATCATAAAACCGATAAACAGAAGCAATTTGCAAGTCACCCATAAAGGTTTCATTGCGATCAACCAACGGTTTATATCCTTTAGAAGCAAGTTCTTCGTTCACACTCGACACAAGTCCCCTAGTCAGTTGGCGAAAAGCATCGTCAAGAGTCGGAGAAAGATTTGCGACTTGATTGTAGATCTCATTGATATTGGATCCATACTGGGTCAAACCAATATGATTTTTATAGGTAATGATCGGCAAACCAAAAGCAAGGGTCACTTTGTTGGTTAGACCATAGGCAAAGAGTGGGGCAAAATACCGAACTTCGGGCTCAATGTGCGGACGCAAAACTCCCATCGAAAGTTTATTTCCTAGTTCCTGCCGCCCGAATTGATTTAAAAGGTCAACCAATTGCTGAACTCTAGGTTGAACTTTGACCAATGCTTTCGCATCGAATTCAACAGCATTGAGATCTTCGAGATACATCAAATTTCCATCACTAGAGTATTTTTGATCAAGACTACCAATCACACCAAAACGAAAAGAAGGACTGCGAATGCCACGGGGAAGTACGGAAACCGAATCCATCGCCTGAGCTAAAGGAAGAAATCCAATGAAAAGCAAAATTAGCAGCGAACAGAAAATCGCTCGGCATACCGACTCTGGACCACCATAGTTAACATTATCACCACCATTATCACCACCATTGTCACCAATGATACTTGGAATGATTCCTGGTGTGAAACTTGGTATCTGCTCAAGCTGAAAGGTGTCCCTCTTGCCAAAGATCATCTCTGCCCCTGTTTATTATTACGCCCAAACTTTTAAAGACCTAATTTCATTGGATTCAAAATCTACTTTGTTTAACCGCTTCGCTCAACGATTTTTGTCTTGCTAAATTGAGGCCATTTTTTGTCGCACATATTGAAAGTTCTTCGATCTGACGGTGGTTTTCGATTCGACCGCAAGTTCAATTTTCATCCTTGTTTAATGTTTTGACAGTTCTGTTTTCGAATTGCGCCGATTTTCTTCTCGATTTGTTGCCAAGAACTTGAGACAGAGCTATTGAAAACCTATGAACAAAAATGAACTGCTTCAGTGCCAATACAAGAACATTTGCTCAGCTTGCCCTTGGATTGAAATTCCATTTTCCTTACAACTGCCAAATAAGGCAGCTGCACTGAACGCGATGTTGCGACTCTTTGAAATCAAATTTAATAAAGACATCGAACTAATCGCCACAGGATCACATGAAGTGCGTGATCGAGTGGACCTGACACTCTCACAGTCTTTGCCAACGCTCGCAAATAGCCATTCCCATAGAAACCAGCGCTTAGGTTTTCTATCAACTCCCCAGTCTGGATCTTCGCTGGCCGAAGGTGAGCACGGTTTTGAGATAAGAAAAGAGGTGGTAGACATTGAGATATGTCGCCAACTCTCACCCGCTCTGCAAAAATGGCTAACTGAATTTCGAAGTATTAAGTGGCCCATCTCACGCGGCTCACTTCGACTTAGGGTTTCTCCTCTCGGTGAACGTGGCGTCTGGCTTGATTTTGCCAATATCGACATCAAGCATTTGCTTGAAAGCCGTACCGAACTGGCTGAGGCCATGCAAATGGCACACGTTGAAATTGGACAGAAAAGAAAATCACTTGTTCAGAAGACTGAGGGATTGAAGCTAGTTGACCCGGTTTTGCGACCCTGGTTCGAGACCTGGAGCGTGCTTCACAGTCGACCAATTCCACTTTATTGTACAGTTGGAAGCTTCACGCAGACTGGCTTTTTGGCCAACCGAATTTTGGTTGAAACTGTGATCAATCTCGCTCGAGACTTGGGAGTACAGAAATTTGCTGAATTTGGTAGTGGCATTGGCAATTTCACTTTGCCGCTTGCTGAAATCTGCACCTCAGTTGACGCCTATGAAATAGATGCTCTTGCACTTGAAGGCCTCAGACGTTCATCGACCGAACTGGGTTTAGAAAAGAATATCGTTATAAATCAAGGCGACTATCAAAACAGCAAACGAGCTGATGCTCTCGATTTTTCTAGTGTAGACAGTATAGTCGTCGACCCCCCACGATCGGGACTAAAAAAATTTCTGTCTCCCCTGCAAAGAGCCACTGCACCCGAATACTTTTTGTATGTCTCTTGTTTCGCCGAAAGCTTTTGTCAGGATGTAAAACATCTTGAGCAGATCGGGTATCGAATCGAGTCACTAAAAATCGTTGATCAATTTCCACAGAGCCCTCACTATGAACTAGTTTCTCTCTTGAAACTTCATTAGGTTTTTAATTTCGGAGGACTCTCTGTGGATTGTGTATTTTGCATGAGAAGAAGTGATCCCGCGCTTGCAGCTCATCGGCAAGTTTGGGAATTTGAAAAATCCATCTTGTGGGTCGCTGACCATCAGGCCTTTCCAGGATACTGCGTGCTCGCACTCAAAGACCATGTCAAGGAGATGCATGATCTCTCTCTCGAAGACCAGCATAAAGTTTTACGAGAGATGATGTTGGTCGGCAGAACACTCGAAAATTTATTTTCAGCCGACAAAATCAATTATGCCTCTTATGGCAACATGGTTCCGCATTTACATTGGCATATTTTTCCGCGCAAGATTGGTGATCTCGCGTGGCCATCTCCCCCTTGGGTTAAGATGAGTGAATTCAATCAATATCCACACACGCCTGAGTCTCTCGAGAATCTCAAAGAGATGATTCGATCTTTTCTATCACAAACGGAACTTGAGAATTGAACTCAGAAATTTGAGATCACGGCCTAAGTTTCACCTGAGATCTGCCTCGATCCGGCGGCATAGAACCTTTGGCAAAAGCCGCAAACAAGTTGCCTCAAACTGAAACAGCATTTGTAAATTAATTTTATTTGCTAATTATTTCCCGTATTAAGAAATTTTTCTTGTCTCGATTTCGCAACAGAATCGAGACTCTAGCGCTCACTGTCGATATTCTCGACAAAGGTCTAACTTTTTTTCTTCCGTTCGCTAAACATGCAGCAAAATAAGCCGATAAGTCTAGGCAAGTTGTTTTCAACAGACCCATGTACAGAACGTTCCTCGAAAATTGGGCAACACAACGTGGTGAGGCTATGAATAAGACAATGCCTAGATATTCGAAAGAGTTCAGTCCCGTTGAGCGGGGAAGCGCACTCATGACTGTTTTAGTCTTTGCGGCGGGCCTCTCCATTATGGCTTGGGCCGTCGTCACCGCAATTTTAGGAATGAACACTGTCAGACATCAAAACGCTGATGCTTCTCTATTCAGATTGGCAGCCAATGGAATTTTGGACTACACGCTGAACGGTGTTCGGCAGAAGTGGTGTTTCTCGAGTACTTGGACAAATGATATTGGTACAAGCTGTGATCTCACTCACCCACGAAGCGTTGAGCGCCTGCTCATGTCAGACGATCAAGTCAAAATACAAGCAACTCCTGGAGTTCGGATCACTTCGATCAAACATATTATCAATGTCACATCGCTACCCTCAGGACATCCTCTCGCTCCTCTGGTTGATGGCTTGGCCAAAATGGGAGCATTGAACACTATTGAATTTAAGATTGATCGCATTGACAACATCGCGCACCCGACATCTGGCCACGAGGTCAATGTTCAAGTGCAAGTCAAATTAACTCCGTCGTCGTCAAATTTTCCAACCTATGTGGTGACCTCAAACGCACTCGTGTATCCTCGCGAAGTTGGAACAATGGCCTTGATGATTGCCGGAGATCTACATTTGGATGAAATGACAACGCCCAAAAAGATCCCATGGGGCGATGTATACATCAACAAAATCAAGAACTCCCAAATGGGAAAGAATTTTGTAGGTCTACGTTTTGAGAGCCCTGTTTTTGTTAACAGTAACATTCACCTTCCTTTCGATCCCGCCCATAAGCAAACTTTTGATCCCAAACATTTTGCCCCGGTTACTTTTGCCGACAAAGTCATTCTTGGGGATGGGTACCTCAAACAAGATGGTATGCCGTTTCAACCAGCTTCCGCAGGGGGATTTTCCGATCAATTGTTCAGTCAAATCCCAGGCTTCGGCGGGTTTTTAGCCGGCGTCGATCTCGATAACGATCGCGATGCCGGGCTTGATGTGCTTGCCAGGATACAGGTGCCTGCCAATCTCAAGGCTGTCGCTGAACAGCAATCACAGATCTGCCTTGATCGCAACAGCACGCTAACTGATATGGCCATCTCTCGAAATTTCACTTCGAAAATGACTGTAACCCAAACTCCTGTTGCGGCGCTTGATTTCGGAGATACAACGAATTCGAATGTTACTGAATTTTACTATGGTCTCGATGGGCAAGATCAATTCAATCCGCTTAGTAAACTCAAGCCCGGCGTAATTTTTAGTCAAAATACATTTGCGGCTCCGACCTTCAAAGCCGGAACCAATTATCCTGAACCGATTGCTCGACTTGAATTGCAACTTGATGATTTAAAAACAGCCGCAAAAAATCAGCCTCATTTGGTTGCCTATGTCGGGCGTGAAGCAGAAATTGAATTTCCGCTCGATGAAATGACAACGGGCTATCACATTAGCAAAAAACAATGGCCTGCGAAATGCGGTCCAAATGCTGTCGCACCTGCAGCGCCTGGACCTGCAGCGCCTGGACCTGCAGCGCCTGGACCTGCAGCGCCTGGACCCGCAGCGCCTGGACCTGCAGCACCTGGACCTGCAGC
>CAYONZ010000016.1:43810-71527 GCA_964405465.1 uncultured Bdellovibrionales bacterium | reverse complement strand
TTACGGCGTGGACTACCAGGGTATCTAATCCTGTTTGATCCCCACGCTTTCGTGCATGAGCGTCAGTAATGGACCAGGTTGCCGCCTTCGCCGCCGGTATTCCTCCAGATATCTACGTATTTCACCACTACACCTGGAATTCTACAACCCTCTTCCGTACTCAAGTCGAGCAGTTTTGAGCGCACTTCCTGGGTTAAGCCCAGGCATTTCACACCCGACTTGCAAGACCGCCTGCACACGCTTTACGCCCAATAATTCCGAACAACGCTAGGACCCCCCGTCTTACCGCGGCTGCTGGCACGAAGTTAGCCGGTCCTTTCTTATACGGTACCGTCATTTATTTCTTCCCGTACGACAGAGCTTTACGACCCTAAGGCCTTCATCACTCACGCGGCGTCGCTGCGTCAGGGTTTCCCCCATTGCGCAATATTCCCTACTGCTGCCTCCCGTAGGAGTCTGGACCGTGTCTCAGTTCCAGTGTGGCTGATCATCCTCTCAGACCAGCTAGAGATCGTCGCCTTGGTGGGCCTTTACCCCGCCAACTAGCTAATCTCACGCAGACTCATCCTCCAGCGATAAATCTTTAACCTCAATGCCCGAAGGCATCGTGGTCTCATGCGGTATTAGCCATCCTTTCGGATAGTTATTCCCCACTGGAGGGCAGATTATCCACGCGTTACTCACCCGTGCGCCACTAGGTATTGCTACCTCGTTCGACTTGCATGTATTAAGCGCGCCGCAAGCGTTCGTTCTGAGCCAGAATCAAACTCTTCAGTTATATAAAATTCAAAATAAATCTGACAATAGCTATTTAGTTTTCAAAGAGCAGCGTTCGTTTCGGCTTCAATTAAGTTGAAAGCCGATTCGTTGTCAACAAATCATTTTTAAAAAATTAAAAATGATTTGTTTTGCTGTTGAGTCGCTGATTCAATCAATATCGAATCATTTCGTCAACAACTTTTCGCCATATTTTTTGGTGGAGGCAACAGGGATCGAACCTGCGACCTTCTGAATGCAAATCAGATGCTCTCCCAGCTGAGCTATGCCCCCCAAAACGGCGAGACGTGAAGATGCTTTAGATCTGATTTTTGGTCAATGTTTTTTTTGAAGGGAAGCTGTTTTGATGACTATTTGCATCAAAATGATCTATGTAAATCTACAATCTATCAGAAGGAGAGCATGGGGGGGCATAAGAGGAATTGATCGGACGCCAGCCTGCCTAGCTCCCTTAAATATTGCCCTGTACACATTATATATGTCCTCAATGTCCTGACGATCTTCCAAACGAGTGCCCTCGGAATCCATAATCATTTCAATCAAAAGTCTTTCGAGACAAATTAGATCCCCGGAGGTTGCAACCTTTGGAGCCAAAGTTTGATCTTTGCTCCCCCTAGTGTCGGGCTTGAAACCAACATACATCGGAGTGAAGAGCAATTTGATGTCTCCATCCAAATTTATCTGCAAGAGCTCTCCCTCTGATTTGTCGTTTCTGGAAAACACGGAGCTTATGGTATCAAGCGGAATGCTGAATGTGGTGCCGTCTATTCTTTGGGTGACGGATAAATTTTGGTTTTCGGAATAGGCCAACGAGAAGTTATTGGCGCGAGAAAGGAACCGAAATATCTTTTCTTCAAACTCGTGCCTTCTAAAATTGCTCTGCTTGTTGGACAAAAAAATCCCCCTGGAATGACTTCTTATCGATAAAAATCATGAGGCTCTTTAGTCTTGTTCTTTTGGTGGTTTAACATTATTTTCAACCCTATCATTTTGAAACGAGGTGGAAATGTTAGTTCGACGATGGCAAGCGGAAGCGGCTCCAACACATGAAATAATTAGGTCGGCATTCGAAAATGATGACCTTCAGAGCGAAATGGAGACACTTGAACCAGGTGACTACCAGACGGATCATCGACACCCGTTCGAAGAAGTTCGACAAATTATGGAGGGCCAGTTGCTCCTTAACATTTCAGGCAACAAACTGTTGCTGCGACCTGGGGATCGAATTGAGATTCCAGCTAATACCAGACACTCAGTTAAATGTGATGGTGGAGCTAGATGCATTAGCCTTATTGCATATCGCGCGTAGATGAACTCAAGCCAATTGAATTGGACCGATTCTGTTTTTTGCGAATGGAACTCAATTTTGGAAGGTGGAAGTCTTTGAACTTCCGAAATGACTTCTTTCCTACGATCTAGAAAGAATGCGGTAAAAGATGCTCCTGATATCGCCGCCTGCATTCTGCTCCTCACTTTTCTATTTGAAGACTTCTACTCGGCTTCCTGCCCCAAAATGAAACCCAATTTGGGGAACGTTGTGCTTGGTATTGATTTGCGGACAATCGATGGCCCCAGGAAAGTTGGCAACCTCAGGAAGGCTCGACGGCATTTCAGAAGGCAGATTGGTGTTTGTTCCAAAATTTAAATTTCCTAACTGCATACATGAAGAGCAGCTGAGTGGGTGACTGCCTAAGACTTGGGAGTCGACCAGACCAGCCTCAACAAATTTAGGTTACTGCCCACTATCATGGTCGAGTTTTTAAATTTACAAACTTGTCGGATCTACCAGCAGGAAACAGATCGAGTATTTGGTTTAGATCTGAGGCGCTCGAGAGTTAGTCATAGCTCGCACTATTGCCCGCGAGAATGAAGTCTATATTTTGCTGGAATACTTAGACTGGTACCTGTGGAAAGACGTGCCGTTGACTTTTCTATGGCGTCCACGGCCTCTCTTGATTTTGGGCGTTTCGCAAGAGAAATCACCGCATGACTGAGTATGAGCTGAGCCTCTGGATCTCCCACGTACTCAACGGCATCCCTCGCCGCCAGCGCAAAACTCAGAGCTGTGGAGTCTGCAAGGCCGATATCCTCAGATGCGAATATCACCAAACGACGACATATATGCCCGAGACTCTCTTTGGCTTGGACCAATGAACGTAAATAGAAACTTGCATCATCTGGATCAGAAGCCCTCATACTCTTGATTAACGCCGACATCAAATTCGAACGCATTGTCTGGCTATCTAAATTCGGTTTAACATTTTCAAATGCAAAGACTTGCAGGCCTGCGGAATCGAGAGGGAATCGACTCCTAGTATCTAATTCATTAGTCGGAGCCTCGCCAGAATTAACCATTGCGGACGATTGATCGTCTGGCGACAAAATAAAAGCGTTGTAAATGAGTTCAAAGCGATTCAATAAGGTTCGTGCGTCACCGCCACTCCCGGAGATCAGAAGCTCAACGGCTTCTTTACCGAGCAGCATCTCGAGCTCAATGCCTAGGAGCCGAGCGGCTCGATTCAATAAGATAAGATGGTCGGAACTGTTTAAAGATTTGAGTTCGAGAATTTGGCATCGACTGCGAAGAGCTCGAGCGATATTGAAACTGGGATTTTCGGTGGTCGCACCCAGCAAAATCATGTCTCCACTTTCAGTGTGTGGAAGCAGGAGGTCTTGCTGGGTAGAGGTCAGCCGATGAATTTCATCAACAAAGAAAAGTGTGCGTTGTCGCCGTTCAATCTTTCTGGTTTTGGCGGCAGCTGCGACTTCACGAAGCACTTTGGCGGTAAATTCAGTCGCGCTCACCCGCTCAACATGTGCACGAGTTGTTTGCATGATGATCTCAATCAATGAAGACTTTCCTGCACCTGGAGGCCCAAAAAGAATCAAGGAGGGAACCTGGCCCGACTGAATGGCCTTGTACCAAATTGTCCCGGGTCGCAGCAGGTGTTGCTGGCCAACAAGATCTTCTAGTCGCTTTGGACGCATTCTTGCCGCCAGTGGCTCCAAACCCCATGTTAAATTTAAGCTCGGAAGCGAAGCTTCGGCGGATTGGTTTTGAAATGCCGGGAGGTCAGTGGCTTTCTGCACTTCGAGCACCGAAAATTCATTTGCGAGAATAGAAGAGGATTTTTTCGAAAGGTCTTGGGACGCCAGCTCTTGAGAGCAATCTGGCTTTTTAGGTGGCAGCTCTTGTGATGCCCTCGGAGACTGATTGTTTGCTGCGGACCAGGCTGGCGTGGATACAGAAAAGCTTGGAGTTTCAGCGCAAGAAGGAACTTCAGACAGATCGGACGCTGGCTCCAGTTCAGATTTTTTGATGTTGTTTTTTGAGTATTCGAACAAATCCATGAATCTAGATACCGACAACATAAAAGCAAATGCACCTTCAAAATTTTTGACGCACAGGCCTGGCCAAAGGTTTGTGGGGATCAATCAAATCGAAATACTAAAACTGAGGAACTCGTAGTTTGGAGGATTCAAGATGCGGGGTGACTTCGAGTCATATGGACATTGAGACCATTGAACGTTGTTGGAATTGCGGGAAGCACAAAGTGGCTATTTAATTTGGACTTAGGCACGAGTTTTTTTAATTTGTTCTGTTTTCATTAGTGGTCTGAGGACCGAAACCTGGGATGGAATCTCACGCGGTCGAAATTCGGCAGTAGAAGTATGATATTTGAGATTGGCATTCTTTTTTGGAGGGGGGAGGAAATCTCACTAGGGCAAATTCGGCAGCAGAAGCACGACATTTAAGGCGGGCCTTCTTTTTTTTTGGTAAGATATTGGCTAGAGAATAAGTGAGCTATCTCGCCGGCGGGCCACGCACAAATTTTTTCTCTAAATTCAGCGAGGTAGGCCGGCCAGATGAGACCCCTCCCAAAACTGCCTTGGAGCAGGCGGCCACAGCCGTGTCTCCTGTTAATTGATCGCTAGCCACGGCGACGCTTGAATTAATGATATGCGATGGACAGCCTTTGGAAATGGCCAAAGAAACTTCAACTCGACACCCATTGGAGCCGACACCTATTGGAAACGCAGGCCACGCCAATTGCTCCTATGGGCCAAAGTGGACAAGTGAATGCTCTCTGGCCATAAAAAATAGTCTCTGAAAAAATTGAGAGTGGAGGAATGCCAGCCGCCCAAGAGTTTTCTTGGGCGGCCTAACTCTTGGCTATGGGCCAAGAAGAAGCCACGATACCGGGGAACACAGATCCATTGATGGAAATGCGAGGTAAACGCCACAGAAGTCAGTAGAATTGGAGACTGAAAGAAAGCCAAAAGATTTGGAGGCTGCAAGAAGGCCAGGAGCTCTGGAAACTGAGCGGAGCCGGGGTCTTGGAGAACGACTCTAAAAAATCCATGGGATCTAGCTTTTCAGATAGGCACTTTATGTCGGGACATGAAAATTGCCGTCGCTTAAAAGTTTACCCATGGGGCACGAAGATGGTGTTTTCGGCCGCCGCTCCCCCATAAAGGCCTTTAATTCATGAATGGAATTATTTAAAATACTGGAGTTTGGCAGGCGCCTGAATCTTTACAGGACGCTGTGTGTAGTCCGCATTCACTATGTAGCCAATGATTGTGATCTTGCCTGATGCTTTGAAATTTGGCGTTTCTTTTTCATCTATCGGTATGCCGCCGATGGCCAGACCGCATGTGGGATAGGACGCAAAACTTCTATCGTTCTGATTATCGGTGCCTGGACTTCCAACACTGTTTTGGTCGGAAAGAATTTGAAAAAAGTTATTGTTGGCGCCGTCAATTTTGCCACCTGGTTTGCCAAAAAGAGCCTCGATCTCGGCTGTATCGAATTCGTATTTAAAATCGGCTCCTCCGTTGATGGATGGGGAGTTCACCGTGAAGCGCATGGCTGCTATGTAAAGTGTTGTCCCTGCTCCAGTTGGAGCATTCTCCGATTCTGACCCGTTCCATTTGAAACGAAAACGTGGAAAATAGAGACGATAGGGACCTACCGATTGATTGATTCCTGCTGTGGGATTGAGTTTGGCCTCGTGCAAGTCATTGCAAGATGAGCTTTTTCCGGGAACCACAATGGCTGTGTCGGGAGCCACTTGCATGGAAAGCCCCTCAGAGAGAGAATTAGATTTTTTGCCGCAGCCCGGCGCAGAAAAAAGCAGGCCCGTCAAAGTCATGGCCAGGATCAGCAGGTTTTCTTGGGGCTTGCGTAGTTTCATAGCGATTCACCTTTCGCTAGACTCTTATCGGCAGACTGGTTGTTTACTATACGTGGCGTTATAAACAAGATCAGCTCGTTTTTAGCAGAAACCTTATCCCACTTCTTAAAGAGCCATCCCAAAACGGGAATGTCTTTTAAAAACGGCACACCCGATTCAGTGGTCGTCGTATCAGATTGGAACATCCCACCAATCACGGCCGTGGCACCGTTACGAACCAATACTTTGGTTTTGGCCTGACGACGATTGATGTTAGGCGAGGTGCTGCCTGTTGCGATACCCGAGGCAAATTGCCGCTGGATATCGACATTGAGAATCACATCAGAATCAGCAGTGATCTGCGGAGTAACAGAAAGTGAGGTTGGAATATCGAGATAGGTGGTCGACGTCTGTGGAGCATTTCCAACTTGAGTCACTGTGGTTTGCGGTAAGCCCGTCTTTTGATCGATCGAGGCCGTTTCATTATTGAGGACCATCACTCTTGGACTTGAAATGATTTTGACCTGATCTTCTTTTTCGAAAAGACCTAAGCGGATATCGAGGTCGCCCAACACAGGAATTGTACCCATCGCTAGGTTGAACTGCATCGCACCAGGTATCGTGCCGGTGTTGACTCGAAAATCGGGCGTGATGTTGAGGTCCCCACCGGTTTCAATTGTGGCTCCACCCATTTGCCAATTGATACCGAAACTCTTTGAAAAGCTCTCAGCAGCTTCGACAATCTTTGCTTCGATCAAGACTTGTAGTGGTGGCGTGTCGAGGGCTTTGACCAGATTGGTGATTCTTTCGATGTTTTCAATGATGTCGGTGATAATCAATGAACCTGTTCGCGCATCGGCCTCGACGGTTCCTCTGGCCGACTTAAACTTTCCAACTTGCCCAACTAGGTCGGTTGCTCTTGCGTAACTCACGGGAATAACCCGCAGCTTGAGTGGCTGGGCATTGCGGGAACTATCGAGGGCATCACGCGCAGCTTTTGCTTCGTCGACTAGCGCTTGCAAAGGAGCAATTCGCAGTACAGAACCTTGTCTCGCGTAACCTAGATTTTTGGCTTTCATTATCAAATGAAGCGCTTGATCCCATGGCAATTGCCGAAGCTTTAAGGTGATATTGCCCTTAATTTCTTCAGCAATAATAAGGTTGGCCCCACTCTGATCAGCAATAAAGTGAAGAACATCACGCACGGGAGTGTCAGTCACTTCTACTGAAATTCTCTTTCCGTAATAGCGCTGTTCGCCAGAGGACATGTCGTCAAGAGTGCTCTTTGAGAACGGTCGGCTTCCGGCGCTCACTTTGGCTTCAACTGATGTTTCTTCTGTTGGTTCAGCCTCGACAACGGGTACCTCTTCAACCTCTTCAACTTTTGTTTCGACAGACGCAGCCTCTACTGATGGTTCAATATTGGCGGAAGCACTTGCGATTGAAGACGCGAAAGGCGTAATCACAATGCGTTTGCCCTCTTGCGTAACCTGGGGGTTTGTTGGCTCACGAAATTGAATCACCACTCGAGCCGTCGTTGCCCCAGGCTCTTGATATGCCTGGACCGAGGCAACAGATTGTTTAAAATCTTTGGTATTGAATGGGCGTTTCAAACGACTTGGAAGTCTGGCGTTTGCAACCTCGATCACCACCTGGTTTTGATTGCTGCTTTCTCTTGTTCTGTAGGTTGCAACTCCTGTTGCTTCAATCACAACCGACCCACCATCTTTCGCTGACTGATACTTGATATTGGTGATATCGACTGCCTGAGAGGTCGGCTGCAGTGCAACTGGTGCAGGCTCTGACTGGGCCGGCTGCTGCATGACTTCGGCCGGAGCGGTTTGCTGAGCCACGTCGGTTGGCGCGGACTCAACTGGAGCGGCCTGTTCAGCAGGCGCTGAGTTTGCTTCGGGGGTGCCGTTTAGATTGAGCTCCTCTTGTGCCAACTCTGGATTGACCTGTTCAGTACTTGCCGTATCGCCCTCTGCAGACGCGCCTGAGGCCTCTTCTGTGTGCGGCGAAGAACTGCACGATGCCAACAATGAGATCGCTGCCAATACAGCGACAAACTTTCGGACTGTCATCCTAACACTCCCTTTTTACTTACTTGTTAAGTGGCTGCGAAATCTTTACGACCTGCGCGGTTGAAACCAATTTGCCTTCTTGCTCTTGGGTTTCAACGACCACTATTTCACCTTCACGAATGACGGCGATATATCCATTTCGATTTCCGACCTTCGCATTCGGCCCCAAGATATGAACCTTTTTTTCAGGATCCATGATCATGGCGCGTGGATGCGACACATCCCAAATTATACCGATAAGCGCGAGCGAATTTAAATCAAATTTCTGTATCGGCAAGAAAGGTCCGTGCAATTGTCCAGTCGGGAGAGGCTTTTCTTCAATTTGCAGGACGAAAGGATCGCGTCGTCCTCTTGAGTCGTACTCAAATGGATCCATGAAACCAATGATAGAATTCTTCGATTCGTCTTTCATCGTTCCATCAGACCCTGTGCCTACTGCGATTTCATTTATCGCAGCATCTTTGCTTTTAGCATTTGCATCTCCGGCCTGCTTGGCGGCTCTCGCCTTCTCAATTGGTGTCTGCGGAGCCTTTGGACCTGAGCCAGGAGCATCAACAGCCAAAACAGAAACAGAAAACCCCACGATCGGAATAAGCAAAAACGCACGCAACAGTTTGTTGATTTGTCTGTTTGTTTCTCTGTGCACATGCCGCTTCACTGGCTGCTGGTTCGCAGACGGATCCACTCGCTGATTCATATTCTGTTTCACGTAGAGATAAAATCGAAAAACTGCTGGAGCTGTCATCTTTTCTCCTGCGCATTTCCAGCATTGGCATCTTTTGCCGCGGCTTCAGGAATATAGCGGTAACCTACCAAGGTTGCAGAAAAATCAAGTACCGCAGATTCTAGATCGCTCTGAAAAGTCTGCATCGCGACATTCTCCACAGTGATCAAACGCGGTACTTTGGTCAGACGCGAAAGAAAGCTCACCACCTGCGTGAACGTTCCCTGAAGTTTGATATCAATGCGAAGTGCCTCGTAAAACTCCAAACGATCAGAGCGATTGCGGGGCTCAAATTTCTTAGTTTTGACTCCAGAAGCGATGGCCTCTTTTGAAATCAAATCATTGAGCTCTGCGATATTCATTTTATCAGGTAGATAAGTGACCAACTCAGAAAATTGAGCTGCCAAACGATTGACCTCTTCTTCAAACTTACTCGCATTTTCGGAAGCCTCTTTTGCTTTTTTCAGCAAATCAGTGGCTTTCGCTTTGTCATTCGATGCCGCCTGAATCTGTGCATCAATTGTTTCTCCATGATCCATTAAAATAAAAAAATAAAGAAGCGCGCAAACTGCGCCGATGATCAGTACTCGGCTCCATTCAAGTCTGGCAATTGTCGACACTAAGTTCATTCTTTTTTTCCTATCATGAATTCGATATCAAATTTCTTTTGTGCGCCTTTGAGCGAATCATCTTGATTGATGCCATTTACCTTCAGCCCAGAAAAATAGGAGCTGGTCTCAATGCCTTTGATTAATTCGGGAACGCCCTCATCGGTACTGGCAAAGCCGCTCATCACCACTTTATCACCAAGCATGTCGACCTTTTTCAGCCAAACCCCTTTGGGAACCAAAGTTTGAATCATGTCGAGAGTTTTAACTGGACGAAGTCTATCCTTTGCCAGAACCTTCAAAACATCGAGCTGTTTTTCAATTCGCTTTTTGTCTTCAGTGTATTTCTGTACCATCGGTGCAGTACCTTGAAAGGCTCCCTTTTGTTGCTCAAGCTTCGCGACCTCGGAACGCACAACTTCTAGCGCTTCACGTTTTTCAGTAAGCTGGTAGCGCTCCCAGCCAAAGAGAGCAAGAGGTGCAAGGATTATCACAATGAGTTTACCACCAGCGACTTTTTGATCATCGCGCGAAAGCGCGCCGCCAAGATTGTAAACCCCAGTCCCAACTGGAGCTATAACTGTTGCGGAACCGGCTCGGCGAAGAAGGTTAATTTTGATCATGAGTCACCTTCTTGTCGCATGCCAAGTCCAAGAACAACTCCACACAAGGGACGGATCTGATTTGCATATTCTGGAGTGATCGACTTGTGAATCGTCACCTTTGCCAATGGATCAAAAACTTCATACGGGATACCAACGGCTTTGCTGATTGAATCTATGAGACCCGGGACAAACATACCACCGCCTGAAACATAGAATTTTGAAATCGAACTTCCTCCAGAGGTGGCCGAGAAAAATTCAAACCCATTGCGAATTTCATCGATCACGGCATCGTTGGTTGACTGAATAATTCGATTTACTTCGTCGGGTGCCTCTTGCCCCATACACGCACTTATTTTGAGTGCTTCGGCCTCGGTCATGCTCACGCCCATCATTTTATTGATGTCCATCGTGTACAAAAGCCCACCGACAGGAATATCACGACTGAAGATCACTTCTCCTCGTTCAACGACAATAAAGTTGGTGATACCTGCCCCGATATTTAAAACAGCGACAGGCGTATCGGTCACGCCATAATTCGCTTCAAAAGAATTTGCCAAGGCAAACCCACTGACATCCATCAACTTGCACTTGAGCCCTGATCCTTCGATCGCCTCGATGTACCGAAATATAAATTCACGCTTGGCCGCGACCAAAAGAATCTCCATGCTCTCGGCTGCATTTTTTGCAGTTTTTAAAATATGATATTCGAGACTTACCTCTTCAATTGGAAACGGAATGTAGTGAGAGGCCTCATACTGAATTTCTTCATCAAGTGTCGCCGGATTATCGATACGAGGCCGCGTGATTTTTTTTACGATCACGGTGTTGCCCCACATTGCAGTGGCAGCAGTTTTTCTCTTGCTCTTTGACGCCTTGATAGCTTGCGAAAGAGCATTCGTCACGGCATGGGCATCGATGACTTCGCCATTACTTACGGCACCTGGATTGAGGGGAAAAACAGAAAACTTATTGAGGCTCAACCCCTTTCGAGAGACTTCAATTTCTGCAACTTTGACTGAGCTTGTTCCAATATCAACGCCCAGAACTTTTTTTGAATTGAAGAACATTTCTTAGATGCCTTTCACAAGAAGTTAACTCGATGCCTCAAGTTAAATTAGACCGGAGTGTCGACTGCTTGTCAAATTTGTGGCGGTACAGGTCTAGACAGCAGAACTTCACTGGCCAACTTCGCCGAGAAAATTCGCAGTGGAACTCCACTCGACCACTAGCCCAAAGTACTACGCGAAAGATTTTTTTAGGAACGCGCGAAAATAGTATTTCCTCTACGGAAGATCCTCAAGTCCATGCAAACGCAAATAGATTTGCGCAAGAAACTGAAGATCTAAAAGAACATACATAATTGCTGCCAGTGCCAGATGTGGGCCAAATGGGATTGGCTGCTGCAATCCACCTTTGGTACGAAAGGCCTGCCAAAATCCCGCAAGCATTCCGAGAACCGAGGCAAAGAGAATAACTATTGGAATCGACTGCCACCCAAGCACGGCGCCGATCCACGCTAAAAGCTTGATATCGCCTCCGCCCATTCCCTCCTGTTTTCGAACAAGTTGGTAAAGAACTGCGACCGCATAAAGAAATCCACCACCGACTAAGGCTCCAAAAAATGCATCCCAAAAACTGCGCTCTGGAATGAGCATGGCACCAAGCAATCCAATGGCAACCCCTGAGAGCGTGAAGACATCGGGTAGCAGCATCGTATCGAGATCAATAAAACTGCAAATTACTAAGGCGAACGCAAAATAGCACAATTCAACTAGGCGCCAACTGTAACCAAACTTGTAGGCCAAAAGTGCAAAGAGCACAGCTGTTAGAAGCTCAACTAGGGAATAGCGCAACGAAAAGCGGGTGCCACAGTGAGGACATTTGCCACGTAATATAAACCAAGAAAAAATTGGAATATTGTGAAACCAACTCACTTGAGTTTTACAGTTCTGACAATGACTCGGAGGAAAGGTCACATTGTCCCAACCGCGTTCAGCATCAAAGCGAACAATGACCACATTTGCAAAACTGCCAAGAATACCACCCAGCAAAAAGCAAAGCGCCACAAGAAAATTTTGAGGTAAAACAATGTCCACTAGATGAAGTCCTTCTTATTGAAAATAACACTTGTAAGAATCATCAAAAACAAGCCCCAACCTAGGGCATACCCCGTCGCCCGCAAAATCTCGAAACCCGAAATTTCAAGCTGGTAAATTGGAGCCGCACGCCAGTTGAAGGTCTCGAGATTTGGAACGACATATGAAATGACCGTTCCCAATATTTTGAACGACTCGGATTTGCTTTTCTCAATAAAGTAACCTAGCGAGCTAACCCAATGCCCTAAAAGAAAAAAAGAACCAGTAAAAATGACGGTCATCACCGGTCGAGCAAAAGAACCGAAAAACAAAGCTAACGACAAAAGCACCATTGCCTCGAGCATGATTCCCCAAAGGGCTATGACAAACGCGAACGACAAGTCCAACTTCAAAAATGAAACCACCGCAAGTAGCACCAAGGACAAGCCACAAACAACAGTCCACATGACCATCGACAAACCTAAAAATTTTCCCACAAGAAATTGAGTTCGTGAAATCGGGCGTGCGAGCAAGGTGAGAATCGTTTGTTTTTCTATTTCCCTAGCCACCAATGAACTGCCAACGAAAACGGCTAAAATCGAAGTCCCGATTTGAATACCAGAAAAACCGAAATTCGCTGAGATCCGAGCTTGCTCTGAAAAACTCAGCTCACCTAAAACAACGCTGATGCCTATCAAGAAAAATGCAAAAATAATGATTCCAAACAATATTCTATCGCGAATGATTTCACGATAGGTGTTGCGTGCGATTATCCATACCGACCTCATAGGACAACCTCCTTATCAAAGGCCATTTTAACGAAGGCCTGTTCCAGAGTTAAGCGCTCCGCCAAAATCTGATGAATCTCGCTTCCCTCGCTGCGAAGCCGATCAACCTGAGTTTGCGTCTCAGCCAAGGAGGCACAAAGAACTTCATGCATTCTTCCTTTTTGAAAAGCTTGAATACGATACCCTGACAAGGCTTTATCTAAAAGTGCTTGTGTTGAGCCTTGGTAAATGAGCTCGCCTTTTTTGAGGATCACCAAATTGTCGCAGAGTTTTTCGGCATCTGGAAGCAAGTGACTGCTAAAAAAAATCGCGGTTCCTTCTTTTGCTGTCTCTTCAATTATTTGGCACACCTCAAGCCGACCATCAGGATCAAGGCCCGTCATCGGTTCGTCCAAAATAACCAAATCAGGATGATGAACAAGTGCTTGCGCAATTCCCACCCGTTGCAGCATGCCCTTTGAATAGCCACGAAGCGGTCGATCTTTTGCGTGCTCAAGACCAACACGTTTAAGTAACTTATTGATTCGCTCCCGCATGTCGGAAGCCGAAACATTTTGTGACAACTCAGCATAGAAACGAAGAAACTCAGCACCCGTAAGATACTCATAAAAGTAAGGGCGCTCAGGTAAAAATCCAATACGAGCCTTCACCTCAGCACTCAACATGTGATCACCAAAATAGCTTATGGTACCACTATCAGGAAAAGCCAGACCGAGTAGGCACTTGATCGTTGTGGTTTTTCCTGCGCCATTTGCTCCGAGAAATCCAGTGATTTTGCCGGCTTCAATATGAAAATTGACACCCTTAAGCGCATAAACAGCCGGGGACATAAGTGTCTTTTTATAAGTTTTTTGCAAATTCTCAACAGTTAGAACATGGTGATTCATTTGCCACCTCACTTCAATTGAATATCTAGGGCCTTAACCATCTCTCGCACAGGATCATACTGCTGGGAGGTCGCCCAGGTCATTTGTTCAGCTCCCAAAGCTTTTTTAAATCTAGCACCCACTTCTTTGTCTTCTTGAAGTTCCAAAATCGAAACCATGGTTTTGTCCGAGAGCTGTGGAAAACGTTCGTAAAAATCTGGACGCACACAAAATGGATCGCTGGGAATTGGACCACTAATCCAAATGCTTCTTACTTTTTTAACCTTGATATCCTGTGATCTGATATTTTTAAGATTTTTAACAAAAGCATTTTGCTGAGCCTTTGCATCACTTGAATAGACAGCGATCGCATCGACCTCACCCTTGGCGAGAAGCTCTGATGAACCCAAATGATGCCCTGAAAAAACGAGCTTCGAAAAATACTCTTTGGCGTTTATTTTGTTATTTTTAAAATAGACCTGCGGATACAGATACCCCGAAGTTGATTTCTCATCGACAAAAGCAAACCGTTTTTGCCGAAGATCAGATATTGACTTAAACTTGCTGTCAAAAGGAACCAAAATAGTGGAGTAGTAAAATGAAGATTCCCAAACCCGCTTTAAAAGCACTTTGGCACCCGACTGTTGCTCAGCAAAAACAAAGGTCAACGCTGAAAAAAAAGCGAAGTCGATTTTTTTATTTTTCATAGCCTCGACCAGGCCAACGTAGTCTTTAGGAATAAATACGTTCACCGGCAATCCAAGCTTGGTTTGCAAAAGACTTGCAAACTCAACCGCATTTTCTTTTATTGATTCAGGGTTGTCTCCAGGTACAAATCCAATGGTAATTTCAGACGGACGTTCTTCTGCAACCGCCACCAATGATGTGAAGTGAAACGCCACAAGAAAAAGAGCTAAAGGCAAAATCCATCGACCCATAGTCACCCCTAAAATTTGATCAAGATCTCACATCACAACCATGTGATATGAGATCAAATTATTCTAGATCATTTTTTCTAGGGCCGAAACATTAAACTCTTTCGATTTTTGATTATTTATCGCCTCTAACAACGCCTTGGCGGCATGAATTTCGGTGATACACGGAATCGAGTAATCGATACAGCTTCTTCGAATATTAAAACTCGCTTCAGTAGCTTCACGCCCCGAAGTGGTATTAATCACCAAGGCAACTTTTCCTGTACGAATGCGATCGACGCAGTTTGGTCGACCTTCGTGAACTTTTCTGACCGGAACACAATCGACTCCCGCATCAAACAAAGTCTTGGCTGTCCCTGAAGTGGCCGTCAATTGATAACCCATTCCCACCAGAGTCTTAGCCAGGGGAACCAAAAATGATTTATCCCGATCTCTGAGCGACAAGAATACCTCACCACTCTTTGGAATATGAATTTTGCTCGCAATTGAAGCTTTCAATAGAGCTTCAGAATAATCACGGCCCCGCCCCATGCTTTCGCCGGTCGATTTCATTTCGGGTCCTAAAATTGAATCGGCCTCGGGAAATTTTTTAAACGGAAAAACAACACCCTTCACACTGACCAACGGAGCTTCTTTCCATCGATATTGCTCAGGCTTAACCCGCTCTTTGGTATAACCCAACATCGCAAATACACCCAAATCAACCAACGGAATTCTTGTGGCCTTGGCCACAAATGGAACTGATCGACTGCTTCTGGGATTTGCTTCAAGCATAAAAACTTGGTCTTCAAAAATGGCCAATTGCAAATTCAAATGCCCAATGGTCTCAATGCGATTGGCAAGTCGAATACTCAAGTCTTCGATTCGCCTTACCGATTCAGCGTCGAGCCTTTGCGGAGGCAAAACACCCATGGAATCGCCAGAGTGAACGCCAGCAGCTTCTAAATGCTCAACAATTCCACCCACAACACACCAATCAACTCCGCGGACCAAATCGACATCAACTTCAAGTGCTCCATCCAAGAATTGATCCATAAGACATGGAGCATCTTTGTGGATATAAGATCCATGCCGATCAAAATAACTATACAATTCTGACTCTGTTTCCACGACCTCCATACGACGCCCACCCAAGACATAGCTAGGGCGACAGATCAGCGGATATCCCACTCGTTGGGCAATCGCTAACGCTTCTTGAAGCGAACCGGCCATTCCCGACTCCGGAATTCGAAACTCAAGTTCACGACAAACTTTAGAAAATCGGCCTCGGTCTTCAGCCAAATCAATCGATTCAAGCGTTGAACCCAAAAGGTGAAAACCCTCCCTGACTAACTTTGACGCCAAATTGATCGGAGTTTGCCCACCCAACTGACCTACAAATCCGAAAGGTTTCACATAGCGAAGAATTTCAAGAACCGATTCTTCAGTGAGAGGTTCAAAATATAGTTCGTCAGACGTATCGTAGTCCGTCGACACTGTCTCTGGGTTCGAGTTGATCATCACAACGTGTGAACCCTCTTTTTGAAACCTCTTTACTCCTCGCACACAACCATAATCGAACTCAATACCTTGACCAATTCGATTGGGACCACTTCCTAGTATTGCGACTTTCTTGCGAGATACGGCCCTTTGCGACACCTGTTCAGACCAATAGGTTGAATACAAATAGGGAGTCTCGGAAGCAAACTCACCAGCGCATGTATCAACTTGGAGATAGGCTGGATGCAGGTTCAGCGACCAACGAAGATCGCGAACTTCTTTTGCTGTTGTTTTTCGAAGACGCGCCAAGGCTTGGTCAGTGAAACCAAGTCTTTTAGCAGCCGTGAGCAATCCTTGATCTAGATGAGAAGCAACACGAACCTCTTTTTCAAAATCAACAATCTGTTTAATTTGCTCTAAAAACCATGGGGTAATTTGTGTCAATTCATAAACTTCATCAATCGTGTATCCATCACGAAAGGCCTGTGCCAAATGATAGACACGTTTTGAATTTGGATTTCCCAAAAATTTTTCATTCAAGGTGACTTCGGCTAAACCTTCCTCACGGTTCTCCATCGACGCTAAAGCTTTTTGAAAGGACTCCTTAAATGTTCTGCCAATACCCATTACCTCGCCAACACTTTTCATTTGAGTTGTGAGATAGTCTTCAGAACCCGGAAATTTTTCAAACGCGAACCGCGGTATTTTTGTCACTACATAATCTAACGCCGGCTCGTAACACGATGGCGTCGTCTTGGTGATGTCATTGCGGATTTCTTCAAGTTCATAGCCGATGGCCAACAGAGCTGCGATCTTTGCAATCGGAAATCCTGTGGCCTTGCTCGCCAGCGCAGATGACCGACTCACGCGAGGATTCATTTCAATCACCACACGTTCACCTGTTTTGGGGTGCACCGCAAATTGCACATTGGCTCCACCCGTCTCTAAGCCCACGGCGTTGACAATCTTTCGTGCTTCATCACGCATGTCTTGATATTCACGATCTGAAAGCGTTTGTTGTGGTGCCACTGTAATGCTGTCGCCTGTATGCACTCCACAAGGATCAAGATTTTCAATGCTACAAATAATTACAAAAGTTCCAGCTTTATCTCGCATCACCTCAAGCTCGAACTCTTTCCACCCCAAGATACTTTCTTCAACCAAGACTTCGCTCGTCGGGCTCTCTTTAAGGCCGTTGGCAATCATCCGTTCGTATTCTTCCATCGAGAATGCAATGCCACCGCCGCCGCCACCAAGTGTGTAATTGGGTCTTAAAATAATCGGAAAGCCTAAGTCTTTGCCTGCAGCAATTCCCTGTTCATAGGTTCGAACCATGATACTTCGAGGAGCCCTTGCGCCGACAGAGTCTAAGACTTCGCGAAATTTTTCGCGATCTTCAGCTGCGCGAATCACTTCGGGAGTGGCTCCCAAAAGGCGGACACCTAATTTTTTTAGAATGCCGGCCTCTTCAAGTTCAAGAGCCAAGTTCAAAGCGGTCTGCCCACCAAGTGTGGGGATCACAGCATCAGGCCGTTCTTTTTCGAGAATCTTTTCAACAAATGGAACCGTTAATGGTTCGATGTAAACCTTCGATGCAAGATCAGGATCGGTCATGATGGTAGCTGGGTTTGAGTTCACCAACACCACCTCAAGACCCTCTGCCATCAAGGCTTTACAGGCTTGAGTTCCGGAGTAATCAAATTCACAAGCTTGACCAATGACAATCGGTCCGCTTCCGAGGATCAAGACTTTTTTTAAGTTCTGAATTCTTGGCACTAGAATCTTACCTTTCTCTCATTTGTATAAACATGCTCAAGCTTGAGATGTCGGTATTGGTCATATTTGTAACGCATTTTCATTAACTTTAACATTAAGGCTTCATGCGTACTGGGATCGGCCTTGCGAATTTTTTTGACTTCCGCAACGATGAATTTTGTCGCGTCAGAAGGGTGAAAACAAAAACCCTTCAAAAAACAGTATTGGTCTTCGCCGCCCAAGGGAACCAAGCGCGCATCAAAAATTTCGGAGCGACTAAAGCCAATACTTATTGGAGAATCTTGTATCACCAGCTTTTTGTCAGAAAAAAGGTCTCGAATATTAATATCGGTCCCGCGAATCTTTTGGAATTCAAAAAGACTGTGGCGAACGTTGGCCAAGTTTTCGAAATGTGGCCGTTCTTCTGGTGAAATATTAAAATCAAGAAGCTGCAAAGCATATTGCGCAGGAGTGAGTTCAATACCTGTTAATCCACGGGTAAAAAGGTACCAAGACAAGAACTGCGTCATGCGCATTTCAAAGGAGGCACTCTCTTCATCCATGATACCCGCATCATCGAAAAACTCCGTTTTTGCGAGAGTCACATCATCTTTAAAACGGTCACTGGTAAAAAAAACCGTCAAGCGATCTATATAGTCTTCGTATGTCTTCATCATAAACTATCAACGAAATAGTCGAACAATATTCGTGCCTCTCTTGGTCCGGGGTGACTCTCGGGATGGTACTGCACGCTGAAACATTTTTTTTCAACACACTGAATACCTTCAACCGTTTGATCATTTAGGTTGGTGTGCGAAACTTTGACGTTCGACGGTAAAGTTTGCGCATCGACTGCATAGCCATGGTTTTGCGAAGTCACATAAATACTCTGCGTGAGCGAATCTTTAACTGGATGATTGCTTCCTCGGTGACCAAATTTCAGCTTGTAGGTCTTAGCGCCAAGTGCAATTGCCAATATTTGATTACCCATACAAATTCCAAAAATCGGTTTCCAACCCAAAAGACTTTTTACAACCGCCGCAGCCTGCTGCACTTCACTCGGATCACCAGGACCATTTGAAAGCATAATACCCGAGGGGTTCCAATCACGAATCACTCGCTCAGGTGTGCGACTGTTAAAAAGCGCAACCTCAGAACATCGTGCCGCCAACTCACGAACGGTGTTCTCTTTACAACCATAGTCTAATATCGCCACACGCGGCCCGCCGGGTTTTTGACCTTTCACTACTTCAGTGGCGGAACGTGAAACGGCATAAACCCAATCTGCATCAATTTTCTTTTTTTCTTGAATTAAAATCTTGGCCAATTCAAGTGCCTGGGCTGGCGAATCGGCCGCCACCAACGCTCCCCAGGGCGTACCCGATGAACGGAGGCGCATCACCACTTTTCGGGTGTCGAGATCGGTGAGTATCGGAATTCCACATGCGACAAGGCGCTCTTGCCAACTCTGATCTCTAACCGAATCTTGCACTTCGAGTGCAACGAAGCCCTCAATCCAAAGCTGACGTGATTCCCAAAACTCTTTGTTCACTCCGTAGTTTCCCATCATGGGAGCGGTCATAACCATGATTTGTGAATAGTACGACGGATCTGTCGCAATCTCCTCATAGCCAGAGTGCGAGGTATTGAACACAACCTCTCCAGCACGCGGTTGGCCACCCCGCCAAACTCCCTCGTACGTTTCTCCGGTCTCAAGAACCAGGTAGCCTTTTTGATAAGCTCCACTTTGCCACGCTCTTCTTTGCATCGACTTTCACTTTCTTTTCAAAACACTTTTTCAAAAAATCGGTTTTCTACCTTAAAATTTTGCATTCTTGCAAAACTCCAGATCGCCTTAAATTCTAGCAAGATCTAAGATGTGCGCAAGCAAAGATGCCCGAATGAACACGCCATTGGTCACCTGAGAAAGCACGCGGCTGCGCTGATCCTGAAGGACTCCCGGCGCGAACTCGACGCCGTGGTTAATCGGTCCAGGATGCATTACTATTCCATCATCAATAAATTTGCTGAGGCGGCTGAGATTAATCTCATATTCTGTGAAAGTTTTCACGACTTTTTCAGAATGAATTTCTTTTGAATCATGACGCTCGAGTTGAATTCGTAAACCCATCAACACCGTTGCCCAAGCTATGCCATCTTCAATCCGATTGAAACGCTTCACGTGCGGAAACAGATGCGACTCGGGCATAAAAAGAGGGGGTCCACAAATCCCAATCTCAGCTCCCATACGAGTCAACACATCAACATTGGATCTGGCCACCCGACTGTGACGAATATCTCCGACAATCAGGACCCGCTCTCCCGCGATCTTTTTTCGTTCTTTCAAAATCGTATACGCATCGAGCAAGGCCTGAGTGGGATGCGCCAATACGCCGGTACCAGCACTGATGACGGGAATATTAAGTGTGGGCAGGAGTTCATCTAGCTCGCGCGAATCACCATAGCGAATCACAATCAAATCGGGCTGCATCGCCGCTACATTCAAAATGGTATCGGCAAAGGACTCACCTTTTGTCAAACTCGTTGAACTCATGGAATCCATCGAAAGACAGCTCAAGCCTAGGCGGGTCGTCGCCATCTCAAAACTCAAGCGAGTTCGTGTACTCGGTTCAAAAAATAAATTGGCGACAACTTTTGGTGGCGCTAGTTGCGCTCGTCCAAGAAAGTTTTTCGTCTTTTCGTAAGAGGCTTCCATTTGCTGAGCAAAATCGAAAAGCGATTGAATTTGTTGAGTTGAAAGAGCACGCGTTTCTAAGACAGATTGGTTTTGCATCGACATTTAAACCAATCGTAGAGGCCGCCTGAGAGTGGGTCAAGATCCGCGAAAATTTGCTTTGCCGTGTTTAACCTGGTGGGTCTTTTTTCATAACCGAGCTCCGCTTGCTCGACCAAGGTCTAGAACCTCTTGATTTGGAATTTTCTTACAATACCAAAAGAAAATACGAGGCATAGACCTCGAACTCTAGAGCCAGGTGAATAAGCGACCCCACCGCACCCCTGGGAACCGATCTCCCAAACTGCGTTTCTGCCAATCCAAAGACATCCAAATCATGAACACACGCCCCTCGACATTCGCCAAAGGAACCGCACCCCAATAACGAGAGTCATCACTTGAATCTCGATTGTCACCTAGAACAAAAACATGATTGGGAGGAACTATAACAGGTCCAAAATCTTCTCCAGCTACAGCCTTCGAAAAAATAACCACTCTTTTGACCCCAAACGAGATTTCTTCACGTACATCATACATTTCTTCATTCGGCATATCTTGAATGGACTCTCGTGGGGCCTCAGTATAGGTCGCCGCTTGCTCATTAATATAAAGAATTCGATTCTTTATTTCAATGCGATCCCCTGCCAAACCGACTACACGTTTAACGTAGTTGATTTTATCCCGACTTGGATAACGAAACACAACCACATCACCTCGTTTCGGATTCTCGACAGCAAATTTTTGAGTGCCCGAAAACGGAATTGAAATGCCATAAGAAAGCTTGTAACCAAAGATGAAATCGCCCACCTTTAGCGCAGGAGCCATCGAACCGGTTGGAATTTTATAAACTGACAGAATAAATATTCGCACAAATATGGCCAGAAGTATGGCAACCGAAAGACTTTCGAGATACTCACGAAAGACAAGTGCAGATGAAATTTTTGCGGAACCATTTTTCTTTTCGCTCATTGCACCCTTAAAAACACACGATCCCAGCGCAGAGATTGCGGATCACACATTTGCTCTTGATCGGGCAGAGTTTGATCACACGCCATCCATATCATTCTCGCCTGTCCTAAGATATTTTCAAGTGGTAGTGGGCCCCAAGCTCGACCATCGGATGAGTTGTCCCGGTTATCCCCCATCATAAACAAATGTCCAGCGGGAACCCGATAGGTACCGGTCGCCACTCGAAACTCACCCTTAGACTGAATGGTCAAATGCGAAACCGAACCGACCTCTTCACGAAAAAAACGTGAAGTCTCTGCATAATGGTCACGATCTTTTTCGGGTAAAATCGCCAGTGCTTTTTTTAACTCTTCGCCAAAAAGTTCGGCGCGTGGAAGCTTTCTACCATTGATAAAAAGTTCACCCGCACTATTGTAGACCACCTCATCATTTGGCAGTCCAATTACACGCTTCACTAAATATAGCGAATCGTCGTTAACCGACTTAAACACCACAATCGATCCACGCTCAACTTTTCCCCAATGCACAAGCCAATGACTCGTGAACGGCAGACGAAGGCCATAAGCCAGTTTATTCACAAATATATAATCATGTATCAGGAGAGAAGGGATCAAACTCCCAGAGGGAATCACGTAAGGCTCAACAAAGGCCCAACGAAAAATCATAACAAAGGTAAGCGCCCCTCCCAAAGATAAGAGCGCCTGAAACCATGTTCCTTTTTTATTTTGCTCCGGAGCCTTAGTCGACAACGTGGCCAAACCGACTCCAACGGAGAGTCAACGGATTGCAAAGAAATGAAAGCACGGGAAGAGTTTGTTCACAGCTTAGCCAAACAAATGAAGCTCGCCCAAGAATATTTTCTTTCGGAGCAAAACCCCACTTGCGACTATCAGCTGAATTGTCACGATTGTCGCCCATCATAAAAAGCTTACCCTCGGGAACAGTGACCGGTCCAAACGCCATTTGGGTAAACTGGTCTCCCTTGCGAAGCAAAATACTATGCTCTTTCACTTGTTTGTCTTCAACCAAAAGGCGCTCAGTCAGATGATCGTAATTACTTGGAACATCCGCGGTATTCCCGCCGCCCCAAAAGTCTTCAGGCCTAAGCAGGCTAAACGCATTGTCTATTTTTGAGGGAGAAGCCTCCTGCAAAACATCGTTCACATAGAGCTTGCCGTTTTCGTAGAATATTCGATCACCAGGTAAGCCAACGACACGCTTGATAAAAAATGTACTCATATCAAGTGGATACTTGAAAACTATCACGTCTCCGCGCTTTGGCTCAGAAAATTTCACCAACCAATTTTCACTGAAAGGCATTCGCAAACCGTACACAAATTTGTTCACAAAAATATGATCGTGAATCAAAAGCGACGGCAACATGCTACCCGATGGGATCACATACGCCTCAAAAACCGCCCAACGAATAACAAGTGCAATTCCGATAGCAACGGCAAATGAACCAGGCCCCTCTGTCCAGAACTTTTTTGAAAACATCACTAATCCTCCACTTTCAAAACAGCGAGAAATGCCTCTTGAGGAACCTCAACTGTACCAATTTGCTTCATGCGCTTTTTACCTTCTTTTTGCCGCTCAAGAAGTTTACGTTTTCGAGAAATATCACCACCGTAACATTTAGCAGTCACGTCTTTTCTGAGCGCACCAAGTGTTTCACGAGCGACAATTTTAGCTCCAATCGCTGCCTGAATTGCGACTTGGTACTGTTGCCTTGGAATTAATTCTTTGAGTTTTTCCGTGAGCGAACGCCCCCTTGGAACCGCTTTCGAACGATGGACAATCAACGACAACGCATCGATCGGCTCACCATTGATCATGATGTCGAGTTTGACCAAATCAGATTCTTCATAGTTCATAAATTCATATTCAAGAGATGCGTAACCCTTGGTCAGAGACTTAAGTTTGTCATAAAAATCCATGACCATTTCATTCATAGGTAACTTGTATTCGATGATGACTTTTTTCTCAGTCACATAATCCATTCGCATCTGAATACCGCGCTTTTCTTCGCAAAGTTTTAGAATGGCGCCAATATATTCGGAGGGAGTGTGCACCGTCACCTTCACACAAGGCTCTTCAGCCTTGAGAATCTTGGTTGGGTCAGGCATGAGAGCTGGATTTTCAAGCATGATCACTTGTCCCTCAGTCGTCGTGATTCGATAAACCACGGTGGGAGCTGTTGTGATCAAATTCAATCCAAATTCACGTTCAAGTCGCTCTTGTACAATCTCCATGTGCAGAAGACCCAAAAAGCCAACCCGGTAACCAAAACCAAGTGCCGCCGATTTTTCAACTTCATAAGCCAAGCTAGAGTCATTCAAAACAAGTTTATCAAGCGCATCTTTCAGAGCTTCATAGTCAGTTGCATCGACCGGGAAGATTCCAGAAAACACCATCGGTTGCACTCGGCGAAATCCCGCCAAAGGTTCTAGCGCAGGTTTCTTGTATGTAGTGACAGTATCGCCCACTCGCACTTCGCGGATATTTTTTATTCCACAAATCAAAAAACCAACTTCACCAGCCTCAAGAACATCGACGCCTTTTGGAAACGGAGCAAAGACCCCCAATTGCAAAACTTCATAATTCTGGTCGCCAGCCATAAATTTAATTCGCTCGCCTTTAGTGATACGCCCATCCACGAGGCGAACCAAAACCACAACACCTTGATAAGAATCAAACCAAGAGTCAAAAACCAATGCTCTTAACGGTAACTCTCGATCCGCTTTTGGTGGTGGGACCTTTTTGACAATCGCCTCGAGAATATCGCGTATGCCGATTTGCTCTTTGGCACTAGCCAAAATCGCCTCGGATGCATCCAGGCCAACAGAGTCTTCAATTTGTTTTTTCACACCTTCAGGATCTGCAGAAGGTAAATCAATTTTATTTAAAACAGGAATAATTTCCAGATTGTTTTCAAGTGCCAAAAAGACGTTTGCTAACGTTTGTGCTTCCACTCCTTGAGCGGCATCGACCACCAAAATGGCACCCTCACAGGCAGCCAGCGAACGTGAAACTTCGTATGAAAAATCCACGTGCCCCGGAGTATCAATCAAGTTGATCTGATAGGTCTCGCCATCATCTGCCTTGTAAGACAAACGAACGGTTTGCGCCTTAATGGTTATCCCTCGTTCACGCTCGAGCTCCATATTGTCGAGAAATTGGGCTTTTCTTTCGCGATCACTTAGCGCGCCGGTGTAACCAAGTAGGCAATCAGCAAGCGTCGACTTGCCATGATCAATATGTGCGATGATCGCAAAGTTACGTATCAGTCTTGAGTCCATATTTCCCTAACTATCGAGCAAGTGTCTTAACGACATCTTTTAATGCATCAACTTTATCAAGTTTTTCCCATGTGAACTCGGCATCGTTTCGACCAAAGTGCCCGTAGGCAGCAGTTTTCTTGTAGCGTGGCTTTAAAAGATCAAACTGTTCAATAATCGCAGCTGGCTTGAGGCTCCAAATTTCACGTACGGCTTTAGTTAAAACTTCGTTGGTGATTTTGCTCGTGCCAAAATCGTTCACCATAATACTCACTGGCTCGGCTACGCCGATCGCATACGAAACTTGCACCAAACATTTTTCTGCCAATCCAGCCGCAACCAAGTTTTTTGCAATATGCCGACAAGCATATGCTGCCGAGCGATCAACTTTGGATGGATCTTTGCCAGAGAAAGCACCTCCACCATGGGCACCGTGACCTCCATAGGTGTCGACAATAATCTTACGACCGGTAAGTCCACAATCACCCTGCGGACCACCAATCACAAATCGCCCAGTTGGATTGATAAAATACTTGGTCTTCGCATCAAGCCACTCGGATGGAATCACTCCCTTAACAACCTTCTCCATGACGAGCTCTTTGAGCTGAGTCTGCGTCACCTGCTCAGAATGTTGCGTAGAAATCACCACCGCATCAACACGCTTTACTCTACCATCTACATATTCAACTGTGACTTGGCTTTTGCTGTCTGGTCGCAAGAAATCAACTTCGCTCGCTTTGCGAATACGCGCCAACTCAGACATTAATTTGTGCGAAAGGTGAATCGAAAGAGGCATGAATTCAGGAGTTTCATTGATGGCATATCCGAACATCAAACCTTGATCTCCAGCACCCTGTTCTTTGTTAGCAGAGGTATCAACACCCATCGCAATATCTGGGCTCTGTTTATCGAGAGTCACCATGACTGCACATGTTTTATGATCAAAACCTTTATTGCTATCATCGTACCCGATGTCTTTGATCGCCTGACGAACAACTCCCGGAATATCAACGTTTGCCTTTGTGGTCACCTCACCGGCAACGACCGCAACACCAGTGGTCACCAAAGTCTCACAGGCCACACGACTCTTGGGATCCTGAGCCAACATCGCATCAAGAACCGAATCACTGATTTGATCGGCGATTTTATCGGGATGTCCTTCAGAGACAGATTCGCTGGTAAACAAATAGTTTTTCATGAACTTGGCGATCCTTTTTTAGATGTTTATGATCTCAAACTTAAAGTGCTATCAAAGCACTATGAGGGGGTCAACGCTTTACCATCTTGAAGGCCCATTTGGACAGGCTCTGTCTCTTGAAAAAATCGAGAAGGCGAAAAGGCCGAGGCGGTAAACATTAAGACAATATTCAAAACAATTTTGACTGTGTCGGGGACACTCAAAGAGCACTTAGTTCTCTAACCAAAGGACCTCATTCGAAGAGGCCTAAAAAAAAGAGGAGCTTTGGGGGCTCCTCTCAGTAGAAGCAGAACCTGACAGGCTCTGCTCTGAAAAAACTTGAATGTTAGACTTCAGCGGAGTTTGCTTAAAATAAAAGCAAAGCCTCAGCCCACTTTACGCGGCGGCTCACGATGGAAATCGACCGACATCTCGTCTGTCATCATTGCAAGCTTACCATAGTGTGAAGCCGCAACGTTTCGATGCTCCTTCACCCGGTGCTTGTCTTTCGACAATTGACGAACAAGCTTGTTCACCACTTGGTCAGCAGCTCGATAAAAATCTTCACACGACGCCTGGGCTTTAAATTTTTTGCGCCCCTCCACGATATTGACGTCGACGATGCAATCGTGTTTTTGCATCGTAAACACAACCTTCGTCTCCATTGGCTTCATCTCAAACTTGAGAAGCTTCTCCAGCTTTTGTTGCATGTGCTCCATCAGAGCCTCAGAAGTGTCTACATGGAGGAAGGTGAAATCGACGACCATAACAGTACCCCTTTCTTGGGTGGTTTCTGTTTGAAACCACAACATTCTACTCGGCAAATTCTTTGCCAAGACTAAGGTCTACTCCGAATTATTCACAAGTTTACTTCTCATCCAGAAACGATCTAAATAAAATTAGTATAATCATAGACTTACTGCTCTGCTTTCAACGCACGTGTTTTGCGCCCTCCTGCTGAGGCAAAAAGAAGCGTAGCCAATTTGTCTCATATCGAGACAGAGCCAGAGACAAAGAAGCACGAGCCCCCAAGAACTCCATAAGTCCTTGTGATACCTCACATCAGTGGAGGCCACAAAATGGCGGTCCCTGTCGAGAGTTTAGACAATCAAGCTCCATCAGAATGCATGCTGAGCTGGCGCCATTCTTGATCTATAGGAAGTTGAAACACGAGGAGGGCCACATGGTCTCGGTAAATGTCTTACGAAAAACTATTCTAACATCGTTCGTTGCAGTCTTAGCTTTGGGCCTTTCTGCTTGCCAAAAGAAAGATACAAAACAAGCCTACAATGGAATTTATGGTGGAGACTGGACCAGCCCTTCGTCACAAACAAGTGTCACAAACACTTGGGGCAATAACACCGTCATTAACGGAACCATGACCGAGTGGTACACATTCAATTTTGCCCAAGGGCAACTCACGGTCAGCCACCACTGCCTGTTCTCGGACCGCACCCAGATTGATGCGCCGATTACCGTTCAAGCTAATGTGTATTCAAATTATTTTGAAACGATTCAAGCTGCCCAACAAAGTTTTTCACTGAATGGACACACTTGTACAGTGATGGTCGATCGCACACAGATGGGATATGTAATCTCAGGTGACAACCGATCGATGAGTCTCTACGACGGAAACACCAATAGCCCAGCGCTTATTCTAACTAGACCGTAAGCTAGACCGTAGAA
>CAYONZ010000016.1:1202-43710 GCA_964405465.1 uncultured Bdellovibrionales bacterium | reverse complement strand
ACCATGACTTTGATTTGCCCAGGATAGGTACACTCTTCTTCAATCTTAGTCGCAATTTCACGGCACATCACAAGTGCCTGTTCGTCACTCACTCGATTTGAATCGACAAGAATTCGAACCTCGCGTCCCGCATTGAAGACCAACGTTCGATTCACACCTTTGAAGCCATCACCAATTGTCGAGAGAGCTTCCATTTTTTGATTATAAGAACTTACTGTTGATCGACGCGCCCCTGGGCGGGCTCCAGAAATTGCGTCGGCGGCAATCACCAGAAATGCCAAATCTGAATTGGGCTGCTCTTCAAAGTGGTGGGCCCGAACGGCATGCACAATCGGCTCTTGCTCTCCATGCCGCTTAATAAAGTCAGCACCGATCACGGCATGACCACCTTCCATACTGTGATCCATCGCTTTGCCGATATCGTGTAAGACGCCAGCTCTTCTTGCCGAAGGCACATGCACCGTACCCAATTCTGCGGCCATCAAACTACACAACCAACCCACTTCTGCGACATGAAAGTATTGATTTTGCGCGAATGAATAACGATAGCGAAGCGAACCCAACATCTTTTTAATTTCAGGGTCAAAGTCGACTGTGCCCATCTCGATCGACAACTTACGACCATCCTCTTCAATTTTTCGAAAAACCTCTGTCTTGGTTTTTTCAACAATTCGCTCTACACTCTGGGCATTTAAGTTGCGTTCAGCAACCAATTTTTCTAATGCTCTGGTCGCGATTTCTCGGCGGACAGGATCAAAACCCTGAATATTAAAAAACAAGTCAGCACCCAAATGAACATCGACACCACACGCTTCACCCAAAGCTTTAACATAGGCCCCATCATTGGCCATCACGCGCTCTTTGGTTTTTTCGTCAGGAAGCTGCACGATGCCGATCCCTCGCTCAGTCGAGGAGGCGCGAGCAAAACGACTCAAAGCCACTCCGATAACCCTTTTGGCTAGCTCTTCAGCGTCGGCTTTGGTTTCAGCCTCAAACTCGTTCGCCTTACGTTTAGCCGCGATCACTGCATCTTCTTCGATTTTTTTAGCAATTTGTTCGCGCAAAACTTGGGCATCTTCTTTGGACAAATGTATGTACTGATGAACCAATTCGGCCTTCATTTCAGCGATTTTCTTTTTCAGCTCATCATACTTCGTCTGACGCGCTTGAACTTTTTGAATCTTTTGATCGACAGCCTGGCTCTGCTTTTGAACTTCTTTGAGGTCTTGATTGTACTCACGATCATGCTGACTGCGCTTCTTGCGATAGGCCTCTTCTGCATCTTCAACTTTTTTTTGCAGATCCTGCATCTCGCGCGCATTTTTCTCGGTGTACTCTTCAGTGAATTCAGCGACACTCTCTTTGGCGTCAACCATCAGATCTTCGGAGTTTTCTTTAACCTCAGACAAAAGGCGCGCAGCCTCTTCACGAGCGGCATCAACCATCATCTCAAGTCCAAGCTTGACCCAAAAACGATAAAGGAAGGCACCTATTGGAAGAGCAACGGCGAAAGCTATAACTGCGGGAATAATCGGCACTGACATAAGAAACTAAAAATACTTTTTACGCTTACTAGAAGGCAAGATCTTTAGAACATCTCTATATTTTGCCACTGTCCGTCGTGCGATCTGAATGCCCTCTTTCTTGAGCATTTCGACGATTTTTTGATCTGAGAGTGGGTTCTTTGGATCTTCTGATGAAACAAACTCTTTGATCTTGAGTTTCACCGACTCACTCGCCAAAGAGTCGCCGTCTGAGGTGTTGATTCCGGAGTTAAAGAAATATTTAAGCTCGTAAATGCCGCGAGGCGTATGCATATACTTGGCCGTAGTCACTCGACTCACTGTGGACTCATGCATACCAATATCATTGGCGATATCACGCAATATCATAGGCTTAATAAAACCGGAGCCTTTTTCAAAAAAATCTTGTTGATGCTTTACAATCGATTCCGCCACTTTATAGATCGTTCGTTGGCGTTGATGAATGGACTTAATCAGCCACACTGCCGATCGCAGTTTTTCTTGAATGTACTCTTGGGTGTTGGCATTGGTACCTGATGATTTTCCCAACATACTTTTATAGAAATTCGAAATCTTCAGACGAGGCAAGCCATCCTCATTCAACGACACCATGTACTCTTCACCAACTTTGTAAACATAGACGTCTGGAGTTACGTAATGGGTGTCATTGGGCATATAAGCCCGACCTGGCTTGGGGTCCATCGAGTAAATAATTTTACACATTCCGATGACATCCTCAAGATCGCGCCCCATCGCTTTGGCAATTCCCTCATAGTTCTTCTTTTCAAGATCCTTCAGGTGATTGTTGATGAGATTGACCAGGTCGTGAGTGTCTTCTTGTAAATGCTTGGCTTGAACCAAAAGGCACTCTTTAAGATCACGAGCCCCTACGCCAGCTGGGTCAAACTCCTGCAAATATGGAATAACCGATGCCAAATCCTCTTCACTGAGATTTTCTTCTTGGGCGATCTGAGACAGTGGTGTGCTGAGATAGCCATCATCATCAATATAACTGACCAGCGCACTGACTAAAATTGTTTCTTCCTCATTGAAGCCGCTCAAACCAACCTGCCACATCAAATGATCATAAAGACTTTGCTCAGAAGTTATGACGTTCTCATAGTTCATGATCTCTTCATTGCCGGATCCCTGCATTGGAGTCGGCTTGAAGCTTGAATCGAGGTAATTCTCCCAATCAAATTCATCTTGTTTTTGCGGGTCTTGATCTTTCTGTAGATTCGAACTCATCTCCTGCGCATCAGGATTATTCGCATTGGGCTCGGCATTTGCCGCAGCTTCTGCCGCCCCTTCTTCTCCGGGGCCTTCTGCGAATTCTTCAAGAATCGGATTTTCTTCGAGTTCTTTGCGTATGGCAGTTTCCATCTCAAGACGAGAGAGCTGAAGCAATTTAATTGCCTGCTGAAGTTGCGGTGTCATTCGCAGTGTCTGCGATAAATTCAGAGACTGCCTTAGACCCACTGCCATTTATCCTCCTAAAAAAACCTCAAAAAAAATTACCCTATAATTTAAAATTTTCGCCGAGATAGAACTTTCGCGCAAGCTCAGAGTTGGCAACTTGGTTCGCTTCGCCCTGAACCTGGACTCGACCATCCTTCATAATGTAGGCGTAATCGCAAATTCCCAAGGTTTCGCGCACATTGTGATCGGTTATCAACACGCCTATTCCACGTCGCTTAAGTTCCAAAATAATATTCTGAATATCCGCGACGGCAATCGGATCAATTCCAGCAAACGGCTCGTCCAAGAGAATAAACTTCGGATCACCGGCCAAAGCCCTGGCAATCTCCACCCGCCGGCGCTCGCCGCCCGAAAGGGCGTAGCCAAAACTATCGCGAATATGATTGATCGAAAAATCTTCAAGTAAACTCTCGAGTTTTTCTTTGCGAGCGGTACCAGAAACCCCATGGGCTTCAAGGGCCACAAGAATATTTTCGCGAACAGTGAGTCGTCGAAAAACACTCGCCTCTTGTGGCAAGTAGCTCAAGCCAACACGCGCGCGTTGAAACATCGGCATAGTTCGAATGGAGCGCTCATCTAACAAAATGTCGCCTGAGTCAGGAGACACCAAACCAACGGTCATATAAAAACTGGTTGTTTTGCCGGCACCATTCGGCCCCAATAGCCCAACCACTTGCCCAGCTTCAATTTCAAAACTCACACCATCCACAACTTTACGTTGCTTAAAGGATTTTGAGATTTCTTTTACCCGTAATTTAACACTCACGGTTTTTTCTCCAAACTCTTAAGTTGCAATTCAGTTCGCGGCGCAATAGGAGGCAATCCAGGAGAAGCTTTGCGCACCTGAACCCGCTTGCCCCCTTCATGAAACACTATTTCTTCACCACTCAATTCATCGCCGTTTTGAACCACCCGAGGAGAACCTCGAAAAATAAAGCGATCGTCCTCTAATTGTACACTCACTTGGTTCGCAGTTGCAAACTTGTCGACATCGGTCACCTTCACTCCACCCAACACATCCACCGAGTCCAGCACATCGGAACTCGGTTTGTAATTGAATTGTGCCGATGGCCCAGTGATTTGCGTTGAATCTACGTGAATCACCACTTCACCCAAGAAGCGGGCATAGTTGGAACGACCACTAAATTCGGCACTTTGACTGGTGATAAGTAAATTGCGATCTCCCTTGATTTTGCGCTGAGCCCGCACGTTTTCTTTAACTAACATTTCGTTAGTATTTAAATCAGCAACGAGATCTTTACCTGTCAATAGTAAGCGATCGCCATCAGGTGACTTCGGCCCCATCATTTTGACAGACTGAGGACTCTTTAAAAGTCTTGCGCCAGAATTATACATCACCTGCTCTGCTTCAAACTCATAGCCATTTGAGGTTTCGGTACGTACATGACCAGAAATTTTCATATCTTTGCGAGCCAACATGACGATGCCATGATCTCCGTTGACTGTATAAGTTGTACCGTTTTTGCCAAAGAAACGAACTCGCATTTCATCGAGCGTTAAGGTGCCCGATTCCCGTTTTTTTGCATCCTGAGAGGAGGCCTGCTCCTCCTCTTTATTTCCCTCTTGCCGAAGGGCGCGCTTCGCCCAAACTTCAAACTCTTTGGTATCTCCATTAGACTCAACTAAATGAAAATTATTTATCACCTGCCCAGCTTCATTGGTGGTTGGTGGTTCCGGAGCAGCCTCACTGACTTCGACATCCTCTTCATAAGGGTGAAAGCCAATTTCGTCAGGTGCCAAAATCAAGATTTCAACAGCCACAATAAATAGCAGTAATCCTAATATAATCGCACTTCTCTTCATCGACGTCTTCGTTGCTCCACATGTTGAGTCATTGTTGTTGTCAGTCTACCACCGATTGAAGCGGTCGCCTCGCACTATCCCCAGCTAGACTAGATCTTTGTCGAAGCAAAGTCTAGTTGTTAGCGGCCCGCACCTCAGGTCACTTCAGAGACACAGTGTCGCGCTCCCGACATGAGATCTATGGATTTCATTTAAGTCCAAAACTAGAAATCCGATAAGTGAGTTGATGAAAATGTGGTTTGTTTACTCAAGTGATGTCGTGACAGGGCCGTTTTCTACCGACGAGCTCAAACAACAAGTGCGTGATGCCCAAGTGCCATCTTCAAGTTTTGTATGGTGGAAGGGCCAACGCGAGTGGCTTTCAATCAAAGATTGGGAGACACAGCTCACACACATGAAAAAAGTCGAAGAACAAAAAGCCCCAACTGCTGTTTGGTACGTTGATGTGGCCGGGTCGAGTGTCGGCCCTCTGACACACAAAGAAATGTTAGCTCACCTTCGTGGCGTTTCGAATTTAAGCAAGGTTCGCCTTTGGACCAACGGAATGCCGAAATGGTTGAGTATCTTTGAAATGCCAGAAACTATGGAGCAATTGGGCATGAGCCGCCGAGAAAACGAGCGGGCTCCGCTCATGGGATCTGTTGTCGTGACGCGCGACACAGATGATGCGCATCCGCTTATCACCAAAGCGGCGTCGATCAGCATCGGCGGCTTAGGTGTGAACGATGCTGGCTCTCTGATTCGCGGTGAAGAGATAAATGTTCTTATTAAAAGCCCAGAAATTTCGGTACCCATGCGCATGCGCGCCTCGGTCGTCTATGTCACATCAAGTGGACATGCCGGTTTGAAATTTGTTTCAATTCACCCCGAAACCCAGTCGATTATTTTTGATTATGTCAGAAAGTTTATCGGACCTAACTCGATGAGTAAGGCCGCCTAAACAGTTTTTATTGAACCGCTGGGGTTCCGCCATCTTTTACCACGGCAAAATTGATTTCTGTCGCTCCTGCTTCTTGCACGGTGTACATCACTTTTTTGATCGTTAGCATATCAATCGACTTATCTGCCTGGACAGTTACCTTGCGATGATCCTCCGGAGTGCCCACATCTGGACGAGTTGCATCGATTGCTTTCTTAATCTTTTTCATACTAGTGCCTTCTTCGATCTCTTGAAATCGCTGCTGCAAGCGAACCTGAAGTGAAGGAATCAGCCACTCGTGCTGTTCTTTCACCTGAGAAAATGGTGCCAACACCTCTTGTTCAATAGAGATCCCTTCTTTCGACACCACAACCACTTGGGTAGGTAAAAGATTTTTGACTGCGGATGCCTTAGGAAGCTCAACATTCTCTTTAATCTGAATGACTTCGCCAGTTGCATTGTAATTCTGCAATAGAAAGATCGCCAGAACAGTGAACATATCAACCATTGCCGTGACAGATAATACGGCGATCGCACTTCGCTTACCTTTTCCTCGAGGACGATTGTGCCGGTCTCGATAGCCCGGAGCAAAGATAGCCATTACTCAGCTCCTCCTGTTGCAACTGAAATAGACGGAAAACCAGACTTCAAAATTGAATCCATACCGCGAATCAAGTAATCATACTTGACCTCATCATCAATTGTGATCACCGCGTCCACTTTTTCAGGATAGGTTTTTTTAATTTCATTCAGCTTGTCACGCATTTTGGCAAAGTCGTATTCACCCGACTGCTTCGGAATTTCAAACTTGTCATTGCCAATCACAACTCGCAGAAAAGTATCTTTCACATCAATTCGCAAGGGGATATCGGCCATCGGAGGCGGTGGCTCAGGAGTGGTTTGCGTGTCCTGTTTTTTTGCATAAAGCGAGCTACCCAGTTGAATCATAGAAATTTGTGACCAAACCGCTGTAGCCAGCAGAAAGGTGATCAAGACACTCATCAAATCGATGAACGGAACCAAGTTGAGCTCTGTATTAACTGAACGACCGGAGCCGCTATCCTCGACCTGTGCCATAATCGGATTACTCCTTCATTTTTTCGCGATTGGCGACCACAACATTCATCAAACGCATGCTGCTCTCCACCATGTCATTGATGAGACGCCCAATGCGCACTTGAAAATATCCGTAAGCCAAAATCGCAACAAGCGCCACAATCAGACCCAATGCTGTTGAGTGAAGTGCCTGTGAAATACCTTTTGAAAGTTCGGTTGCTTTTTGCGCACCATCCATCTTGGAAACACCATGAAATGATGTGATCATACCCATGATTGTTCCCACGAGTCCTGCTAGTGTCGACAAGTTTCCAAACACAGCCAAGAATGATACCCAGCCTTCAACCTTTGGAGTCTCTCTGAGAACTGATGCGTCCATCGCCACTTGTACTTCTTCATCTGGCCGATGATTCAAAACTTGAATCAATCCTTCTTTTACCGTGTTGGTCAAAGGCGCTGGTTTGCTATCGCAAAAAGTGATCGCACCACGAATATCACCACGCAAGACGGCGCCAAAAATATGGTCGTTGAATTCAGTTTTTTCAATGCTGTATCGAGAGAGCGCCATGAATCTTTCTAAGATCAGTCCGATCGTCAATATTCCGATCAAAAAAATCGCGTAAATCGCGGGTTCTTTACTTTGCAATGCCTCGACAAAAAAATTCGAGCTTGCTGCTGCTGCTTCTATTGCTGTTGGTTCCACTATGTCCTCCTAAATAAATAAAAACTAATCAATTTGGTGTTGAAAAAATAAACGGATACTTAACTGTTACCTCTTGATCCGTTGGTGGTTCCGGAAATTTCCATTCCCGCAACCGAAGCACAATACAATTCCCTACCGAACCATCATCGCCAAGCTCATTGTTGGCAACCTTGGCACCCAGTACTCGGCCTTGCTCTCCGATGGTAAATTCAATGACAACACGTCCTGAGATATCACGCTTCTTATCAAGTGATCGTTCATAACACTTTTGAATGACATTCTCGTTGCTCTTCACCACTCGGCGAATGGCCTCACGATCGATGCTTCCAGAGAAAGTGGCTTCATTACCACCTACGACGAGTTTCACTCCAGCATGCGACCCGAGGCCACCGGTGCCATAACCAGAATTCCCACTGCCACGTCCCGTGGTCTTCACTCCAGGAATCCCCTGTATGGCTGTACCCGTTCCGCCGACTCCCGTCTCTTTGAACTGCGAGCCCAAGCCCTGCCCAGGCCGATTTTCTGCATTGCCTGACTTACCAGAGGCTTGGTTGGCGGCACCAGCAAGGGTTCCTGCTCCAGAGGAGCTAGTGTCAATTCTGTCGTTGGCACCATTTTTACCGAAGGTTCCAAAGAGCCCCGATTTCTCGATATTCTTTTTCACCGTCTGCATTTGCGCGCCTTCTTTATCAGTCGTCTTGATCGCGCCCCCCTGCTTGACACTTGTCATCTTGCTCGGGCCTTTTTTGTCGCTCTTCGCTGGATTCGATGCGGCCCCAGGAGTTTCTCTCGTCTTTTGCTCTTGCCGTTTCACCTGGGTGATTGCCTTTGGATCCTCAACCTTCTTCGGTGATGGAGTGGCTTTCACTACTGGTGCAGGAGTTGGCGGCGGTGTCGGCTTCGGCTCTGGCTCTGGAGGAGCTGTCACGACTGGAAGTGGGGCCGGAGTTGGCGGTGGCTTCGAAATCACCAACGCGTGATAGCTCGGCTCGGTATTCACATCATTACCTGGAAGTTCCGGCGGAGGATTTTGAAAAGACATATACAGCCAAAGTGCAGCAGTCAAAAATACACCCATCACCATGGCGCCAATTTCTGTCGGAGTAAAGTCCATCGGAGGAGCCATTATCGGCTTAGGTGTATCACCTACATATCGAACATAAATGGCAACACCCTCACCAAGCTCTATCTTTGCCAGTTCACCTTGATCTAAAACTATTGCATTAAAATTTTTCTCACGCAGAATGCGATTCGATTTTGCCAACTGAGAAAAGCTTTGTTTCTGATCATTGCGAACCAACTCGCCATTCATCTCGGGATAAAGAAATATTACGGCACGTGAATCAATTCGAACTATCGGCACACTTTGTTGCTTTGAAATCACAACTGGCAATACAATGTCAGCCTTGGGCGAAGAACCCATCATAACTGTTTGTTTTTGCGTGTAGTGATAGGTTGAAATCACGCGCTCACGCCAAGCAACCAATATTTCAACAACAGTTCCCTTAGTCGGACGTACAAACTCTTGCACATCATTGTAACGACTTGGCGGCGCAAATGTCTTTCGTGCCTTATGTTTCTCTTTCGAAGTCTTTGCAGATGGAATTGTCTTTTTCAACGATAGTTTTCCAACTGACGGGCGAACGCCCACATCAGATGCTGGCGAAGCCTGCATGATGTTTGCGCCAGCATCGCGTTCAAATCTTTCCGGAACTTGAATATTAAACTGCGTTCTATTTGATTGTGGTTCACTAGGTTCTGGCGCACCAAGTTCTTGCGCTAAAGACTTGGGCTCTGGCTGTGTCACCACTGATTCTGCGGCAACAATATCGGCGACCGAAGCCTGAGAAGACTCAATCGGCGCTGACGGACGCACCACTGTTAAATCAATATCCAAAGAAGATTCTTCTGCAGAGGGCGCAGCTGGACTAGTCGCAACACCTGCTGCACTTTCTGGCTGAGGAATCGGAATTCCAACACCCGTGATTTCCCCCGGTGCTTTGAACTTTGGAATTCCAGACTGAAACTCAATTCGATAGACACCAATGGTTATGACATCACCTGGATTGATTTTTTCATCCAGAATGGCCTGCCCGTTGAGAATCGTGCCCTTCTCTGATCCAAGGTCACAAACATAAAAACCAGTATCGCGTTCTTCAATCGCGGCATGAATCACCGAGACCGAGTCGTCTTCGAGAGTGACTTGCAGTCCGGCTTGCCGCCCGACAACAATTTGTTGATCGGAAAGTTGCTTCACTCCAACAAGCTGTTGCTCTTTGTAGATTCTCAAAAAGACTGGTAGCTTCAATTTCCACTTCCTTGGCGCTGAATCTCATCTGCTGATTTTCTCATCTCTGGCAAGAAATCTTCTCGCAAGCGAATGAGACGCTTGAAATTAAATTGTTTTTGATTCATCAAATAAAAAAGCTCGGGCTTCTGAGACTGCCCTTCAATCAACTGGTCTTCAAAATCAATGCTCGTACTCTTTTTCTTTTTCGTCTCGCCAGTTGCATTTGGCGACGCCGTTTTGGCGGACCGATCTTCATCAGCACCTGCGGCTCGAGCATTCTGTACCGCTAAGATCTGCACCGCCACGGGAATAAGCAATGCAAGACTGACCGTCTTCAGCATATCTAAGCAGTTTCTATTTTGCCCTGAGCGAATTTTCAAAACCATCCTTGGCCTCTAAATACGTTTTGTTTAAGAACTAAACTACCCTGCGCATTTCAGTACTTTCTCAACCAGTACACTTTCAATTATCACTCACTTAATCGCCGCTTTCGCCTTTCGCTCTAGATCAGCTGCAATTTTTAAAACATCATCGCGTTCTGTCTCCAGAAGCTTCAACTTATACACTAATGCCAAACCTTCCTTTGGTTTGTTCATGTGTTCCACTAAAAGTATAGCATAGTTCAGTAAGACCACAACATTTCGCGAGTCTTGCTTCAAGATATCTTCGTACACGGATTTCGCTTGCGCGAAATTTTTATTGTTACGCAATGTAATAGCATAGTTATTCGCGATGGCAGCATTTTGGCTATGTTTTTTGTAGGCCTGATCCAACATTTGTTGTGCCTTGAGATACTCGCCATTTCTCAGGTAAATCGAAGCAAGATTACCAAGAGCCTCTGGATGATCGTCCTGCGCCCGAATTGCCTTTTTAAATTGGGCAATCGCCAAATTCACTTCGCCCTCATTCAAAGCAATGACACCAAGATTATTATAGAGACCCGAACGATTGCCTGACTTTACCAAAGCCCGACCAATCAAAATTCGAGCCGCACCATATTTTTGTTTTTTCATATAGTACAGAGCTAAAGTATTCAGTGCGATGGGGTCTTGAGGATCAACACTCAAAATCCTATAGGTCTCATTCAAAAGCTCTTGTCCTTTTTGTGCTCGATAGGCCTTTGCCAATGCAGAGTATTTTGCGTCCTCACCACTCACTCTTTCTGAAGAAACCACCGCACCTGAACCCGATGAGTCCTCATCCTTGTCGATGTTTGTCCCTGGTTCCTGCACCAAGACACGGCCATTTTCACGAGACCCATCGGCTTTGTTTTTGTTTGCAGAGCTACAGCCAACTGCGATCAAAGCTACCAAAAGTCCGATGTGAAATTTTATATCCTTCATAAGCCCATCCAATCGATCGCCTTAGCTTCGGCGGCCAACTCTTCGTTTACCCCTCCAGAATCTTTTTTGAGCGCCTGTTGTGCGACTTTGGCCCAGGGAGTGAACACTTCAAATTCAGAGGCTTTATCCGAAGCTGCTTTGTATGAAACTTGCGCCTCAGCCTTGAACTCTTTCACCTTGTCAGCCAACAGCTGCTGAAACTTTTGCGCATCCTCTGGTGAATACCCATCAGGAGTCGGCGCCCTCCCAAACAGTGCTGCAATCTGATCAATAACCTGCCCTGCCGACGCCAAAGCAGCCACGATCATTGGAGCATTGTCGTACTTGATGACCTCTTTCATATCGAGAATGTACTTGTCCTTAATCTGTAGAATTTTTTGTGCCGCCAATTGCTGCTGCTTTTCGGTGCGACCAAACCTCACCGTTGCCAATTCAACGACAGAGTCTTGAGCAATACGAAACTTTGCCTCTGCAACATATTGCAGTCCATCTTTTGCTTTCAGAGTCTTTGCCGTTTCAATGGTACGTTTATACCACCAGCGATTCTGTGGCTTTTGAGCATTTTCATAGATTTGGCCCACCATAAAAATGGACCGCAGAATGTTTTCAACTGGGTGATTGCCATTCGTTAGATATTGATTATAGAGCTCAACTGCGCGGTCGCCATGGCCTAAACGCTTATGCATTTCAGCCTGCAGAAATGCGACCTCACTGCGATCACTCTTGCTTGAGAGCTTCTGGTAACTTTGATAATTGATGTCGGCACTTTCCGAATCATTCAAAGCATCAAATAGAACCGCGGCATTGTAGATGGCATTCACACCTTTTTGATCTTTCGAATTTGCTTGACCGTATGCTTGATAATACTTGGCCGCAAGTTCAAGTTGTCCCGACTGCTGATAGAGTCTTGAGAGATCGTTGCGAGAATCATTTTGAATAACTCGAATTTTCGGACTTTCACTGGCTACGGCCAAAACAGCCAGATGCATTCGAATAGCAGAAGAAAAATCACCTGCCTTTTCGTAGTTATAGCCTGCCTTGTATTTTGCTGCGGTCGAAAGTTCAGACTGTTTAAAGGTCGCTCCGAAACTTTCAAACTCCTTAGCAGCCTGCGTGTAGTCTTTGGTTTCCGCTAACTTTTCGGCCTTGCTAAAAGAAGCGCCCTCCATCATCGAGTGCACGTTCATTCCGAATTTCGTCTTCGCAAGCGCCGGATTGGATAGATACTGTTTGCCCTTGTCCGCGAGGCCAACCATATCACCTTTGAGTTTATAAATATCCAGCGTCAAGTTGCCGGCCACTTCTGCATTCTGCGAACCCGGACTCTCTTCGATCACTTTGTCAAAAAGCGCAATCGCCTGATCAAAGTGATTATAATGATAATACAAAACACCAAGCCGTCGACGAATGTCGTTGACCTTGTCGCCCTTAGGAAAAGACGAAATATACTTAAGTGCGGCCCGTTCAAATCGCATCACCGGTGGATCCAATGGAATTTCGGCCAAAGATGTACCACGCTTTTTCGCTATTTCTTCATTGCTTGGAAGATCTTTTTCGAGCGCGAGCATGGCATTGACGACCGAATTTTCAAAAAATTTCGATTTCGGATCTTTTTCTGCAACCCAAAAATACAACTTCGCCGCGTCTTGATACTTCTCCATATCGAAATACAACTCTGCTTGATAGAAGCGCATCTCAGAACCTTTTGGAGAATCCGAAAAATATTGACCATACAATTGATAAGCCGCCACCGCAGCGAGCCTCGAGTAATCAGCTCGTGAATTCTGCGCCGTCTGATGCAATTGCAACACATGGCCACGCAATGTTGCCTCTTGAACTTTGTAAGTGTCCTCAATCAACTTCTTATCCCCGGCGTTGGCCTGCGCCCAGGAACTCTGCGGACCAAAAGACTCGACCCAACGACGCATTTCTTCACGAAAAATCTTTTGGTCCGAATGTGAATACATGTTCACTATCTGAAATTGAAAATTCGCAGCAGAAGACTGATTCGGATTTTGGGCGATTAAATATTTGAACAAGTAAGATGCCGCTTCACGGCTTCCAGCTTCAGAGTAAATGAAGGCAAGGCGTTCCGTCATCTTTGCCGCCTCAGCATCACTTCCCGACACGCGACGAAATTCGCTCGGCGCTTTTTTAAAGTCCCCACCTTCCGCATAAAAAGGCACGTAGTCCCGCAAGGCTTCATTGGTTAAACGATATTTATTCACTGCTCGACTTGAACCGACACCCTCACCATTGTCGCCGCCACCCTGACCAAGCTCGACGACTTTTTCGAGAGCCTTTAACGCGATCGAAGCGCGTCCCAATCGAAAATAGCACCAAGCCGCTTTATACAGAGCCAAGCCACCCAGGCGAGTTTTGTTTTCCTGAACCACCTTGCGATAGTTTTCAAGAGCGGGCTCCCATTTGTCATTTTCAAAATAATATTCTGCCAATGCAAAGTGCGATTCAGTCACATAAGAACTATCGGGATATTGTTGCACTAAGCGATTGTAGTACTCCTCGCCCTTTTTGGGATTTCCCAACTCGAAGTAGTTGTAACCCAAAAAGAAAAAGGCCTGATCTATTTTTTTATCGGTAGGAAAATCTGCAACAAACCAATCATAGAGTTGCACAGCTTTTTCATGATACTCACGCCCACTCGCACTATTTTGTTTTGGCTTTACCCTGCTCTTCTTCTCTAGATAGGCCTTCATCTGTTGGTCGTATACCGCCTGCTCACGAAAATCGATGAGTCGCGCTTTTTCTACATATTTCTCTGCAAGGCGAAGCCAGATTTCACCGCGAGTTCGGCTGCGTTTGAAGTTTTGCGAAAGCTTATAAAGTTCCCGAATCTGATCATCTATGGCCTTCTCATATTGTGCTTCTTTAGAGCTAGACTCATAGAATTGCGAGGACCTTGGCGGTTTAATCTCAGAAACATTTCGAGGATTCACTTTTGCAGCGCCAAAATCCTCATAAGTCGGCAATTGAGTCGACCCACGCTTCATGCCGATTTGCGCGCCTGCAGCCGGCCCCGACTTTTGGGTATACGACTGTGCATAAAGCTGTGGAGAAAATACGACGAGATTCAGAACGATCAGCATTGAAGAGCAAAGTTTTGAAACATCAATTTGTGTCTTCTCTAGATGAATTTTACTGCTCACAAGCCTGAACTCCCATGTAGTGATAGTTGCCTATTTCATCAAGCCAGAACTCACCTTTAAAGGGCCAATATTCGTAACCATTCTGCACAAAATATTCACGAGCTAGATCTTCTTCAACCTTCGCTTTGATTACAGTTTTGCCCGCGATCTCTTTCTTCAAAACTTGTCCTTTACCATTCAACATTTCATAGCGAGCCATCGCCGCCTGTTCATCTAAATCACGAAGATCATTTTGAATCAGAGACATGTGCCGACGAATTTCTCGCCCAAGAAGGTCTCGTGTAGATTCCATTCTTTTATCAATAACGGTTCTCGCGTATTTTCCTGCACCGGTATTGGCCCAACCTCTTCCCATCGTTTCGACTCTGCGCTTTTCAGCCTCGAGCTTATGAAGGTAGCTAATCGCATGGCGCACATCGCCTTCTTTCAAAATTTTGCGAGCAACAAGAAACGGAATCATCGAAGTGTTAGCCGACTTTCCTTTTCGAACATTCTCTAGTTGGTCCGAAACCTTCATCAACTCTCGATAGTAAGTTCCAGGGTCATCATTCGTTCTCAACATTGTTCGCATTTGCTCTCGAACAGGTTGATAAATTCGATTAAACAAATCCAACACCTTCTCCATTTCATCGAAGCGACAAATATAGAGATAAACCACTCCCCGAAGAATCAAAGACTCGGGGTTATAAAATTCTTCATAATACGGAGAATGAAGCGAATGTAAGTTGCTTAAGACATTGCGAAACATTGCCGCACGAAAATAAGCCCAACTCAACTCAAACACACTCTCGTGCCACTGTTCTGTATCACGGGGAATATCTTGATAGGCATCAATGGCCGCGTCCCAACGCTGTTTTTGATAAAGCACTCGCGCTTTTCCGAGTAAGGCGTTGACGCGAGTGGCGTTGGTCAATGGCAACCGATTCGTCGAGCCAATCAGATCATCAAATGCCAAAAGTGCACGCTCGGTGTCTCCACCTTCGGCATATGCCAAACCTTGATTGTATTTGGCTTTATAAAAGAAGGAACTGTCCCTTCGTACACGACCAAAAAATTTTGCTGACTCAAGAAAACTTTTTTCGCTCATCTTCACTTCGCCCGTTCTAAAATATAGCATGTCTCGGGTCTCTGCAGGGAAGTCGTCTTCATGAACTTTTGTCACTGCATATTTCAATAGTACTTCGCTATCCAGCGCATCTGCAGCAATCGACAGCTTCTGCAAAGCTTGTCGTAGATATTTACTCTTCGAGCGATTAGCTGACTCATGAGCAATCACATCAAAAAATGCAAATGCCGCCGGTTGATAGAGTTTCATATCCATGTAAACCAAACCTAGCCAAAACTTCAATTGTGTTGAGTAGGCCTCATACTGAGGCATACGACTCATTTGATACAGTAGTTTAGATGCCTCAAGATAGTTCTTACTCTGCATAAGCTGGTAGGCCTTATTGTAATTCGCACGTATCTGCGGGTCTTCAGCTCTAGCTTGTGGAGCACCAAACAAGAAGACACTAGCCAACAAACTTATCGCCATAGGACGAAGCTTGAGTAAACCATAACCAGCAGAACACCTAAGCATTGAGTTTAAATAATTTCTCATCGGTACTTCGCCTCCGGAAAGAAGAAGCTCATTCCCACTGTTAAATAAAGATTATTAAAAAATGATTTTGAGCCATCGCCAGCGGTCGAATTACTTGTAAAGAAATTCCAGGTAAAATCCCAACGAGCGGCCATTGCCTTACTCAAGGCAAAGGTTTGGCCGGTACCCAAATGTAAGGTTGGCTCGCTCGTCCCTAGGTTCGTGCCCGTAAGTCCAAGCCCCCCAGAGAAATACAAATCAAATGGCGTAATGCGAGAGTTGATGTAAGACATCTTGCCATAAATAGGAATCCACTTAAAATCTAGGCCAATAAAATTCTTAGGAGTAACAAGCGAGCTCGTGATGACCTCACGTTTTTCTCGAAGGTCTTTGGTCGCATCTTTTTCTGCACTTGTTAAAAACAAACCCACGAGCTCAATGCCGTAGCGTTCTTGAAAGTAATAAGCCATGCGCCCTTGCAAACCAAAATTATTAAAAAATACATCGTTTAATATTCCAGTGGCTGCACCATAAGCCTCAAATCGGCCAGTCTTAGGCAAAAACTTTTTTTGCAAAATGGCAACGTCGCCAAATGGTGAAAGTGTCGCAAGGCCCGAAAGATTTTTTAAGTTTCCACCTTTGTTTGGTTCTGCAGGTCTATCCTGAATCATCTTATCGAGAGCCTGATCTCGAGGTGTCGTTTCTTCAGGTTCTGATGTTTTCTCCTTAGCATCTTGCTTAAATAGCGATTCAATCTCATCGGGAACCTCTGCCCCGGCGGCATAAGTAGCGCGTGAGAAAAGGCACATTACACAGAAAATCACTCCGGCTGATTTCATCAACGAAATGCTCTTGGAAAATTTCATTGCCACCACCCTCACTCTTGCCATCAGAAGCTGCGATCAATCAAAATACGCACGGATCTCGACGACGGTATCCGAATAACTAAATCTCAAACCATTAAAAACCATCAAGCCTTCTACGGGCCTTATATAAAAATATCCAAATCCTGAACAATTGAGTAGGTTTATCGAGTGATCTAGACTTTCGCTCTGATCAATTCGTCAATCGATTTACAAATAGATTTACCAATAAATTTTTGTTTATTTGTAAGGGCTAGCCCAAGCGCACACGCTCAGCAACACAGGCGATACACCCAAGCTTAGCAGCAGACTTGAAACCACCTCGTTCATCCAAAAAAGTGAACAGGTTGTTGCGTCTAGGTGTTAGGTAAAAGAAAGACTAAGCTTCCATTTAATAAGGTCGTAGTCATGAACTTTTGCGGAAACTCTGAGTCCGACACATTTGTCGTGGCATTTGCTAAGTTTGCATCCAAAATATTCGGTCCCCGATAAAGCAACAAGCGCAAATCAAATCGCAGGGCAATGTTGGGCGAGAAATAGAACTTCTGCCCGAGCCCCACACTGACTGTCGGTTTAACCGCATCACCAATACCAAATGCGCCGATTCCTGCTAGACCATAAAGAGAGAGGTTCATCACTGTCTCTTTTGAAAAACTCATTTTCCCATAGAACCCAGTGTGTTGATAGTTAGCCAACAGCAACCATTTAGGCGCGGGAGCAAGTTGTAAATTCATATTTTGTGTCGCCCGCGGCGGAGGATTCAGTTGTTTTGAATAATCCGAGGGGCCCTGTGCCCAATAATTTCCAAAGAAGTTTAGCCCTTGTTCTTCATTGAAATGATAGCTTGCCGTTGCACCAAGACCATAGGCCAAAAAGAAAGCTTGAGTCATGTCGTAGGCACCTCCTGCGCCCAACTCGACTCTCCCTTTCAGCTCAACCAATCGATTGCGCACACTCACTGGCTTATCAAAAATAGGCAAAACACTTTCTTTCGCCAATTCATCATCAGGAAATCGAATCACCTCAGCCTTGGCAGACGTAACGAATAATAATATTAATAAACATATTTTATTCACTTAACACCTTTCGGCTTCATCGACATTCGCATTTTCAGTTCTCCAAAAATTTAAATCTCTTGCGCAAATCTATGTTACAAACTCGCTGTCGTCCTTGCTGTATCATTTTCAGTTTTTCTGAATTTCAATAGAATTTGTGAAAGCTCCCGAACCACGCCCTCACCCGCGTCTCCTCGACAGCAAAAGTGCAACTCTTGTGAGTTCGATTTCGCGACGGAACACTTTAAAACTTCTTTCGGCCAAATGCCTATGCTTGTGTTTCCAGTTGTTCCAGCAGAAAGAAATGAAAGTATCTCTTCCGACTGCACCTTAAACCTGCTGCGCATTTCCTCAACTAAAGAATGTACCGAAATATTTGGATGCCCATTGGGCTCAGCAAATCGAAGATCAACCGCGGCTTGAGGCTTAGGGTTCTGTGCGGATTGAGTTCCTTGGAAGTCGCCTGCAACAAAAAGGTCCACACCCAAAGCCAGCGCATGCCGTGAAATATCCTCAGATGCTTCAAAAGAAAAAAACACCACGCGATATCCGCTCTTCTTTAAGAGTCGAATTCCCATGGCATCGCGAATACTAAACACACGCCGAAACTGACCATCAGCGGCCTGCCACACACGGCCATCAGTTAAGACACCGTCCACTTCAATCGCGATCAACTTGATCTGCGAAAGTCTATTTTTTAATTTTTCTAAATCATTCACAAGAATCAGTCTGACAGAAAAAGCGGCACCCACGCAACACACTCCAGCCGCCAAGAAGAAAAACCAGACATGACCAAAGTCGTGCTGATTTTCCAGCGCGACACTCAATCAACAGTCGTGCTGATTTTCCAGCGCGACACCCAACCAACAGTCGGGCTGACTCTCGAGCTTCCGGCTGCACTTCTCGCATCAAAAAAAGAAAGAAGGAGCTCGACGCTCCTTCTTGTCGATCCGGCGAAAACTTCTCCGGATTCACTTTCAAGAAATTTAGAGTACACAAAAATCAGTTGACCGCTCTCGCAAACAGATCACCACAACGAGACATCGTGCGAACACTTCGAACCGCATAACGACGAGCCTCAATAGAATTATAATTCAAACCCGAGGTGCTGTAGGCAAATTGATATTCTTGACGATAACGATTGGCTATTTCTTGTACAAAGTCTGCAGATTCACAGTTTCCTCGATCCACCCACGAACGCGCCATCTTTTGCGCTTCTATAGACGACAAATCCAAACCATTGGTGTTGTAGGCAAAAGATCGTACCGCCTTTATAGTTTTAACCAAATCCTCTGCCTCTAGATTGGTATACATCTCCACTTTAGAAAGGGCGTACGCTCTTGCATCTGTCGAGCTCATATCCAAACCACTTTGATCATAAGCCGCACGGTATATGGCTTGGTAGCGAGTTTGAAAGATTTTGATCGCACCACAAAAATGAGTCGTCACAAAACCCTGTGCCCACCGAACTGATTCGGTGCTCGTGTAATTTAAACCAGAACTACTGTATGCAAAATTCTTAGCGACAACAAATTCCCGATGATCATAGTCGGCACAATAGCCAGCAAGATTTCGCGATTCACGCTCACGATAAGAACCCCTGTCAGCAGAGCCATTGTCATAAGTCGGAGCTGGGTTTTCGAAACCAGGGTTGCCATGACGACGGCGCCCGCGACGCATCCTTCCCTCTTCATAACTTGGATTGGGCCTCTCGTACGAAGGCTGATCCACCCTCACCTGGGCATAAACCTCGAATTCTCCTCGCGCACCGATGAGATCACTCACAACCTCGAGGCGAAGCGCACGCACCGGACGAGCATCATTGATGTCCATTGAACGTGAATTCTGATCACTCAATCTTCCAAGAAGGTTGGATGCCGAAATCATAGTGCCGTCTGCAAACTCCACATAGGCATTCATCACATTCACAGACTGCTTCACAGCTTTGATCGAAACTGCTTGCAGTGGCGAGTTGTTAGTACTCAAAACAAGCGGCACCACGACTTTCTCAGCACGGTAGGGCCCTAGTACCATGGCCTCAATAGCCTGAGACGACGACGAACAAAACAACGAACCTAAAACCATTGAAAGACCGACCAAAGCAAAAACAGAACTACGCTTTGCCAATAAAGAAAAAGACATAGAATCCTCCCTTTTACGATTCACAGTTTTTAGTTTAGAAACTGGAGGGAGGAATAATCCGCAAAACGCGCCGCGTCTATCATTTTGACGCGCAATGTATATTTTCTATTACAGCCCCTAAAGGGGCCAAATTCTATAGCAAATCCGATTTAACGAATTTTGGCCTGTAAAAGGTCATGATATTGAATCATACCGACCGGGCAGCCGGGTGTAGCTGACGAACGATCCACAACACAAAGAGTCTGAATGCGAAACTGCTCCATCATAAACAAAGCCTTCTCAGCCAACTCATTCAAATCAATTGTCTTCGGATTTTTGGCCATGAGGTCCTGGGCCGTTTCATCAAGCGGACTCAAGCTTTTCTCCAAGCGCCGACGAATATCACCATCGGTGATCACTCCAATCAAGACGCCGTTGTCATCAACCACTCCGGCTATGCCGCGCACTTCTCTTTGAGTCATCAACGTCAACACCTGGCGCATTGGTTCGCTCGTTTTAACAATCGGCAAGGCCTCTCCCTTGTGCATCAGATCTGAAACACGGGTCAAAAGCTTGCGCCCCAGGCTTCCACCGGGATGAAACTCTGCAAAATCACCTTCACGAAAACCGCGTCGTTGCAAAAGAGCCACCGCCAAAGCATCGCCTAAAGCCAAAGTCACCGTCGTACTTGCCGTAGGTGCCAATCCCAAAGGACAAGCCTCTTCATCAACATGCACATCCAGCGCAATGTCCGCTGCTTGTGCCAAGGTGCTTTTCATATTGCCTGTCATCGCCAAAATCGTATTGCCCTTACGAGCCGCAAATTTCAATACGGCTTGAAGCTCAGGGGTTTCGCCACTGTAGCTGATCGCCAAAATCAGATCTTCTGAACCTAGAGCCCCCAGGTCTCCGTGAGAGCTGTCTGCTGGGTGAACAAAAATTGAAGGAGTTCCGGTGGAACTCATGGTGCTCGCAATCTTGCGACCCACTTGTCCTGATTTTCCCATGCCAGTGACGACCACTTTGCCACGGCATTGGATCAAGAGCTCAACGGCTCTTTCAAAATCCGCATTCAATCGGTCTTTCAAGGCCAAAATCGCTCGCGCTTCAATTTCTAAAACACGCTGTGCTTCTTTTAAATCTTTATTCATTTGATAACCTAAAGTGATTCTTTCCATACCTTTGAACTACCGTATCCCTTTGTCTGCTGTCGAGTACTTTGACGGCCTTGTTTCGCAATCATCATACGCGTCGGTGTACGCCCGTTTCTCTGTGGGTTTTTTGCAGGCACTGACTTCAATTTTTTTTGCTTGAGCGAGGCCGCCACAAAGTCTGTAAACAACGGATGCGGAGCCAACGGTCGAGATTTAAATTCAGGGTGAAATTGCACACCAACAAACCAAGGGTGATCTTTTAATTCGATCACCTCAACCAAATCTCGCTCCTCGCAAATTCCCGAAAGAATCATGCCGCGTTTTTCAAAAAGCGATCGATATTTATTATTGAATTCAAACCGATGCCGATGCCGTTCACTGATCAGCGATTGCGCGTAAGCCTTATGCGCCAACGAACCAGATTTCAATGCACAATTAAAGGCTCCTAAGCGCATAGTCCCACCTTTATCTGTGACCTTCTTTTGTTCGGCCATAATATCAATTACAAAATTATGACTGCCTCGCTGCTCTTTTGTAAACTCGCGGCTCGTGGCATCTTGAATGCCACACACGTGGCGCGCAAATTCAATGGCAGCCAACTGCATGCCAAAACAGATTCCAAAATAAGGCACACGATTTTCACGCGCATATTGAATCGCCAACATTTTGCCTTCAGCGCCTCTTTCTCCAAAGCCACCGGGAACCAAAATGCCATGCACATTTCCGAGGTACTGATGCACATTGGACGAATTCAAAGTTTCGGAGTCAATGTACAACATCTCCACCTTTGTTTGATTCGCAATTCCGCCATGAACAATGGCCTCATTGAGTGACTTATACGATTCTTTCAGGTCGACATATTTTCCGACAATTCCAATTGTCATACTGTTTTGTGGATGTTTGAGATTTTGCACCATCTTTTGCCAACCGTCCAAGTCTGGAGAATTAGCTTCAAGCCCTAGGCGATCCACAACCTGCTGATCAAATCCTTCGGAGTGCAACATCAAAGGCACTTCATAAATTGTCGAACAATCGGTCGCAGCAATCACATTCTCTGGACGCACGCTACAAAACAACCCAATTTTGGCTTTGATCTCAGGAGATATCGACTTCTCACTTCGGCAAATTAAAAAATCCGGCTGAATACCAATTTCACGCAGCTCCTTCACTGAGTGTTGCGTTGGTTTACTTTTCAACTCCCCAGCCGCAGCGATGTAAGGCACATAGGTGACGTGGACAAATATTGAATTCTCAAAACCAACATCCACTCGCATCTGTCGAATGGCTTCTAGAAAGGGCAGACTTTCTATGTCTCCAACTGTTCCACCAATTTCAACAATAGCCACTTCCGACCCCTGAGCCGCTTCAAACATTCGAAGTTTAATTTCATCGGTGATATGTGGAATTACCTGCACGGTTCCACCCAAGTAATCGCCGCGTCTTTCTTTTGCTATGACTTGTTCATACACTTGTCCCGTGGTCACGCTGTTCATACGGTGAACGACAGAATTGGTAAAGCGCTCATAGTGCCCCAAATCTAAATCTGTTTCAGCCCCATCCTCTGTGACGTATACTTCGCCATGCTGAAGCGGTGACATTGTTCCCGGATCAACATTCAAGTACGGATCAAATTTCATCAACGTAACTTTGACTCCTCGAGCCTCGAGAAGCGTACCCAAACTCGCGGCACTCAAGCCCTTGCCGATTGATGATACCACCCCACCCGTTACAAAAATAAATTTCTGCTCTAAGCGCGGAGTGGCCTTTTTCGAGGTTTTTTTATGAGTGGTGTTCGAATGCTTAGCACTCGTCCGCGCCTTCGCCTGCGCACTCACCCGCGTTGATGAATGTGCAGACGAATGCGCCTTAACTTTTCGAGAAACCCTTGTCTGGGCTTTTGCCGTTGCTAAATTCAGAGTCTTCATTGAACTCTGCTTCGTTTCTTTTGGCGGCTTTTCTTTCGGCAATTTTGCTTTCGACATCACTCACTCCTTGTTCTCAAGCCATTCTTGAACGCAAGATCTTTTCAACCTTGGCTACATCTTCAGGGACATCCACTCCCCAACTTTCATGATCAACTTTGACCACCTTAATTCTGGCCCCTAAATACAATGCACGCAACTGTTCAAGACTCTCGCGCGCCTCGATTTCAACAACAGGCTGCGCACAGTACGTCTGCAAAAAATCTCGTCGATAGGCATAAATACCAATGTGCTTAAGTGCACCTTCCAGTTTTTGACCAGGCTCGACGAGATGGCGCGAATAGGGAATCGCAAAGCGACTAAAGTACAAGGCCTCACCTCGGCAGTTCTGTACAATTTTGACGGTATTCAATGAACTCAAATCATCATGGCTCAACTCTCGACCAAGAGTCGCCATCTGCAACCCACCATCTTGCGCAAATGGCGCAATCAATTGATCAAGAACCCAACCCTCAAGCAGAGGCTCGTCTCCCTGAATACTCAAAATCACATCGGCCTCATGCCTTTGCCCTGCCTGCCACACTCGATCAGAGCCTGTCGGCAGATTGGAGTCCGTCATTTCGTAGGCAACACCCAAGTCTCGAGCCAAGTTCGCAATTCTTTGATCGTCTGTGGCAACCAAAAACTGGGTCAACTTTTGACTCTTTTGACAAGCCTCGATCACCCACTGTAGAAGCGGCCGGCCTGCGATCAATGCCAAAGGCTTTCCTGGAAACCGGGTCGAGGCATATCGCGCCGGAATCACTCCTAAAACTTTCATTGAACACCTTTTAATTTAACTTTGATCCACTTATCGAAGATGTGTTTCTCAACTAAGTCTTGTCCCATCTTTTTTAGCGTAGACGTAACAAAGACATCACTTAGTCCCGAATCTTTCTTCATTTTGGACACGGTCTTTTTGATTTCGGCCTCACTCACTTTGTCGGCTTTTGTCAAAACAATGGCCATAGGCAATCCCCGAGGCTGCATCCAATCCACCAAGAGCTGTTCATCCTTATCCCAGGAACGACGGCAATCCATTACAATGAGAAGCCCAGCCAGCTGCTCTCGCTTGGTTAGATATTCTTCGATCATCTTGCGCCAGTCGGTCATTTCTGAACCAGATCGCGAAGCGAATCCATAGCCAGGCATGTCCACCAGGCGCCAATAGCCGCCGACATTGAAAAAATTCAGTAATCGCGTTTTTCCGGGAGAGGAGCTCACTTTAGCAAGCTTTCGTCCGGAAAGCCCATTGATGAACGACGACTTTCCGGCATTCGAACGCCCAACAATGGCCACTTCAAGGCGTTTATCCTTTGGCCATCCCTGAATGTTTTGTGCACTTTTGACAAACGATAGCTCGATACCACCGCTGCCAGCATTTGATTTATTAGATTTCACGCGTTTTTTTTCTGTCATGACGGGATTATTTTATATCAACCGGGTTTATTTTTAACCACTGAATGCTGATTTTTCTCATTTTCTTGAGATGCGGCATAAACTTTGAATCTAGCTCGCACACGACGGCAAAGTTGGCCGAAGAAACCTTATGTTTCGCTAGAGGAGAGAGTATGCAAACAAAGATCATGACCCATGGAGCGCAAAAACAAAACGAAGTCGGTTTTCTTTTGCCCTTCAATCGACCAGGCGAGACAGCACTTGAACTCAAGGAATTCTTTACGATCGGTAGAGATGAGGGGTCTTCTCTGGTGTTAAATGACCCATTTGTCTCTGGTCGGCATGCTCGAATCGAAAAACGGGCTCATGGCTTTGTGTTGCGAGACCTAGGCTCCTCGAATGGAACTTTTTTGAATGATTCAAAAATCACTGAGGTCACCCTGGCACAAAATGATCGAGTGCGCTTTGGACAGACGGCTTATGTTTTTTCAGACAGTGCCGCCGCACAAAGCGATTTACACAGCAAAAATGCAAAATGGAATTTTCAACTCACAAAACTCAAGGCCTTTGCGACAACAGATTTTCCGGTTATGATCATCGGCCCATCAGGGAGTGGTAAAGAGGTGGTGGCACAGAAGATTCATGAGTTTTCTAGCAGAAAACAGGCTCCGTTTATAAGTCTGAACTGCGGTGCCCTAAGTGAAAACCTGATCGAGAGTGAACTCTTTGGACATACCAAAGGAAGTTTTACGGGAGCCCTCACTGATCGCAAAGGTGCATTTGAAAGTGCTCGCGGAGGCACCCTCTTTCTCGATGAAATTGGTGACCTTCCGTTGTCACTTCAACCTAAACTCTTAAGGGCAATTGAGGCCAAAGAGATTCGGCCTCTTGGTGCAGATCGTACAATAGCCACTGACGTGCGAATTCTCGCTGCGACTCACAAAGATCTTTCACTGCAAGTGATGCGAGGTGAATTTCGCGAAGATCTCTACTTTCGAATCAATGTTTGCCAGATCAATCCACCTCCATTGATTGAGCGCCTTGAAGACTTTGAAGATCTCTTTTTTCAGTTTGCAAAATACTATCGCGTGCGATTTTCACACACCGCTATTCTCAATATGAAAACTCATTCTTGGCCCGGAAACATTCGAGAGCTGCGTAACGTAGTTTCGCGAGCATCAGCGTATTTCCCTGGTGAAACCATCACCCCCGAACTTCTCGAGCAACTCATTGAAAAACGACCAGAGCGTTCACCATTTCAAACCGAAGTTCAGGCCAATGGCTCACGAAATATTCTCAAAGAAATGGAACGTGAAATGATCTTGGAGAGACTTAAAGCAAATAAAGGAAACCAACGACGAACCGCTCTTGATTTAGGCCTACCCAAATCTACATTGCACGACCGCATACGAGCATATGAAATCAATCTCGAAAACTATTGATTCAACATCCTCGACAGTACGCTGGCCAGACAATAAGATGCCCATCTTTGTCAAATAGAGTGGAGATGGGTTTCGTGATCTCTTTCAACTCAATTGGCGAAATATTTTTGGGCTCGTTGCCGCAAGACATATCGTTGACATTTTCTTTTCGAAATCTGAATTCACTTGCAGAAAATTTTGTAATGACGATATTGCCCAATGCACCTGCATTGTAGACTGTCTCATTGTCCAGCGGACGAGAAGTGAAACTTGTGCTCAAATCTCCGCCTTTACCCCAGTCAATTTTTGGATTAATCCAGACCGATTTCGGAAATGGCCTTTTAGGAAGTTGAAACCAATCCCCTTTTTCATCAACTACCGTGAACTCAAAATAGCAAGAATAGCCCCAATCGGTGCCCTTCGAGTCACTAGGAAAATCCATTGGGGCCTTACCCTCAGGCAAATACTGCGCTCGTAAACCCTTACCAGGAATACCGGTAATTTGTATTTTGCCAATCGCCTGCGACTGAGCGTCCGGAGTTTCATAGATTTTGAGACTCCATATTCGGGGACGGAGTTTCTCTTTTTTGCAAGACTCAAAATTCACCGAAGTCTTAGGGCACAACGTCTCAATTTGATTTTCATTTTCTAAATTATGGTCAGATGGGATGAGACTGATAACCCGGGGAGGATTCAAATATGCAAAGCTAAGAAATGGAACCAACAAACCTGCTAGCAGCAGAACTGCTTTCATTTTACACCCACCTTGAATGAACTCCGTAAATTAAATGGCTGTAGCAATAGTCATCCAGAAATTTTATGAAGCCCTACTGCTTTTCCCATCCAACAACTCGACCGCCCTCAAAATACACCAATCGAGTTTCACTCAGGTATCCTTCAGGAGACGAAACATACTCCTGGTATTTCCAACGTTCATTGCCATATATGGGGCTACCAGCCACTTCGACCACTTCGGGCTCCCCCCAACTTTCTTTCACAGCATCCTTACTCATTCCCACGGTCAAATCGTTCGCTTCGATCAGGGCTTGGGTTTGCGGAGTCTTACCAAAATTCTCGCTACTGTACCCTCGGCCATCCAACCATCGCTGTCGGGCCTCAAAGGTGGGAAGATTCAACAAATCGATGCGCTCTTGGTCTGAACGCAAAAATGCTTTGTAACGATAGTATTGCTCACGCTCACGACGACCAGCAAGGGCGCGCTCTGCCTCACGCAATTCTAGCCTCTTCTTCAGCGCAAAACGTTGTTGTGGATTCAATGATTGCGTGTCATCAAAACCAAGATCTTGAGCCGATTGACTACTTTCAGATGCTCGTACATCTCGTTGCTCAAGACCGTAGGACGAGAAACGATCTCGATCAGCGAAGCCGCTTTCTTCTGAACGGCGCAAAAGAGCTGAACAACTCGAGAGCATGACGAGCAAAACCAAGCCTAGACTAAAGACAAGAAATGAGTTCTCACCAGCAACAGAATAAAACTTTGAACTCGATCTAACCCTGAAAGAAAACCAACAGGTCGAGTTCTCTAATGTTCGAAGTTTGAACGAGCCAGCCATTTTTCCTCCGTAAAAAAAGTCTTCACGCTCTCTTCGGCAGGTGTTGCAAAATGGTTCACTGCTTTTTTGTATGCTTTTGGTCCAATTTTATCTAGACTAATCGCATGGCTGAAGAAAATGATGATTTAATTTCGCTCGAAGATCTTGTAAAGGATATCGACTCCCCGCAAGAACAGCCAAAACCAGAACCCCCACCCGTTAAAGCCACAAGTGAGCCAAAACAAAAAACGGATGGGCAACAAAAAAGTACACCAACTGATGCCAATCAAATTTTAGATTCCGATCCGGAGCTTAAAAAAACTCTAGCAGCAATTAAAGGTGAAAAGATCACCGAGCCCATCGACGGAGAGTCACTCAACGTTGATGACGTACTGAATGATTCAAGTATTGAATCTGCAGGTGGTCCAAAGAAAAAACTGAATTTCAAAAAGGCCTTTCAGACCTTTATCAAAACAAAAAAAGAATCATCTCTAAATGCCGGCGCCCGGCTTAAAGAAAAAACTGTCTTCTTTTTCACGCACACGCGTAAGGAATGGCAGAGCGCAGCCTTTCATTTCATTTTGAAAGTCGGAACATCCATTAAGGAAGCACTTGTAGTTTTACTGAAGCTGTCGATCAAAAGTAAACTGGCGATTCTTGCTAGCCTTGCTTTATCGGCAGCACTGGTTTTTGTCGTCCAGTCGGCCTACCGGCAGAGAAAAATATTTCCAGAAATGGATCTCGAATATTTGACCACCTTTGCGAAGGTTGCTGATCACGCCTATGAAATTGAGGAGGGTGAGGCCTTCGAGGAGTTCAACAGTCCACTTAGACATCCGGAGTATATGGTCCTTCTCGACAAGTTTATCGTAAATGTTCGCCATAGCCCGGGAGCCTCTGATAACCCCATGGTCATGGTCGAATTGTTTTTAGAGGCGGGATCACAAGAAGCCGCAATCGAAATCAACGATAGAAAAATTGAAATTCGCGATTTGATTCTATCTAATTTGCAGTCACAAAGTTACCGTGATTTTTCTTCAGGTGGCGGAAAATTTCGTATCAAAATCTCTCTCCGTAAAGATCTCAATACTTTACTCTCCAAAGGACAGGTTCGCCGGGTTCTCTTTCGCTCAATTATTTTAAAACCTTAAGGTGAAACTCCAATTGCTTGTCCGTGATTCTCAGTTTAGATCTCTGGCCCAAAAACCCCAGAACCTACACAAATTTCTGGCTACAAATCACCCAGTTAACGGTGTCCTTCTAGGTGTCATACCAGCTTCGCCCGTGACTTGTATTTACAGAAAGCGGAACACTGAGCTTCACGACAGATTCCATGACTGCTTTGATTTCTCGTTCAGCTAATTCAACAGACCTATCTGGAACCTCGAAAATTAATTCATCATGTACCTGTAAAAGCATCTTTGCATGGTGCTTACTCAAAACTGAACCAGCATGTCCTGGCTCGTCTCCTTTATAAAGATGAATCATTGCGATTTTCACCAGATCACTGGCCGTACCCTGAATGGGCGCATTGATGGCGGCCCGCTCACCAAATTTTCGCACGGCTTGATTGGGAGATTGTAATTCATCAAGGTAACGCCGCCGACCGAATATTGTTTCGACATATCCTTTTTGTTTAGCTAGCTCGATGGTCTCGGTCATAAAATTTTTAACTCCAGGAAATCTCGCGAAGTAGCGATTGATAATGTCGCTGGCCTCACCTCGAGAAATTCGGAGGTTCTCGGCTAAACCATAGGCCCCCTGACCATAGGCCAAACCAAAATTCACGGCTTTAGCTTTACGGCGCATATCGCTTGTCACCTCTTCAAGTTTCACTTCAAAAACTTCGCTCGCTGTCACAGCATGCACATCGACATTTTCAAAAAAAGCCCGCATCAAACCCTGATCTTGAGTGATGTGCGCCAAAATTCGAAGTTCAATCTGGCTATAATCAGCAGAGATCAACTTGTGCCCATCTGCTGCCACAAATGCTTTTCGAATCAAATTACCACGTTCAGTTCGAATGGGAATATTTTGTAAATTGGGATGGGTGCTCGATAGTCTTCCTGTGGAGGTAAGGGCTTGATTGAATGTTGTATGAATTCTTCCTGTTTCTCGATTGACCAGCGAGGGCAACGAATCCACATATGTCGATTTCAATTTTGCGAGCTCTCTATAATCTAAAATTTTTCGGCAAATCGGAAATTCTTCGGCAAGTTTCTCTAGAACATCATTGTCTGTCGAGTAACCTGTTTTCATTTTCTTGCCCACTGGCATTTTTAATTTCTCGAACAAGACTTGGGCGATTTGTTTAGGACTCGCAATATTAAAAACCTCACCTGCCTCTACATGAATCTGCTTTTCGAGGTTTTGAATGTCTTTCTGCAAACCAATACTTTGCTCACGCAAAACTTCAGAATCCAAAAGAATTCCTGCGGATTCCATTGCGGCCAAAATCGGCACCAAAGGAAGTTCAAGATCATACAACACCTTCTCAAGCCCAAGTTCGGCGAGTTTTTTTCTAATATTTTTTTCGAGCGTCACATGAGCTAAGTAGATTTGCTTACCAGTAGCGAGATCCGGCATACTCTGGCCATTGTATTCACTCAACAACGAATCAAGCCCCTCAATCTCCTTCATCTTCACAACGTAAGCCGCGAGCATATGGTCCCACATCACACGGCCCTGCTTGAGATGCACAGTCTTAAAAAATGATTTTAAATCATAGCCTTTCCATTCCAAGTTTTTCTTCTTTAGCAGATACGCAAGCTCATCGTACGAACCGCTGACTCTTGCTACGACAGCGCCCTGACCCAGGTAGAGACCACCCTCCGTCAAAAAAGCCCAAGCCACACCATTTTCTTTTAACCAGTTCTGCAGTTGCGCGACATCGTACTCCACCTCAGTCAGATTCTCCGCAAACGACACAAGCTCGGCGTCGTTCATTCCCAAGGAGGATGAAGTCTCAACGTGGTGACCCTCGAACGAAATTTCTTTTTGGCTCTGACCACCAGGAGTCGCACTTTCACCTGAATTAGCCGCAGCAGTCTTCGGCGCATCTGTATTTTTCGCAGAACCATTTGTTGAATTTACTTTTTTTACCAAAGAAGAGGCTCCACCAAGAAGTGAAGTGGCCGTGGCACTTGATGACCTATCGTCTGAGACGCTTGGATCACCAAGCAAAGTCTTCGCAAAATTTTTAAAATCAAGCTCGAGCAAGATGGCCTGCAATTCAGAGCGGTGAATAGGTTTTAGCTTGAGATCATCTTCTTGCATTTCGAGTGGAACATCACAGACTATTTCAATGAGTTTACGAGAAAGAAACGCCTCAGATTTACCTTCTTCTAATTTTTTGACGATCGACTTCGAATCAATTTTATCGAGATTTTGATAGATCTCATCGAGAGTTTGAAATTGAGAAAAAAGCTTTTCAGCTCCCTTGGGACCGATGCCTTTAACACCTGGTACGTTATCTGATGAATCTCCAATGATCGCCAGGTAATCACGAATTTGATCAGGACGAACGCCCCACTTTTCTAAAACACCAGCAGAATCATATCGAATATCTTTCATCGTGTCGTACATCGTGACATGCGGTCTGATGAGTTGCCCAAAATCCTTATCTCCACTCACAATCACAACTTCGAGATCATGACGACGACCAAAATCGGTCAAGGTACCAATGATATCGTCGGCTTCAAACCCGAGGCGATCAACACAAGGTATGCCAAGTGCCTCAGAGAGTTTCCGAATATAGGGAACCTGCGGAATTAAATCAGGCGGCATCTCAGATCTGTTGGCCTTGTATCGCTCATCGAGTGCTTTACGAAATGAAGGTTCGGGCCGGTCAAAGCAGTAAACCATGTAATCAGGCTTTGCCTCTCGCAACAACTTTACAGTCATCGAAAGAAATCCATAGACCGCATTCACCGGTACACCCGCAGGAGTAGACAGTGGACGAATCGCATAAAATGCTCGAAAGAACATCGAGCTCACATCAACAAGATATAGCTTTTTCATAGTGCCGCGATGTTAGAGGCAGATCAAAATCTGGTCAAAGGCAAACATGCTTCACATTCGGCAAGTCATGCACTCGACATTTCAATTTGAATTTCGGGAGTGTAACTATTCAGGAGTGCAACCATGGGTGTGCCATTAGAGTGGAGCATGGTCATCAAGTCTCACGTTTGGACCCTCACTTAGCCGAACGTCATCGGCCAAATGAGGCGGCCACCTCAGTTTCTTTCGTTATGTTTTTCGCGAAGAAGTGCACCCTCAAGGGTTGTTAGCACATCAAAATCATGGATCTGCTCGAGCCCCTGTTCAGCCATTAAAACCTCAGCAACTGGCCGGCGCTGAAGCTTGTCTGAATTGCTCTCTACGTTTTGAAAGAATCGCATCAAAAGTCCACGGTACTCATCAGTTGGAGTCTGCTTACCGGCCTCCCACTCCATAATGGTCTGTCCTTCACAGCCTAAAGTGCGAGCCATTTCGGCCTGACTCCAGCCCAGTCGATAGCGAAGATTGCGAATCTCAGTAGCATTAAAACTCATAGACATAGATGTTTTCATTTTCTTCCCCCGATCTTAATGACAAACTTTGAGCCGGCTTACGTAATTTGCTGCGCCATCTTGTTTGCCATGCGCGTCTTTGATATTTGCCACCAAAATTTGCCATCAACAATTGCGACAGACATTCGCAATAGACATTTGCCTTCGGCATTTAATGGCGGCATTTACCAGCGACCTTCAATTAATTCTTCTACCTCGGACACTGTTCAATCCTAGCACCTTTCGGCGCCTTTGGGGTCAACCGTAACAAGAGTCTTTGCTCTATGCAAGAGTATGGTTTTTAAAACACACTGGTCTTTTTATCAAATAAATTTTATTGAGTTTTAGGGTTCGTAAATGACGATCTGCCATATTTTCGTGCGAAAAAATACACACTGTCGCAATTCGCACAAGCCTTCGAAGCTTACTTTTCTGGTGCTGCGTCCTTTGCCGAAGGCTGGTCATCGGAGAAGACAAAGACGAGGTCACCTTCACGCACAAGATCGAACTGATCACGAGCCTGTCTCTCGATGTATTCAGGTTGTTGTGCCTCGTGAATTTGATATTCAAGCTCAGTGGCCCGCTCACGCGATTGCATCATTTTACGTTGGATGCGTGAGTGGTCCCGACTTAAACTCCAAAGCTGAAAAAGCGTTCCATCAACAATCAAACTTGTCACGACAACAGCCGTGCAAATCCAAAAAACACGATAGGGACGATGCAATAAATCATGAAACCACTGTGCAATCTTCTTCATGATTCAAGTGTGCAACGTCCGATTTTGAAGGGCAAATTCTAAGACCGGGTTTAAAATGAACTCGCCAAAAGACCTGCAGAAAAAGGAGCAGGATCTGCCCCTCTATTTAGAGTCTTCCGAAAGCTTCTAATCCCCAAAACTGCCCCATAGGTCCCAACTCTTGTTCAATACGCAGAAGTTGATTGTACTTAGCGGTGCGCTCACCCCGGCAAAGACTACCGGTCTTGATTTGCTGGCAACCCATGCCCACTGAAAGATCGGCAATCGTGCAATCTTCAGTCTCACCACTTCGATGTGACATGATGGTTTGAAATCCTGCTCGTTGCGCCAGCGAAACAGCTCGATGCGTTTCGGTTAACGTCCCAATCTGATTCACTTTCACCAAGAGAGCATTTGCCGCTTTATCATGAATGCCTTTTTTCACACGCTCCGGATTGGTGACAAAAAGATCATCCCCAACCAACTGCATGCGTGCGCCAGCCTCTTTGGTAAAATGCATCCACCCGGCCCAATCATCTTCAGCAAATCCATCTTCGATACTGATCAACGGAAATTCAGAGGCCCAGGTTTGATAAACTTTCGCGAGTTCGCTTGCCGTCAGCTGCGACCCCTCCCAGGAGTATTTGCCATCTTGATAAAATTCAGTCGCCGCCACATCGAGAGCCAAATAAACATCACGTCCAGGCTTGTAGCCAGCGGTCTCGATCGCCTCGACGAGAAACTGCAAAGCATCGCGATTCGATTTCAAATGTGGAGCAAATCCACCTTCATCCCCAACGCCAGTTGCAAGACCTTTTTTTGCCAGGGCACGCTTGAGTGTGTGAAAAATTTCAGCGCCGGCTCGCAATGACTCACGAAAGCTGTTTTCGATCATTGGAACAATCATGAACTCTTGAACATTTAGGCCATTGTCTGCATGCGCTCCACCGTTCAAAATATTCATGAGCGGAACCGGCAACCGATAGGCACTTGTGCCTCCAACATAGCGATACAATGGAATTCCACTTTCCATGGCTCCGGCTTTTGCAACCGCCAAAGACACACCCAAAATCGCATTCGCACCTAGTTTGGATTTATTCTCAGAATCATCCATTTGACACATAATCGTGTCGATACCAACTTGGTCACGAATGTCATTTCCCTCAAGTTCAGGGAACAATATTTCATTCACGTTCTCTATCGCTTTTTGCACACCTTTGCCAAAATACCGAGTCGATTGCACATCACGAAGTTCATGAGCTTCATGAGCACCAGTCGAAGCGCCAGACGGAACCGCCGCACGCCCCATCGAACCTGATGAAGTGTAGACATCGACTTCTAGAGTCGGATTGCCTCGGCTATCGAGAATCTCACGTGCGATGATCGAAGAAATCTGTGACATTGGGTCCTCCTGAAAGTTTAAACTGGCAAATCAACAACAACCGTTGCGCTTTGCCCCTCTGGTTGATGCACAACAAGTGAGCCATGATGAAGCTTCACAATCGATTGTGCCAAATTAAATGATAAATTATCGACATCCATCTCAAGGCGATCGCTGGCCAGACTAAACAAATCTTGTGGAGCGTGAGTGCTCAAGGCCACTGCGGCATCGGAGATTTCAATCTGTGCTTTTTTACCGTGGCTTCGAGTGACAACTTTAAGGTGACCTCGTCCGCGTAAACCTTGTACGGCACCGAACAGCAAATGACAAAGAGCGTGTTCCATTTTGGTGCGATAGATTGGAACTTCGCGGTCCAACAAGAATTGTTGATCTATTTGAATTTCAGATCCAGACGGCAAGGAGGCCGATACACTTTCGATCGCACGCCCGACGATTTGATTGATATTCGATTTCACTCTCGGCTCGTCGAGTACCGACTGTTCATCGACCTCAATTCGTGCCATCAACTCCACATCTTTCAAAATATCTTGCATGCGCTTGATGCCACCTACGGCTTGACGGACAACTTTGGGAGTTTCTCCTTGCACGAAGGCCCAATCCACTCGGCGCATGGCCTCTTGCACCTGTGGTGTGTGGCGACCCTGGCCGATCAGAATCGTAATCAGCTGTTGGGCCCTGGCCATGTAATCATTTAGCCGATAAATGTGATTCAGCGTCCACTGCGCTGGAGACATCACCTCGTGATTGAGCACTCGTGCCCAGTGTGAAAGCAACTCATTGTCACGAGCTGGAGACCCTGCACTCGGGGTCGAAAGAGTTTGTAGCGAGGCCACTGTTTTTATCTTTTCGGCCTCAGCCTTGAGCTCTGAAATCTCGCGGTCTCGGACCAAAAGCAAAAGGCGAGTCTCTTCGAGTTGTTTTTGGCTGCGCTCAAGATCTGACAAAATATTCTTTAAAAGATCAGGGTGCAGCGACCGAGCTTCATAGTCTTGGCCCAAAAGACTTTGTTGGTCTTCGGACCAATCGATGCGCACGGTGCTTTCAATCCACTTCACTGACGCCATTTGTTTGCCACCATAGAGAGGCAAGGCCTCCATGGCAGCTGCCAAAAATTCAGTCACCCGAGGGTACTGACTCGATGAAATCGGGACATCAAATTGCACCACAGAACCTTGTCGGCGAAGTCGGCCGATCGGAGGTGCAGGCGATACAAAGTACGAAAGAAATCGCTCAGGTTGAGAATAGATTTCTTGTGGCGACCCAAACATGCGAAGCACGCTGTCGAGCACGCCCCAACTGCGCAAATCCTTGGTCTGGTGGCCAACAAGTGTAAACAAACTCTCGGTTTCGGAAATATGTGAGTACTGCTGCTGAAAGTAGGTTAGCAAGGACTCCATTTTTTCGGCCTCGAGCCAGTAGCTCGGATCGCGCAGGAATTCAGCAGGCAAATCAGTGTGATCGTAAAGACCTTCTAGGTCCTCACCTGAACGCCCAAGGTGGGTCAAAATAGAATTGCTAATTTTGCAGCTGAAAAGCACAGGTTTTTGTAGCGAAGTTCGAACCTCTATTCAACCGAACACTTTAGACGTGAGGCGGCAACTTGCTCTATTTTAATCGCTTTCCTTTGACTCACTGAGAAGCATTTGCGGTGATCGAAGAAACGAGATGCCTTTTTTTGTGGCCACGGTTCGGCCCAACTTCAGGACAATTCATTTCGAGGGCCGACTTCGACCCTCGAGCTGACGACCCGACTAAGTCAACGCAACTAACAAGGGATGTTTTAATGCGCGCTTTCTTTCTTCTACAAGATTTGGTTTGGATGTTAATTGCATTTGCCATGGCCACCTCAGGCTCGATCGCAAACGCCGAGACCAGTGCGAATATGGAAATGGCCCCAAGTCTCGGCGCGCCAGATACACGCATTTTGCCTTCAACCTTAAAATCCAATCAACTCAATACCGATCTCCACACTCTCGGCCTAGATCGCCTCTTTGGGCACGCCGCAGATGCTGTGATGCAATTAGCTGCACTCAAAGTGGCTGAGCTCAAACCTGTACATGATTCAAGCTCTGAACACCGAGTCGCGCGAGCGATTGGCTATGTGAGAGCCCACAACCATGAAAAGCTAAAATATGCACGATATCAGTATTTTCTTGAGGCCGGAAATCCGAATGAGCCAAACGCATTTTCGACAGGACCATCGATTTGGGTGACGCAATCCCTGGTGCAAACTCTTAACGACAACGAGCTTGTGGCGGTCTTGGCGCATGAAATGGCGCATAGCGAACGGGCTCATTTTTTTCAAAGAGTACCGTTTCCGATTGGGGCCATTTTGTTGGAGATTTTTTCGGCTATAACAGACCAACACACGGATTCCAAATCGTCACTCGCTGAACGTGCTGCAAGTTTTTGGCAGAGTACGCAAAATACACTCTTTAATGCACGCCTGGGACAGGAGCTTGAAGCCGATTGCATAGCTGCCCGCTGGCTGGCCCAAATGCACGCCTCAGGTTTATCCAACGAGCCCGAAGACCTCAATCGAGCCACGGTCGCAATTTTGGGAATAAACCCTGCAAATCTTGATAGTGATGATCCAGCAGCCATTCGTTATTGGGCTCTAAAAAACAAATTTTATTTATATGGATGTCCCGCAAAATAACGATCCATTGCGACGAATGGAATTCACCGTTTTGGATACTATTCGACCTGAGACTCTTCTTGGGGGTCGGCGTTTGCCGGTTGCCTATCTTTTAGACCATCTTCTGCATGGTCTTTGGCCGCCGCAACTTTATTCTTTTTGAACTCCAAGCCACGCGCGGTAATTTTATATTTCTGTTGGGTCAAACCGACCAGTGCAAACAAAATCGCGAGTACGCCAATGACAAACCGTCGTGGCTTGTGGCGAGACTTTAAGCCATCTTGTATCACCTGAGTTTGCGCGATGAGATCAACCACATGCCTTCGGTCTTTACGCAAGAGCGCCACAGCGTAAAATAAGTAACCAAACATGCCCGCGACGATTGTACCCAATGCGCGCACACAAACCTGAGTCCACGTCAATTGGGGAGACGATGGGTTCAATGAAACCACCCTCAGATCCATCGCGGATTTCCCAGCAGTTGCGCCGTAAAACCTCAAGAACAGAGCCTGGTAAAGTGCCCAAGCAAACACCGTAAAACCCATCCAAAACCAAGATACGACAGCATCTCGTCCGGATACAACATTGCGAAGCAAATGCATTCCAGCGGGAAGCATTACGATGAGCAGCACTAACCCATCAAGATAATACGCCAACATTCGCCGATACGAACCCGCCACTGCAAATTGGGGAGAGTCTGCCACTGAGTTGGTAGCTTTTGTTGCAGTTGCACTTGTTGAGGTTGAAGAAGCCTTTGGCACAACCTGCAGATGTGGTCGTCGCGAAGCCTCAGAGGGTGTGTCGGTTTGATTGAAAGCTGCAAATTCGGGTGAGATAAAATCAAGCGCTACAGCATCAGCTGGCCCACTTGCGGATTCCAGCTGACTGTTCTGAAAATCCGAATCCGCTTCGAGCTTAAATGCTAAACTTGAACTCATCCCAAATCCCCCGAGTTATCCTGCCTGGCGACAACACACTCATCGGAAGTCTAGTTCCGAAACATAAATAGGTTCTATCCTCCCGCCTTGCGCTGAACAATTATGCTGTCCAATTACACTGGCCTATTGCGGAGAACCTCTCGTGATGACTTGCAATTCAATAGCTGACCATTCCAAACAAACCCATGACTGGTTCAATTCATTTTGCAGAATGAGCGACCTGGCGTTTGCATGAAAAACAAATAAATCCGAGGCGTAAAAAAAATCGACAATTTTATGCAGTTTGCATGAATTCGAATCCATTTAGATGATGCAGATCCATTCCATTAGACAATGTAAATCCATTTGATCAAAACAAATTGCACTAAACATTTAGACAAAGGCACCTGTCATCGCAAATACTTTGAGCTGCCTTATGACACCCGAGAAATCACGCGTGCACCAGGGGCAGAAGCGTGTTTGGAATCAACGCTAGGTAAAGCCTCTGCAGTTTGATCATCATCACCATCGTCATCACAAGAATGTGTCGCTTTGGCACGCTCATTTTGTATAGCCAATGCTGGATGAAAAAGTAGCCGGGATGGACTCTGGTAAAAATCGACAAGTTCTCGGTGAGCTGCACGCGACCCTCGGCGACTGGCCACCGACCACCACATACAGGCATTGGCTTCAAAATGCACTCGTTCAAGTGCGGGGCCATCCTCTGCCGCCCAACGAGCGTAGTAATGGGCCACCTGCCGCATACTGCCGACATCTCCCAACCATGCCGCTCGCAAAAAATCTTGAAAAGCATCTTCATCACGACCAAGCTTCAGGTACAACTCAGCCCTTTTTATCAGAGCAATTTCGTAATTTGGATCGACTTCAAGACTGGCTCGAAAGTCTTCAAGCGCCTGGTGTGATTCGCCCATCATTGTCCAAAGCATGGCTCGCCGACAACGAACCGTCCGTTCTTTGATCAACTCAATTGCCGAACCAAACAATCCCATCGCTTTCATGAATTCATTTTGCACAACAAAATTAATGGCCTCAGTCCGTAGACAGTCTGCCTTTAGAATTCGAATCTGGCGATCCGAGAACTGCATGGCTTCACAGTCACGCAAAACCGAACGCATCTCTTCGAGAGATCCTCCAAATTCGGGAGCCTTGCTATTCAACAATTCCCGGTGGATTTTGAAATTCTCTGGATCGATCGCCAGAATTTCTTGTTTCCATAGGTCCATGTAGGCATCCGAACCTAGAAGCTTAGAACACTCCCACAACCCGGTCAGAGCATTGAGCTTTTCCGATTTGGATTTCCAGACAACTAGAAAATTCTGTAAGGCAACAGCGCTGTGATGTTGCACCATCTTCTTTTGCTCACTCAACAACTCTCGCCATCCCTCAAAACCACGAACGGACCATGCCATGGCCAATCGATAGCAAGCATAGGCCAAGCGACAAGGACAGCCCTCACTCTCACCAAAACTTTCGACCCAAGCAAAAAAGAACGCTTCAAGTGACTCATCTGCCACTTCAAATCGTTTCAACCAATCGGATTTTTGCTCAGGCTGCAATGCGGACCACTGAGCTTCTAAATCGGCAAAACGACAAGCGACCAATGCTTTTAATTCTTGGCTGTAAAACTGCGTGACGTCTGCAGATGCACCAGGGCTAAATGAAGGTGTCCTTCGGAGTTGCGCCAACACAGAAGCCAAGCGTCCCTCAAAATCAAAATCACTTTCCTGATTGTCTTCAATGTCTTTCAGCTCCCGACTCAGTTCAATGCACAGGCATTCAACTAGGTTACGAAAGCCAACCATTTTGGCCTCTGTGATACGTTCAACAAATTCTCGTTTAAAGTCTTCAATTGCTTTGGTCTTTGCTGATTCTTGCATACACTCTATTTCGGCATGATTAGCCCGTCAGCCGAGTCAAGCTCCGAGAGAAAATATCAGCCGGCTTTACTTGTGAAGAATTTGGATTTTGGAAAGTTGATTCGATTGTCTTCTATCTCGCCCATGAAGCTCGGAATTTCACCGGTTGGCTCAATTTGACCCACAAGTTTACCTTCGGCTCCTCGAATGAGATTACTCATCTGATAAATTGGCACGACCACGTAGCTGCCTTCTTTGTCGAGGCCACGCACTTCAGCGATGGTCATAATTCGACGGGACCCATCGGACAGTCGCGAAATCTGAATGACAATATTGATCGCTTCCGCAATCGAATGAATCAATGCCTTTTCGCTCACCTTGGCATCACCGCCCAGTGCAAGTGACTCGAGTCGCACCAAAGCATCGTGAGCGGTATTGGCATGAATAGTACCAAGACAACCCTTGTGACCGGTGTTCATCGCTTGAATCAACTCGTTACCTTCGGCGCCTCGCACTTCACCAACAACGATACGATCGGGTCTTAGACGTAAGCTGCTTTTTAAGAGGTCACGAATTGTGACATCAGCTTTTGTTTTTCCATCACCATGACGAGTTTCGAAAAAAACCACATGTTCATACTCCACCGTCAGTTCACTCGCATCCTCGATCACAATCACCCGTTGTCCCGGAGGAATGCAGCTGCAGAGCAAACTCAAGAGCGTTGTTTTTCCGGATCCTGTACCACCACTCACCAAAATATTTTTTCCGAGAAACATACAGATCTGCAAAAACGTTGCGGCGTCAGGTGTGATCGCTCCGAATTTGATGTAGTCTTTAAAGGTAATTTTTGTCTGAGTAAATTTGCGAATACTCACGGTGGGCCCATTGGTTCGGGCACAGGGAGGAATCACCACATGCACGCGTGAACCATCGGGCAGACGAGCATCTAAACGCGGTTCTTTTTCATCGAGAGGTCGATCGACTGATTGAGCAATCGCATTGACCAATGAATAGAGATCTTCAACCGACGGAAACTGCGCTGGAGTTTTTTGTAACTTACCCTTGGTTTCAACAAAAATTGAATCGTAACCATTAATTAGAATTTCACTGTAAATCGGATTCTGCCAATACTCTTCAACCGGGCCTAAATAGCCCTTGATCATGTCTTTGAATGCTTGAAGAGATTCAGATTTGCTCATCTACCATCCTCAGATGCAGGCACCCGACCCACAGCAGGAGCAGGGGGATTAATCACCGTTAAGCGTCCCTCCAAAGAAGTCTCTGGACATTGAAATGAATAAACACCCTCTTTTTTGGGGTCTAAACGAAACGAAGTGATTTTTCCAAAATACGTGGCGTGATGTTCGCCGAAGGCATCTAAAACAAAACTTACGTTTTTTTCTTTGTCATTCACATTCACCACGTGAATCATATACTTCAAACCTTTTTTGAGTCGGATTGAACTTGGAACAAAACCTTTTTCGGTATTGAGCAAAACTATTTCTTGTTGTGGCTCTGTAGAATCAAAAATTGAATCCATGATGGTTCTGTCTCCAACCGTCACAGCTTTGCTAGCTTCCTCTTGGGACTCTGTTCTTTGCACCGTTTTTTGGCGGCGAGACAGATCAATTTTCCAGTCAGCGTAAGCGATATTCCACTCGGTCACTATACCGACAATCACGACTGCAAACAAAATCCATTTAACAATTCGCATTTGCATACACACTCCAATTTAGTGAAGCTGCTCACGTGAATGAAAGTCTGCGTATTCACGTGCCACTTCAATCGCCAAAAGCTCAAGCGTGCTATCATCAAATTGCCTAAGCTGTGCGAGCATTTCATTTCGATCATTGATAAAATGATTCACTATTGAAATCGCGCGCGAGAGACTGCGTGCGTAACGTGGCTTTGCCTCAAGCGCTTGTTTCCAGTCTTTTTTGAGAACAGGGTCAATGATTCCCATTTCAAAAAGAGCATCGAACACGATTTGTAAATTTCCTTGAATCACCATCATAGCTGCCTCCATGCAATCTATTTCTCTGGTGAATTCATCGGCGCTTATTTGTATTTTCTTGAGACAATTGAACTGATTATTTTCGGATTCGACGAAGTTTTGTGGCAACCTGGACCATTGCCTCGAGCACTGGTCCAAATTCATGTCCAGCCGGAGTCAATGAATACTCGACGGTCGGAGGGGACGTGGGCAAAACTTTTCGAACAATGACTCCTTCATCCTCAAGTTCACGAAGACGAGTTGTCAAAACTTTGGGAGACACTTTACCTAGGTCGCGTTTGAGATCACCAAAGCGCCGTGGCCCATTCTTGAGGTACCATAAAATTTTATGGGTCCAGGCTCCGGAGATTATGCGTAAACATTCCTCTAACGGACAATCCGTTGGCGGCGAGGCCACAAGGCTGGCGGTAGGCTTGAGTTTAGGCATTTTTGCTCCTAATAGTTACCAAAAGGTACTTACTTTTATCAAGATAGCAAGTGTAGTATATAATACTTAAGAACAAAAAGGGAGAATATTATGATCAATGTCCTAAAATCAGAATCCCGAGGTTACGCTGATCACGGTTGGCTAAAAAGCTTTCACACTTTTTCATTTGCTGATTTCTACAACCCAAAACAAATGGGCTTTCGTGCATTGCGAGTGATCAACGAAGACTTCATTGCTCGAGGCGCTGGATTTCCGACCCATCCACATCACAATATGGAAATCGTAACCTATGTGATGAAAGGTGCTCTCGCGCATCGAGACAGCATGGGGAATTCGACGGTTATTCACGCCGGTGAAGTGCAGCGCATGACTGCTGGCACAGGTATCACGCATAGCGAATACAATCATTCACAAAACGAAGACGTTGAGCTCTTTCAGATTTGGATACTGCCTGAACGCCAAGCACTGACTCCTGGATACGAACAAAAACAATTTAGCGAAGCAGATAAAGAAAATAAATGGGCTTTGTTTGCCAGTC
>CAYONZ010000016.1:0-1102 GCA_964405465.1 uncultured Bdellovibrionales bacterium | reverse complement strand
TCACACTTGTTGCTCTTTGAACTGGCCTGACTCACGCACAGAAAGAAAAAATATGGATAAACAAAAAGAATTTACTTCAAAATCAGATTCGCCGTCGCCGAGGACCCCATTGCAGAGACCGCCCATACTCTTTGTCTCGCATGGCTCCCCGATGCTTGCGATCGATGCACTTAAAGGTGCGCCATTCAAAAAAGAAGGCCAGGTTCTCGATGACGTGAAAGCACTTGTCGTGATTTCTGCTCACTGGGAAACCGACGGTCTTCAGATCGGCACAACGAAAACTCAAGATCTCCTCTACGACTTTGGCGGATTTGCCGATGAGCTCTATCAGGTTCAATACCCAGCGCCAGGAGATCTGGAGTTGGCCCATTGGGTACAGGACCAGCTCACAAGATCGCTTGAGCGCACAAACAACATGAGCTTACCACTCGAGATTCGCAATAATTCTTCGCGTGGTTGGGACCATGGAGTTTGGACACCAATGGTTCATCTGCGACCACAAGCTGATCTTGCAATTTTACAAATCTCTCTACCCAGAAGATCCCCGGCTGACCTCTTTGCTCTCGGTCAAGCGCTTGCCTTTTTGAGTGATCAAAATGTGGCCTTGTTGGCGAGTGGCTCTGCGACTCACAACCTTCGCGACGTACTCTGGAACCATCCGCAGGACAGTTCAATTGACGAAGCTTCGCAGACTTCTCGCGATTTTCATCTTTGGCTCAAAGAGACTCTCATGAATCAAGATTGGAACGCCCTCATAAATTATCAAACCATGGCACCCCATGCTCGACACAACCATCCAACGCCGGAACACTTTACCCCTCTGCTGATTGCCGCGGGAGCAGCCAGCTCGAGAAATATTGCTCCACGTTTCTTTTTGGAGACCTTCGAACACAAAAATTTAAGCCGGCTCAGCTTCACTTGGGACTAAGGCGTGTCCCGATGCCCTAAACTCTTCGCTGCACCACAAGCTCTGGATAGCCCGTTTTGTCGTCGAGCTTTCTTTGTAAATGAAGATTGAGTAGTTCGAACAAAACAATTTCACCTGTAGTGTGAATCAAACTTTTTTCTTTCAAGTGGCCACCCCGGACTTGCCCCATTCGAT
>CAYONZ010000015.1:0-71870 GCA_964405465.1 uncultured Bdellovibrionales bacterium | reverse complement strand
TAAAAACCTATTTAGTACTCAAAGAGAGCGTGCAGCGGCTTGTTGAAAACAAAGATCTACCAACAGGATCGGTGATCGATTTCAACAAAGCACTCATTGCCGAATTCGAAACTGTGCTCTCCCAAATGCCGCACTGAAGCCAGGTTGGTGCATTTTATATGCAGGTACTCCTTAACTTATTAAATGTATTTTTCTAATTTCGAGTTTCTGTTTCCTACGATCGATATATAATGAAGCAATAATCGACGAGCCAATCAGAGTTGCGATGATGGCAAGTGACCAGCCAATAGGAAACTTGCCGCCGAATGCTTCATTTAACCAAACCATTTTAAGGCCAACGAAGACTAGGATTGAGGCAAGGCCATATTTGATGTAGACAAAGCGGTCCATCACGCCAACCAACATAAAGTACATCGAACGAAGACCAAGGATTGCAAAAATATTTGAAGTGAACACAAGCAGAGGTTCTTTGGTCAGTGAAAAAATCGCAGGAACTGAGTCTACGGCAAAAATGATGTCACTCAATTCCAAAAAGACAAGTGCCAAAAGAAGGGGAGTGGCGTAGGTCATCCCATTTTTTTTGATCAAGAATTTTTGCCCCTCAATTTGAGGATGAACTCGTATGATTTTTTTTAGCAGCCTAACGACAATATTATTGTTCAGATTCTGTGGCTTTGTACCGGTGAAGAACATCTTGAGGCCAGTCAGAATTAAGAGGACACCGAAAAATATAACAACCCAGTGATAGTGCATGAGGACAGAACCCATGGCGATAAAAATAGCTCTAAAAATCAGAGCACCGAGAATTCCCCAGAATAATACCCGATGCTGATAGATCTTAGGGATGCCGAAGTAGCTGAAGACGAAAGCAAAAACAAAAATGTTGTCTATCGCAAGAGACTTTTCGACAACAAATCCAGTCAAAAACTCTAAAGCCGTGGTTTTAGCTTGAGCGTGGGGATCAAATCCTGGAATTGAAGTGTATTGTTCGTGAGTTGAGAAACGAAATACAGCGTAGAGATAGAACAGATAGTTGAAAACCAAAGCTAATCCTATCCATAGACTTGTCCAAATTGAGGCTTCTTTTAAGCTGACCTCATGTGCCTTCTTGTGAAACACCCCTAGGTCAAGTGCCAACACCACAAGCACAAAAGCCGTGAAACCAGCATAAAGCCACCAATAGTCGTAAAATGGAAATAGAATCATGTTTTATTGTCTCCTTATCTATCAATAACAATATCGTCGAATGTGCATATCTCTCAAATAGATAAATAACTTGTTTAGTATCTTTATAAGCGATACAAAAAACAAAGGGGGTCCCATGAATCCTTGGATCAATTACCATCATCTTTTTTACTTCAAAACGATTGCCGAAGAAGGAACAGTTTCAAAGGCGGCTGAGAGGTTGCGAATTGGGCAGCCAACGCTTTCTGCCCAGCTTAAACAATTTGAAGAAAATCTGGGGGTTCAACTCTTTGAGCGTCACCATAAAAAACTCACTCTAACAGAGCAGGGAAAAGTAGCGCTCGATTATTCCAAGAATATATTTCGTATGGGATCTGAAATGTATGAGGTTTTGCACGATAGACTTAAGCCTCTCATGCCGTCATTGCATCTGGGTGCCCTAGACAGTGTACCCAAGCAAATCGTTCTTCAGTTGGTGAAGCATGCCTTCAGGATTTCTCCCTGCCAAGTCACTCTTTCGGAAGGAAAATCTGATGAACTTTTGCGTGAACTGTTCTCGCATCGCATGGATCTGATGGTAACTAACTTTTTGCCTACGGGCATAGATGCAAAAGGTCTCTATCCAAAATCAATTACCAAGAAGAACGTGGCATTTTTCGGAGCTCCAAAATTTAAGTCACTTCGCAAGACCTTTCCAAAGTCAATTTCCGGTCAGCCCGTAATTCTACCTACCTACGATAGCAAGCTAAGACAAGACATAGTTCATTGGGCCAAGGTCCAGCAGATAGAATTAAATTTAGTCATTGAAAGCCAAGATATCGCTGTAAAGAAAATTATGGCAACTAATGAGTTGGGTTTGGTTGCCGCGAGTTCTCATGCCGTTATGGGACAGGTTTCTCGGGGGGAGCTTTTTGAAATCGGCCGCCTTAAGGGCGTTTACGAGGAATTATTCTTAGTTACCGCTCAAAGGAAAATGGAAAATCCAATTGCAGCAAAACTACGAGACTCATTTTTTATATAGTATAAAGCGATACATACAATTTCTTTTATCCATTTTAACTATTCATAAAAATTCCGTAAAGTCATAGAAATCATGGGAATGATACTCGTGATTCAACTTTAAGGAGGACTAGTTATGAAAAGACAGGTGAAAGATTTAATTCGCCACAAAGGACTCTATGACTTTGCAAGAGTGGCTCCTGATGCTTCAGTGTTTGATGCCCTGGGCGTTTTAGATAGCACAAATAGTAGTGCCGCTTTGGTAATGGAAGGCGACGAGCTTCGTGGCATATTTTCTGAAAAAGACTTCGCGCGAGCCTCGATAGGCAGAGGTATTCAGCTTGCGGCAACTGTTGAGTCGGTGATGACCTCAAGGGTCTATTACGCTGAACCAACGTTCACTCTTGAAGAGTGTGCTCAGGTCATGTCGAGAGTCCACGTTAGGCATCTCCCAGTCATTGAGTCTGGAAAGGCGATCGCCCTCCTAAGCATGAGGCACCTGATGGAAATTCTTGTCGAAGAGAAAGAGGATCAGATTCGACATCTTACGACCTACATCACGGGAGCCAATCAAATCGCGTCTTTTCAAGAACCAAAATTCACTAAGGTTCCAATTTTTCATACGACGCAAAGTCAGGAGGTTTTATGATTTCTAAGAAGAAAAGGTCATTGAAGCCAATCTTGGAATCATCAGAAGGAATTCATCTAACGGCCTACCTGGTGAATCGAGGCGATTTGGTTGATTTAAAATATCAGCTTCAGGAAACACTCAATGACACTTCTGATTTGTGTCAAGCTGTACTGCCTATCGGTGAGCGAAGGAAATTTTTTGAACCTTTGGAAGCTCTGTTGCGAGATGCGAGTCTTTTCAAGAGTATGGCAGGAAATATCGGTGTTTTCAGAAACAAAGATTCGTTTAGAATTTTGAGTGTCCCTGTAGACCTTGAGAGGCAATGTTATTTGGCGAATAGCTTTCATGTTAAACCCCTACTATGTTGGATGCAGTTGGACCGTGAGTTCTTGCTTTTAGGACTTACGAAAGATTCAGCGCATCTTTACCTGGGGAGCCAAACTTCATTTCAGAGGGTCGACTCAATTTTTTTTCCTGAAGTCCTCGAACAAAATGAGCTTTTGGAGGATCGTGTAAGATTAAATGAAACCCAGCTGCGCCAGGTAATTAGAGAAGAACTTTGTTCCTGGATGAGTGGGTGGTTTGAAAAGCTGACACATACTTCAACTCCCAAACTTTTTTGGGCCGGAGAAAATTCATTTTTTGAAGAACTTCCTAATGCAATCAAATATAGGGATTTCATCCATAGTCCCGTGTCTCTTCACTTTGATGAGCACGATGTAGGCTCAGTCTGTCAAATGGTTCGCAAGGCGCTTAGAGAGGAAGCCAGGAAGGCTCTCGAACTCGCTCTTTGGGAGTTTCGTCTAGCTGAGGACTTGAATTTGGCCAAGAAAAATATTTTCCAAATTTCTAAAGCTGCAGTCCAAGGTCGCGTCAAAAAACTACTCGTAGCCGATGGAATGAATGTCTTCGGGAAAGTGGATAGAAAGACAGGAAACCTTTCGATTCATCCATTTGATTTAGACCACGAAGATGACGATGTTTTAGATGATCTGGCACAAACCGTTCTCGCTTCGGGCGGGGAGGTTGTTGTAATGCCAAGGGCAAAAATCCCTAATGGCCGTCCTATACTTGCCATCATGGGAGGTCAGGGCCTCGAAAATGAGATGAGTGAATATAAAGAGAACCCCAATCCATTAAGTTATTAGAAAGAGAGAAAATAATATGATTCAAATTAAATTTAAAAACTTGGAAAAATCAGAAATCGCAAGAGATACCGTAAGACAGCGAGTCGAAGCGTTGGTAGAGAAATTTGATGATCTGAAGGAGAGCCGAATCATTGTGACACTTGAAATGGAAAACTCACCGGTTCAGGCAGGGCGTGACGTTTTCAGTGTAAAGTTTCATGTTTCGAATGGTCGGTTTCGTGGCATTGTTGTCACTAAGTCTGATTCAAATTTGTACAAGGCACTTGCCGACATTGTTGACCATATGCTTGAGAAGCTCAATCGCGCTGGTGACAAGGAGCGAGTCAAAGAAAGGGCGAAGGCTCGACAGCTCGGTCAAATTCCGATGTGAAGCCACTTATTTTTTGGTCAGAGTCACGCAATAGTTGAAAAGCGTATTTCCTGAGGGGCTCGTTTTTTCAACGAGCAGGACTGCGGGTGCAGAAACTGAAAATGGCCGATCAATTCTAAGGGTGACCTGCTCGGTTACCCCAGCTTGAGTGGAGACCTGGGATTGAAGCAACACCATATTCAACCGCGAAAGCCCAGATGTCATGACTCCAGTTTGCCGGTCTTCGGTGTCGTTTGCACAGAGGACCAGACTTTCACCTGTTGCCAAGCTGATTTTTTGTTCTGCTAAGACGGAGGTGGAATTTAGCATCAATAACAGTGACAAGAAAAATTTTTGAATCATGGTATACTCCCAATCTATCTAATAAAAGATCTGTGCGTGGTTCTGTTCTTGTTTACAGAGATTTTCGAGATTTCTTACGGTGTTTCGAAAGTGATTGAGACCGACAAAGTGAATTCCTGTTTTATTTAATCCAACAAGATTTCTGGCTGAGGCCTCATCTCGCAAAAAATTGATTCTCACGCGCTCCCTAAATGTCTCAATCAATTCTTCCACTTCGCCTTTGAGCCAATGAGGAGTCTTCGCACGCAATTGGGTGAGCTGAACCTCTAAATCAGCCTCGGAGACAAAGCTCATGTTTTCCACCTCGCTGTATGCATTGAGGGCCAATACGAAGAACGAGATAAGTGACGGCTCATTGAACAGGCGCTTTTTTTCTATTTTGGTTTGGGAATCAAGGTAGGTATCGCCCGCAGCCTTAAGCCTATTTAGGGCCTGGGACATTTTTTCTAGAGGATCTGCATTCTTAGGATCACTGGTTACGGCTTCATCTTCGGTTCCAACCATCGGGACCTTTAATATGAGTTGAGGATTCACCATGTAGGTATAGGCATTGCCATTTGAGCTCGATAGAAGGAGCGGATCAAGGTAGTACTCGCTGAACTTGATTTGGCCTCGACTCTTTCGAAGCGCGAACTGTTCTAAAAGGACCTGGCGAGTTCGCAAATAAAATGGAAGATTGCTCGCCCAAGTTCGCTGGGTGCCCTCATATCCGACAAATTGAATACTCGAGTTCTTTTGACCCAAGAGTTGATGCAAATAGCGAAAATCTTCAATGGCGTGTCGCTCAAAGGTGACTTCAGGTAGATCGAGTCCATTTTCTGGATGGAGTAAGTCACTAAAATCGATATTGAATTTCTTCTTGTAAAAGTTGACAGCGCTTTGTTTCGTCTCTTTAGATGCGCCGATTGGAACAACCCGGCGATTTTCATTCATGATTCTAAACAGTAGAGTGTCGAATTCTGCATCTGACATTTGCATTAAGCGAGAATTTTTTATGAGCGCACCAATCTCATAGATCTGTCTGCTCCCATGGACATGTCCGACAACTGTGACGGAGCGTCCGTTGGGGAATCTGACCATTCTTGCTCGGCCTTTTACCAAAGGATCTTCGATCGGGACGCTGATACAGGCTTGGGCAGTTGACGCTTGATCGACCTCAGTCGAAGCTGTTGCGTGAGCAGCAAGGCTCCTCAATAATGAAAGAGCAACTGGCAGCGGTTTGGTTGCCGAAGCGTGCCCTGTCTCTGTCAAAAAAATCGACAGTAAAATTCCGCCTGTTGCAATTAATGCAGATCTCATCTTCACTGATTCTCCTGAAGATTTGAATTTGCAAAACAGGCGCCATCAAAATCTTGATCTTAAAAATTCTAAAAATGTGTGGGGTTCATAAGCTTTAAGACATTCCCATCGAGGTCTTCGAATACAAGCATGTGCCCCCATTCTTGTTTAGACTCACTCAGAATTTTACCACCAGCACTCTCAATGTTTTTTCTGTCGTTAGGGACATTGTCTGACTCAAGAGTGAGCGTGCCGCCGTTATGACATCCATGTGAATCTCTGGGCGAGATAGGAACAGAGTCGCCCTCAGTCCAGTGCAAACCGAGATTCAAGTTGCCCAAAGTCATCGAAGTCCAATACTCATCGCCATGTGCTTTTTTTAAACCTAGTGCCTCAGTATAAAATCGAACAGCACGATTCATGTCGGCAACGTTATAATAGAAATCTCGATACCCTTTAATCATTTGATGTTCCTTTTTTCGGTTAACAAATTTTTTTTAAAATATTTTTGTCAATGTGGTTAAATATTTTGTTTTGATCTTTGATTTTGATCTGTGTGTTCTCTTCATAGATCAAAGTTGTCGGGTCTGTTAGGGTTATAGTGGAATCGTACTGGACTGTTTTGAATTCACGATCAAGAAAAGGATTGGAACAAATGCCAAACGTACTCGAGCCCAGAGTGGCACTCACTTTAAAGGTGTTTGCATTTGCCTCACAGGCCCCTCCAGCTAAAACGGTCATGCCTCTCGGTATCATAAATGAATGCATAATCAATTGTGCGTCAGCATCCCAAAGCCAATAGCCGACTTGTTCATGAAAGGGTTGGTCTTCGGTCAATCTCCAGGCTGTGCGATTGTAGCTAAGCCCAAATAAAGTTTGCTCGTGATTGTTTGTGGGGCCAAATGGAGTAAAGATCATGAGTTCTTTATAGCTGTTTTTTTCAACTCCACGATCGTCAGCGGGTGCGGTGTCGTCACCGACTGAACCCTCCCACTTGCCAACGAGTTTTGCCAACGGACCCAACGACTGTTCCAGCGAATTTGTATTTGTGTTTTGCATTTCAAAATTATGAAATTAGATCGGGTGCTTGGCAAGCGACAGGTTTTGAGTCCCGGCATCACGCGCAAAAAAAACTTTCAAGGGGCTGTTTACCATTGCATTCAGTCCCCTGAAACATTCACGGAATCGTCGATTATTGGCATTCGCTTTTTATAGATTCGACTTTATAGTTATGTTTAATCTCCAGACAAACGCGCTGCGGGATTAATGAAACTTTGTCTCACTTCGTTTCTGGCGCGGTGGAGTCTTGACTTCACTGCCGTGATCGAAATGCCGAGTCTTTCGCTCACCTCAGGTGCGCTTAATCCTTCAATGTCACGCAAAATAAATACCTCTCGATAAAGAGGTTCTAGCTCTTCGAAGGCTTGTTGTACTTTCGCTAGGAGTTCGTGCTCAGATAGTTTTTCAACAGCCGAAAGATCTGGGTCGACGATCGAATCGTCAATTTCAACGTGGCGAAGACGTTTGTTTAAAAAACGGAGACATTCATTCTACACAATAGTGAACAGCCAAGAGGTGAGCTTCGCAGCTTTGCGAAATCCCGAGATTTTAGTCGAAATAACAAAAAGCGTGTGCTGGACGGCATCTTCTGCGTCCTCTGAAGTTTGACAAACGCCGGAGGCAAATTTTTTAAGGTCAGGTTGATAGTGTTCAATAAGCACGGCGATTGCGGCTGCGTCTCCGGCACTTGCGAGTTTTAAAATTTCATCTTCATTTTGGAGTGGCAATTGCACCTCAACAAGTTTGCAAAAAGAGTTGTGAATTGATTTTCAGTTCACAACTCCTTGAGGTCAAACTATGATTTTTTTGCTATCTTTCGTCCAGCCATGGCACACATTGGACACCATCCAACAAACCCTGTAACAGCGAACATCGCAGAAGAAGCGATGATCATCAGCCCGTACATACCCAGCCCAAACTGTGCGGCTCCCGCTATGGCCGCGAGGATTGAAATAGTCACACGAGCGACGCGCTCTCCGGTCGGTAGATTCTTTATATAAAACATATTGTTTCCTTTTTGGTTAATGAACGTTTTCTATTAGAGTCAGCAACCCGCAAAAGGATTCAAAGATTCTCAATTTGAGAATCTCCGGACAAATTTGCAGATGCGAAGGAAGAGTCGGAGTGAATCGTGCAAATGCCAAGAGGATGTCAAGATTTATTGTTTTGAGTATGGGGTTCGCAATACTTAGTCTTCGATATGAAATTACATTTCGGTCTTCAGATGAACTGAAGAAATAAAAGGAGTTTGTATGAAAATGAATTGGATGTTCATTATGTCGGTTTTCATGTTAACCATTTTTGTCTTGGTTAGAGCTTCTCAAGCTGAAGGAGAGGCACCGGCCGCACAGGCGCAATCCCAAGAAACCGTTTCGAAAGGGTCTCCTAACGGTCAGATGAAATCTGATATGATGGGGCACATGATGGACACTGATCAAATGATGGCGATGATGCACGAATGCAAGAAAATGCACAAAGATGCAAAGGTTTGTGATCATGAGGCGATGGGTAAATGCGAAGAGACAATGAAAAAAGAAGAATGCGCAAAAATGATGAAGAAGGCCAAAGTTGCCACCGCTCCAGAAAAGAAATCGAATTATTAGATCAATGTCTGAGCGGAATCGGCGACTTAGTCGAGCTAGCTTCAAGGGTGCACTGCTAGGGTGAGGCTATCCAGGTTATGTTTTCTACCGAGCTGTTGAGCTCGTTTTCTGATAGCCAAATATTTCCAAGCGAACATTTCTGTCTTAGTCTCTTCGGATAAATTGTGCAGTCTGCGCCGTTACCGTCGCGAACTCTAAATTCACAGTGGCCGTGACTCCAACGAGAAGCAATGACCGTACCTGCATGGGTGGCAATGTTTGAATATTTTTTTTCCCTAAGAAGATTGAGGTCGTAACCGATCGCCGAGGGCACTCCTTTCCTGAGATTTTCAATAAGAACCTGGGAGATATCTTGTTGGGTACCGCTGAAGGAATAGTAAATAGGCAGCATCGGTTTCATTTTTTTTCTGGGTTTACAGTTTTGCATGAGATCTTCCTCGATCTTGTCGCGAAGTTCTGAATTGAGAAAGTAGGTAAAGCTATTGAGGTCATCAATAGAAGCCAGTGGATCGCAATCATTTTTGATTTTGAGTTGTGTTAAAAAGGTGGAAGGCTTGCCGACCATTGCATTGAGATATTCTGAAATATAACTGGGATTTGTCGGTTTGATATCAATGGCAAAGTCTTTCTCAAGGCAATACCCTGATCGTTTTTGATATCCAACAATAGATGCCAAAACGGAGTTGAAGTTGGACCGCAATGGACGAAATTGCAATTGTTTACGATCCTCTTTTATTTGTTCGTGGTAAAAGTGCGTGGAAGCACTTAAATCGTGATTGCCGATCGAAGCGATCGTGCTTTGCAGAGTATTTGAGTCTATTGAGAGTTGTGCCGCCGCGACATCGAGAGTTGAGATCCGATTGAGCGGTCCCACCTTTTGAAAGCAACCAATAAGATCTGCAGCAGTATTGGCCCAACACCAGTCGGCATTTCCATTTTCTCGATTTATCCCAAAACAAGAAGAGAGGTCAGACTTTGGGCATTCGCTCTGACTGAGATTTGCAGACGTCCAGGGAAAGTAAACCAAGACTGAAATGAATAAGAAAAGTCGTCGCATTCTTTAATACTATAAAATGAGTCAGTATATTTAAATTAGAAATGCATTGTCCTTTGGGTGCTCACTACTTCAGTCGAGAAGGTTAAAGTGAAAAATCAAAAGACAGGACTTAATTTTCTAGCCAAATTGAATCAGAACTCACTTTTTGGTCTTTGGCATCGATCAGCACTGTGTTTCGATTTTCGCTTCTTTTCTTTGCCCAATGGAACATAAGGTCTGGATCCCAAAATCGAAGAGTCTGGGATTCTTCAGGTTTGCCCCAAGAGAACGCGCGAGGCGATGCAACCGTTTCGAGAAGCGAAACCTTCCTGAAGCCTTCACCAATTAAGTCAAGCGGAACGTGAATGGTTTGTTGCCACTGTGAAAAGTCTGGTAGAGAAACTCCCATCACCTCAAGAAAGCTCATGGCAAAGGCGGTACATCCTGCTCCTTCGCGTTTTCGGGGTTCACAAGGAAATCCATACTGAAGGCTATTTTTTATTTGAAGAAGTTGAGTGAGATACTCTTCGGCGCGAGCAAACGCCTCAGCAGAAATCGCCAGCCGTAAAGTTTGCAATCGTCTCTGTCGCTGAGCTAGGTTGAGGCTGGCTTGAATTTCTTCTGGTGATTCGAGTCGCCCTTTGAAACGATGAAAGAGAATGCCAAAACCAATCCTCTTTTTCACCAAAACATCATAGTACTGATTCTGATTGTCGATTGTAATACTAGTAAAAAAACGTTTTTTTAAATCGCGCGCTTTCAACTCGACATGGACATGACCAATCGAATGGCCCGGAAATAGGGTTTCCCCAGAGATGATATTGGCAAGAGCCGAGAGCGCCAACGCACTCGGGCTTCTCCAGCTAATGCCATGAGGAGAGTGAATGAAGTGAAGAAGAAATTCAAATTTTTGACCATTGGGAACTAAAGTCGAAGTATTCATGTCACTCATTCTAACACACTCTTTTGCCTTCAGGACCAAAAGCCTGCAAATATTTATTATTTATATATGCGTTATGCAGGGCTGGATAAGTCTCAAACCAAATATGAACGTCATCCAGTTCCAAGGGTTGAATCAAATGAACGCATACCCAACCAATGGCGAGTTGAGCGATGTGTGAATTTTCCCGATAGCTAAGATATGAAGAAGTATTCAAAAATTTTGATTTTGTTCCTGGGCATTCTATTGTCGTCAATTGCACCGATTTCGATTTTGGCCGCGGATTTCGATTATCAGATTGACGTCAAACAGAAATGGCATCAAGAGGACACATTTATCCCTGGAGAACTCGACAATTATACGTTATCTAACAACAAAAAAATTCGTCTTTTGGTCGGAATTAAATCCGGATCTGACTTTTTTGCTGAAACAAAAATTGCCGATCAAGATTTGATAGACAAATGGGTAGCACAAGCGAAATCGAACGATTCGCTTTCTGGATGGTTATCGCGAAAAGTTATGGACAGTCATGTTTTGCGCAGTTCTCCATCGAAAACGCGCGTGGTGATTCGCTCAGTGGTAACCAAAGAACAACACTCATCCGCAAGTGAGTCTGGCACTTCAAGTACAGAATATTGGATCGAGTCGAAGGTTTATGAAATTACGACTGATGGTCTTGCATTTGCGGTTTTGGTTTATCCACAGTCAATTGAGAAGCCATTGCAATCGAGTTTGGAGAGTGACCTCCAAACCTTCACGACCGTCACCGATCCGAAACAGGCCCGGCGCATTGGGGACTCGCATGCTGAGAAGATCGCTAATTTTATATACGACATTAAATCGAAACAAATCGGTAGAATCATTTCGCCGCTATTGTCTCGCATGCCAACAAGTACTCAGGCATGGGCCGAAGACGCCACATGTGAGAGCGAAAAAGAAAAATATTTGCTAGAGGGTGAATGGACTGAGAAGCCGGGATCTGCCATCTTTCGATTTGAGACGATGATTCGAGACATGAAAAGCCTGGCGGCATCCATAGACCTAAAAGATGGTAAAACTCCTAAGCAAAAAGAGAAGCTGCAATGCCTGGTGAAGTTGACCGAGTCTGCTTATAGTAACTCGACCTCTTACTGGGCAAATCGTCTCTCTTCTGACGGATGTACGCTAGATGAACAAAAACCCGACGAACGCCCAGAGGAATGTCCAGATAGTACATGGGATGAATTCGATTCGAGCACTGAGCTCTTGGGTGCAGTGTTGCTTGAGCTCAATGAAGCAAAAGAGTTGACTACAAAGTTTCAAGGCGAGGGAGTTAAGGCACCAAGTCCTGCGGACCAAGAAAGATTAGAAGCACAGGGAGCTTGTGCGAATTGCAAGGCATCGACGATCGCAAAGCTTTTAGTCGAAGCAAAAAAGAAAGAAGATCCTGAATACGGCAATACCGAGTATTGTTGCTCCGGCGTGGGAGTGGCGGGTGCGACTAAGGGACCCTTAGCGCAGATCTTAGAAGCAGAGATTGCGGATTTTTCAAAGTGGGATTCAGCTGAACAGGTCAGGGAGTGCTTCGATCGTAGTCAGCCCACCAAGAAAAATTCGGGCATATCAGATTGTCTACTCAAAGCGGTAAATGGATTTAAAGATGGAATTGTGGCAACCGTAAAGACTCTCTGGAAAACACTCACTAGTATCTTTCAAACTGAGACTTATGTGGCGATTTGGAATTTTGTGAGCAATCTCCCTGACTCGCTTTTCAAAATTGCAGAGCAGATTCAGAAAGCCGTAGCTACACAAATTAATGGATGGTCAACGTGCCTGAATAATTATGAGGCAGCGCAATACACCTGTCGTAAAACCGGACAGATCTTAGGAGTCCTGGCAACTCCAGCTGGATTGACTAAGCTAGCTGGATTTCTAAAGGCCTCTCAATCTGGGCAAGCTGTTGCCAAATTTGCAGTTGAAGCCCTCGGAAAGGTTCCGGGTGGTCAAAAAGCGATGAGTATCACCAAGAATGTGGCCACCAAATTGAAAACGACTTTGGCCGCGAAACAAAAAACTGCGCGAGTGGGACGTGCGATCATGGTTGAGGAAACCAAGGCTCGAAGCGCGCAGGTGTTGAAGGTTGCTCTTTCCAAATCCAAAGAACTGTTTGAAAAGACGGTAAGACAGAGCGTGCGTGATAAAATGAGTCGAGCAGCAAAATTTGCGGCGACTCCAGTCGTTAATTCTGCAAGACGACTGAGTTCGAAATTTGGCTTGAATATCAAATCTGAGATCCCAGGGAATTCGGTCTTGGGCCGCCGGGCGCTGAAGCAGCGAGAGACGGTCTCGCGAAGATTTGAGCCAACAAAAAAAGAATTGGTTAGTCGAGAGGAAATTGGATACCAAAAAACATTACGATCTTCGCACGGAACGAAAGAGGAAATTCAGGCGGAATTGGCGAAGAAACGATTGGAACTTGAGCGGCTTGATCGCACAATCGCAGAGATGGGTAAAACAGCGCATCCTCTATTGGGTGACGTAGGCATGGCTTTGCAAAGAAGTGAGATGGTTGGAAATCGAGCCGTACTGCAAGGAGAATTGAAGGCGCTAGAAGCAATAGAGCGACCTGGTCGGTGGTCAGGAATTCCTAAGTTTAATCCGAAAAAGTATCAAAAAAGCAAAGAGGTAGTGGCTAGATCTGATGCTGGTGAGCTTCCGAAAATTTGGGCCGAAAAGAAAACCATCCTGAAGTCCGAAGTACTCGATGATTTGGTTTCAACAAGAAATGCAGTCCAGGCTGCACGTACTTCGGCTATGACTGAGATGGCACGCTTGGGTGGACTGAAAAACCTGTTCAAGCGTCGTGCGTTGAAGAAGCAAATTGAAAGATCGGTTGCTTTCGAAGCAGAGTTGACTAAGAGAATTGAGAGTATTTCGCTAAAAGGCTCAGGCGGCGATCCGAATGCAGCAAAGAAAATGGTGTTGACCATAGAAGAAATACGCAAGCAACAAGAGTTCATGCGACCTCATACGGAGTGGCAACAACAGGTTCGTTAGGCAAATTTCTTTTTTAGTGAAATCATTTTTTTCCGAATTAGGAATCGGCGTTCAATACAATTTTCGCGAACCACTCTTTGAGCTATTCTTTGAACACAAAGTCTTAAGCTCTTCGCGCAAAACTTTTCCGAGCGGCGAGCGTGGAATTTTATTAATGCAAATGACCTCACGAATTTTTGCCACAGGTAAAACATTTGAATTGTAACAGGCGACTAAATTTTCGATAGAAGCTTGGGCAGTTTTTCTGAGGTCAGTGGGTTTAGTGTCATTTTCATCTTGCTGTTCTGTAGGCCAATATTCCATGGGACAGGCCACCGCCAAAACAATTTTTTCTCCTAGGCGATCATCGGCAAGACTCAATAGTGAGCAGTCATAAACAAAACGTGTTCTGTCGCGTGCGATCTCAAATATTTCATTCAGCTCGATCAAAGATACAGCTTCACCACCTATTTTGAGATAGTCAGCACCTCGTCCGTTTATACGAAGAGTCTTTTCATTGAGGCTTCCAAAGTCTTCTGAGGCAAACCAGCCATCTGCATTCATTGATTCACCCCACTCGGGAGAACTGCTCACAAAAATGTATCCTGAGAACAAAGAAGGTCCACGAAATAGAAGCCGACCTGTGGCTTCGACTTGACATTCAATATGTGGCAAGAGTTCAAGATCTGGAAATTTAAAATCTAGCAAAGCTCGGTCCGCAGACACTAAAGGGGCGACACTCCTCCCGGTCCATTCACAACTCGTGGGATCGAAAGTCATTGAATAGGGTGCAGTCGCGATTTGTGAACAGAGCTCAGTCGCCCCGAAGCTAGGGTAAATGGGCCACCCTAGTTGCCGGGCTCTTCGATAGAGAGATGCACTTAGTTTGGATCCACCTACAATCACTGCTCTTAGATCTTCAGGCGGAGAAAGATCATGCGAACAAAGGTCAAATATCTGAGTCGGTACAAGTGAGACCAGGGTTGCTTTCGCTTGAGTGAGCTCCCGCAAAAAGGTGTGAACGTCCCATTTGTTTTCAATAAGTGAGGACTCAACCACAGGAGATTTAGATAGAAATGCACGTGCATAAATTGCCAGTCCACCAACATGAAATCGTGGGAGCACTTGTAGCCATCGATCTTCTGCTGAAATAGAAAAGTGTTTATTGACGGCAGCTGCAGATGCTAAAAATGCAGACTTCGAAAGTACAACAAGTTTTGTTTGAGCTGATTTTCCAAGTGGCGTAATCGGAGTGGTAGATCCGGAAGTTTGCAGCACTACGCTTTCTTCGGGAAGACAATGATCTTTGCCATTTCCACTAAAACAGTTTTTATTTAGTGTACGAATGATTTGCTCTTTTGTCTCCGAGGGCATACGCGAATTCAGAATCACATGGGTGGATTTGCCTAGCCATTCGACATTCCCATCGGTTGTATAGAAATCGCAGGTTTTGGAAAGTTGGTCAGAGAAATGTTTTAATTGTGGCATCATTGCACCAAACCATCATGGTTCCCAACTTGTTGAGACAAGTCGGAGCAGGAAACTGCAGAGAGCAGTTTCCAATTTTGTCGAGCAAGAGGTAAATCGAATCCGAAGCCCACTCCGGAAGGGATTTGAAAGTAGGGACCCTTCGCGACGAGCTCCTCAGAAAATTCTGACGGTTGGTAAATCGTGTGTGATAGTAAGCCACAAGTTCGAATTTTTTCGGGGGCGAGTTGCATGAGGCGAGTGGCTATATAAGCGGCTTGTGTTTGTGCGAGCGGATGATCGAGATAGCTCGATACGACGATGTCATGTTTGGATAAATTTGTTAGAATCTGAGTTTCATTTGTTGATGCCACTTGCATTGTTACTATATCGACGGCAGGCTTCAAAATTTGCACTTTAGCATGGCTAGAGTTTCCAATGATGGGTTCGAAGTCTTGGGCCCAGGTGATGGTGTGCCCAACTTCACGATCTAGTAATTGCATTAAATCACTTTGTTGGTCAGGACGTAATCCACGCAAGGAAATTGGATCCTCGACAAATTCAATTTTATCTCGAATATTTTTTGGAAGACTTTTAAAAAAAGCACAGACATCGTTCAGAGGCGCTATTGCGTTGAAGTCTAGTCGAATTGCCAAATCTTCGGGCCATTCCTCTGAGATCTTTTTAAAACACTTCATCTCCTGTTCGAGATTTCTTCCGACCTTGATTTTTATTGCTCGAAACGAGTCTTCAGTGATGAGCATAAGGGTTGTAAGGTGAAGATGATTTGTATTTGCCAAAAGAAAGTGACTTTGAGGCACCGTTGCTCCAGCAAACGCATTGAGATTTTGCGAACGATTTTTTGCGTCAATTGTTGCAAAAAGAAAGCTGTTTTTCAGTTGTTGTGTTTGAAGTTTTCCTGAAGCGAGAGCCTCGAGTTGAGTTTTTAAGTCGAGGTCCCCGAGTTCTGGCCAGGGGTGAAGATCTGCATAGCCCACGCCATCAGGAAAATTGAATTTCAAAAGTGTGCCGTAGCGAACATCATCTGAACCAGAGGAATTGCGGCGCTCTAATATGTAGGGTGCGCTCCAAATCGCTACGTTACGACTTGGGTGGTCCGAGATGTTCACGAAAATACCGCCGCGATTGCTAGGCCTATCCCGAAGAGCAGATGTAGGCCGGCAGCTTTGCCGAGAAACTGATTATAGAGCGAGCTGGGTTCGTTAGAGAAAATTCCGTTTACCACTTTTATAGCTAGGGGAATCGCGATGAACGGGACTGTGCCCATGAGCACCCGATGGGTCATTATCCAATATGCACCCAGAATAAAAGGCGCAAAGGCAAGAACTGCAATTTCGGTTCTTGCGAAATTTTTTCCGAAGCGCACGGCTAATGTCTTTTTGTTTACATGAACATCTTGATCTCGGTCGCGCAAATTATTGATTGCAATTAAAACCGTTGCGAGAAAGCCGATCTGTGTTCCAACGATGAATCCATCAATGTTGATTGATTTCATAAATAGAAACTGCATACCTAAAACCGCAACCCAACCAAAAAAAATAATCACAAACAAGTCACCGAGGCCACGGTAGGCGAGTGGAAATGGGCCTCCAGTGTAACCGTAAGCACATGCGATAGAAATGAGTCCCACTAAGGCAATCGGCCATCCACCGGTTAATACGAGGGGAACTCCGAAAAGCGTTGCCAATAAAAAGCAGATCATGGCACCAAATAAAACCTGTTTATCAGTGAGAAGACCGGTTTGGGTAACTCTCTTGGGTCCAATGCGTGATTCGGTGTCGGCGCCTTTTTTGAAGTCAAGGGCATCGTTTACCAGATTAGTGCCGATTTGAATAAATACCGAGCTGAGTAGAGCAAAGATCGAAATCCACCAGGCAAATGGAACGCACGGATGGTTTAGAGAGAGAATCGAAGAATTGGCACTGTCAATGCCACAGGTGGTTTTCCAGTTTGAGTAGCAAAGTGCGGAGGCAACCACCACGGGAACCAATGCTGCAGTGAGAGTCTTTGGCCTTAAAGCCAAAAGCCAGGGGCCAACAGCATTTCCTGTTGGGCCCGAGTGAACTGGTGGTGATGCGCGAAGGGAACTTTGAGTTTCTGTCACGATATCTTCCACTTAAAATTATGGTAATCGTGGAAACTTAGAAAAATCAGGCTGACGCTTTTCCAAATAGGCCTGTTTTCCTTCTTTTGCTTCTTCTGAGAGATAATACAAAAGTGTGGCGTTACCGGCCAAATCGAGAAGACCCATTTGCCCATCGCAATCTGCGTTGAGTGAGGCCTTTAAGCAGCGAAGCGCAAGCGGTGAGTGTTCGAGAATTTCGCGGCACCATTTGAGAGTTTCGGTTTCAAGCTCTGCCAGAGGAACAACGGCATTGACGAGTCCCATGTCGAGAGCCTGTTGGGCGTCGTATTGACGGCAGAGGTACCAAATTTCACGAGCTTTCTTTTGGCCCACAATTCTGGCGAGATAACTGCTGCCGAGACCGCCATCGAATGATCCAACTTTTGGTCCGGTTTGTCCGAAGCGAGCGTTGTCGGCGGCAATTGAAAGATCACAGACGACGTGGAGTACGTGTCCTCCGCCAACTGCGTATCCGGCAACCATGGCAATCACGGGTTTTGGGATGCTGCGAATTTGTTTTTGAAGATCAAGTACGTTTAACCGAGGGACTCCGTCCCCACCGACATAGCCGCCAGTGCCACGAACTCGTTGGTCTCCACCTGAACAAAAAGCTAAATCACCAGCTCCGGTGAGAATCACAACGCCAACTGAGCCGTCATCTCGGCAAATATTAAATGCATCTTGAAGTTCCTGCACCGTGAGTGGGCGAAATGCATTGCGAACTTCGGGTCGATTTATGGTTACCTTGGCCACGCCATCGGCTGTTTTTTCAAGCTTGATGTCGGTGTAGTCTTTCATTTTTATCCAAACTTCTGATTTTGATGTGCCCACGCGAATCCTCCTGCAGGTGATTAGAAAAATGGTGCGACTTAGTGTGCCTGAGGGTTTAGCAGAATTACAAAAAAAAATGTAGCCGGAATCCCGGACAGTTCCATCTAACGCCTCGCGCGCCCGGTCCACGGCTTAGATCTCTTGTGCCCGCAATCACTGGGCTCCGTCCCCTAATCAAAGACCGGGGGACGGAGCCTCGGTCGTATCGAGCCGAGTTGGCCCAAACAAATTTGGAGTATTTGGGCGTTGCCGCTAAAGCCTCATTTTACAAAAGCGGTAGCCCCATTCGGCGCCAGCGGAGTAGCGATTTGTGTCTGTCGTAAAATTTTGGACGGCAATCGGCCAACTGTCTTTGTCGACAAGAAGGTGTGAGGCAAAGTCTTTTGCTTCGTAGATCTGTCCCATTAGCTTAGGAAGAAATTCATGGGTCAGTGCCGTCCGCTCTCGGTAATGGCATGCTAAATATGCGGACATCATGTTGTGGTGATTGCTATCCGAGAGGTCGATCCCCTGCCAATTCATTCCTTCGACATTGCTCCGTCCCCACTTGAAAAGTTGGCTGAGTTCGTCGATCTGTAAACGAAGCGCAGGGATGAATTCCACGAGTTTTTGGATTTCGCGGGGGGACAATGAATACCTACTGTCCTTCATTTGGTCTCTCCAAACTACATCGGTGATTCCGTCAAAGTAGGCCGACCAACTTGGAGCCGAGGCCAGTGCCCCTGCCACCATCGCGATCGCTCGCTCCCGATTTTCAGGCGTATCTCTTGTGGAAGTGGCCGATAGAAATACCGCATAGAGATCTATAGAGGGATTTTTGTCTGTCCTTTCGGAAAATCGAACTCGAAGTTCAGTGTTGATTTGTGACATTTGGGAATGCCACAGTTCGAGGTCGGTCATAAGTCCGCGACCAATCATTTCGTCTGCGGCCAAACACGGATTAGAGTCATATTTGCCATTGAGTGATGGCACTTGCCTTGAGATGCAATGTGGATTGAGCTCTTGAAGTACTGTTGACATAGGAAAAATTAATTTAGGAATTTTAAAGGCCCTTGTCTCATGTTTCCAAAAAAGATTTTCGTTCTTATCGAGTTGCATTTGGCAGTTCATCTCAATTTGTGGAGAGTGAGTATGTTGGTAGAACTCAAGAAGCTGTGTCAGAGCGATCGAGTCTGAGGAATCGAGACTCATTTGATTGAAACGCTGGAGAGTCATTTGCCGAAAGGATGTAGAGCAATGTCGGAGATCAAAAACTCTGAATTCTAGAATTTTATGAATTCGTCCATACCAAACACGATTAACGTGCGACACAACTTGGTCTGCCTTGATAGAAATCGATTCTGCTCTTGCCAGTGAAACTTTGGGTAAAAGTGTACCTATTAGGACGCTTAAGATTAGCTCGAAATAGAATTTTCTATTGAAGATTCTCGCCATCGCCGCATCTTACCCTGTAATCGGAGCCAGAAAAATGATCATCTCGAAAGTGGATGGCTAAATTTTTGTAGCTCTAGAATTTCTTCCTGAGTGTCGATGGCTTATACACTGCTCAAAAACGTGAAAACTTTGGGCAGTGGAAATCGGGACACTCAATCAGTAGGTTGAGGTATAGATCCATTGTGTTCCAGTGATCTAGAGACAGCGACAATTGCCTTGTACGCCTACAGGTATAACTCTAAGGGTTCCAATTTTTAATGTCCTCTATTTCATCAATGAATCCATTGGATAATATCGGGAATCTGCACCAGGTTTTGGGGTCTAGGCTCTCGTCATCAAGGTGAAATGCTGGAGCATATCGCTCACGCTTCCACTGATTCTGTGCCCAGAGTCGAAGAAAGCGAGACGTCCAATTGCGAAGCATCTCTGGTGGAAACTGTGGGAAATGTATTTTTAATAGTGACAAAATTTCGAGTGGTGCTTTGCGATCCCGAATAAACGCCCGCTCAATAGCATCAAGAACAGAGTAAGGCATCAAATCTGCCTCATCGGTTTGATGCTTTTCTGGGGGACGGAGCTCGGCTGAGGGCGGCACTTTATAGACCTCAGCTAGGGAGGCCACTTTGTTTCCATCCGCTGGCCCGTGTTCTGCCATCCATCGAATCCATGTTTGCAGAAATGCTTTATCGACACCCGCAATCGGGCTCAGTCCCCCGGAGGTGTCGCCGTCCATTGTTGCGTATCCGACCGCGGCTTCACTGCGATTGCTGGTTGCCAACAAGAGTGCACCCCTGAGATTGGCGAGCATCCAGACACCTGGGGATCGCACTCGAGCTTGGACATTTTGTAAGGCGATGTCATCGGTGGCCCAGGAAAGAGGACGTCCAATAATGGTTTCTACCCGAGAGTGATACTCCTTGAGAAGGCCATCAATGTTCCACTGGTGGTGCTCCGTCCCCAGCTCGAAAGCAACTTTTGTTGCTGCATTTCGGGTGTCATTGGAGCTGTTTTGGGTGCTTTGGTAGAGAGTCAGGACCATTTGTTTTGTCAGGGATTGAAGGGAAAGGTGTCGGTCGATCTTGGGGATGTATGCGAGGCGAGTTTTCAATTGATCTAGGCCAATTTCTTTGGCCGCGCACTCGAAACACTTAGCGGCGAGGGTAGCGCAAACCGCAGAATCCACTCCGCCAGAGAGTGAAACCGCAAATCCGGAAGAACGGCTTTTTCTCAAATAGTCGAATAGGGCTAGCACCTCGGCACGATAGAATTCTTCATTTTTAATATCAGCACTTTGTTCCCAAGCGTGGACCTCGGCATGAGAAATTTCGGGTTTACACTCGAGCCAAGAAAACGGTACTCGAATCAGCGAGGGGTCCGTCCCCATCAGAGGTGTGAAACTTGCGGTCTGTGCGCGTTTGGTTCGATTCATCTCAACATCAATTACGGCAGTATAAATGGCCGAGTCGGCAAAAGAAAAACGCGGAGATTGCAGCACGATCTGACCATTTGAGGCAATAAGCGCTCCACCATCAAATATAATTCGTCCCGATTCGTTGCCTACCAAATTCGTGTACACGTATGCCACGCCAAAAGCTCGCGAGCCCTCGAGGACAAATCGTTTGCGAACTTCGTGTTTTCCAAAGGCGAAGTGACTTGCACTGGGATTCAGAATGATGTCTGTTGCCTTCTGCGCGAGCTGCGCCCCTGTGCGTTTGGCGACCCAAGCTTCTTCGCAGATTTCGAGGCCAATTCGGATGTCGCCGATCTCAAAAAAGAAATCTCCAAATGGGTAATCTAAACCATCGAGCTTGAGTGAATCATAGACATCGTTTGGCCAGGTCTTAAACCATCGGTTCTCGTAGTGGACTCCGTCCCCAGCGAGCTGTTTCTTGGGAATGAACCCGAGAATTTGCCCATTTGCGATGACGGCCGTGGTGTTGAAAATGGCACCTTGGTGAAAAATGGGTAAGCCTAGGGTGACCACGAGTCCCACTGTGTGGGGCAGAATTTGTTTTAATATCTGGAGAGCTTTGTCATGTACGAAGGGAGAAAAAAAAGCGTCCTCGCACCCGTAACCGGTAATACAGAGTTCAGGCAGGCAGAGAATCGATGCTGAACTCTTTTGGGCATGCGCAATGGTTTGCAGGATCCGATTCTTGTTTCCAGTCCAGTCGAGTGGGGTCTGGTTGACCACACCTGCCGCCACTTTTACGTATTTCATGTATTTTCTCCGAATTAATTTTATTCTCGAAGCTCATTGTCTAGTGGCAATTTATCATTTGTTGAAAAATCTATCGATCATATTCTGTTGCGAATTCAAAATGTCTCCAGGGCTCGTTGGTCTTTGATTGAAAATGGAACCTACATTTCTTGACTGAAGAACTAGTACTGGTGCCGCACAAATTCTTTGGTTGCTCCAAATTAATTCAACCATTCTAGTAAGTTGCGCCCATGATCCAATTTACCCAAGGGGGACGGAGCTCCAAATTTGGAGGTCCCAGTTTGAGTTAAGGGGGAGGATTTCGCCGGAGTGAAATTGATTGTCCGAGAGGTTTGTCATAGCTCGGACAATCAGGGCTATGGTCCAAGTGGGGCGATTGTCTTGTTTAGTGAGGCCCGGATAGGCCGATAAGACAGTGATGACAAAGATTTTTTTGGTAAGTCAAACCGAAGAAGAGAATCACCTTTTAAAGAGAAAAGTTGAGCCCCTCATGCGAGGTGGAGAAGCTTTGGCTTTTGTGGGGGTCCGTCCCCAGCTATTGCCCCAATCTGTGGATAAAGATGTGAGTATCGTGGTTTTGAACTCCAACATTTTCAACGAAGTCTTTCACCAGGCAATTGTTGAGACGCGTAAGATAGGCTACCGCGGTCCGATTTTGGTATTGTCCAAAGCGGACTCGCTAGAGGCGAGAACAATTCTACGGTCCCTAGAAAACGTCTTTTTTTTAGAAAAGCCCTATCAGATTCGGGATCTGATAGGATTGATGCGCAAGGTATTGTTTGAAGACAAGATTGCAAAACGAATTCACAAAAGATTTGCTACCGAACAAGAGGCAAAGGTTTCGTTTTCTGGAAAGTCAGGGCTTACCCATTCAACAATGCTGAATCTCTCCAAGGGGGGGGCCTTCGTTTTGATTCCAGAAGTGGTCGAAGTAAAAATCGGAGACCAGATGACTGTGACCGTTACACTTGACGACGTCAATAAAACCTATGTTATGCCTTGTAAGGCAGTTTGGATTTCTCCGGAAATGCAGCCGGGAGAAACCGGTGTTGGGGTGGAGTTTGTCGGAAAGATTCATATGACACGTGCAAAGCGTGGAGACCACGGTGCCGCATAAGAAAGTCGTAAAGAAAACGCCGCTAAAAAAGCGAATTGAGCAAACGAAAAAAATGAAAAGTCAAAATAGCGAGCGTACCAATCCTTTGCATAGAAATTCGACCGTCGGGATTGATTCCCAGAGCTCGCTTCTGATTGAAAACCAAGATGGTCAAGTACCTTCGCTGAACTCAGAATTGCGAAATGGGGTACTTGAGATCACATTTCGGGATCATACAAATGGTAATAGCTTTAGTCTGGAGACGGCGCAGCTCCTCGAGAAGATCATTCGAGAAAACCAGTCTTCTTGTCGGGCGCTTTTATTCAAAAGCAATTATCGAATTTTTTGTTCGGGCGGGAATCTCAAGAACTATGCACGAATGAAAACCGCACTCGAAGGCAGACAAGTAAATAGTGAGATACAGCGAATACTAAATTATATTTATTTAATACAATTTCCAACAGCTGTTGTGGTCGATGGTGATTGCTGGGGTGGTGGGCTGGAGCTATTGAGTTGCTTTGACTTTGTAGTGGCCACTCCACACGTGTATTTTGGGTTGTGGCAGCGAAAGAACGGGCTTACGACAGGTTGGGGTGGAGGAGAGCGGTTACAAAATCGAATCTCCAAATCTGCATTTCGATTACTTGCGGTATCAACCGATCAAATAAATGCATATGAGGCACAATCCATGGGTCTTGTCGACGAATTGGCTTTCAATAAAAGTTTTGCAGAAAAGCGGGCACGACAATGGCTTGATTTTGCGACAAAGGGCCCACAGCAGCCTATCGGCTCCATTAAAAAAATGACCAACACCAATGAAGCCAAACTATTTGAAAAACACTGGTGGAGCCAGGAGCATCAAGCTATTTTGCAAAGTCGCAAAAAGTGATAAAACCATTCAGTTTAGCGAACCAGAGTGCGATCTTCTACGGTGCGCTCAATTGCAAGAGAGATCAACTTATTGATCAGTTCTGTGTAGTTCAATCCGGACTGACTCCACATTTTTGGATACATACTGATTTTTGTGAATCCCGGAATAGTGTTAATTTCATTTACATAAACTTCGCCATTTTCGGTCAAAAAGAAATCAACCCTTGCAAGTCCTTCGCAACCCAGAACTTCGTATGTTCTTAAGGCGAGGGCTTGAACTTTTTTTGTGAGAGCCTCAGAAAGGTCGGCAGGGATTTTCAGGAGCGCGCCGTTTTCGTCGAGGTATTTGGCTTCGTAGGAATAAAAATCGTGTTGCGGCATCACTTCTCCCGGAGCCGATACTTTTGGTAGGCGGTTTCCGAGAACTGAGCATTCAATTTCTCTACCTTTAACAAACTTTTCAACCATAAGTTTGGTGTCATATTTGAAAGCGTCTTGAAGGGCACTCGCAAATTTGTTGGCATCTGCTACTTTATGAACGCCTACAGATGACCCCTGGTTGGCTGGTTTTAAGAAAAATGGAAGACCAAGGCGAGTGGTAAGCCGAGCAAAATCTGACGAGCTGGCCGTGTCTTTTTGTAATGTTACAAAGTCAGCAACGGGAATTCCGGCATCGCGAAGAATTCGTTTGGTGAAGTCCTTGTCCATCCCAACTGACGATGCCAAAATTCCACATCCGACAAATGGAAGATCTAGCATACGGAGAAATCCCTGAATGGCGCCATCTTCACCGAGCGTTCCATGCATTACAGGAAAAACGACATCGGCCTGTCCAATAGATTCCCCATTGTCGAGTCGAATAATTTTCGCACCACTAGGAGAGGGAACAATAAACACCTGGGGACCACTGTTCTCAAGCTGAATGGGTTTTGCGACGTCGGTTTTTTGGAGCAACTCGGCGTCGACTGCGTGCCAAATGCCGTTGCGATCAATGCCAATTAAATGGAGTTGAAACTGTTGGGGATCTATGGCACTTGCCACGTTTTTTGCGGACTCAAGTGAAACGTTGTGCTCGGAGGAGCGGCCGCCAAAAAGAAGAACTAGATTTTTTTTATTCATAAACAATCCTTAGTTATTACGCCATTTCCACCAGTTCACGCAACATGGCTCGCACTCCAGTGAAAACTTCGTGTGGTTTTGCATCAAACATGTATGCCGGGGTTGTAAGAACTTTGTTGTCACGATCACTAATGTAATCTGTTGCAGAGCAAACAACATGTTGGGCCCCGGTTTTTTCAATTTCTTTTATTGTCTCTGGATCATTTCCAATTGTCACTGTGACCCTGTATTGGGCTAGAGTAAGAGCGATCACGGCGGGTGCGATACAGATTCCGCCAATTGGCTTAGAGTTTTTGTGAAATGCGCGAAGTCTTGATTCAAGGGAGGGTAGTACCTTCGCCTTGGCGCCATTTTTTGCGAAATCACTCAGATGTTGAGCAACTCCAAATCCTCCGGGGAGAACAATGGCATCAAATTTTTTTTCATCAAGCGTGTCGAGATCTGATATGTGGCCGCGAGAAATTCTCGCTGCTTCAAACAAAGTATTTCGGACCTCGGAACTTTGGCTACTATTCAGATGATTAGTGGGAGAAAAATCGAGTTTGGGTGCGAAACACTCCACCTCGGCTTTGAGTTCGGATAAACAAATAAGGGTACTAATGGATTCGGTTATTTCGGCCCCATCTCGAAAGCCACAGCCTGACAATATGACTGCAACTCTTCGCATTTTCCCTCCTCATAAATTGTGCCAAAACACTTCGACTTTAAGAATTGTGACTCGATAGAATTCAGATGGCAAGTGGGAATGGATCAGTTGCCTGACTTGAAGTCTCGAACAACACTACAGAACTTAACGGGAGCTTTGCTGCCACTGGAGAGTTCGACCATGCGAGTGGCACAGTTTTCGAGTTGACTGGCGATGTAGGGAACGCGGTCGCTGAATGCATAGGAGTATTGTGTGAGTTCGGGTTGGTTGTTGATCCAAGCGACTTCATCGAATGAAATGCGCGAGACCTTGTACTTACAACCTTCGATATTGAGGCAGTCTGGGCGTTGGGCGACCAGGTCAGGGGCTGGTTCGGTTTGTTCAGAAAATTTAAAATTGTGAAAGGTTACTTGAGAGGGCTCGGACGCGCTCATAGTGAGGTGGGTCTGGGGTCCCGACAAAGGGGACGGAGCCAAGGGGTTCGGGGACGGAGTTACTGAAATACCAAAAGAGAAAATCATGTCTGCGATACTGGAGGAAGACTTCTGCGGCTTTTTTAGGACAAGGGGAGGAAGTTCTGTAGCGACCTCTCGGGGCTTTTGCTCATAGTATGTGAATCGCCGTTGGGTGAACGAATATCGGACGGCGACATCGTTTTCTTCACGATTGGTCACAGTAATTCCGGTGTCGGCAGTGATGGAGTGAACAGTGTTGGCCACGGTCTGGTTCTCCTCAAGGTGGACAAATTCGCCGACTTTCATCGAAAATGGATTGCTTGAAGATCTAACTTTTTTGATTGTGTTGAGGATTTCCTGCGGGTCAGATTCTGGTCCAAAGTCTTGTTTGGGTTGTTCGTGTTTTACGCACGCACAGAGCAGAAGTGCTGACAATAGAGTTATCCGCAGTCCGACCCATTCGACCATCTCTCCGACCATTTTTGCAGGGGACGGAGCTCGAGTCAGATTGGTTTGCCTAGAGATGGTTTTACCAGGTCGGAAGTTTGCGGAGGATTCACTCTTCATATTGAGTCCCAACCCCAAATCCACATATCGATCGGAAAAATCTGCTCAAACATCTTTGTTGTTGAAGGATCGAATTTGTGAATCTCTGAAGGGCGTTGGGGACCGAAAATCAACCGAATGAGATCCACATCTGAGTCTGTTTTGAAAATATTGTCTTCGGACCCAAAGTAATAGTAGTCGCCTTGTTTTTCGAGGACCAGCTCGCCGACACCCATAGCTCGGGCATATCTCTTCAGTTTGCTGAAGAGATTATTGTGGTTGAGAATCTTTACCATTCCCAAAAATCCCTCGTGTGAGCGAATCCCCTGTGCTTTTAGCTGCTGAATTAAATTGATCGAGTGCCTAGGGGAAATGACCGTAATATTTCGTTTCTGAGCTTTTCGAATATGGTCAAACAGGGACATGAGGGCGCTCACTGATCCTGCCCACTCATGAATGTAACCGTCGAGATCAGCGCCCTTTCCCTCTACGGCAAAAGCTTTGATGGATCCATTAGCATCCCATGCCGTGTACATCCGTGTATTGGGAATTTGCATGTAGCGCCGAGTTTCATCGAGATTTCGAAGTGAACAGACTGTGTGACTTAGAAAAAGCTTGTGAATTGCTTCGGGATCAACTTTGGTTCCCTCAACGATTTTGTAATTGGTTTCGAGCTTGAGCTCTCGATCAATTACAAGACTTACCTCTGAACCCGCGAGTTCAAAACCGAGCTTTCGATAGAAATCGTAGAGGTTGGTCCAAAGGATTGCGATATCACAACCGTGATCTCGCGCAGCGGAAACACAGCTCTCAAGAATTTGGCGACTGAGACCTTGGTTGCGATGGTCTGTTGAGGTGACGACACTTCCGATCGCTCCAACTTTAAAGAGGCCGCAGGTGGACTTTACGATCAAGGGGCGCATTACAGCGTGTGAGAGAACCTCGTTGTTTTCTTTAATTATCCTCATGTTGCCATAGTTTCCCGAAGCAAAAGCGATCGGATATTCTGCCGTGATCGACCATTTTTCTTGGGGACGGAGGTGCGTATTGAGAAACGAAAATACACCATTAATTTCGTGATCCTGTGGTGGACGTGGTCCTTCCATGGGGCCCTCCTTATAAGATTAGTGTACGAAAATACTGAGCAGGAAATGAGATAAAAATGTATGGTCTCTTTAAATCCAGACCCAGTGCGAGTCTGGATGACTTGACTTTAGTCCTAACACTTAGGGACAGTGTGAAATCTCAAGGGGAACAACATCAAAATGAAGAAAAAGAGAAAACTTCAGAATTCAAAAAAGAACCACAAGCTGTCGGGCAAGAGCACTAAGCCGGGTGAGCGAGCGACCTCATTTTCTAGAGGTGAATCTGTAGGAGAAAAGACGAATCGGATCGCGAAAGCTGTGGCCTTGTTAGAAAAATATTATCCGGAAGCGGAGTGTGCATTAAACCACAGGAGTACGCTGGAGCTTTTGGTGGCGACAATTTTGTCGGCGCAGTGTACGGATGAGCGTGTTAATATGGTGACTCCAATTTTGTTTGAGGAGTACCCGGATGCATTTTCATTGAGCAGGGCTCCGTTAAAAAATCTGGAAGAAATTATTCGATCGACTGGTTTTTATAAGAACAAGGCTAAAAATATTCAGCGATGCTGCCAGACTTTGGTTGAGAAATATGACGGTGAGATTCCCAAAAGTTTAGACAAGCTGGTTGAGTTGGCCGGTGTGGGTAGAAAGACAGCGAATGTAGTTTTAGGTGTGGCATTTGGAATTCCCTCTGGAGTAGTGGTGGATACTCATGTCAGGAGACTGTGTCAGAGGATGGGACTCACTAAGGAAGATGATCCAGTAAAAATCGAAAGGGAAATCATGGAGTTGTTGCCGCAGGAAAAGTGGATTGCGTTTTCCCATCAATTGATCTGGCATGGAAGAAAGGTATGTAAGGCACGAAGCCCTCAGTGTGGCTCTTGTTTTCTAAATGAATTGTGTATGAAAAAACTCTGAGGCAGAGTTGACCAGGGTAGTTCCCTCAAGGAGAATGAGTTTTATGATTATTGCATTCGTTGAGAGCATCAAATACGTTGGGCATTTTTTACCGATTTCATTTCTGCGTATTTTTTTAGGCTACTATTATTTTAACTTGGGTATTTCGCATCTTAAAAGTGGATATTTGGAGCATGCCTATTTAGCAGAGGATATTAGAAATTTTTTACCGCAATCGGCTGTCCCCGAAGCTATGCGATTTTTCTTGGAGAATGTTGTGATACCGAACTGGCAGGTATTTGCACATATCTTTGTGATTTTTCAAATCGTCATGGGCTTGGCGTATATTCTTGGGTATTTGGTGCGTCCGTTTGCGATGTTGGGAATGCTGGCGTGTGTTTTGTTATTGATGGTTCAGACTACAACGGATTTACAAACAACTTTTGTTTTGATGGTCCACCTTACTTTGGGATGGATGGGGGCAGGTCGGTGTCTTGGGCTAGATTATTACTTTTATAAACGCCATCGAGGCATTTGGTGGTAGTTGAATGAAGAGGGTTGTAATTCTGTTGGTTACAATGGTGTCGATTTTGGTGGGCATTGCGATCTATTGGAACATGGCACGGGGACGGAGCTCTGTGGGGAAATCGATCGAGGTCCTGACCTATGGGTCATTTATGAATTCATGGGGGCCGGGTCCGGAGTTGGCAAAGCGATTTGAGGAGAAATACCAAATCGCCGTTAGTTTTCAGGATGGTGGGGACGGAGCACTGCTCTTGGAAAGGCTAAAGATTCGGAAAGCTGATGTGGTGGTGGGTTTGGATCAGTTTTCGGTGGAAGAAGCCGCGAAACAGTTTAAGTGGGAGAGGCTTCAGGGAACAACTGCACGATTTGCCCGTGATGAGTTTTACGCATTTGATTGGGCTCCGATGGCTTTTATTTATCGGGATAAAGAAATTGTTCCACCGGAGTCGATGGATGATTTATTGAGTTCTCGATTTAGGGGTCAGATTGCTTTGCAGGACCCCAGGATTAGTTCACCGGGACAACAGTTTCTCTTCTGGGTTTTTGCTCAAAAAGGCTTTCCAATGGGTGAAAAGGGGGACGGAGCTCGTGGTTTTTTAACCCAATTGGCTCCAAATATTCAAAGCATTTCGAGTTCTTGGTCCCAGGCCTACGGCTTATTTCAATCTGGGCATGCAAAATTGGTGATGTCGTATTTAACCTCACCGTTGTATCATTTGATTGAGGAAGGGAAGTCCGAGTATCGGGCTTCAGTATTCAAAGAGGGCCATCCAATTCAGGTTGAGTTTGCGGGGGTTCCTGCGGGCAGTTTACAGAAAGAAGCTGCACTGTTGTTTTTGAGTTTCCTACTAGAACCAGAGTCTCAGTCTATAATCATGAAGAAGAACTATATGCTGCCTGTTGTAGATTCTGTTAAAAAGGGGACGGAGTTCGACAAAATTCCAGAGCTCAAATTAATTGAAGGTTCAATTAACCTTAGGTTGGGCGATCGAAAACATGAGATGTTGGAGATATGGAAACGGATTGATGGGTTTTGAGCAAAAATTCCAACTAGAGTTAAAACGATGAGGGATCCCTTTCGAGTATTTATTCTGCTGATACTCCTCACATTTCTGATTTTTCCTTATTTAGTTTTAGGCCTTCACTTCGATGTAAGCAGTTTTTTAGTTGGCCAGGATTTTTGGAGAGCGTTGGGTTTTACGTTGGCCCAATCGTTTTTAAGCGCATTCGTTACGATGACTTTCGGTTTATTGGGTGCTTATGGGTTGATTTATCTGAGTCGACATTACTCGTCTGGTTTGGTATCAGCAGCTCGATTTCTGTCGATAGTTCCTAATGTTTTTCCATCGCTTCTATTGATTTTGGCCTATTTGAATTTGGCACCAAGAAATATTGCTCCGCTGGCATCCATAGTGGTTGTCCATTCTCTGATAAACGTCGGAATAGTGGCTGTTGCCCTGGAGGATTTGCTAGTTTCGGTAGTTGCTAGGTATTCCGCAGTGGCTGAGGTGATGGGAGCAGGGAAGTGGACGTTTTTTCGAAGGGTTGTGTATGGCAACATTGAGAAGGACGTGAGGATAATTGGATTGTCGATATTTGCGATATGTTTGACTAGCTTCTCAATCCCTTTGATTCTCGGGGGAAGGGGGGCGACAACGCTTGAAGTATTGATTTATGAAAAACTTCGGGTGGACCAAAATTGGGGGCTGGCTGCGTCGTATTCTTTCATACAGAGCGTATTGGTTCTTGGACTTTCTTTGATGCTTACGCAAAGACGTGTTCATTTTCAGATAGAGGGACGTCCCAAAGGCATGGGTCTGAGTCTTCTTTCAAGTCCACTTGGTTTGGTTCCGGTACTTCTGCCAGTGAGTTGTCTATTCGTTGGCCTAAGCGTTGGTTTTGGGGACGGAGTTCAATTAATTTTGAGCAACCCAGCCATACTCGACGGAATCCTCGATGGACTCATTGGATCGATTTTTATAGGAATGGGAGTTGGACTAGCCTCCTTGGGGCTTTGCATATTGATACTTTACGTATTCCCAACCGGAGCAGTTCGAAAAGTTCTTTTAGGGCACTTGGCACCTAGTATGGTTGTAGTTGGCTTTGCAATGATCAGCTTCAATCTAACTGGCAAATTCAGTCTAATTATAGGTCTAAGCGTACTTTTTTTTCCGTTTCTCTATCGATTTTATTTGGATTCTTTTTTAGGCCAAATAAATTCACAGGTTCAGTTAGTGCGCACGATGGGGGGAGGGCCCCTAACAATTCTTACAAGAATTGTATTGCCGCAAGCCTGGAGTCGTTGCTGTGGGATAGCTGCATTTGCAAGTTTTTGGGCCTGGGGGGATATTTCCTTGTCAAAGATGGTACTTGCGAAGCCACTAACATTATCGCTTCAAGTGGCAGGTTTGATGGAAAGCTATCGACTGTCGGTGGCAACTGCTGAGGTATGGGTTCTAGTATGTGGGGGGTTAGTCACGTTCTTTTTGTTCAAAGGGATGGGAAATGTCGGTTATAAGAAACCTTAAGGTTAGGTTGGGTAGTTTCTGTTTGAATGTACCCGAATTGTTTTTGTCAGATATTGGAGCTACTTGTTTGCTGGGACCTTCGGGATCCGGCAAGACAACTCTTTTTCGTTCTCTAATTGGTTTGGAAATACCACAGCAAGAATGGACTTGGGAATGGAAGGGGACGGACCTTTTAAAAATTAGTCATTTGGAAAGAAATATTGGTGTAGTTTTTCAGAGTTTAGAAATATTTCCACATATGACAGTCAGAGAAAATATAGAATTTCCCCTGACTTTAGTCGGAGGCGACAAAAAGGGACGGAGCCTCCGTGTTCAGAGTTTAATAGATCAATTGCGTTTGAGTGGATGTGCCGATCGAAAGGGTGGAGAATTGTCTGGAGGTGAAAAACAGCGAGTCGCAATAGCAAGAGCGATTGCTAGACAGCCAAGGATATTGCTGTTGGACGAGCCATTTTCAGCGTTGGATGCTGAAAATAAAGCAGAGGCCAGATCATTGATAAAATCACTGATTGAGAGAAATAAAATTCCAACAATGCTGATTACACATGACCCAGGAGATGTCGAAGTATTTGGCGGAGATGTGTTTTATATGTATGAGGGGCGAATTATCGATAAAGGTAAATAGAATCTAGGAGTCGTTGAGCGAATTTAACTTTTTTATTTTTGCTAGACGGCAATGCTGAGATTTTATCCATTTTTGTGAACCAATAAACGGCAATTGAAACCTTAGGTATTTTGCCGGGGAAAATGCGTAAGACTTGAGAGCTGCCAAAAAAAGTTCCCTATATTTTTTCTGTCTTTCCAAAGAAGTTCTTCCTAAGTCTAGGTACCATTGAGGTATCGTCAGAATTTTTGTGATTTGATCTTCAATTCCAAAGGCATAGAATCTAAATGAGCAATGTTTGAAATATTTAAGATCCTGTATTTTACATATGCCTGCTCTAATTGGATTTGCTTCGATGTATAAATGAACTTTCATCTCATGGGTGCTATTTTGAATAAGCGGAGTCTTTGGTCGTCCGATCGAAACCTTTCCAGCTCGACTATTCATGCGATTGTAACGAGCGCCAAATAACCCCTGGCTGTATCGCATGTGATTGGAAAGGTGAATAGATGAATTTCTATATGAAGCGATTTGGTGAAAATGGTTACTCATTACGCAGAAGGAGGAAATGGTGATTTTAGAGTGATATGAGCTTTTTCGATTTAGTGATTCATTTATGCATTTTATGTAAAGATCTTTTATTGAGTTCTTTTGGAGATAGTATTCGTGATTGTGGCATTTCCAGTACATATGTGTGCTAGCGGAAAAAGGGTGAAGTTGTTGTGTCCTCGATATTCTCATGTGGTCGAATCGTGCAATTCGGGGACAACGTTGAAATCTGATTAAAGACAAGTTGGTCGTCTGAATCATCCGAATTGCGACCGTATTTATTTTCTGCTCAAGTCTCCGTCCCCGGCCCCAATTACTCATTCACACGGTTTCGTTATGAATGAGAATGCTTTGTGGGTTTGGAAAGTACTCGACTTTAAAACTTTCATGCAGAAATAATCGTCTGATGCTAACAGCGTAGGTATATTCTTTTCAAGATTCTGGCTGGGTTTTTTGGGAAAAACCTAGTCATTGACAAGTCGATTAGAATTCAAGATCGGGATGTACCTTTCGCATTTCGAGTGGCAGTTCTGGTAGTAACCTGGGGCATCCAAATCGGACCTTTTGGGATTTGGTACACAGGAATCCAAGGAATTATTCGGTTTCCTATATCCGACATAGTGATGATTTAATTGTATTTGGGATCTTGGTGTGTGGTGCTGGCCATCGAAATAATAAGGGAAGAGCGGGTGCGTTTTAAATGAAGAGTTCGAGAGCAACTATACAATTTGTTTTTGTGACGGTTTTATTAGAGTGGATTGGAGTGGGCATTGTTATTCCGGTTCTACCGGAGGCAATTCGAAGATTCGGGAATAGTGAGGATTTTGTAACGAGGTATTTTGGATACTTTGTGGCGGTGTATGCATTGATGCAGTTTCTTGCATCTCCTGTGCTTGGGGCGATTTCGGATCGATTTGGTCGAAGGCCTGTACTGTTGGTCTCCTTATTGGGAGCAAGTTTGGATTATTTGTTTATGGGATTTGCACCTAGCCTGCCTCTGCTGTTTTTTGGAAGAGTGTTATCTGGACTCACAGGAGCTGGGATGACGGTGGCTAGTTCATATATTGCTGATATTTCAGATGATAAAAATCGAACGAAAAATTTCGGTTTTATTGGCGTTGGATTTGGATTGGGATTTATCATTGGTCCCTCAATTGGTGGTGCTTTGGGAAGCTATGGGTACACCTATCCGTTTATTGCGGCTGCTTTGATGAATTTCTTGAATTTTGTTTGGGGATTTTTTGTTCTTCCTGAGTCACTTCCAATGGAAAAACGCAATTCACTGGCCTTTAAAAAGGTGAATCCTTTTTCAGCGCTGAAATCGATTTTTGTGATGCAAAATATTTCTGGTTTGTTGTTGATTTATTTTTTGATGTTTTTGGCAGGGCAGGTTCATCCTAGCAATTGGACCCTTTATACTCAATCGAAGTTTGGTTGGGGGGCGAGAGAGGTTGGTTTTTCTTTGGCATATGTAGGTTTGGTAATGTCGATTTCGCAGGGAATTTTGACGGGATTGTTGGTTCCAAAAATTGGAGAGGTACGTGCCCTGAAGATTTCAATATTGATAAATTGTCTGGGATTCTTGGGCTTCGCGTTGGCGACCAAGGGGTGGATGATGTATGCGATAGTGACAGCGACATGTGTATCAGGTCTGGCAGGGCCGTCTATTCAGTCATTGATTGCGCGAAAAGTTCAGACGAAGCAACAGGGGAAGTTGCAGGGAACACTGAATTCAATTGCGAGTTTGACAGCGATAATTGCTCCTTTGTTGTATTCAAATTTATTTGCGCATTTTGCAGGGTCACGTTCTGTGATGTTTTTCCCTGGGGCGGCCTATACAATGGCTGCGATAGTTTCGGCTGGAGCATTGGTAGTTTTTCGATTGATTGAAAAGGTCGACGGCATAGAGGGTAGGAGAGCATGTTGCGATGAAAAATGAAGGCAGTGACAAAAAGAGCGTCAAAAATGAGGGGACGGAGTTCGAAGATCTGGCGGATATTGCTCAGTATTACAGAAAAAACGGAGAGAGTGGGAGGTTACAGACTCAGCAGTTGGAATTTGCGATCACAAAAAAGGTTTTGGATTCTTATTTAAAATCTCCTCAAAATGTACTCGAGTTGGGAGCAGGTTCCGGACGATATACTCAATATTTGCTTGAGGCCGGACACAAGGTGACCGCGCTAGATTTGACAGAGGAATTAATTGACGAAAATCGAAGAAGGGTTTCAGAGTTTGGTTCGCAAGTCAGCTTTGTAGTGGGGGACGCCAGGGAGGTAAGATCGTTGGTTCCTGAAAAATTTGATGCAATTTTAGTTATGGGCCCATTGTATCACCTGGTAAAAAGTGATGATAGGCACAAATTGATGAAAGACATCGAAATGCTGCTCTCTCCAAATGGGAAAATCTTTAGTTCTTTTTTAACTAGGATGGGATTGATGTCGTATCAATTGGCACTATTTCCGGAATGGCTTGAGCGTGTACCGGAGCAGGCAAAAGAAATGATGCAATCTGGTTTTGTAAAGGATCATCCCAGGAATGGAATGTTTCGTGGATATTTTAGTTCCTTTGAGGATGTCCGGTCGTTGCACAACGTGGCGGATCTCGAACTCGAAGCACTACATGTAACTGATCCATGTATCGGTGCTTTTGACGAAATTTTTAACCGTTTACCTGAGAGATTGAAAAAGAAGTGGGCTGACTTTCTCTTTGATTATTCGAGTGATCCAGTTCTCCTGGGATCGGGTCGCACCTTAATGGCTGTTGGCCGCAAACTTCCCCAGGAAGAGGCGATAAAAGGGGACGGAGCCTCCTAATACCATAGGAAAATAGTAGCAATGGATATTAGGTTTCAAACCTTTTCAAGGCTTACTCGAAGGGCGAGACAGTATAAAGATAGAGACAACTAAGCCGACAAACAGCATTGCCGTTTTTGCCCATGATGGAGCATCTACCAGTACGAAAATACTTGAGAACGAAACAGCAATCATGGACACCGCGAGGACCTTAGTGCGTCTGGAAATAATTCCGTCTCTCTCCCAATCGCTCAATTGTTTGCCTAGAATTGGGCGTTCCAACAGCCATTGGTGGTATTTAGGAGAACCTCGTGAAAAAAAATAGGCAGCAGCAATTAGAAAGGGAGTCGTAGGCATTACGGGAAGAAAGAGTCCAATGATCCCCAGAGCCACGAAGATCCAACCAATAATTAGAAAGACGAAATTTTTAGTTTTAGTAATCACGAGTACAAGCGTATTGGTAAAGGCTCAATAAATACAGATTCTTTTGCGATCCGGCCATATAATTGGCACTTTGTTGTTGGCTTTTTCAAATAAGAAAACAAATTCAGAAAGTAGTACTCCGTCCCCCCAAAGTGAGTGCCTCCAGGGGTATTGGACGCGGTTCATGATCTACCTTTTGCACTCCTTCCGGACCCCTGGTTTAAAGGTAAGAGCTCAAAGATTCCCTAACTGGTTGCGCTATCTCGCTTTGGAAGAGACTATCGGTTGTCCGGAACAAGAGGACTGCGAAATACTATTATCGAAAAAAATTTTGGATTACCCCCGTTCTTTCTCGGTGTGCGAACATGTTCGATCGTTGAATTCTGGAAAAAATTTAAATGAAAATGAGGAAATGTTTATGGAGGAATTGATTCTACGTGAACTTAACGCTGACGACGAGGTTGCATTTTTTGAGGGGCTAGAGGAGTGGAAAAAAGAGGGAGTTTCTTGGTTCACATTTCTGTGGTCCTCTGGGATGTCTTTTGGAGAGCACCTCCAGCTTCTCGATCTTCAGAAAAACCCCATTTCAGTTGGCTCGGGTCAAGTGGCGTCGACAATGCTTTATGCTTTTGTAAGAGAAAAAATTGTGGGGAGAATCAACATTCGTCACGAATTAAACACGGCGCTCATGGAGCGAGGCGGGCACATCGGATATGCCGTGAACCCAAAGTACCGAGGGCGTGGATATGGATTCGAAATCTATCGCCAGGGATTGGGAATTTGCCAAAAGCTTGGCTTAGAAAAAGTTCTGATCACATGCGGAGATCAGAATACACCGTCGTGGAGAATCGTTGAGGGGTATTCTGCTCATCTGGAAAATAGATTTTTTGATAAAATCAAAAATGAATATGTTCGGCGATACTGGGTGACTCTTGCTGATGCTCTGGGGGAGGCGAGGGATCAGGTCATGAAAGTCCACGATTCCTCCAAACAAAAAATTTCGACAAAAGTTGTTGCATACATTACTCGAACTCGAAAGGGCCAGAATAGACCTGAACTTTTGGTGTTTGACCATGACAAGCATTTTGCAGATGCGGGAACTCAGGTTCCAGCGGGGATCATTGAATGTGGAACAGACACTGAGCAGGAGCTGTTAAGGGAGGTCTTTGAAGAATCAGGTCTATGTGGTCCATTTTCAATAAACAAAATAGATGAGTATCTCTTTTTTGCTGAATGGTCCCAAAGGTACACAAAACGGCATGTGTACCACTTGGTTGGAGACTTTCAAATTAAGGACAGGTGGACACATAAAGTTACTGGGACCGATGCAGATAAGAGTCTCAATTTTCACTACTATTGGCTACCACTGGACGAAGCAAAAAAGATATTGGTAGCACGACTTGGAGATTCTCTCTTTAAGCTGAACACCGAGGTCACGGGTGTTGTTTTCGGCTAGTTCGTGGTTGGCGTAAGACATTCTGATGGAGTCGTGAACTGTAGAAATTTCGATTTTCAAAATGAAGACCTGAACCGCAATTTCACAGACGAATTCGAACTGAAAAGTAAATTGTGACATATTTCTATCAAACTAAAATCACTATTCCTCCTCTGTCCGGGGTGGGCCATTTTTAAGTTCCGATTGTCTTCTTGTCAGATAGAGAGTGGGTCGAAATATTTAGCCGGAGTCTCAAGCTGAAATATTATGGGATTAAAACTTTCGCATTTGATTTTTTTATTTTAATTAATTTTTTAAATGGCCAGATCGCAATCTGTATCGAACACAGTGGGTGAATTTTGAAATCGAATGTTAGTAATTGGGATAAATATCAAAAACCGTGATCAGACAGAGTGATTGATGATTGTTAAAAGATGGTGCCCGAAAGAGGACTTGAACCTCCACCCCCTTGCGAGGACTAGAACCTGAATCTAGCGCGTCTACCAGTTCCGCCATCCGGGCCCAACGACCTCTGATGGTAGATGAGGTCGGTTGGAAAATCAAAGTGTATGTAACGCGATGTGCTTGGTGGGGCTGACTAAAGATTCCTTCGGTATGGGGCGTGTGTTAGCGTTTTGGGTAATGAGAAATAACAGAAAAAAACAAAAGTCTCGTAATGAATCGGCCGGCGGGTCAAATAGTAAATCTGAAATCGTTTCAAGGGCTGAAAAGTCAGTGGGACGGAGTGGTTTACAGATCAAAGCGTCTTCGTCGCGAAGTCTCTCTAGTCTTTTTGGTGGAAGCGGAAAGACCGAGCCAAGAAAAAATCAGACAAGCTTTGGGCTAACGAGAACCTCCGAAGAAAAAGCAAAGTCCGAAGTGGGAAGTGGAAAGACTTATAAGAAAACATCGAAAAAAAATCGATCGCAGAAGAGTACGACAAAAGATGATCGCCAAGTGTCGCGAAAAGAAGAGGATTTAGTCGGTCGCAAATCAAAACGAAAAAGCGGTGGGAAATACCGTGAAAATCATGAGAATCAGAATTCAAGGGGAGTATCAAAAAGTTCTTCCGCCTCCACTTCCCCAAGGGGGACTCCGTCCCCAAAGCAGGGGACGGAGTCCCCTCGGCGAAGCGCAGGAAAATATCAAATGCCGGTGAAACCGAGTGCAGAAAAGCCACAGGCGGGGCGTAAAGACTTGTTGATCGGGACGATTAAACGCCATCCGGATGGTTTTGGTTTCTTACTCTGTGATGATAAGGCCTATCCGGACGTTTATGTTCCTCGCCAGTATATGTCTGCGGTAATGACAAACGACAAGGTTGAGGTCCGTGTTTATAAAAAAGATTCCCAGGACAGATTAGCTGGAGAAATCACGCGAGTGATCAGTCGAGCACATCAGCGCATCGTCGGTCGGTATCTTCCTGTCGACTTGAAATACGGTGTGATTTTGGATGAGGGGCGGGGATGGGGAGCTGACCTCCGCATTGCCGCTGCCGATAGTGGTGGAGCTAAAGAGGGTGATATGGTTGCAGTGGATGTGCTGACCTATCCGAGTGAGACGGACGATTTTACCGGACGTGTTGTGCAGATTTTGGGTGACGCCGATGATCCGATTAACGATGTGAAACGCATGATATTTCACCATCATATCCCACATGAGTTTTCCCAAAATGCTCTTCGTGATGCCCGAAAATGGGGGACGGAGGTCAGGCCAGAAGACATAGCCGGACGAGTGGACCTCAGAGAAAAAAGTTTGATAACGATTGACGGAGCAACGGCGCGTGATTTTGACGATGCCATTTATGTGGAGCAAACTCCGAGTGGCTTCAAACTCTGGGTAGCCATTGCAGATGTCAGTCACTATGTCATAGCAGAGACAGCGTTAGACATAGAAGCTTTCGAGCGAGGTACGAGCACTTATTTTCCAAACTATGTGGTTCCGATGTTACCAGAGGAATTGAGTAATGAACTGTGTTCGCTCAAACCCCATGTCGTTCGCCTTTGCTTTGTTTGTGAAATGCAAATCAGCTTTGAGGGAGAAATTCAAAGCAAGAAGTTTTACGAAGCTGTGATGGAGTCAAAGGCGCGAGTGACATATGGAGAGGCACAAGAGGCGATTGATGGAAATCCACCCGAAAAAATCAAACATGTGGCCGAGCATATTCGCGCTGCCGCAGGTTTGGCAAAAATCCTGATGGCAAAAAGATTTCGAGAGGGTTCACTTGATCTTGAAATTCCAGAAACCCAAGTTGTCGTTGATCCATCAGGAAACACAACTGATATCATCAAGACAGAACGGCTATTCGCGCATCGTCTGATCGAGGAGTTAATGTTGGCAGCCAATATTTCTGTGGCTGAATTTTTGGATGAAAAGCAGGTCCCTGCTCTTTATCGTGTTCATGAACCACCAATGGATGAGAATCTCAAATCTCTCGAGCGCTTTCTCTTTAATTTTGGGGGGCCAAGAAGTCTTGAGGGTGGCAAGTTGCAAAAGAAAATCACTCGAGCACTTGAGTCGTTTGCAGGAAAACCAGAAGCTACGATATTGAATATTTTAACACTTCGATCAATGAATCAGGCGAAATATAGTCCAGAGAACGTAGGTCACTTTGGATTGGGATTTTCTCACTACGCACATTTTACTTCTCCGATTCGGCGATACCCAGATTTAATCGTCCATCGGTTGACCAAAAGTGTTTTGTACCCAAAATACAACAGAGACAAGCTTCGCATCGAAGAGCTGGAAACCGCAGGTGTAATGTTAAGCGCTTGTGAACAGAGATCAGCAAAGGCCGAGAGGCAATTGATTTCAATAAAAAAAGCGAGGTTCATCAAGCAATTTGTAGGAAGTGAGTTTGAGGGTATGGTCAGTTCGGTCACGAAGTTTGGTATCTTTGTTCAACTTCGCGCCTATGATGTTGATGGACTGATCAAGATTGAAAGACTTGGCAATGATCGTTTTGAATTTGATCAGCAAAACTTGCGACTGGTGGGCAAACGTACTGGACAATCATTTTCATTGGGTGACATTTTGAAGGTGCGAGTGGTGGCTGCCGACCCTGAGGCAGGCAAAGTCGATTTTGAATTGGTAGGAGTAGAAATTGAATCTTCTAAGGGCTCCGATGAAAATCGGAAATACGTTCAAAAACGCGGCAAGACTGAAAACAATCGTGGGCGTGTTCGCAAAGAACGGGTTTCGAAGCGTCGCCGAAAAAATTAATCTTGGAAGGTTTGTCTTAGATCGTATGAACCGTTCAGGGGTCGAAAATTTGACCCCTGCGGAGCGAATGCGTTTAAGCTTCGAGGAGCTTGGACCCACATTTGTCAAGTTGGGGCAATTGCTTGCGACTAGGCCCGATCTAGTTCCAAGTGATTTTGTTGATGAGTTTAAAAAACTTCATGATCAAGTATCTGCACTTCCATTTGGAGATATTCGGAAAGTCATCGAAGGAGAGCTGGGTTGTGATCTGCATGAAACCTTTGAAGTTTTCGAACCCTTGCCTTTGGGTGCGGCTAGTATTGCGCAGGTACATCGTGCGACTCTAAAGAATGGAGAGGCGGTAGTCGTCAAGGTTCAGCGTCCAGGAATCGTTGAGACGATCCAGCAAGACGTAGGAATTCTTTATTTCATTGCTGATCTACTTGAGAAATATGCTCCAGAAACCAGAGCTTTCAATCCCGTTGGGATTGTTGATGAGTTTTTTAAAACACTCGAATTAGAAACAAATTTTATTATCGAAGCAAATAACATCAGAAGGGTTTCTGAAAACTTTCGGAATGAATCGTCGATCAAAATACCCCAGGTCTATCTCGAGTGCTCAACACGTCGAATTCTAGTGCTAGAAGCTTTACAGGGAATTCCCCTTAGCAATCGTGCGGCCCTTTTGCAGGAGGGAATTGATCGAGAAAAATTCATGAATGAGGGCCTTCGATGTTATTTAAAAATGGTTTTCAAGGATGGACTATTTCATGGTGACCTTCATGCTGGAAATCTTTTTGTGATGGCAGATGGCCGCATTGGTTTGATTGATTTTGGAATTGTGGGGCGACTGAATCGCAAGTCTCAAAATACGATCGCCAATATGTTTGTGGCACTATACACAGAGGACTATGAGCGAATGGCCTATGAGTATGTAGAGTTGGCACCATTTAATGACCGGGTAGATTTGGATCGTTTCGCAAAAGACCTAAGGGATTTATTGGCTCCCTACTTTGGACTCTCGACGAAGAATGTGGATTTTGGAAAATTGCTGATGGAGAGTACGGCAATAGCGGCGCGATACCATTTGGTTATGCCGAGTGAGTTGATGTTGTTTTTTAAGTCTATAGTTACGGTTGAGGGTATGGGTCGGTTGGTGCTGAAGGACTTTGATTTCCTGGCTCAAGCAATGGCCTTTGCCTCGGAGTTGGTCAAAACGCGGTATGAACCGGAAAGAGTGAAAGAAGATCTTTTATATTTGGCGCGTGATTCCGCGTCTCTGCTTGCTATTTTGCCTAAGCAGCTTAAGCAAATGGTCCGCAAGATCAATCATCCAGATTTTTCTTTGAAACACAAAATACACGGGGTGGATGAACTCAAGAGATCTGTCGAGACGGGTTCGAATATTATCTTTCTAGGTTTTGTCATTGGCAGTCTCATTTTAAGTGCTTCGATTTTACAAATAGTAGACAAAGAGCCAAAGCTATTAAACCTTCCGTTTATGAGTGCAATTTCTTATGGGCTTGCCGTTGTTTTAAGCGCAGTAGCTTTTTATAACTACATTAGGAAATAGAAATTTGATGAAGGAGTGAGGCCGTGCCAGCACCGACTGATAATTCGCCAGAAAATCAAGGAGTGAGTCGAGAAGATTTGGATGAGTATTTTGAAACCATGTTTCAACCAAGTCTTTTCGATGATTATTGTCCGAATGGTTTGCAAGTTGAGGGGGCCCCACGAATCGCTCGTGTAGCGTTTGCCGTGTCAGCGACAAGTCATTCGGTGAAAAAGGCAGTGGAGTTGAAGGCAGATGCGCTCTTTGTGCACCATGGGCTTTTTTGGAAATTTCATGGCCCGAGAACTTTGACCGGGGCGTTTGCGAGAAGAGTGTTGCCCTTGATTGAAAACAAAATCAATTTGTATGGATATCATTTGCCATTAGATGGGCATCTCGAAGTCGGCAATGCTTCGACTTTAGCAGAACAACTTCAGCTGAGCGGTATTGCACCGTTTGGATTGTACAAAAAAATGTCCACTGGAGTTTATGGAAGATTTTTGACTCCGCAGGATCCAATTGAATTGCGAAATAGGTTGGTTAAAATTTTGAACCATGAGGTCTATTATTCTAATCCCAATGGGCTTGGGTTTGGCGTGAGTAAAATTCAATCGATAGGTATTATTACGGGTGGTGCGAATTCGCAGTGGACCGAAAGTCTGAGCTTGGGGCTCGACGCCTATCTGACTGGTGAAATGAGCGAGCACGACTATCATGAGAGTCGGGAGTCGGGAATACATATGTACGCTGGGGGTCATCACGCGACTGAACGATTCGGAGTTTTGGCTGTTATGAACAAGCTGCGGAAAGATTTTCCCCAGCTTGAGTGCCACTATATTGAATCGGACAATCCCGCATAAATAAATGCTATTTAATTAATTTTACCCGCACGTCGATGTTGCCTCGAGTGGCATTGGAGTAGGGGCAAACTTCTGAGTGAGCCTGTTGGATCAACTCTTCGGCAATTTTAGGGTCAACTTCTGGAAGGGAAACATCGAGCTCAACATCGAGAGCAAATCCGCCGGACTCGTTTGGACCAATTCCCACCCGGGCTGTCACTGCTGATTGCGAGATGGCAATTTTTTTGGCTCGAGCTAAATGTCGAACAGCGTTTTCAAAACAGGCGGCGTATCCAGCCGCAAATAGTTGCTCGGGATTGGTGGCCTGTGTCTTACCAGATCCACCGAGCTCCTTAGGGAGGGCGAGCACTAAATCAAGGGTTCCATCGGAACTTCGTGCTCGGCCTTCGCGGCCTCCGGTGGCTGTGGCAATTGTGGTATAGAGTGCTTTCATGAGTTCTCCTTTGCTGCCCAAAAACTGATGCAGTGAGATCAGAATACACGGAATACGAATTGTTTTCAATTAAATTGTATGCAATTTAATAATCAAAAGTAAAATCAATCACTTGCATTTATGGTTTTGGGATAAAAGATAAAAAAAGAGGGGCTCCGTCCCCTCCAATTTGCCGGCCTTTAATGGATCAGACTTTGGCCGTTTTCAAGCGCAGCAAGGAGTGCTTCACGCGACGGGTTGTCGTTCATAAATTCTTGCACATTTCCGAGAGCCGATAAGAATTTCTCGTTGGCGCGATCAATCGCCTTGTAAATGTTTAGGCTTCTCCCCTTAACTCGAATATTGAATTCCTTCGAATCAGCAGCAATGAACGCCACAAAACCCTTCTGCGTTTTGCCATTTATCTGTCCCTCAAAATTCTCAATATTGACCGAAATCTCGAGGGCAACCGTGTTGTGCCTTTCGGCCTCTACAAGTTTTTGCAAAATATAAGCTCTTACCTCAGTTGTTGACGACCCGCTTAATTTTGAAACATCAACTTGTGGACCAACTTGCGTCTTGTTTTCTTTTGGATTTTGCACGATCGTCTCCGTTCGTTGATGTTAGTTTGTTGACGGTGGCATGTCATTTTGACATCAGTCTGAGCGCGCTTCGTCACCTGCTAGATCAGGAACCACATATTGAGAACTTAAAATCGATTCCTGCTTTGCAGTGAACAACTCTGTGGTTCGCGTTCTAATACTCAACTTTAATGTGTGTTCGAAGTTATTAATGTCAAGATGGGGAATTGAGATGAACGATGAATTACCTGAGAAGCAAGTCTCTCAAGCGTTTAAAGGGTGCGACTCAGAAGGTGACAGGACCAAGTATGGTATGACAGCGTTGTCTGCAGCGGAAAATTTGCAGAAGTCAGCACTGGACAATGGCAATCGAGTGAAGATGGAGCCGGGTTGGTTGCTTCAATTAAACGAAGAATTCGAGAAGCCCTATATGCACAGTTTGCGAGCATTTTTGCAGAGCGAGAAGAAGGAAAAAAAACAAATCTATCCAAAATCATCTGAGATATTCGCGGCATTTGATCATACGAAATTTCAAAATGTGAAAGTCGTAATTCTTGGGCAAGATCCCTATCATGGGCCTGGGCAAGCACATGGATTGTGTTTTTCCGTACGTCCTGATGTGAAGCTTCCTCCATCGTTGCTGAACATCTACAAGGAGCTTCAAGCAGACCTCGGCATTCCACGGGCTGACCACGGTTGCCTATTGTCGTGGGCTGATCAAGGTGTTTTGCTATTGAACGCCGTGTTGACGGTAGAGGATGGGCGTCCCGCCTCACACCAAAATCGTGGTTGGGAGAAATTCACAGACCAAGTGATCGACCGATTGAATACTCAAAGAGAAAATTTGGTTTTCGTTCTTTGGGGTGCATATGCACAAAAAAAGGGTCAGTTTATTGATCGAAGTAAACATCTCGTTATTGAATCAGTTCATCCTTCGCCACTGTCAGCCTCCAGGGGATTTCTTGGGAGTCGACCGTTTTCCAAAATTAATTCGTATTTGGAAAAGAAGGGAATCGCACCGATCGATTGGACCCTGCCGCCTCGCAAAAGCTTAGATGCAAGCTTGCTTCGGTAGCCATTAGTGCCGATAATTTTCTAAATTTCTCGGGGAGGCTTCATGTTTCGATCTCAATTAAAATTGTTTATTGGTTTGATGGTGTCGATCTTGGGAGTTGCCTCAGCAAATGCGACAAAGACTTTGATTTATTGCTCAGAGGCGAGTCCTTCCACATTTAATCCCCAGATGGGAAGCGACGGTCCGACGTTCAATGCGAGTTCGCGTGCGATCTACAATCGCTTGGCCGACTTTAAGGCTGGAACTACTGAGGTTGTTCCCTCATTAGCAGAATCATGGACCATTTCAGACGGTGGGAAGGTCTATACTTTTAAACTTCGAAAAGGTGTGAAGTTTCATACGACAAAATATTTTACGCCGACGCGAGAGTTTAATGCTGACGATGTCGTGTTTAGCTTCGAGAGAATGTTGAAGGTTAGTCATCCTTACAACAAAGTGAATGGTGGAGTGTATGAGTATTTCAAATCTATGGAGCTCGATACGCTGATCAAAGAGGTTGTTAAAGTCGATGAACAAACGGTCAAATTTATTTTGGCTAAGGCTGAAGCTCCATTCTTAGTTGATATGGCAATGGATTTCGCAAGCATTTTGTCTGCAGAATACGGGCAAAAATTATTGGCGAATAAAACTCCCGAGAAAATTGATTTCGAGCCGATTGGAACTGGCCCGTTTGTTTTTCAGAGTTATTCTAAAGACACGCAAATTCGCTATGAAGCCAATGCAAATTATTTTGCGGGAAGAGCCGCAATCGATAAATTGGTTTTTGCGATCACTAAAGATGCGAGTGTGCGAACGCAGAAATTGAAGGCAGGAGAGTGCCATCTTATCGCCGAGCCACAGCCCAGTGATTTGGGTGCTATGAAGAAAGATCCAAAGCTTTTAGTGCTTGAGCAAGAAGGTTTGAATGTTGGGTACTTGGCATTCAACACGCAAAAGGCTCCGTTCGATAAACTCGAAGTTCGCCAGGCCATTCACATGGCACTCAATCGCGCGGCTTACCTAGAGGCCGTCTATTTAGGTTTTGCATCTATTGCGAAAAATCCGTTGCCGCCCTCACTATGGGGCTATAATAAATCCATAAAAGATTACGAGTATAATGTTGAGAAAGCCAAAGCCTTGTTGAAGAAAGCAGGTTTTGAGAAAGGGTTTGAGACAACTCTTTGGTATTTACCTGTCTCTCGCCCATACAATCCAGCGGCCAAGAAAATGGCCGAAATGATGCAAGCCGATTTAGCTAAGATTGGCATTAAACTAAATTTAGTTACGTTTGAGTGGGCGACTTATCTTGCAAAGGCTCGAAAAGGTGAACATGAAATGTTGCTCGCTGGTTGGACCGCCGATATTGGCGATCCTGATAATTTTATGAACACTCTCTTGGGTTGTGCAGCAGTCGAGAGTGGGAGCAATTATTCACGTTGGTGCGACAAAGCGTATGATAAACTCATGGAGCAGGCGAAGACGACCAACGATATTAAAAAGCGAACTAAGTTTTATGAAGAGGCTCAGAGGATTTTTAAGGAACAGGCTCCTTGGGTGACACTTGCCCATGCCAAAGTATTTAGGGCAATGGCGAAGAATGTGACTGGATTTAAAATTAGTCCACTTGGGACAGACTCTTTTTATGGAGTTGATTTGAAGTAATGCTGATTTTTATTGTTCGCCGTTTAGCCATGGGTATTCCAACATTAATTGGTGTCACACTATTGTCGTTCTTCTTGATTCGAATGATCCCTGGCGACCCAGTGCTTTTGATGCTCGGTGAGCGAGGTTCATCTGAACAAGCTTACCAAGAAATGAAAGCTTCCATGGGGCTGGATCGCCCATTGCCTGAACAATACATAAAATTTGTTTGGGGGGCCATACGCGGGGATCTTGGCACATCTATATCTTCGAAACGTCCAGTGTCTGAAGAATTTCTTGATCGGTTTCCTGCCACGATCGAATTGTCGACGGTGGCGCTTGCAATTGCCGTGATTTTTGGAATTCCTCTGGGCATTTGGGCAGCTTTGAGGCGCAATAAACTTGCAGACTATCTTGTCATGACAAGTTCATTGGTCGGATTTTCGATGCCAGTTTTTTGGTGGGGATTGCTATTGATTATGTTTTTTTCGGTCCAACTCGGCCTGACTCCGGTTTCAGGGAGAATTGCAGCTGAATTCGATGTACCTCAATGGTCGGGCTTGATGTTAATCGATGTTTGGAAAAGTGATGAGGCTTGGCTTGCGTTTAAAAGTGCGCTTGCACATTTGGTTTTGCCCTCAATCGTGTTGGGAACAATTCCTCTCGCCGTGATAGCACGAATGACTCGCTCAAGCCTACTTGAGGTTTTACATGAAGATTATATTCGAACGGCAAAAGCAAAGGGCGTTGCGAGTTGGCGTGTTTATTTTGTACATGCTTTACGAAATGCACTCATTCCTATCGTAACGGTGATTGGTTTGACATTGGGGAGTCTTTTGACGGGAGCCGTTTTAACCGAAACATTATTTTCTTGGCCAGGAATCGGAAAGTGGATCGTGCAAAGTGTCTTGTCCCGTGATTACCCTGTTATTCAGGGGGGTGTGTTGTTGATTGCCCTGCTTGTCGTATTGACGAATCTTTTGGTCGACGTCGCCTATTTTTGGGTGAATCCACAAATGCGAGCAAAACTGTGAGAATATTTTGATGGTGGTATTTTGGAATCTTTTAAAAAGAAATCGGGCAGCACTCCTGGGTCTTGGAGTGGTTTTGTTTTTTGTGATAGTTGCTCTATTGGCTCCAATTTTGGCTCCTCATGATCCGACCGAAATTTTTGATGGGCAATTGAAACTCAATCCAATTTGGTCAAGCACATTGAGCCCAGAGCTACAGGCCCCTAATAGCAATACACGTTTTCTTCTGGGAACAGATGATGTCGGTCGCGATCTCCTGTCGAGGCTAATTTACGGGGCAAGAGTATCTCTGCTCGCTGGATTTGTAGTGGTGCTGCTTTCTGGTGCCGTCGGCGTCTCCCTGGGACTTTGGGCTGGTTTTCGCGAAGGGCGAATCGACGCTGTCATTTCACGTTTGACCGATATTTTGATGTCGCTTCCGAGTATTTTACTTTCGATTGTTGTTGTTGCGGTATTAGGACAGAGTTTTGTAAATGCTCTTTTGGCAGTCTCGGTCACATTAATCCCCTCGTTTGTTCGTTTGGTGAGAGCAAGCGTTTTGGCTGAGAAAGAAAAAGCTTATGTCCAAGCCTCACGCTCGTTTGGTGCCACCGACTTTCGCTTGGCCGTGTTGACCATACTGCCAAATTGTTTAGGGCCGATTCTTGTGCAAATGGCTCTTGGTTTTAGTGATGGTATATTGAGTGTTGCGGCACTCGGTTTCTTGGGTCTTGGTGCACAGGCACCCACTCCTGAGTGGGGCGTAATGCTAGCCGATGCCAGGTCTTTTATCGAGACCTCTCCTTGGCTGGTGACACTACCTGGACTTTGTATCTTGATGGTAGTCATTGCTTTCAATCTTTTAGGCGATGGTCTTCGCGATGCACTTGATCCAAGACTTAAAAATCGGTCCTAAACTCAATACAAGAGTTTATTTAGGTCTTCTCTGTTGTGGGCATCGAGCCTATAATAGAAACTATGAAAAAATCAAAAATTACATTTACTAGAAAAATTCTCAAACCTTCTCGATTTGGCGAACAAACAATTCTTATTTATGACAAGCATCTTGGAAAAGTATCGCCAAGTTTTCGTTCATGGATGAAAGGTTTCACTTGTACATATGGTGTTGAAGCTGGTGAATCTCTGAAGGACATTAACGGCTTTCCTGTTCACATTGCTAAAATTATTGAGAAAGTTGCGCATCTGAACTCAAGAGAGCTCACTGTGGTTGCGGCTGGCGGAGGTTCGGTAGGTGATTTTGCTGGCTTTGTAGCAAGTATTCTTAAGCGTGGTGTTGGACTCATTCATGTGCCAACCACTTGGCTGGCGGCCGTCGATTCTTCTCATGGCGGGAAGACTGCTATGAATGTGGCCAGTGCAAAGAATCAAATAGGCACGTTTTATCCTGCAAAAGAGATTGTGATTTGCTACGATTTTTTAAAAAACCAGCCTGAAGCGCGTGCCCTTGAGGCTTTAGGTGAACTGGCTAAAATTGCAATTATCGATGGTGGACCTTGGCGCAAAAAAATGCGTGAGGGAATGGCGCCTGCTGAAATGATTTGGAAAACACTAAAGTCTGCTATCGATTCAAAGTATCGAGTTGTTAATCGCGATCCTTATGAAAAAACAGGTGTTCGTCAGATTCTAAATCTTGGGCACACTTTTGGTCATGTACTTGAGGCAGAGTTAGGGGTTGCGCATGGGATGGCAGTTGCTCAAGGAACTTTTTTCGCGCTCAATTGGAGCTTTGAAAAAAAATATATTAAAGAGCATGAACTTTTTGATTTTCTGATTTTGCTAGAAGACGTCTGCGGTTTTGCGAGTTGGAATGTTGATTCGCAATGGAATCAAAAAGCACTTACTGAAAAACGCGTTCAGAACCTTTTGCTTAAGGATAAAAAACGTGAAAAAGGTGACACAAAAAGGGGAGACACAGTTACATTTCTTTTTGTGCATGGGTGGGGCAAGGTCAAACGTGAGAAAGTCCGTGTCGCCGAAGTCATTGTTGAGGCTCGTGCCCAAGGCTGGATGAAGTGAAATATGCGATTATTGGCCACCGAGGAACTGGAAAAACTAGTTTTCTAGAGAGGGCCAAGTTTTATTATGAGCGTGCAGGACGGGCAGCCAGTTTTTTCGATTTGGATCAAGAGATCGCAAAAGCAGAAGGCATCAGCGTAGCAGAAATTTTTTCGACGAAAGGTGAGTCGGCATTTCGTCAGCTTGAACAAAGCCATTTCGATCGTCTTGATCGAGAACTTTCCAAGAGAACTGAGGACTGTTTTGTATCGTTGGGCGGTGGGTTCGAGGGCCCAAAGAAATCGGGTTGGGAGTATTTGTGGGTAAAGAGACCCACTGACACTAAAGGAAGAGTGTTTTTGAATCGACCAAGATTGACTGCAGGTCTTGGTCCTTTGGAAGAGTATTTGCAGCGGGTTGATACTCGCACCAAAAGATATATGCAGATGGCAGATCAGATTCTGGAAACACAAGAAGGATTTGATTTCATTAATGATGAGGAACGAGAATGGTTACTGGGGGACATTCAACAGGTCGGTGGTGCCGTTACCGTTCCTGGTTCTCGATACAATGATCGAATTTGGCTACAACGGCAAATCCAAAGGGGAGTTAAGTGGCTGGAGTTACGGGACGACTTACTTTCATTTGAGAATCTTCAACTCACGCTAAAAATTCTCTGTGAGGAGTGGGGATTCGGTAGACAAATTTTGTTTAGCTTGAGGAACCAAAGTGAAACGGACAGGTCACTCGGTCTGATCAGAAAATACAAACTTAATTTTGATTGGCCTCTCGAGCGGGGTTTGCCAACAAAAGACCTCGCTCCTACAGTTCTGTCACTGCACACAAAATCTGGATCGTTGACTGAAACACTTGAGAATCTGAACGCTGTCTCACCTGGTCTGCCAAAATCGACAATCAAACTTGCGCTGATGATCGATGACTTTAGGGAACTGGAAGAAGTACATAACTGGGTTCGACAAGACCCTGCAAATCGCAGCTTTTTACCGATGTCTACCGATGGTCGATGGAAGTGGTACCGGCTTTGGATGAGTACGAGGTCACCTTTGCAGTTTTGGCGTGAGGGCGACGGATCGGCAATTGATCAACCAACACTTATTGAATGGACTCGTCGAAAAAAAATGGCCAATGCCATGTGTTTTGCAGCCATTTTGGGGGATCCAGTGGCACATAGCCGGACTCCTGCAGAACAGTTTGAATTTTTTAAAAAACTTGGTGCACCTGTTTTTTCCATTCGTATGACTGAACAGGAATGGAAAAACGGAGCCTTGGAATTTTTGGGTTCACTCGGACTCAAGTGGGCCGCAGTCACGTCGCCACTCAAGACAATCTGTTTTGATTCGAGCATAGTTTATGACTCCATTACCCAGGAACTTGGGGCCTCGAATACATTAGTGTGGAGTCAGCAGAAAAAGTCCTGGCTTTCAACCAATACGGATTTGTTTGGGCTTAGCTATTCGGCGGAAGAAGAGCAGCTCTTGTCTCTCGAGCAAGTTGTCATTTGGGGTGGCGGAGGAACACTAGAGGTGATTCGGCGGGTGTTTCCTGCGGCGTCCTCGTATTCTGCTCAGTCTGGTCTGCCCCGAAACAATGAACTTCCATGTGAATTTCCACGTTTACTTATTTGGGGGGTTGGACGAGCGCAGTTTGAAAAATCCAATATTTGGCCAGATCCGAGTTGGAAGCCAGATGTGATTTTCGATTTAAATTATGCAGAAGATTCACCCGGATTAGAATACGCTCAAAAGACTGGTTCACGTTATGTTTCTGGAATTAAAATGTTCAAAGCACAGGCGTTGGGGCAGAGAGAATTCTGGCAAAAGATGGAGCGCGAGGGGCGGCTTTGAGATATCTAGACGATATTTTGATGGCATTTCGCTTGTTCCCTGACCAAACCGCAGTTTCCTATTTCGATCAAATTCAAAAAAAACAAGTGCGCCTCACATTTCGCGAGATTGATAGAATTTGTGGCGAACTGTATGAAATTTTTCGAAAGTCAGAGCAAAACGCCATAGGAATTTTGACTCAAAAAACCGAGACATCTTATGCAGCGATGGTGTCGTGTTGGGCTTTGGGAATTTCCTTTGTGCCTCTTAACCCACGGTGGCCGGTAGAAAAAACGGCTACCATTATTGCGGAGGCAGATCTAAAATTTGTGATCTTTGACCGTGTTGGGAAGTCAGTTGCGCAAGATCTGCTTGCGCGTAAATGGAGTCATCCACCTCAGTTTGCGGAGTTCAATTTTCAAGGTCCCGCAAAAGAAAAATCTCGTGCCAAATTGACTGATCTTTTAACGGCAGAAATAGGTTTTATGCCTTTGTCGTTGGCTTATATTATCTTTACATCTGGAACAACTGGCGTGCCTAAAGGAATTCCAGTCTCACAGTTCAATCTACAGACCTATTATGAAAACATCCAGGGGCTCTATGACATCAATCCAAGCGATCGTATTGCTCAAGTATTTGAGTTGAGTTTTGACCCATCAATTGGAGATTTGCTTTGGGCATGGACCAAAGGGGCCTGCCTGTGTCCATTTACTTCTTTTGATATGGTAAACATTATTGATTTTGTGGGTCGCGAGCGAGTCACCATTTGGAATTCATCGCCCTCGATGGCACGATTGTGTTTATCAATTCGAACCATTTTAGATGGTAGTTTCGGCAATATTCGATTGACCACGTTTATTGGGGAATCGTTGTCTCTAAGCCTTGTGCGTGAGTGGCATCGCATCGCGCCCATTTCTCGAATTGAAAATCTGTATGGCCCAGCAGAGACCACGATTAGTGTGATGCGAAAGATAGTAGATCTAAAGCAAGTCGAATCTATCTCAGTACCAATTTCAAAAGCTCTGCCACAGGATTTCGCCGAGGATCAATCTTTCCTCATGATTTCACTAGGGAAACCATATGCAAATGTACAAATTGATTTGCGCGATCAGGAAGGTTGCAAGGTCATGCCGGGAGAAGTTGGGGAAATATGGATAGGCGGTTCCCAGGTGGTTCGTGGGTATTTAAAGAAGTCTGAGTTGAGTAAAGATAAATTTTTCGAATTAGATCAGGTGCGTTGGTTCAAAACAGGTGACCTAGCCAGATGCCTGGATAATGGTGAATACTTTTTTGTGGGTCGGTCAGATTTGCAGGTGAAAGTCGCTGGGCAACGGGTTTGTCTTGAAGAGGTTGAGACGCATTTTTCACGCGCACTGGATGGACAAGAAGTGGTTGTTTTGCCTGGGCAGAAAGATATTGATGGCCATGTCATAAGCCTATTGGCCGTGGTGTTTAGACCTATAACTCAACTACAAAAAGAGGCCGCCATACTAGAATGTGCCAAACATCTCGCCGGAACATTGGTCCCCAAACAGGTGCATATCGTCTTCGAGCGACCTATCAATGCAAATGGCAAGCTAGATAGAGTGGCACTTGCAAAAAAACTAAGGCTTGAATCCATAGATTAGGGCATGGTCAGTTGGCAGTTCTTGTATTGTGACATCAACAAAACCAGCCTCACGAAACCATTTCATATATTCATTTCTGGTATAAAGCATCCCTTTACCCGTCGCCAAAGTTAAAAAATAGGGAGATCCCATCGCTGCAGTTAGCGGACCATCCTCTGAATCAAATTGCATCATATTGAAAATCATGGCGCGACCTCCAGACTTCAACGAATTGAAACACTTTTTAAGAAGAGTGAGGTTTTCGTTTTCGCTCCAAATGGTGAAAAAGTGGCAAAACAAAATGCAATCTGCTTCGCTCGGAAATTCATTCTCAAAGCAGTTTCCCACAAAGGTTCCAAGTCGCCCACTCAGTTCAGGAAAATTCGCAAAATTTCTTTTGGCCTCTTCGCAAACACTAGGTGAATCAAAAATAGAGAATTTGGTGTTGGGGTGAATCTTGGCCAGATTCACAATGTTTGTTCCATTTCCGCCACCAACATCAATCAAATGTTTGACTCCGTTTAAGTTGACCGATTTTGCAAAGGCAGAATTTGACTGGTCTGATATGTCCTTCATTGCATCTTGAAATATTTTTTCGAGATGCGGTGTGTGTACAAGTCTTTCATAGAGAGTTTTTTCGGAACCTGAAAATTCTTTGAGGCCAACGTTATCGTTGGCGATAAGTGCTTCGGTGAAGTGGAACATGGCCTTGTAATTGATGTGGTGTTGCCACTTGATTAAATTCACCAGTGTACGAGGGCTGCCTTTTAACAAAAACATTTTTGCCAAAGGACTATTTTCATAAAGATGGCCTTTTTTTTCCACAAGCTTAAGCGAACTCAAACCTAACAACAATATTCGGACTGGCTTACTCTGAAGTTTAAGATCACTGGCAAGTTCTTCCATGGTTGCCGTTTTTCTCACCTCAATTTTATCAAATAGTTCGAGTTCGACCGCGGCAGCAACTGTTTGAAAAAAAATGTGTCCACCGCAGATCAGAATGAGTCTTTCATAATCGAAATCGTATTGTAAGGGCTGTGCATTCATCTTGAATCTCCTTTTTCTATTGAGCTGTAAATTGTCTGGCATTCAAAGTGCTGATCGAGGGCAAATCAAACTATATCGACTTGCCTTTTTTCTTGAAACTGGGGTCTATTATTATTTGAGTAGCAAATGAGTCGAATGTGAGGGCACATGAGTTACAGTGATGACATCGAAATGGACACACTTGTTCGCACAGCATGGCAGGCGAGGTTTGAACAAGATTTCGTATTTGCTCTCCAGTGCCTTGAGAAATTCGAACATCAATATATGTTGAATGTTTCGGCGTTTGATATTCAGAACCAGCCGTTTGTATTTCGCCGAAATATTGCCCACTCAATTTTACTTCGTGCATGGGTAGCAAGACGTGAGCAGAACCTACCAAAAGCTTATCGTCTCTATGAGGCCATAAAAGACTTCATGTCCAAGTCGGAGCTTGAGTATGATTTCTTTTTTCTTTTCGAAGGTTCATGTCAGGCATTACAGAAACTTGATCTTTCCTTAGCGTTAGATCTGTGCCTTCGAGCGGTAGGGCATGCGCAAGACGATTGGTGTCGGATATCAGCCCAGGTCAATTTACTTGGTGTCTGTGAAAGTCTAGGCATGCGAAACAAAGAAACAGAAGACCAATTAACAAATTTTTTTAGCAAAGAAAAAAATCGGTCTTTGGTACCGTTGGCCTACTATGGTTTTGCAGAATTCAAGCAAAGAATTCTATTCCGCTCAGGTGAATTTTCGAGTTTGGTTGCTTCAATAACGGAGTTCGATCAGCAAAGAGGATATGTTGGCTATGCCTCGTGGGTTTGCTCACTGCCTTTTGTCGCGACTGGTGCACCAAAATTTAATAGGCAAAGTGGTATTGATAATTTTACTCTAAATGACAAAATTGCAACTTTTAAAGTATTCAAACAGAACACAATTAATTTTATTGTGGATGAACGTGACTTTATTAATCCTTATCTCCCACTTTTATGTGATCGATTTTATCTTTGGGTTTGGAATTGGCTGGTGGACCCACATCGAGTCCCTTGTTCAATGTGGATGATGGTATTACGCAACTTAGACCTTCCGCGGCAGTCTCGATCAATGTCATCTGAGGATCGTGTTCTGGTGGCCAACGCGCTCCATTGGTTGGCATTGGTTTCTCCCAAGGTATCGGCAATTGTTGATTCTTTGGTTTCTCAATTGGGCGTTTTAAATCGGCAACTTTTTCCGCTATATGAATTTGAGTATCTTTTGATTCAACACTTGAAAGATCGTTGGGTTGGGCAGAAATTTTTACGACCACTTGAGAATCACTCTCTCTTTGGTTCCAATCAACTTCTGCTGGCTGATTTGCTGAAATCCACACTTGATCCGAGCCATCCGTTGTTTGACCTCCATCGTTTTTTGGTGAGCAAAAGCGCCGTGCAGGAACGGGATCAAATCTTCATTTCGATGGGAAGTTCGATAATCGAATACCAAGGGATTTCATGCAAATCGAAACCATTGAGTCGAGCATTTTTTTTGGTAGCCAATGAATTCGGAAGTCCAATTGGTTTAGATGAGTTTTATCAATTTACTTTTGAACAAAAAAAATATCTCGGAGATCAGGAGGACTATCGTCGAATTTTCAATTTATTGAATCGTTTTAAGTCCTACACTCAGGTTGTGAAAAAAGTCAGTCTTAGTCATGGCGTACTTCATTTCGAAATTGACACCCAAAGGCTGGTGGTCCTTCCAATGGATGCACGCGAGAGATTCGTCGAAGAATTAAATTGGACATCGGATGGAGATAGTATCTCAGCGAACGCAAAAGAAAAAGTGGATCTTGGTTCTGAATTGATAGAGTTCATTCTTGCTCGACACGAGATTTCAAGACTGGATTTTGAGCGCGCCTTTTCGGTGTCGCGTGCGACAGCCTCTCGGCAGTTGCAACTTTTAAAGAACCAAAAGAAAATTTTCCAAATGGGAAAGGGTAAGCAAGCTCGTTACCGTGCGAGCCTGGATTAATTTTTGGCTTCACTCGAGCCGTGATGTCGCACAAACAATTTATAAATGCCCATTTCACATTTGTTTCAAAGCTATTTCGCAGCTCTATCTTACGGTGCCGCGGTAGATGTAAGCGATGCCAAAAGTAAGTTCCCGATACTCCACTTTAGTGTATCGGCCTGTCGACATCATGAGGTCGACAAATTTTTGACCACATGGAAACTCAGCTGATGAGTTTTGCAAATAGCTATAGTGTTGCGGTTTGCCTGTGATCCATCCACCGATCTTAGGCAAAATGTTTCGGGAATACCATTTGTAGAGTTGGCTCAATATCGGAAATGAAGGTTGGCCAAACTCGAGAACCATCACCTTGCCACCTGGTTTTACAACTCGGGCCAATTCACTCAATCCTTTAGTTGGCTCCTGCACATTGCGAATTCCGAATGAAATACTTGAAATATCAAAACGAGCCTTGTCATAGGGGAGCTGTGTGACATCTGCTTGTTCAAAGCGAATATCAAAACCCGCCTCTTTGGCTTTAGCAGGGGCAGGAAGCATCATTTCCTTGCAGAAGTCGGTTCCAATGACATCACCCAACGAACTCACGGCTCGTTTAAATTCAATAGCCAAATCGCCAGTGCCTGTTGCGCAATCAAGTGTTTTTTGACCTGGTCGTGCACCACTCCAACGAACCAGCTCTTTCCTCCAAAGGTGATGGACACCCAGAGACATCACTGTGTTGGCAAGGTCATAGCGTCCAGCAATCTCACTAAACATCGAGCGAATTTTTTCGGCTTGTGGGCCATGCTCGGCAGAGGTACGAGTGGAGTATTGTGTTGGGTCAGTAGGTTGTAATTCAGTATTCATAAATAAGTCCTATTTATTTTTGTATCACTAAGCATGTTTTTCTCTAAGGCAACGATAGCGATATTTCGGGTTTGCGAGAAATTGAAAGTTTTCGACCAGTGGCTTCGACTACGGCTTGCAACGGTCCCATGAGATCTGAAAACTGTTGCGGAGTAAGTGCCTGAAATCCATCAGACAGGGCCTCCTTGGGATTTGGATGAACTTCAATCATGATACCATCCGCTCCAGCTGCAGCAGCGGCGAGAGCCATTGGAGCAATCAGTTCTGGGCGACCTGTGCCATGTGAAGGATCCACAATTACAGGAAAGTGCGTGTGGGCTTTAAGATAAGCCACTGCATTTAGGTCAAGGGTATTGCGGGTGATTGTTTCAAATGTACGAATACCACGTTCGCACATGATAATGTCTGTGCCTCCACCCTTCATAATATATTCAGCAGCTAAGACCCACTCTTCCACTGTTGCCGAGAGGCCACGCTTGAGCATCACCGGCTTTTTGGTCTGCCCGAGTTCCAAAAGCAGCGAGTAATTATACATGTTGCGTGAGCCGACCTGAAAACAATCGACCACTTCCATAAGATCTGAAATTTGTCTTGGATCCATAACCTCAGAACACAAAGGCATCTGTGTTTCGTTTTTGACCTCTTTGATCAACGCAAACGACGTTGTGCCTAGCCCTTGAAAAGCGTTGGGATTGGTGCGCATTTTAAAAATTCCACCACGTAAAACGGTAGCTCCAGCGGCTTTAACAGAAAGGGCAGCATTGCGAAATTGATCGCGTGATTCAATTGAACAGGGGCCGGCGATGACCGCAAATTCGCGGCGCTCCAATTCTCCACCAATTTTGACAGATGCGATGTGTGGCAATTGAATTTCCACACTCGACGACGACTTCTTCATAACTGCTTTATTCCTTAGTGACAGAGTGAAAGTACCAGATTACAAGTCAATTTTGAAGTCAACTCTAGAGGATAAATAATGAGCCGTTGGTCAGACACTTTTGCAGCGAGTCAGGTGGGCGTATTCTTGCGTTCCGGTTGGATTTTGTCGTCGTCTGCCGATCGTGTTTTGCTGGGCTGGGGCGATGGTCGGTGGAGCGATTTCGCAGATGCTGAGACGGCTTCGATTTTTGCCCCTGATTTTTACCTTAAGAGCAAAAAGCCTTGGTGGATCACCAGGCACTGGCAGCCGGTATCGACTTCGAGTTTGATTTCGGTATTGGAGGCTTGGTTGCAAACCGAGGTTTCTAGACCAGAGCTGTTTTTGTCTTGGAAAGAACCAGAGTTTGATGACTTTGCGTCCGCATTTCATGTGATTCAAAACTCTATTTCGAATCGCCAGGTTATGAAGGCCGTTCCAATGGTCACGGCAAAGGCTGAAGCTTTGACCTCTGATCATTGGCGAGCAAGAGTGATTTTGGCAGCATTGAAATCTCGCGAAAAAGCCCAAAGAGGTTGCGTTTATGGTTTTTGGAATGATCAAGAGGGAATGCTAGGTCTAACCCCAGAGTGCCTGTTTTCATACCGGGCAGGGGGCACTCTGAATACGATGGCTCTTGCGGGAACTCTGCCGTTGCCGGCGAGTCAAGCGGAGCGCGATTTTTTCATTATGGATCCCAAAGAGCAAGAAGAGCATCAACTTGTAGTGGATGATATAATTGCGGTTTTGAATCGCTGGGGCCATGTTGAAAAGAAAGCCGTTGAGATTTTAGAGTTACCTCACCTTTTGCATCTCAAAACTGATTTGCGCTTGCAACTGACTCGAGAATTTTCATTTTCAGACTTGGTTGCTGATTTACATCCCACTCCAGCATTGGGGGTTTCTCCGCGAGGAGGGGGATTGCAATGGATGAGCACATGGGATTCCGTTAGCACTCGCTTTCGCTTTGGTGCACCATTTGGTGTTTTGTGGACTGAAGACTCCAAGGTGAATGCTGAGTGTTGGGTCGCGATTCGCAACGTGCAATGGCAGGATAAACAAATACTATTGAATTCAGGTTGTGGTGTTGTAGGAAAAAGCGTTCTCGAAAAAGAATGGGTCGAACTGCAGGCAAAACGACATGCCATTCGTCGAATGCTCGATGTGTAGTATTTTTTGAAGTTGAAACGGATCGTGAGATGGCGAAATAGAATGACCAATCAAGTAGTTCCAAATTTAGCATCGGGTGATTTGAGGTGCGGTCCAAATTCAAATATTGAATTGGCGAGACAGGTACTGCAGGAACTTTATCGGACTGGCGTTCGCGATGTGATCTTCTGTGCTGGAGCTCGCAATGCTCCGCTGATCATGCAACTCGAAAAAACTCAAGGCTTCAAAATCTGGTCATTTTTTGAAGAGCGTTCGGCTGGATTTTTTGCATTAGGTAGAGCTCGAGCGACCCAACGCCCGGTGGCCGTTATTACCACGAGTGGCACTGCGGTGGCAGAGCTACTTCCGGCAACAGTCGAGGCATTTTATTCAGGCGTTCCACTGGTGTTATTGACGGCAGACAGGCCGAAACGTTTGCGGGGAACGGGAGCTCCTCAGTCCATCGTGCAGCCTGGAATTTTTAGCCATTATGTAGCCCAAGCTTTTGATCTTGAAAATGAGCCGTTGAATTTGAGTTTGGCCGACTTGGAATCGTCTCGCCCAGTTCATGTCAATATTTGCTTTGATGAACCCTTGCTTGATGGTCCAATTGAACCTCTAGACTTAGTCTCGCTGGCAGAGGAGTTTTCGGTTGCTGTCGATTTTGTAAAACAAAAAAAAATCCCGGCAAAAACGATAGTGGATTCTTTTCAAGATTTTTTCAACGGTTCAAAATCACCTGTGGTGATTGTGGGGACGTTGTGCTCTGCTGTAGAGCAGGCCGCATGTAAACAAATATTATTGAGTCTTAAACTTCCTGTTTACCTGGAAGGTACGTCAGGACTGCGGGAGGATCCAGACCTAAATCCTTTCGCAATAAAATCGGGCGACCGACTTCTTAGTCTTGGCTTGCATAAGCGTCTTTATGATGGGGTTCTCCGTTTGGGGGGAGTTCCAACGGTAAGGGTTTGGCGTGATTTGGACAATGCCAATTGTCCTGTTTCAGTTCTTTCGATTCACCATCTTGAGTTTGCTGGCTTGGGGCGAGGATGGTTTTTGCAAACCCCATTGAGCGCCATTTCGGCGATGATGTTGGAAGGTGCAATTCCGCTGAGAATGTCTCTGGCTGAGGCTCCAACGGATTCGTCCAGTTCAGATCTTCTGGCGCTTGACTCGCGTATTGAAAAACAAGTGAAAGATTTGCTGCAGCGATATTCTAATTCGGAAGCTTCCATGGTTTTCCATTTATCCAAATTGGTTGGGTGCGACGACATTATGTATGTTGGCAACAGCCTCTCCATTCGCCAGTGGGATAATTTTGGCCAACGAGTGAAACGTATAGTGGTCGATGCAAATCGGGGAGTGAATGGTATCGATGGCCAGATCTCGACATTTTTGGGTTTAGCTCGCGCCAAGGTTCATAACTGGGGTTTGTTTGGTGACCTCACGACACTTTACAATTTAGAGGCGCCTTGGATCTTGCCATGTCTTGAAGCAGATAGTGGAACAATTGTGGTGATGAATAATGCTGGCGGCAAGATCTTCGAAGGAATATTTCGAAGTGAGCTTTTTCAAAATAATCATCAGCTAGATTTTCGAAAATGGGCAGAAATGTGGAATCTTTCTTACGAGTGTTGGCAGTCAGTGGAAAACGTCTGTCGCCAAGGGGAGATCGAGGGGCGAGGCCATCGTGGATGGCGTGTTGTTGAAATTCGCCCAGACGCGCAACAATCTAAAAACTTCAACTCGCAATTTGAGGCCCTTTGGAAAAACGTCGCATTGTAGTCATTCATGGTTTTTTGGGATTGCCTTCCGACTGGAACCGGCTCGAGTGGGGCAAGGATGTTCAGGTCGAAGCGATTGATCTATGGCAATGGATAAAGACCAATGCCAGTTCATTTCAGTGTTCCTCAGAAGACAATGCTTTCGATTTTTTTGCACAAAGTTTTTTGAAGACACTTGAGATTGTTGAAGACCCGGTCAAACCATTACTAGTGGGTTACTCTCTGGGTGGACGGCTCGCGATGCATATTCTCCTCATGGCGCCGTCGCGTTTTGTTGAAGCAGTCTTCATATCAGCACATCCTGGTCTTGCAGAATGGGATGAACAGCTGCGAAAGCAGCGCCGAGACAATGACGCGAATTGGGCAAATAAATTTTGTTCATCGCAGTGGCATGAGATCGTTGATGAGTGGAATTCGCAAGAGGTACTTGCCTCGTCAGTAGCAAGTGAAAGGCACTTGCGTCGCGATGAGGCCGATTTTGATAGGCTGACCTTGTCTTGGGCGCTGAAGAATTGGTCGCTTGGTTTGCAGAGAGACCTACGAAAAGAACTTCAATCGGTTTCAGTGCCAATTCATTGGATATGTGGCGAGCGAGATCAAAAGTTCACCAAAGTTCTCTCCGAAATAGATAAACCTGCGACTCAGCGGTTATCAATTGTATCTGGAGCTGGCCACCGAGTTCCTTGGGATAATCCGCAAGCGATGGCGGATTTAATAAAGTTTATGAAATTCTAGTTCGAATTGTGTCGAATTGGCACAATGCCTCTATCGAAGTCTCTAGATGAGATATCAAAAATTAGTCAGTTTTTTTAAAATATGATTTTACTAAGTCCTTAAAATACCTACGTCTAAATAAAAAATAGTTATAAATAAAGCTTGTCAATATGTGAAGAAATTTTGGGAATTTTAACACTGACTCTTGAATCTTATGATCGAGTGACTCAGAATCGATAGTGAGCTGTATCAATAAAAACTATTTAGTTAAGAATGTGTCAATTGTCTGCATAGTGGTGTGCCAACGTTTGTGTTGTGCGCTAAATGGAGACGTATGCATTCGGAGGAAAATATGAGTGAGATTTCCACTGAGTCTAAGGTGTTTAGATTGAATATGTCGCTATTTAGAGTTGTGATTCTTCCTGGAAAAAATCCGTCAAATGAGTTTGTTCGCGACTACAATAGTGCCTATTCTATGTGGAAGAATGTCTGGCAAGAATTTTGGCAAGAGCGCAAACCCAATCATCAACAAACGTCCGACTCATTTCTCCGACAAGATGAAATTCTTGCCATATTTTACGGAGCAGAGTGTGTTGCGGTCATGCTCATGGACTTTGTCGATTTCTCTCTTCCAGCAAACCGAGAGGACGGCTATTTTTCGACACTCTGGCGTCCAGAAGCTCACGGTGTTTTAGAAAAGTTTGGGAAAAAGTTTTTGGTTTCGAGCCATACAACGGTTCATCCGAATTGGCGTGGGCGGACTGGGGGAGTTTCAGTAAAGGATCTGCTTGGTGCACTCTTGTGTGAAAGATTTCTTGAAAGTGATGCGGAGGCTTTGTTAGGGTCGACCCGGCAAAATCTTGGTGTAACGAAAATGGCAGAAAATTTGGGCGCAAGAGTGCTACATACATTTTTTCATGAACCCTCGAAACTTGAAATTGATTTGATCGTTTTGACCAAAGAGAACCACAAGCCAATTGAACACCCAAAGGCCAGAATGGCTGTAATGGAAATTTGGCGAAAGCGAAAATACGCGGTCAATATAGATCGTCCGGTATTTGCCCGAGCTTCCTAAGCGATTGAACTGGATTTTTCTAATGGCCGGATTGCACAAAACGAATATGGGGGTGTCTATGATTTTAAGAGAATATATAGAGAGTCAATTGGCCGATTTCGGAAAGTTTGCATTAAGCCTGCCTTGGGAAAATCGAGAGTTCTATATTAATTATCTAGCCCAAACCTACCATTATGTAGATCACACTCACCAGCTGCTTTGTTTGGTTGCTGGAAACTGCGATAAATCTCTCGAAAAAATTAGAGTTCGCTTTATTGACCATGCGACAGAAGAAAAGGGGCATGAGCATCTTTTGAAGCAAGATCTGCATTGCTTGGGGGCTCGACTTGACCAATACCCTGAAGCTCCCCAGACGAGAAACTTCTATGAAATCCAATTTTTTCAAATTCAACACGTCAATCCAATGGCAATGTTTGGATACATCACAGTGCTTGAGGGGTTAACTTATCTTTACTCAAAACAAATTTTAAAAAAGGTAAATGCCGCCGGAATGGGAAAGGCTTGTAAGTTTCTTGCTCTTCATGAAGAAGTGGATCAAGACCATTTTCCTCATGCCCTTCAGTTTCTACAAGGACTCCCGGCTGAAACCCAAGAAATTGTGAAGAAAAATTTCGATCAGTCTCTTGTATTGTATAGAGAGGTCTTATTACAAGCTGCTGATCCCGCGGTTCGTGAAGAATTAAATAAAGGCAATCTTGCTCGTTTCTTCTCCGTGAGCAATCAAGCGAGCTGATTTCGTCGAAAAAAATGCAGCGATTTCTCCAGTGGCCTTGCTACGCAGAGGGGCCACTTTTTTAAAGCTCAGTAAAATGGACCGGGGCATTTCAACCTCAAGTTCCGTGATCAAGTGATCTGGAATTTTGGCATCCTCTACACCTTTGGGACTACTCATAAGCTCTAGCATTCGGCGCTGAATGGCTTCGCTGGCCAACTGCGGTCGTGAATAAAGCGTGTACCAAGGGTTTGCCATCAAATCAAAAAGGGTGAAGCTAATGAGATTGAAGGCCTCGAAATTTCGATAGATCTGTGTTCCTGAAAGATCATGAACCTCGATAATGTCTTCATGTTCAAGCGTAGAATAAAGATCATCAGACATCGGTTCCAGACCAAGGCTTTCTAGAGCCGACTTTAAAAGCGTTTGCTCGGATGGAAGCTCACCGCCAGGTCCGCAAGCGCGCAGAGTTGTGTCCCGTACAAAGCGAAGACAGGTCTTCATTGCGGCAACTTGCTCAAGGGAGAGATTCTTTAATGTTTCTTTGAAGTTGAGAGGAACGGCTCTGATTGGGGCTCTATATGCTTTAGCGAGCCTTGCCACATCTTGAAGTAGATCGACTAGTTCCTGGTCGAAGCTCTGTGTTTCGGTTGCCGTCGAAAGCATGGACCCTCCCGGAGAAAGAGATCGAGCAGATTTGCCCAATCTATATTTAAGCTTTGGCTTTTTTTACTCTCGATACTTCTTTTTTAAACAACTGCGCCTTGATAATACGCTCTTGTTCATCCATCAAAATTTTAAGAACTTGAGTCTGATCCAAGTTGTAAAGATCAATGAGCTTGCGAATTGCTTGTAATGGCAGGCCGCAAAGTCCACGTTCGCAATTGGAAAGATATTGGGGAGTTGCATGGCCAAGCTTTGCTGAAACTTCAGCTTGTGTAAGGCCAGCAGCAACACGACCGTCTTTTAGGAGTTGTCCGAGTGGTGAATAATCTTTTTTCATAATTTTTTTTACGATTGAGTTGCGGATTCTGCAAGAAAAAAAAGCCGATGAAGCTCAGATCTGGCAGTCGAAGCGCAGGAATTCACCTGTTGAGTGCTTAGAATGTGGTGGGAAGTGGCTCGCTAGGTTTAGTTTAGTAAAAAAAGGCCCCCCTAAGGGGCCTCCTTGATAGACTAGAGTGAAAGGTACAGCGCTGCTCCCGAGAGAGCAACTGTGAGAACTGAACCAGACCACTCAATGATCATTGCCTTCATAAGTTTCTCCTTAGTGCTATTTCCATCAACCCAAGAGCTTAAGCGCGATTTGACTCTGCTGATTCGCTTGTCCCAAGACTGATACTCCAGCTTGAAGCAAGATATTGTTTCGAGTCATTTCCGCTGTTTCTGCTGCGACGTCTGCATCACGTACGCGGCTGTTGGCTGCTGACAGGTTTTCATCGCTGATAGCTAAGTTAGCAGTCGTCGACTGAAGCCTGTTTTGTAGAGCACCAAAGTTGGCGCGAATGGCATTGACCGAAACTAATGCTTTGTCGACCACATCGATACTCTGTTGCGCCATCTCTTTTGTTGCAACAGTGTTGACTGTGATTCCAAGTGCTTCAAGGCTTGCATTGGCAGCCGAAGCGTTGAAAGAGATACGGTCTTTAAAAGCATCATTATGAGTTCCGACCTGTACATCAATCAAACCACCAGTTCCGTTCAATAAATCGCGTCCGTTAAAAGACGTCACTTCAGTGATCCGTTGAATTTCCGACTTCAACTGTTGATATTCGACGTCGGTAAATTTTCTCTCGGTATCACCTATAGTATCTGAAGACGCTTGAACAGCTAGTTCGCGTAAACGAATGAGCATATTCGAGACCTCGTTGAGACCACCTTCCGCGACTTGCACAAGTGAGATACCGTCGTTGGCGTTTCGTGAAGCCTGACGGAGTCCGCGAATTTGCGCTTTCAAGTTTTCGCTGATGGCCAATCCCGCGGCGTCGTCTGCCGCTTGATTGATTCGAAAACCCGAACTGAGTCGTGCCATCGATCTTTCCATCAAGTGTTGGGTTGCCCCGAGATTCTTTTGAGCGTTCAGTGACGCCACGTTTGTTGTAATTCTTAAAGCCACTTTATCCTCCCTGCATAACCTAATCCTCCTTGAATGTTGCCTTCCTTGGGCTACGGGTGCGTCGTGCACCGCGATTTGCGTCGTCAGGGGTGGATGCCTGTGCGACAAAATATTTTTTATTCTCCACCTAATCTCTTTTCGGAACACCAACAAAAAAATAGAGTCTAGAGTTTTGTAAAAAACAAATATTGTTTACACAAATTTTGTGGGAATTTATCGGAAAAAATCTATTTTGTATTTGTCGTTGAGGTGGATGGATGGATCAAATATAGTATAGATGAATACCATGAATCTATGATCTGCAGCTTGATGCCTGGCATTTGGAGAAAGAGTTCAAAATCAAAAATTCAGTTTGTGTAGCAGGATATTTTTTCGAAAAACAGAATCGGGTGATTGTGTTGGTGGGCATTGGAGCGCTCATCAGAACTCCATCATTTTCTTCACGAGTTGAATTTTAGCCAAAGGCAGGTGCAAAGTGTCTGAATTCAATCTTTTCAAAATACAAAGGTTGATCGAATCCTTACGTTCAACGTGAAAACATATTCAGTTTTTGGTTCCTCTTTCTGTAGGTTCGGAAAACGAAGTTGACACTCGCCGAAACTGCAGAATAACGGAGCCGTCTTTCAGACCCCGTCGAGCAGGAAACAGTGTTGGTCATCCACCAGTCCTAAGACATGGCGTTTTAATAGCATCAATTCAGCGCTCAGTTCTCTGAGCAAGTCGCGCTATTGAGGGTGGTTAGGATCGTACCCTTCAGTTAAAGATTGCGTACAATCCTTACTGCATCGACTTGTTCAAGAGCTGCAATGCTGTGTTAGCCGACGAATTCGCCTGTGCTAACACTGAGGTGCCGGCGCTGAGTAAGATATTATTCTTAGTCAATTCCGCAGTCTCTTCAGCGACATCCACATCTCGGATTCGGCTGTTTGCGGCAGAGAGGTTCTCAACCGATACAGCTAGGTTTCCGATGGTTGATTGTAGACGGTTCTGAATCGCACCGAAATCGGCTCGCATCGCAGAAACGCTCACAATCGCTTGGTCAATCGCTGACAAACTATTTTGCGCCGAAGCTTTGTCTGCAACACTCGTTAGGTTCACACCTAATGCCGCCGTGTTGGCATCTGCTTTCGAAGCGTCAAATGAGAGACGGTCAATATTCGGATCGTTTCGTGTACCGACTTGAAAGTCGAGAATCGATCCCGTTCCACTCAAGAGTGGTGTGCCGTTGAATTCAGTGCTGTCGGCGATCCTATCAACCTCCGAGACCAGCTGATCGTATTCCACGTTGAGGAATTGTCTCTCAACTGGCCCGATCGTATCTGAAGCCGCTTGCACCGCTAGTTCTCGTAGTCGGATGAGAATCGAACTGACTTCATTCAGTCCACCTTCCGCAACCTGCACCATCGAGACACCATCTTGTGCGTTTCGTGAGGCTTGTTTTAGACCCCTTGTTTGGGCTCGCAGGTTTTCTGAGATCGCCAGCCCCGCGGCGTCGTCCCCTGCGCGATTGATTCGGTATCCCGAAGACAATCGTTCCAAACTCTTATCGAGACCCCACTTCGTGCCCATTAAATTTCTTTGGGCATTGAGCGAAGCGGTGTTCGTGTTAATACGCAGACCCATATTTCCTCCTCCTTGAAGATACAGGACCTCATTCCTTGAGGTTCCGTGAGCCGGTTAAAGCTCGATGGGCTTACTTCATGCCTAACTGATCGGCGTCTCATTCTGAAGCTTGAGAACTTTTTCTCATTTTGATCAAGTTCTGGACAAAGGAACTGTAAAATCTCAATCATATCGATTTTATCAGATTTGAACATGAAGATGTGTCGTAATGATTCGCGATGGGACCTGAAGTTGGTGCAACTTTTGTCGGCTCCGTCCCCTCAAACACTCTTTAAATCGGAGTCTACATAGAGAAAATCTTGCTAACCGAGGGGGACGGAGGGCCTTAGGGTTGCGTCTAAACAAGAACTGTTTTAGTTAGTTGGGGCGTCCTTTTGGTTTTTAACGCAATAATCAAAAGCTTCTATTTTTTAGGAGCCGGTTAGGAGTAATTATGTCGAAGTCGAAATTGGCAGTTCTTTCGTTCTTGATGGTGTTCGCAACAGGTGCGGCACATGCATCTGAAGTTTCAGCGAGAATCAATTCGTGCCTCGAGCGCCAGATGGCAGCATGCGATGTACTCGCGCTGGGTAATTCAAATGATTACCTCGAGCTTAAAACTAGTGATCTAAAAGATTGCAAACAAGCGATTGCGCCTGGTGTACGCACCTTGGTGTTTACTTCAAACAGTTTGCTTACAGCAGGCCAAAGCTCAGATCAGTTGATCACGGTGAGTGTTGGAAAGTCTGCAGTAAAGATCGCCAAAGTTAGAGACAGATCGCTTCGTGGTTATCATTTGGCTCGTGTTTGCCCGGCCAATTCAGCAGTTTTGAAAGTGGATCTCGACAAAGACGGCAAGGTGTTTAAAGGTAGATACTTTGTTCCGACCGAAACTGGCCATGTTGTAATGGTCGGACTCGATGGAAAACTTTATGAGTTGGCCGATTCAAAAGGTGGGGCCTATACAACTGTCACTGGGGTTTCTGTTGCTTCAGACAACAGCGGCATTATTTTGGACCGCGGCTCAAGTTCTTCTGTATTTCTCTCGCTTGGACAGATTGAATTGCGAATTGCCACTGGAAAAATCGCTTCGATTAAGTAATCGAAGCGATTTGGTGGAGTGAGATCCGAACCAATTTAAGCCAAAGTTAATCTTTTTGAAGGCAAGCATCTCGCTTGCCTTCTTCATTTTGGGATGAATAGAATTTGGAATATGAAAATCTATATTATCCATCGTATATTCTTCGTTTTGATCGGACTTGTTTTTTTTGCCTCGTGTGTTTCTCCGAAATTGAATAACTTGAATAAAATAAATGACGAAAAGCCCGCTGCTCCGGCAGTTGAGCCCCCGCCAAAAGTCTCGCGATGGAGGGGTGTTGAAGTGGATGAAGTCAGCCGTGACATGGCTTTTCACCGAATCAACTATATGGGATCTTCCAAAGAACTATGGGCACTTCAGGAGGCTTCGCCCTATTCCTGTCGTAAATTCATTTTAGCAAAAGAGACACAATTCAAGTGTGTGGAGTCTGTAGAAGGGCGAATCGAGGGGTGGAGCCGCGATGGAAAATATATTGCACTTTCACAGTTGGATGGAGCTGAAAAGCTCATCACAGTTATCGAGCGAAAGGGAGAGCAAATTGTCGGTCGAGTGAAAATCAAAGATTTTTCTGGTCAGTTGGATATCGATAGTAAGGGAAAGCGAATCGCGTTAAGTCAGACGCATTTTCAACAAAATTCAACAGTATTGGTGTTCGATATCTCAACGGGAAGACAGTTGGTAAAATTGGAGAGTCCCAAAAATGTTCCCTTTTCTCTAAGGTGGTCACCTTATGCTGATTATTTGATTGCAAGCGGAAGTGAGTCGCAAGACGTTTGGATTTGGAAGACATCCAATTGGAAGGTCGTAAGTAGAATTTCAAAAGGAGGGGCGTCGTTGTCTTGGCATCCAGTGTGGCCGAGAATTGCGATGATCAGTGGCGGACTAAATTCCACACAGAAAACCAAAGTTAGAGTCTTTGACGTCAAAAGTAAAAAATTTCTTTGGGAGAGTGCGATGCGATTGGGGCAGTCCTCATTGAGCTTCAATGCAAAAGGTGACCTCTTGGCAGTTGCCGGATCGTCTGGAACCAGACTGCTGCGAGCTGAAACGGGCGAGGAGCTCGTGAATTTCGAAGAGGCGTCATACATTGCAGCCTTTAGTCCTGATGGTCGAGCGCTAATGGTGGTCGCTGATGGAGAACAAACAAAAATGTCTCACTTACTAGAGTACAGCGCTAGCAATGGAATGGTCTTTCAAGCGAATGAATAGCTCCCGATCCGCTGGGAGAGGCCGGGATCTATCGGTTGTGCAAACTCTCTCCATGTTGTAAGCTACTGGTAATTTAGTTTGAATAAAGAGCGGTTAAAATTGATGAGTGATAAGAAGTTGCAACGTGAGGGCATTGATCCCCATGCTTTTGGAATTGTAAAGGCCCTTCAGCGCGAGGGATTTACTACCTATTTGGTGGGCGGATGTGTTCGCGATCTGCTTGTGGGAATTCAGCCCAAAGACTTCGATATAGCCACAATGGCACATCCCCCTCAGGTCAGAAAAATCATTTATAATGCTTATATAATTGGAAAACGTTTTCGATTGGTCTTGGTTAAAAGAGATCAACAGCAGTTCGAAGTTGCTACTTTCAGGGCCGCCACTGAACCTCAGGAAGTTGAAGAGGGAGAGGTGGCAACCGATAATATTTTTGGCACACCAGAAGAAGATGCCCTGAGGCGGGATTTTACTATTAACGGTTTGTTTTATGATGCTGTTGCTGAAAAGTTGATAGACTACACCAAGGGCCTTGAAGATATTGATCGTCGTTATATACGTATGATTGGTGAACCGAATGTCAGATTAAAAGAAGACCCAATTCGAATTCTAAGGGCATTGCGTTTGGCACATAAGCTAGGCTTTTCGTTAGATGAGGAGCTGCGGGCCGCCATTGCACAGAACGCCTCCGAACTGGGTCGGTCGGTGTTGCCTCGAAAACGCGAGGAAATATTAAAAATCCTTCGTCTAGATGAGCCTGATCTCGTGTTGATTGAATTGCTTGATCTTGGCTTGATGGAATTCGTAATGCCATCTCTTGCGAAGGTGTTGGCAGCTCCAGATGCCGTTGAAATTTTCTTTTCACACTTTAGGTCGTATCGTCGCCTGGCTAAGTATGGTGCCGATACAGTTCATTTGTTTGCCTGGTTGATTTTTTCGATGTTTCAAACTTTGGTGGATCTTGGGGAAAATCTCGATGTTCACAGACTTTTCGAGGATGCTCGCTTTGGTTATTTTATGAAAGAAGAGCTCGGGATGTATAAGTTTGAACAGGCCTCAGTCTATAATGCGATTGAATTACTGCCAGTCTTGTCCCAGGTCGAAGAATTTCGACGAAAGGGAGAAAGACGCCAACTGCATGTTCTAAAGAATGAAGGTATCCATCTTGCGTTGCAGTTGGCGGAAGTTGATTTTTTATTGCCTCCTGAAGAGATTCAATTCTGGCGGGATAGCTTCGAAAAAGCTAAAGATGTCATCGCAGCGGAGAAAGCGACAGAACCCAAAAAACGTCGCCGTCCTCGACGAAGAAAACTAGTGAAATCCCCTGGGAGAAATGAAGGTTCTTTTGTGAGGCCTGAAGATCTAAATGATGGAATTGCAGATGAAGAATTGGATCTTTCGGGCACTGAAGAGCTAGAGCTCGAGGTTGATGATATCGAAGATGATTCTGATGATCGGTTGAAAAAAATGGATTCAATGGCGAATAAAAATTCGAGTACCCATTGAGTTATAGGGTTATGTCATGTCTTATCTGAGCCAGTTTCACCATCAAATTTCGGGAAATGCCAATGGAGCAAAGCTTGTGTTTTTACATGGGGTCATGGGATTCGGATTGAACTGGCGTCGAATTGTTAGAGCTTTTGAAGATCGTTACCAGATTTTAACCTTTGACCAGCGCGGCCACGGCCGTTCGTTTCATCCCACATATGGATATGCTCCTGCGGATTATGCATATGACCTTTTTGAAATCCTAAATGATATAAATTGGTCAGCTATTACATTGGTGGGCCACTCGATGGGTGGCAGAAATGCATTGGAGTTTGCAACACAGCACTCTGCTATGGTCCAGCGGCTGGTTATTGAGGACATTGGTCCCGGTATGAATCAGGCGGGTTCGGATTTGATTCTCGATCTGATTGACTCGGTTCCTGTTCCATTTGCCTCAAAGCGTGAAGCAAAAATTTTTTTTGAAACAGAATTTATTGCGAAATTTTCTGATCGACCCAATGTCGGTGGTCTTGCACAATTTCTTTTTATGAACATCATTGAGAATGAACGAGGGCAAGGTGTATGGCGCTTTAGCGAATCCGGAGTGCGGGAGAGCGTTCGGCAGGGCCGATCCCAGGAGCGTTGGGATGATGTGGCTTCGTTAACAATGCCAACTCTTGTTGTTCGTGGTGAGCTATCGAAAGATTTGCCTCGCGATATTTTTCAAAGAATGATTAAATGTAATCAGAAAATTGAAGGCGTTGAAATTGAAGGAGCCGGCCATTGGGTTCATTCCGACAAGCCAGAGGAATTTATCGCGGCAATGGAAAAGTTTTTTGTTTCTCATCCTGTAAGCTGATGAGGGCTGCGGTTCAATTTTTTGCAAAACTATAGACACCATAGGATGGGTGGATGACAAAAGACTCTCAGACCGAGAAGAATTCTAAAAAAGAAGATGTTTACACAAGTAAAACAAAACGAGGAGGCATTGTTGGGGTTTATGAGCGCCTTTTGCGCAAGTACCGAACATTGATTCATGTGATCACTTTGGTGCCAATGTATGCATTGGCAGCAGT
>CAYONZ010000014.1:0-73905 GCA_964405465.1 uncultured Bdellovibrionales bacterium | reverse complement strand
CGCTGACATTCCAGTGAAAATTATGAGTCCGTAAATATAAAGTATAGGTGTCAGCTAAAAACTGGCACAAAGCATCTGCTGTCTGTTTTCTTTCTCTGATTTCGATTCCGATTTCCATGAGAAGTCTCCTTATTCAAAAGTGTAAGTTGCCATTTCATTACTCTGCATAATTCGACAATGCAAATGAAGTGCCTATGCTGAATCTCCATAAGAGACAGTTGGAATGTCTGTCAAGATATGGATGTGTGCGCTGGTACGGACATCACTAATAAATAAAATGTGTTTATAATAATTCTATAATCAAAAAACAATGTGGAAAATTGCCTCGAGCGTGGAGAAAATCACCGCCTCCAACTTTGCCAAAAAAAATTTACGGACTAAAGAAAATTCTGTAGGTGATTGATCTCTTTCTAAATTCCGTGTTTCGCATGGCGATCAATTCAATGTGGTTGGACTTTTGCAAAGTAAAATAATGTCACGTCAAATTAACCAAGGAGTACAAAATGAGCGACTACAAAAAAAACGAAACCGGAGTTCCAACAACAGACGCGAAAGATAGAACTAGTGCTAAACAAAATGCGCCGAGTTCTAGTGGCTTTTCGCCAGATCGAAGCCAAGGTGAATATGGTTCGAAAAAGGCAAGTGATTCAACTTCTGATATGAAGGTTCATGCAGAATCGAAGGTCACGGCCCCCGATGCTCAGAAGAAGTCCTAATTCAATTTTTGGGTTGCCCCTAACGGGGTGGCCCGATTTCAGTTCAGGGTTCTGAATCAAGGAGAGATCTATGTCTTTAAATAAAATAAAGTCAGGGGTTTGTGTTGGTGTTTGGGCCATTAGTTCCGGTGTTTCTTACGGTGATGCACCACGGGACTTTATCGGTGTTGATCAGGTTGCTGGATCGATTCAGTCGAGCGGTGGGCAGGCGATAGTGAAAAATGCTGCATCTGAAATGAATGCGCAGGAATATTTAGAAATTGAGTTTCCCCCAGGGAGCGCTCTTCTTTCTGAAAATGCAAAAGTAAAGTTGGCGTCCCTGGTTGAACTGGCGCAGAGAGACGGAAACATCGAAAATATCATGGTGTTCTCCTGGGCGGATGCCGATTATCCGTCAAAAAATCGTAAGACTTTGCCAAGAGCACAAAGGCGTCTGGCCGAGCTTCGTAGTTTGGCAATTTCTGAATTTCTGAGAAGCGAAAAAAACATCATGACTGAAAATCACAATATGGCGATGAGGCCGAGTTTGCTCGCAAGGTGGTTTAACTCCCGGGATCAAAAAGTGAAAGAGTCATTTTTGGCTGCAGGAATTCCTACAACCGCAGATGCTCCGAATTATTCGAGCAAAGCATCGCATGCAGTTGTTTTTCTTCGGTTGACAAAGTGACGCGTTCAAAAATGGACCGTAGAGGTTCAGATAATCCACGACTGGGGCGAGCGACTCACGTTCAGTACACTTGTTGTTGAAAACGACCTGGCCTCTTCGTTGCAAGAGGAACAGTAATAATAAAAGGAGCAAATATGAAAATGAACGAAAACATCATCAAAGGAAAATGGCTTGAATTTCGTGGTGAAGTTCGCAAGGCGTGGGGCAAGATCACTGACGATGAGCTTGATAGAACAAAGGGAGATTTGAAAGCAATTGGTGGGCTGATTCAACAACGATACGGAGAGGCTCAGGAGAGTTACAACAAAAAGTTAAAGACAATTGCAGAACAAATCGAACAGAAAAAGGAAGCTGTCGTAAGTGAAGTAAAAAAAGATTTAAAGAATTAACGGTCCCATAGGACCATAACATAAAAGGAGAACAACATGGCAAATCTAAGTACTGATACAGCAAACAAAGTAAATACATCCACTCAGGACATTAAAGGAAAAATTCAGGGCGCAGAAAACTATCTAGAAAGAGCGTCTCACAATCTCGGACAGAAGACCGGAGAAATGGCAACGAGTCTCGCAGAAACTGCGAGTGAGTATGTTCAAACATCTCGAGAATACGTTAAAGAAAATCCACTCAAAAGTGTTGGTATCGCGGCTGCGGCAGGTATGGTAGCTGGCGGCCTTCTAACGCTCGCATTGAGTAAAAGACATTAGGTGTAACGTTGGGGTATAGGCCTCTTTCTTGGGGCCTATATTTTTTAACATTGGAGTTGCGATTGAAGAATCTGGTGACACTCTTTCTTTTGCTGACCGAACCAAAAGGGAAAAGTAATTTGTCTTTGCAATCTGTGCAATCTGCGCAGCCTGCTTTACTTGAACAACTTCGCGAAAAAATACGTGGCGAGGTTTTTGGTCTGGCTTTTCGTATTCTACTTGGAGCAGTGTTGGCCTCAATGGCATCATTTTCAGCGATACAGGTAGGATATGCTGTGTGGGAACTTCTTTCTGCCTTAGAGAATGCCAACCTCATCAAGATAGTGACGTTCTCGATGGTGGCCTTAGTATCTCTGTCGGCTCTTTATCTTTTATTACGATCTCGAAGAGTGTTAGTTCGATCAAAAGAAATCGCAATTGTCGAAAGTGAAATTGACGTGCGAGATATTGCGCTCAGCTTTGTCCGTGGCTTTATTGTCGGCATCAGTAAACCAAGTCGGCAACAACAAGTAGAAGAGCGGTCCTTCCGGCCGGTTGACTGATTATTCACTTTTGGACAATGAAGCTAATTGTTCTCAAGATATGACTTGAGATCTTGATTCAAATTTAAAAAACCTTGACGTAGTTTGGTTGAAAGAAAAGTTCTCCACACAAATGGGACGAGAATTCCAGAAAAAGATTCATAATGTTTAAGTTGCGTTGAAAAGTCGTCAACGGCAATCAGTTCAAAGCTATGATGTCCATCAATTAGTCCTTTGATTTTGAAGTGTCCAACCCAAGTCAGCTTTTTCTGTGGAACAGACTCTTTAATTCGCACCAAATATTTTTGTGGGGCCTCGGTCGGTACGTGGATGGTCATTGTAACTTTGGAGCCTTCTAGAGCCTGCCCTTTTGCGATTGGGATAAACGAATTCCAAAGATGGTAAGAGTCGAAAGAAGAAAGCGCTTTCCAGACGGCCTCTTGTGGTGCATTGAGAGTTATGTCGGTCTGAATAATATATTTTTCTTTGATCACTTCGTCTGACTCCCTTGAGCACGATTGTAGGACCTTACACTTTGGCTCAGTGTAACACGTGGGCAAAAATAGCGAGAAAAAAAGAGCGCCGCAAGTATTTCTGTCGTCGCTTCTTAAACTCGGCCTCTCGAATCGTACTGTATCGGTAACGCAGACTTGGCAGAACTCTGACAAAATCACTGATTTTTGTCTTCTGCTTGATTTTTTATAGCGTTCACGAATGGCTTCAAGATATGCTTTTCTTGCTTCCTTGGGCATGTTCCCCTCCGTAGGATTTGATTATTTGTTGGCGCAAACATCTTATCCTGTTGGTGAACGGAACATGACCCAACGAAGTCTTTTCAGGACCAACATCCTGCTCGTTGAGTCACACTAACTTACTCGAACCCCTTCTCTATTGCTTCCCTCGGTTACCTTTATTGTGAGTCAATTCGTGATCATAAAAGCTTTGTTTGCAAAAAGTCGGTGTTAGTTTTCTAACAGGTGATTTGAATCCGTTCGGGATGTAAAGTGGCCCATTGTTTAATTTTAACCAAAGGGTACACTATGAAATCATTCGCTCCTTCGTCAGCTCAACCGTTTACACAATCATTCACCAAGATGGGCCACATGACTCTGGCACTTATTGTGATTGGCCAGGTGCTTTTTTCTGGTGTAGCCAAGGCAGCTCATCGTGAAGAAAATGTTTGTGTTCGAAAATCGAAAGCCGCAGTGCTTGCCGATGCCAAAGCAAAGATCTACTTTATTAAGAAAGTAGATGGATCGGGGAATGTGCTCCAGCGCAAAATCAGCCGAGCATTTTGTGAACCATCAAAGTTTGTCGGTAAGCCCGCAAAATTTTGCCAAGTTTCAGCAGGATTTGGAGCTGAAGTTGGTGCCGGTGATGTGAGCTTCCTAGTTATTCTCGACCAAAGCTGTAGTCAGGTTATCAGCGTCGGGCTTATCGGCGAAGAATAGTCGTTCAAGTTGCCGTCTTTAAAAAAATGTGCAGAACAGCTTCGTCTGTTTTGGGTAGAAATGGCCAAGTTCTGAGGTGGGCTAAGAGCTTCAGAACGCGGCTGATTGCTCCAAGCAACAGCTCCAAGAAAAAGCGTAAACGAAAGTTAATCCAAACTCTCACTTAAAAGATTTTGTGAGATCTCTCGTACACCGTTTCGAATTTCGGCAAATCTTGCCATCGAGACTTTGAGTTTACAAAACATGTCAGCAGGCACGTTCTCTGCTTTACGTTCTAGTTCATGGCCCTTCTTCGTTAGGCGAATGAGAACCTCGCGTTCGTCCTTGTCAGACCGTTCCTTTGCGACGTAGCCTAGGGAGATTAATCTCTTAAGAAGTGGGGTAATTGTACCTGTATCAAGAAGCAGGCGCGAGGTTAGAGATTTGACAGGCACATTGTCTTTCTGCCAGAGCAAAGTCATGACTAAAAACTGTGGATAGGTTAATTTGAGGCGCTCCAAATGTGGTCGAAAGGTTCGGGTCAATGAATTTGTACTTAGTCTCGAACAGTTTCTAACGCAGTGGAATGATTCAATTCCACTTGAGTCAAATCAAATTTCATACGTGCAAAGTGGCGTTTCACCAGAGCCGCAGGTGATTTGTCCCAATAAGTTTTCATCAGCTGACAAAACTTTGCGCGCTGACGAAGATTTTGTCGTAAGCTCCGAGCAAAAATTTGCAAGTGATCGTGTGGCGTTCGAGGCAATTGGGCTCGTCCAAAAAGCAAAAATGCTCGATACCGAAAGTTCGCGCTTAGGATTTCGCTCGAGTTTCGAGGTGATACAGCCGTTTGTTTACGACCACGACGTATTTGTTGACGCTGGAAATACCGGAGCCTTTGTTGTTCATTGTTTACAAGTCGATGGGAAAAATATTTTTTACCTTTCTCTCGGTCTTGGTGGAATGGGCAATAGCATTGGTGCGGGATTGGGTTCGTGTTTTGTCTCGCGCAATGAATCTAAGAAAAAGACTTATGTCTTTTTAGGCGATGGTTCCTTTTTAATGTACGGATTAGAAATTCACACAGCCGTAGAGCATCAGCTGCCCATTGTATTTTTGATTTTTAACAACAATTCGCATGGGATGTGTTCAACCCGCGAAGAAATATTTTTGCATGGTCGATCTCAGATTAATGATTTTAGGCCGAGTTATTTTGCCAATGGTCTTGCCGAGATGTTTCCCTCATTGCGATGTTTTGAGGTTGCGACGTTGGGGGATTTACATCAGGCGATGGTAGAGGTCCAATCGGCCGATGGCCCGACGGTTATTTCCATGCATGTTCAAGACAATGAACTTCCACCATTTTTAACATTTCAAAAAATCAAACCTCTGGAGAAAACATGACAATCTATGATCAAATTGCTGGACTAAAGGGAATCGAAAATACCGACAAACAAGAGATGGGGGGAATCATGGCAGACCTCACTCATTCTGTGTATTCGCACGAACATGTCTATGGAGATTTCTGTCCAGTGCAAAGCTATATCGATTGCCCACCGGAGAAAGTCTTTGCCTATATGGCTGACCCCTATAGTTTAGCTGAGTGGACCTATAGTATGCGTGAGTTTTCTCAGGTCGATGAGTCTGGTCTGTTTGTTGGTAAAGATAAAATTGGAGATTCGACAAATATTTACTTCAAGGTGGTCGCCAACAAAGACGCCTTGGTCGTGGATTATCACTGCGCTTGGGATCAGGGCGAGACCCTTTGGATGATTTATCTCAATCGCATTGTTCCTGCAGAATTGGTTTTAGGAAAGCCAGGGTCAGTTGTCTTTTGGCAAAATTGCCGTCACCCGTTTTATTTTCAAAATCCATTTCCAGAAAAGGCTCCACCAAAAAGGCCTTGGGTTGGTCAGTTTTGGGATTTTTTCTACGCTGGGCACACAGTCGAACTACAAAATCTTAAAAAGATTCTTGAATACCGGCATGCCAATAACCATCCGATGGGTCCCCAAAAAAGATAAGCGCTCGCGTGGCTTTTGCAAATAGAGGTAAAGATGAATATCAGTTTGATAGATCTCGAAGAGAACATGCCAAAAAAAATTATCACAAATGATTTCTTCGGTGAAGAAGAGGTGCGAAAGAAAAATCGCATGTTTGCTGGAACCATCGAGCGTCGACATATTGAAAGAGATGAGTTGGCTTCCGATTACTTTGCTGAGGCGGCCCAAAAGATAATCAAGCGATTGAATCTCAATTCTCAACAAGACATCGATATGATTCTAACCAATGTTTCAATACCAGATGAGGCCTTTACCGGTTGCGGAGCTGTGATTGCAAAGAAAATAGGTGCCCATCCAAAATGGATTCTTGATTTGCACAACACTGGATGTGTTTCGTTTGTCTATTTACTTGATATGGCCAGAATCTACATGAAAGCAAACGGAGCCAGGCATGCGTTGATTTGTATTGGGCAAACAGCCGGCGGCAGAATCTTTGGTCAACCAGATACCAGATTGCTCGCGCAGGCGGCTGTACCAGGTGATGGTTTTGCTTTGGCCTACGTCACCCAAAGTGATGAGCGGCCAATCTTAAGTTTTAGCAGTGAAAACTACCCTGAATATTCAGAAGACATGTACGGCGAATATGGGGGAAGAAAATGGTGGGAGACGCGAACGGCATCTGGGCGAATTGACTTCAATGAAGACAATTCAGCAATGATTGTGGCTCGTGGTAATCGTGCTGTTCCCAAGATGATCCACCAAGCATGTGCCAATCTGCAATTGAAGTCGTCGGCAATTGATTTTTTGATCACCAATCAACCCAACACCACGTTTTTAAGAAATTGGCGAGAAGCCGCACTTTTGCCAGCAGAAAAACATCTCGACACTTTTGCCAAGTATGCCAACCTCTTTGGTGCAGGAATCCCCGTAACCCTCGCCGAGGCGCTTAAGGCAAAAACCATCAAATCTGGAGATCTCATTTGCCTCGCCGGATTTTCGCACGCCTGCGACTACTCAGCCGCAGCCCTAGTGCGCTGGACCTAAACCACCGCCCTAAAACTTGGACCAAGGTGCTTAAGGCGATGCTCGACGACTTGTTGAAGGATCGTTGGCAATAGTTGTCTGCACTTGCATTGTCTTGGTAAGTGCGTAGACTATTTCGAGGAGCTTGCAACTAAGGAGTCGTCGATGTCTGATCAGCCGCGCATGCCATTCATACAGAATCCTCTCGGTGTTTTTATGAGAACGGTCTATTGGGTCAGTAGAAAGAAATACGGAAAAGTCATTGCACCTGTTGGTGTTATTTATGCTCGTCGGCCATTTTTATTGGGAGTCGCCAATAAAATGTTGGCCATCTTGGAGAGACGAATTTCTTTGTCCAATGAGTTGGTGCTTCTCATTCAAACTCAAGCCGCAACACTTAATGGTTGCAGTTTTTGCCAGGATCTTAAATTAGCCAGTGTTTTGCGAACGAGCCTCGGTGTTGAGAAGTTTTCTAGCATACAGGATTTTGCAACAAGTCCTCACTTTGCCGACAACGAAAAGGCGGTGCTTCAGTATACTAAAGAGGCAACAGAGAGAACTGAGGTTTCCGATGAAACCTACGCGCAGTTAAAGAAATTTTTCAATGATGAACAAATCATCGAAATCACCTGGGTCAATGCAACCGAAAACTATTTCAATAAACTTTCACGACCACTCGGAATCACAAGTGATCAATTGGCCTCAATCGGAAGCGTCGAAAAATCCAAGCTTCAGTAAAATAATTCAGCTCGATTTTTCAAAGCGACCGATGCTTTCAAGCAGTGCGTCTTATGAAACTCGGTTCTAGTCCGAGTTTCTGTTGCCCGTTTTAGGCAATCAATTGTTTTTAAATCACATTTTTTGTGAATGGACTTGAACGTGGAAAATCGCATCGTTCGGGTAGAATCTCATCATTTCAGCCGCAAATCTGATATTGCAAGAAACACCCAGAGTGATGTGTTTCTTTGCTTTTCTCTTAGGGATTGCCTCTCGTTTCAGCATCAAAAATTCAATTGGTCTCGGTCTTGCTCCTTCCATTCTCAGGACAAACAATCATAAAAATTTTGATCAATTTCGATCAAATACTGGGAGGAATTTATGATACGTGCAGCTATTTCGTTTTTTATCTTAGCGTTAGTTTGTTTCATGCTCGGAGCCTACGGTATTGCCGGTCTGTCGATGGAAATTGGCAAAATTCTGTTGGCCGTATTTTTGGTGCTCACCTTTTTCGCAATCGTCGGTGCCTTTGTCTCTGGGGGTAAACCGAAAATTTTTCGATAGATTTAAATTTAAAACAATTATCAAAGGAGCCGACTGTGTTCATTCAAAGTGTTCTGTTTTCAAATTTTAGACCAAAAAAAATCCTTGTTAGCTTTGCGATCTTGTTTCTTCCTCTTGGTTTTGTTCATGCTGAAGAGCTCAAGAGTGGACTTTTTGTTGAGCCACTCGTCCAATTGGAATTAGGTGAGACCACCTTGAACTATCCTCCTCCATTTTCAAATTCCTCTGGGCGAGTTGACGGGCTTGGGGTTGGTGCAAGAGTTGGCTTTCACATTGATGAAATGATTTTTCTCGGAGGCGATGTTCGGTACTCAATGCCAAGGTTCAAAGACTCCTCGGTTGATTACGATTCGAATGCTATTGCAACGAACTGGGCTGCGACGGCGGGAGTTCAAATGCCTTACTTCGGACTGCGACTCTGGGGGTCTTATATCTTTGGAGGCCAGTTGAATCCCGAACCAAGCGGAAACTTTGATGTCAAATTTCAAGAAGCCGAAGGCTATAGAGTTGGAGCTGGTCTTCGTTTGGCTGTCGTGAGTGTAAACCTCGAATATCAAGAGTTAAGATATGCAAAATCGACTCTTGAACAATTCGGAATTTTTTCTCCCGGCACGGTATTTAGTGATTCCCACCTCAGATCAAAGGACTGGTTGTTGAGTGTGTCCTTTCCATTTGAACTTTAGTTCCGAGATTTAAATGGTCGAAAGTGATGTGTCACCGTGCAAACAAAGGCAATGACGGAGGATAAGAATAATCTCCGTCGAGTTTAGCAAGGCACATAGACACCAGGAAACAGAACCCAACAAATTAAAACCGAACCGGCGCATGCGGACTAAACAAGTCTAGCCAAACTTCATCTCCAACCGTCATTTAACAAAGGGCTCATTGTTTGGTTCAAACGTAAAATCCTTGGATGAGAGAAATTGATCTAATGTGTCTATGGATACCCGCTGCCATTCTGCTTGGTTTTCCCAATTTTTGAGACCTCTGAGAACAATCACCTCGCCGTTCAGCAGAAATGCTTTTAATTGATACATATGGTCTCGACCAACCAGTTTATCCCCAACTCGGTAGCCACGATAGAGAAAGTAACGTTGAACAATGCCTATTTGCATTGCATTGATATACAGATCATCTCCTCCTTTAAAGAATCCTAGACGTCCATTGTTTTCTCCCGACGATCTGAAAATATCATATACCTCCCACTTCGAAGCCTTGACACCAACTATCTGCAGGGCCGTCTCCATTCTCTGCCAGCCGTAGTTGTGGAAAAAGCTCTCGCCCACGATCTTTACTCCTGAGGGGGGACTATCCAATCGCGGTTTCTTGAAGCTCATGTGGTCTTGTTTTGGTTTCGGTGCTGGCTCCGGCTCCGGTTTACTCTCGGCCGAGGTCAATAGTTTTTGTTGACCTGGGGCTTCTGCAATCTGTAAGCGTGCCAGTTTTCGGTTTTTTTCAAAAGATTGTTCCGCTCGGGTATTGGCGTCGTTGAGAGTTTTATACGAAGCTTGTGCGGTCTTCAGCCGTGCGAGAGTTCCGGTGAGTTCTGTGAAGGTATCTGCAGTGGTTGTCAGTAGAACAGCGAGTTGGTCTCTGCGCCATATGTCCTCTGCACTCAAAACTGGCTGTGGTTCCTGCAGCTGATCTTGAATTTGTTTTTTCTGTATGGCCAATTCTTTTGAAATCGCGGCCTCAAAATTCTCTAAAAATACGAGTTCATCATTTATACTCGCGATCCAAGCCGTGAGTTTTGCAAATGAGAGCTGATGGTTTTCAATTCGAAGATGCATTTGCCTATGAAGTTCACTCGCATCAGCCATCATTTGATCGGCAGTTTTTTCGAGCTTCAAAATCTCTTCGCGCGCGCGATCCCTTTGGGGCCCTAGCTTAAGTCCAAAGGCATAAAGACTAAAGAAACCCGGACGAGGATTTTCTTGATTGTATTTGGCAATGCGTGAATTCAGATCTTTGACCGTCTCAGCATATTGAACCGCACTTTTCACAAGTTGCTCATTGGCTTCACGGTCTTGATCCTTAATTAAGATCCGAAATTCCATCCCAATAAAATCCATCAATCGACCATTAAAGTCCTGGTCAAAGAAATGTCTCAGGCGTGATTGAATGGCATCAGGCAAATTATTGGGATTCGTCATGAGAGGTTCGAGCCTGGCAAAATATCCTTCAATGCGTTTCTCAGGCTGGAGAGTGTGCACCTCTAGACCGGGATACGGCAATGCCTTTGTCCCCGAAGTGCCAGAAGAGCCTAAAGAGCCAGGAGAAGTGGCCGCTAAAGCTGAGTCTTGGTTTTCATCGACAACAAGTGCTTGGCAAAGGTTATTTGCTGACCCACTCGTACTTGTTGCTGCACTCGCGACTTGTGCAGTTTGCGAAGGCTCAATGTTGGCCATCGTCATTTGTCCCACGAGCGAGCTCATAAAAAATGGTAGAAAAAATTTCGTCCAAAACGGAGCCGACTCAATTCGATCATCGACCTCTCTAAATTGCGATTTCAGCATTCTTGTCTCCATCGGTTCCAGCAGGTTCCCGTTCCAGTAAGGTTCCCGTTCCAGTAAATGAATCGTATTTAGCTCTATTCCTAACTGAGGCTGGTTTAACCAGGCCATCTTGAATGACACACGCGCAAGACAGCTCCACAGTCCGTTGCACAATCCGCACCCAGCGAGATCCACCCAGTTGTGACCAAGATGTCAGTAATTTCGACAATGCCACAATTTGCGCCCCCACGATCCGTGAGAGATCCCCCTCACGGCCCCTCTCACGATTTGGCAGAGATCCCAAAAGAGATCCAGAAACTCCCTAGGGAACCAGATAGAGATCCTAGGTATTCAAGTTAACTATCTCTCCAGCAGAAACAGCCCAACCTCGAGCCTAATTTCGAGCAACGCGGGTATCGGCATTTTCAGCAAACTTTCTGCTTGCGGCGCTTTTTACTGCAGTGCTAAGAAGGCCTCTGCAATTAAAAGAAGTTTCCATCTCTTCATCAAGTAAAGAGGAGTTCGCAATGCATACACTGAAGTTTTTGAGAGATCCGAAAAATTTGCTAAGAAATGTTTTGGGTTTTGGGTTGAGCGTCTTGGTGAGCGCATCCAGTTTTGGGGATGGACCAAAAGGTGAGTTGTATCCCATAGTCATTTCTCCAAAGGTATTGCAGGCGCAGAAGATACCCTTTCATACCCACGTCGGGCCATTTGCCCTGGCAATGAACGTACCGTACCAACCGATTGCTCATGTGCGCCGCCAACTTTCGCAAGCCCTTCAATTGCAACTTCAGATTTTCAAGGGTTGGAGTGAATACGGAGAAGCACATGTAACAGTGATAACACCCCCAGAGTACACAGATGTGCTAAGTCGCTATGTTTCTGAGGCGCGGATCAATGAAATCGCGTTTCAGAGTCGAATTCAAAGCTCCGACTTGCAGATATTGGGCTTGGGAGTAGGGCAGGCCACATTGGATCAACATCCGCAAAGCACCTATTTTCTCATTGTGTCTTCGGCAAATCTTTTGTCTATTCGCCAGAAGATCTACCAAGAATATATTCGCAATGGCGGTCCAAAGGACGGATGGGATCCGTTACATTTTTACCCACATATCACACTTGGATTTACCCTTCGTGATCTTCACGAGAAAGATGGCATTGTAAAAGATGTCCTCCACTCGCTAGATCGAAGATTTCAATTGTTTTGGACCAACTGAATGCCCTTGGCGCTGGGCTCACCTGGTGCCAATATTCCAAATGTCTGGATCTAAAGTCCAAAGTCTCAAACATTTTTTCAAAACATTGCATCGCGAATGCTCTATTGAGTTTAAATCGACAAAAATATTGGTCCTCAATTTGCTTATAGCAAACGGAGCGGGGGAGTTGAACGGGTGCCAGCCTAGAGGGGGCTCACCCAAAGGTCTTTCCCATTAACTTAACAATATTTGTGGAGAGAACATGAAAAAATTGAGCCTGATGGCTTCGGCCCTACTCATAAGTCAATTGTTTACAACAATAGCACATGCCGATAATTCAAATGCATTTATGCCGTTTTTAGCACCTGATCACTGTCGGGATGTTCCGGCTTTTGCTTTCGACTCGAGCGTTGAAAAGACTAAATACTTTTTTAATCGAGATTGCACCGCCGTATTTTTAGTTCCCCCATCAGTTGGCACTGTCGAAGTAACAGATCCTGCGCCCACCACTTCGATGGGACTTTGTCCTGCAGTAGCAGCCAACGTGACGACATTGAATACTATAAGCGCCAAAATTCAGGCGCTCTCCGATTTGTTTAACAAAGATCAGTTGGACGTTGATACCTTTCAAGCAAAAGTAGCTAAACTCAATGAGATTCAATCTAAGCTTCAAGGCACATATACCAATCTAGCCGGAATCACAGCGAAAGTACGCTTTCGCAATTCACTCAATGAAGAGTACATGGCCAAATTCTTTGCGACAAATCGAGCTTACTTGAATCAGCGATCGACAAAGATGTCGGTTCTTGAGGCCCCAATTTCGAGTTCGTATCTCAGCTTCAACGCTATTATCCCAGGGCAAACCAAGGCCTACGAGGGGAACCCAGTTCTTTCATCAAACGTGGTTGGATTGTTGAGCAACGCAAATGAGAAGTCCGAAGCTCGAGAGTCGATCAGATTTGATGGGGCGGCTGACGGTTTTGTTGTATTGAACCTCAATGCCTCATGCCCACTGTTTACAGGAACCGACTTTAAGGATCTCAATACTTTGAAAATCAATAAAGAGCGATTGTCTAATTACCTGGTTGCAACTCAGACGTACACTGTACCTACACTTTCTGGTTTCGGCTACAATGCGGAGCTCAAGGTTGAGGACACGACTAGAACTATTTTTCAGCAACAGGGAGTTAACTCGAAATTTTCGGCAGAAGACGTGGTGACAGCTGCGATCAAAGGAAATTATGAAAACAATTTTACCTTTAAATCATGGACATACTTTGATTCTGCAACACAAGAACCAGTGACTCAGGTCAGTCAATTCATTTCAGCAGATGCAAAGGAAAAGATTAAAACGGGTATGATTGCTTCGTACCTAGCAAAATTAGTGCAGCTGGGATATTTGACACCGGCATTTAAGCCTATTGAAACACCAAAAGCTGGAGTTGATACCGAAACTCGATCACGCACAGCATGTACCAGTAAGACCTTCTTGGGAGTCGAGTACGATCATGAATGCCATCCTGAGTACTATCAGGTGAACTTTGATCGCAGCGGACATAGCTATCAGTACATGGAGGTTATGCAGGGACTTGGTTCAACCGTATTTGTTGATCAAGTTGAGTATCTTGCGCCAGTGAGTCGCGTTTTTACCTCAGGATTTGCGGTTAGATAATAAAAAAAAGGGGAGAGAGTATGAAAATCAAAAGAGTCGTACAAAAGGTTTTGATAGGTATGGTGCTACAAAGTTTCACCATCAGCGTGGTAGCAGCAACTCAAGTAAATGATCAGGTTGGCTTTGAAGTGCCTCAATTTGGTGTGAGAGCGACAGGATTCAAGACGAGTGCAAATCAAATGCGGGTTGATGCACTTGAAGCAAACTCTAGTGTGCAGTTAAAAATATCGGGCGGCCAATTTAAAACAACGGCAGAAGCTGCGAAAAAGTATTGTTCAGCAATGGGTAAGCTTCTTGGAAAATCCAAAAAGCTGAATCCCACAGTTTATAAGCTGAGCACGCTCATGTATCCGTTCAATGATACAGCTCTGGCTAGCGCTCCGTACACGATCGAGAATCGCCCACAGTTTGAGGGTGTGAGAATTTCAGTTGGACGAAATGAAAATGCTTTTTCAAGCTCTGGCGACATTAATGCTTTTAGGGACTTGCTTGAACAAAAAGTTGAAACTCAAATGAGTTCAATTCAGACCAATGGCGTTTTCTCTTTGGATGTGGTTCAAGTTGATGACGTGATTTGTGATCTGGTGTTGGGAAATGTCGTATTGAAATTGGAAATTGGCTATCGCCTTCAGCCAGCAAAACCAGAAATTCAGTCGGTTTTAACTGAAACTGAATTTGCAAAGATCTACGAGGATGTACGTCTAAAGGCTTCGCCAGCCGAAGATCTAATTGATCGAGTCACTTGGGACAGCAGTGTCTTGACACGATCGTTGACCTCTCTTCTCGGTCTTTCTGTTGAAGACATGGGTGAACGTCGTTTTGTTGATTTGTTTGGCGTCATCTTTGATCGTAAGAAGGGTCAGTTGAGACTCTATTCTCCAGACCAATACGCCACTGCGATTCATTCAATCGATCGTAAAAAATATTTTGAGCGCCATGATGTCTTAGCACAAGAGGTTGAAACTCAGGTGGTTGTAAAATGATAAAACCAATTTTGGTGATTGCTATCATGGTCCTCAGTCTTGGTCTGTTCTCTTGCCAATCAAAAACAGAACGCGAGAACGGTCCGAACAGTTCACAACAGCCAAACCAACAGACTGAGCCTGCAAATCCGCCATCAGGAGATCTGTCCACCGGAGAGCCTGGTGGGGTCTCCAGTGGTGGTGAAGATTCAAAAGGTTGTGGAAGGTATTGCGTGAGTTCCGCAGAAGCTAGGGTGCTATTTCAAAGCATTGTAGAAAACATCAGTGGTGAGTGGGAAGAGTTTGAACTTGAAGAGCGCATGATGCTAGCAGGGCGAGCACTGTCGGTAGCTCTGCATGAGACAAAAGGTGTTTGGTTGGACGATCTCACCAAGGGCGAAAGAAGATATCTCATTGAGATGTTTTTTGATGAAAAATTCTTTTTAAAAAATCCTGAGAAGAGTTAATCACTGAAGTTGCATATCGGGAGATCAAGAAGTCTTGGAAGCACAAGTCTTCTTGATCTTTTTTGGGGAGGGTCCGTAGACCCTGGCCCCAATGGGGCTCAGGCCAGTTCTTGCCACCACGCGAGGAGACCACAATTTTGCCTTGGTAGATTCTTCCACCAACACGGTCTCTTTTTCATTGCAAGACTTGGTGATCCGCTATGTGACAGACCTAATTGCCAGGTCCACATAGAGCTATCAAAAAAACATAAAACTTTAAAACAAAGAGAGAAGGCGCGAAACTAGCGAGAGAGAGCAAAACGGGAAATCCAAAATCTCCGCATGGCCGCCACTAGGTGGCCTGCCGCCTTTGTCGGATAAACAAATAGGAGATGGTGTAGCCCGCGGCGACCAGGAATCCGCAATCAGCGCCAATTGTTTCCCACAGTTCAATTCGTGAGCCAGGTTTGGTGAATATTAGGTAGGGAATGGCCAGCTGAAAGAGAAAGTTGTGGGCGGCATGGAAGACAACGGCCACCCAGAGTGAATCCGAACTGTCGCGAAAGTCACTGATAACAAAATTAATCGCAACAATACTCAAGACGTAAGCCAATGCAATGAGTGGTGGCGAACCGTGGGTGTAGTAGTTGCCAAAAACCACAATAGGCAAATGCCAAAGGGCCCATATAAGGCCACTCCAAAGATAGGGACTTGAAATTTTAGCTTCATGCATTTTGGGTAGCAGGAAGCCGCGCCAACCTAATTCTTCGCCCAATGCGCCGAAGAGTCCAAGAACAAGTGTCATCGCAATTTTAGGGAGAGCTTGGTTCAGAGTTTCAATGGCAATAAAAGAGAAATCTCTAATATCCAATACCATGCATACGATATTGACGACGAGTGCGATGACCAAAGGCAAACCCACGGCATAATAATAGAATTTCGCCGGACCTTTTTTGAAGCCAACATCTTCAAATCCAAGCTTTGCAATTATTCTCAGAAAAGTTGAGATGAGACCAGGTATCCACATTAAAGTCATGAGCCCAAGTAGCCCAAAATTTTTAACGCCACCGCCTGAAATTATGAAGGCTTCGAAACTCCAGCTCACAATAAAAACCAATAACAAGAAGATCAGGATTTGTATGCGGGTGCTTTTCATCTTGGCTCCGAACTCAATCGTTCATTTCGCGCTGAAGTCTAAAAAAAATTAAGCGCGAATTCAAGGGGGGGGGTATTGGCTAACCTGTTAAAGTGCTCAGAGAATACATGAATATGAGAATCCATACCCCAACGTCACCGATGCGAAGAGTTTTTAGTCCCAATCAAAAAAACTGGGTTGATGTCATTGATCATGGGGAAATTGCTATGAGCGCCCAGAAATTGGAGTTCATAACTTCATTCCCAATCGACGGGACAAACACCTTCATTTTTACTAATGGGGAAAGCTTCTTTAAAGACGATAACACCTTCATTATTTGGAATTCCAATGCCATTCTACTTTTTTACCTCAATGAGGATGTGGCTATGCATCTCAAGTGTGATGAGCTTGTTCCTCCAGCCTTATCCATTCAGGTGCTGCAAATGGAATCTTTTGACCCTAAAATTGAGGTATTTCGCCAGGGAAAAAGCACCGAGGTGCATGATTTCAAAAGCTCATTGAAGCTCTTTAGGCCAGGGCGGGGATTCTTGTAACTTAATGTCTGCATTCTGTAGCTTAAAAATAAAAAGAGCAATAGAGCAGGTTTTGGAAGCAATTCATCCCGTGGTCACCCAAAGGTGCAGTGTCGCCGATTGCGGTGAGCTCAAGACCGTATTCGATACGTCATGCCACGCCCAACGCCTTCTTTTTCTAGATGAGATTTCTTTGAGAGATTTTACGTAAGAAAATTGGGGTGACCGACGGGGCTTGAACCCGCGACCCTGGGAATCACAATCCCATGCTCTACCAGCTGAGCTACGGCCACCATTAAAATGAAAAGGAGCTCATTTTATAGAGGTTTAGCTGCCAAGATGCAAACAGAAAAATCTTGATTGAGTTGGCCGTGCGTGCTCGAATTGTTGGCGAGGCGCTAAATCTTTTACTCTGGCAGTTTTGCTGTGCGCCAATTGGGGCCTGGGGGCTCCATAGAATAAGCTTAATTCGCGATTTTTTGCGAGCTCAGAGGGGGGCAAGTGAGCATTCGTGCCATTGAAGATTTATTGCTGAAAACTTCGGCAGCGTCGGTGTCGAACGAAAACGGTTCTTCACGGTGGTCGCTCTTGAAAGAGCGGATTTACCGGGAATTGCAAGTTCGTGAACTGACGAGCTTTGATCTGGTTGTATTGGTGATGGTTTTGGCCGTGTCTTTGGTGATGTTTGTTTGGCGGGAACCCTGGTTGGCAGTAGGAGTGGCGGCTTCGTTTGCTGCGCCTCCATTTTTACTTTCATCTTTGCGGCGTTTTCGAGCTCTGACTCTTTATCTTTTTTCATATTTTTTCGTCTTTGCGCTTTTACGTATGAATTCTTTTTTGTCGTGGCCTCTCGATTTTTTTGTTGTGGCAGCATGGCTTTGGGTGCTTCGGCATGTTTTAGAAAAGAAACCGCTGTGGCCAGAAAATTTTAGTTTTTACGTTCAATCGATGTTTAAGTGGCCGACCAATGGTCGTCTTTTGGTCGACTATATTCGGGCAAGTTTGGCGCGGCTGTCAGTTCAAGCATGGCTTTCGGTTTTACTCGTGACAGGAGTTTCTGTTGTCATTTTGCTTGGATATTTCTTTGGGCATCAGGACGTGGCCCTGCGCTTTAAGGTTCCGTTTGAATCGGTGGGAGCTGTGGGCGTGGCCATTCTTTGTGCTGCAGTTTTGAATGGCTTGCGTGAAGAGCTGCTCTTTCGATTTTTGTTTCTTGATTTACTTTCTGGAAAAATGAGTCGCTTTGGTGCTGTTTTGCTTTCGTCTTTGCTTTTTGGGTTTGTACATTATCAAAATGGATTTCCTGCCGGTGGGTTGGGAGTGGTTTTAACTTTTTGTTTTGGTCTCGCGATGTGTACTCAATATTTTTTGTTTAAATCGAAAAAGCTGGTGTGGTTGACTCATAGCTTGACCGATTTTTTGATGTTTGCTGTAATTTTACAGATGAAATGATCTGCATCTTTAGCCAAGGAGGGTTAAGTGCGACGGTTCCGAGGTTTATCCAATTCTCAAACGAAGAGTCTACTTGAGGGTGTGCCGGCCAGGGCCTGTTCACTCTTCGTCTTTGGTGTATTGCTCACCACTTTAACGGGTTGTCCGAAGGGCAATGTCAAAAATGGTAATGATCCTTCAAAAAAACCGCAGTTCAAGACGATCACCGATTTGGCTGCTTGCCAGGGAGCTCCACAGTTTCAGAGCCCAGTGGGGAATTGGTCAGTTTGGGTCACTGACGGTAAACAACAACAGCAGCACACACTTGAGCTCAATTTGTTTTCGACAAAACTGAGTGTGACTTGCTCAGACGGAGGACAGTGGAAAACGGCAACGGTCGTCTCTCCATCGGCGTTGGAAAAAGGCTTTGTACATATTTTGGCGTCGCGGGATTCAGCTCAGGGTTCATGTGAGGCTTCAATGCGCGAAGGCAATTATGCCTGGGCATTGAACGGCTCTTGTTTGACTCTGAGTCAATGGTCGGGAGTGGAAACTTTTGTTCGTACGAAGTCATTGAACACAGGTGATCTTTCTGAAGATCACCCTTCATTAGAAACCGATTCGCACTAGGCCATCGAGATTATTTTTTTCAAAGGCTTTACGGGCTAAAGTGAGTCGTTTGCTTGCAATGTACTCGGAAGGAATTGGTGAATCGGTTGCCGTCAGGCGTGGGTCGAGGACGGCACTTGAGTTTGCATTTTTAAAAAAGAAACGTGGCTGAGGATGAATCACTGCGACGACGTAATTGTACGCAAGACTTGCACCTTCAATTTGAATTCTAGTGGCTGTAAAAGAAACTTTGCTGGAATTGATCGGTAGAGTCCTGACATTCTTCACAGTCACAATATCAATCTGATCTGCGCTTGTTGTCAGCCCAGATTTTTTTGCCTCAACAAAAAATAGACTGACGAACTGACCCTCAAATTGAATTCGGCCATCAATCGAGATAGGTAGACTTAGCTCAACCGCAGGAACTTCTTCGCTGTTCAGTGAATCAAAGTTGGCGGCCCCATCTGCCAAAGAGTTTGAACCTAGTAGTAGAATTGATCCCGCCAAAAAAACAGCACAGGATAGAATCGTATTAAATAAAAAATATTTGTTTTTAAGTTTTTGAAAGCATGTCTTCATTGAAAAACTCCATTCTGGGAAAAGTCACTGAATTCTAGAGATAAACTAGCCGGTTTGCCTCTGTAGCTCTGGATCGAAAAAGTACAACTCATTTTATTGCCTCTTCATGGTTCAAAATTCATAAACATAATTAAGTGTCCTGAGCTTGACCACTTCATGCTTTTTATGGCGAGTTTCTGACCAAAAAACTCAGGTGGCAGAGGAAGGGTGCCGATCTCCTTAGGCTGAGCTTCAATTTTTGTTGAAGCTTCGCGAACTTTCTCGCGCGCTTTCTGCTGCACCAGTGGATACATAATAGTTCGACCAATAAGGGTCAAGGTGTTCGGATCAACGACCACACTTGTTGGGTCGAGACGATCAAGAATCAGACTGACACCAGAGTGATCGGCTTTTTGCTGAAGGTGTCCAATTGCCTCCAGGCCAACGTTGATTGTAGCGTCCGTTGCGATGCGAGAGAGACCAGACATGTCTTGGGCGATCGCCAAGCGTAAGCGAAACTTAGGCTGCATCGACAGAGGGGCCTCGACTTTTTTGTTTTCGGTGTCAAAAGAGGGTGGACCAGCAAAGACTGTGACTTGATTGGGGTCTTTATCATCGACTACTTTTTTCAGGTAGCCACGGTGATACGAGAGTTGGAGCACTCGATTCAGAAGACCACGATCGACGGCAAGTGCCGTATCGTATTGATTTGGGGCTAAGCCCTCGAAGGTAACATTGCCGCGTGCTCGAGCATTTTTGCTGAGGGGTGGAGATTTGGTGGCCATTGGGTCTTCAACAAATGCGTCAAGAGCAATTGAGGTGCTGAGATATTTTTGTGAATTGGTAGCCACGGAATTTTGTTTGATCTGCGTTAGCTCCAGACCCCAGACAAAATCACCTTCAGAAGAGCCCATTGGTCTCGCTGGTGGCTCCATAAATTTTGTTTGTTTAAGAATCTCTGGCATCGAACCATCAAGTTTTTCGGTCAACATTTTTGGAAGATCGGTATCAGCCAATTGATCTATTAGTTTTTGCAATTCGGCGATCAGCCTTGGTTTACTTTCTTCGAATCGTCGGGTGAGGGTGGCATCACTGAGCGGGTAGTTGTAGCCCGACCCCGAAATCGTGAGGTCCATCGGAAGAAGCTTTTTATACGACAACTGCATTTGGGTCTCTGAGAAATTTGTTTTGGTTGCGATGATCTTGATCTTAGGCTTTTTATTTTGATCAATCGAAAATTCAAACGTGATCTTAAGGCGCAGGGGAGGCTGCTGGCCTTGTCCAAAAGGTACGCTATTGGCGCTGGAAGAAAGAACTGGATTTACAAAACCGAGCGTACCAAAGATAGGATTACGTGGATCGCGCATTGAAATAAGTCTCGCTCCAATGCTGAGTTTTTGCGCCTCGATTTCAAGATCGAAGACCGCACCTGAGAGATGATTTTTTTGTTTGCTTATTAGGTTTGAGCGTAGAGTTAGTTTGTTTGGACTTAAAAGATAGGCTGCGCTTTCAAGAGATCCTTCTGGTTGAGGTTCGTTGAGCTCAAAGCCCATGAGCCACTCTTCGAGAAGATGTTTTACATTGTTGAGCAAAGCAAGGTTTTGTGGGTCGTGACCAACGAGTTCTTCGAAGCGAATGGGCTGTGAAGATTTAATTGGGATTTTACTAAAATATCCTCGGCGCAAAGAGAAGTTTGAATCTTGCAGAACTTCTTCTAAATGTTCGCTCAAGAAGCGCTCACCATTTGGTGTAATTTGAAATTGTACAGCGTTACTGATGAGATCCATATGCATTGGAGCAACTGGTGCATCCTGGGGTGCAGCTCGAAGACTAGATGCCATGAAGAACACGACGCCGGCCACTGATACCGCTGACACCATCGATTGAATTGATGTCATAGATTTCCTGAATGTTATGGGTAAGATTGAGGTCATAAATGCGATAGGTGCCATTGAACCTATTAATGTCAAAGAAGTCACGGGTGACATTAATCTTGCAGTTGTCGCAGGTGACATCAATTTTCCAGAAAAGAAAGTTCGGCTTTGGGTACTGCGAAGGTCACCAGTTGCAAGGCACTGAGTTTTCTGCTTTGCTCGACGGTCTATTTCTGCCATTGTTGGCTCCCACCTTTTTAAGTCATTCGAGTTCTCTTTGAATTCTCTTTGTCCTGTTAACGGGATAGTTCAAGGCCATTTCATGAAGCATCTTATGGGTTGCTCTGAACTTGCTGTGATGTTGTTGCAAGAGTGGCTCCAGAATCTGAAAATGAAGAAGGTGCTTCTTTTCAATTGGGTTGAGTTGAGCTCTTCATTTGGGCGTTTCATCGGCGAGTACCTTGAAGAAAGTTCTCGGTTGTCAAAGGCCGTGAACGTGTGTCACGCTAAGATCTATGCAAGAACAATCTCAAGAGCAAATGTCGAGAAAGAATCGAAGAGTTGCCAACTACTATCTGCTGCCCAGCATTCAACTACGCTTGGCGGTTTTTGTTATGGCGGTTTCGGTGATTGGAATAGGAATTGTAGTTGCCTCTGGGTTCTATAAATTGAGCGCCCTGCATTCGGGATTTCGATGTGTGGATGATCTTGTTCAATTGGAATTTGTGAATTTTGTTTTTTATGTTTTTATTGGTTTGTTTTTGGTCATTGGGATTTTGGCCTTTTTAGGTGGAATTGTGATCACGCATGAAGTTGCCGGTCCTCTATTTGCGATGAATCGGCATTTGGATCGCGTTTTGGCCGGAGAACATCAATCTCGAATTCACCTCCGTAAAAACGCTGAGCTGCAAGAAATTGCAGAAAAACTCAATCAACTCACTGAGAAGTTAGAGCATGCCGCAAAGAAGTCATAGGCCTTTTCTTTTTGATAAGCAGGCACCATGTGGTGCGAAGCGGAAGATGGCGAATGGGTTTGCTGGCTTGATTTTTTTTAGTTTTTCATGTCTTGCGTTTGCTCAAGATCTGCCCATGACATTTTGTAAAAAGATGGTGGGGGATATTGCGGGGTCAGATGTCAATGTCTGTGAAAAAGTGGAGTGGATGTCGAGTTGTGAGAGTGTGAATAAACATCCGATCTTTCATTTTGATAAAAAAGGTCAGTCGGAAAAATCAGGATTTAAGGTTTTGGTTTTGGGTTTGATTCACGGAGATGAGCCAATCAGTGGAAGACTGGCTTTCGAATGGATCAAGAGGCTGGAAGGCATAGAGCCGAGAAATAGTTGGCGCATATTACCCGTGGTGAATCCCGATGGCCTCGCCTTAAAGACAAGAACGAACGCAAATAAAGTCGATCTCAATCGCAACTTTCCAACAAAAGATTGGACGCAAGAAGCACTAAAGTACTGGAAGGCATTGGCCCACGGTGAACCTCGGCGTTATCCAGGAGATCAAGCTGCAAGTGAACCAGAAACAAAGTGTGTACGTGAGCATTTGAAAGATTTTAAACCTGACTTTATTGTATCAGTACACACGCCATATGCAGTTTTGGATTTTGATGGACCGAAGGTTGATTTTCCTCATTACGGGAGCCTGCCTTGGCGTGCTTTGGGTAATTTTCCTGGTAGTCTTGGACGATACATGTGGAAGGATCGCTCCGTTCCAGTGTTAACGGTTGAGTTGAAAGACAAAATGGTAGATCCTGCGGAACTACAAGATGTCATTGGACATTTGGTTATTGCCACCAATAAGAAAATCGATTTGCGTATGCGAGCGAAGGTTTTCGATTCACTTTGAGGAACTAGAAATGCAAGGGTTTAAAAAAATCATGATGCGTTCAATGTATGCCGTTGTGGTTGCGCTGCTATTGTTTGTCGTGATCGACAACTATAGTTTTATTTTTTCAAAAAAAGTGATTGGCGAGGTGATCGAGATTGAGCGAGTCACTCAACCTGCGGCAGTCTTGGCAAATGGTGTGGTTAGTCCCGATATTATGTATTCATTTTCTTTGGTGATGAGGGATCAGCGCACCGGTAAATATGTGGCGGCTAGTACAGTGGATCGGCAGTTTGCGGCTGTAAAAAAAGGGCATTGTGCTGAAGTTCGATTTTATCCCTATCCACCTTGGAATTTTGAGAAGTCCGGCACATTTTTTAATGCACGTTTGATTGAGTATCTCGATTGTCAAAAAACACCAGAGTCTAAAAACTAGGGTTAACCGTGAATGATCGTGCTCCACGCGAGGCGTGCGATCAATAAAACGCTTACGAATGTGAGTGTCCAGCGGACGATCTGCGGATTAGCATGCTTTGAGGCTAGGCTAGAGCCGGTGGCTGCTCCCAGAAACACACCAATGGCGAGGGTGGAACCGGTTTTCCAGTGAACCTGATTTTCAGCGGCATAAGTGCCAAGTGAAATAAGGGCTGATGACAAATTCGCAAGTTTTGCTGTGGCCATTGCTGTGAGAAGTGGCATTTTTGCAACGAAAAAAAGTGAGAGAAACATGATCGTGCCCGCGCCTGGGCCTGCAATTCCGTCATAGAATCCGCAGGCAAATCCCAAGGCAATTACAGCGAGGGTCGGGTGACGATCTAGATCTTTATGAATGCTGGCTTGACGAATCCATAGGTCTTTTTGGAAGACGATCCAAAGAATAACAGGTGCGACAAAGAGCAGGAACCACTTATAAAAAAGGGGAGAAATATGAAGTGCCATCTGTGCTCCGAAGAATGCAGAAGCTCCTACGGCAAAGCTAAACAATAAAGATTTACGTATCTGTACGAATCCATTTCGGTAGTAAATGATGAGAGCTGTGAATGCAGATAGTGAGGCCGCAATTTTGTTAGTGCCCACAGCTTCGACTCCAGCTCCAAGCATCAAAGAGAGTAGCGGGAGTGAGATTAAGCCACCTCCACCGGCAATCGAATCAATGAAGCCCGTCAAAAAACCACAGATGGTGACGATAATAAAAAAGATCGTGGGATTTTCTAAAAACATCAGAGCCTATCGATAATCAACGTTGAAATTGAACGTCTCTGACCACTTCGACTTTCCCGCCTTGGTGTCGGCGCGGACTCTCCAGTAGACAGTGCCCTCAGGCATTTGTTGTTCAAAAAAGTAGTCTGTATCACGCGAAGTGGTTGTGACAAGTTTTTTCTTAAATGCGGCATCAGAAGCAAATTCAATTTCATATTTGAGGGCAGTGGGAATCCCAGACCATTTCAGCGCCACGAAAACGGAAGTCTTACCGATTGCAACGACTCGGGTTTGGCGTCTCGGTTCGCGCAAAACTGGTGCTTCAATTTTTGAAGTGCCCAGATCGGGGTCAAAGCTCGGTTTGGGTTGGAGCCCTGCCAACTTGGTTGCATCACTTTCTATCGGTTTTGGTGGGGCGGGCGGAGGCGGAGGGGGCACGGGTTTCGCGATCACTGGTGGTGGTAACAACTCTTTTTCAAGCTCCAAAGTTTTCGTGTCGGAATAGTCACTGATGGGTTCGCCGGTCGAGGCAAGTGCGCGCACTCGCCAAAAGATAATGCCGGGGTCTTTGAATTTTAGAATGTGTGCAAAGTCGCTTGTCGTGAGTTCTTGTGCTCCCAGATAGTTTTCTTGGCGACTGTATTGAACTTGATATTTGGCTGCAAATTTAAGCGGAGCCCAACGGATTTTGAAATCACCACTTAGACTTGCGAGATCTCGTTTGTTATCAGATTTCTGCGTCACCTTTTGTGGTGTCTGGGTTTCAGGCGGAGGAATCATGATGCGTATTTGGCCAACCGGGCTTGGTTCCGCACTTCGAGATTTTTCGTTTTGCGAACGCACTCGCCAGAAAAGTCGTCCTGGTTTAACACTTTTGATTTTGAATTGAGTTTCGGTAACTGATTCTTTTTTGGCGTTCAAAAGTTTTTCGTCTTCTGAAATCTCGACCTCATATTTTTGGGCATTCTTTGCTGTTTTCCATTTAATAATGGGAGGATCGTCCGGGGTAACTGTGGTTGTTCGTTCGCGCGATGAATTTTCATTTTGAGCGACAAGTGGTCTTGGAATGATATAGGTGAAACTAGGGTTTTCAAGTTGAGCTTGTTCGATCGGTGATAGTTGTTCTGTAACAGTGAATCTGCGAGTTTCAGACCAAGGGGCGTTGCCGCGTGAGTGATGTCGACCTGAGACGCGCCAATAGTAGGTCGTGACCTCTGGATTTTTGAATTCAAAAGAGAGTGCACTAAGCTTTTCATTCTTCACTATTTTTTTAAACTGTTCATCTGTTGCGATATTGATCTGAAATTCCTCGGAGTGGGCCATGTCTTGCCAAGTCATGACGATCGATGCCGGTTTTTGCTCTGACTCGAAAGCTTCAAAGTTTAAGCTGAGGGTCTGATCGGCTTGTGGGAAGACTAGTAGCGGAGCAAGGTCTTTATAAAATGAAATTCGCCTTGCCACACTTTTAGTGTGACCATCTTGCGATGCCACCCTCCAGTAAAATGGACCGTCGAGACTCATCGGAAGCTCGGTATCAAGTGCGGAGCTGACTCCAGATTCGTTATGTTTTTTTGAAAATAGGATTTTGTCAAAACTCGCGTCGCTTGAGATCTCGAGTTTAAAATCATGAAGTTTGCCGGTTGATTTCCAGTGAAATGAGATGGGTTGATCAGACTTTTTCCAGATTGCGACTCCTGGTGGAGGGGCCTCGAGATCAATTGTATCAGGTTCTTCAGATGTTTTGCTCAGCTTTTCAACTTGAAGTGTTTCATTCTTTTCTATAGTTCTTTGTTGCTTGCCACTTTTAATCTTAAGTTGCCCTTTTAATACTTCAAAGTCGGTGCTGCGACTTCTTGATGAAATTCGAAGTTCAGTGCCAGCTTTTGAGGCCAACTCACTTTTTTGCCCCTTATTCAAGACAGTAATTTTCGTGTCAGTTGCAATTTTTCCGACGAAGCTACCATATTGCAGGTCAACCGTTAGACCGCCATCATTGGTTTGCACCACAATCAGAGAATTGGCGTCTATGTCGAGTGTATCGCCTTTTTCAAGTTGAACTTGGGCCGAGGAGTCGACATCGGTCAAAATCTGATCACCCTCGAAGATGGGATCCGAGTTAGATAGCCCAGACCAGCTAAACGAGTTGGCATTCTTTCGCTTGACGTGATTTTTTTTGTCGGCCACACGACCGACTGTAATCAGCTGGCCTGTGTTGTCCTGATTTTTTTCAAATACCGATTTTTCTGAGCTCAAAAAATAGACGCAAGCGAGCGCTGATACGCTCGCGCCGGCAATCAATCCGAGGTCGGTCTTGCTGAGTATTTTGAAACTATTGAACAAAATTAAAAAACTCCTCTTATCATGCTCTTTGTCTGTATCGACCCAATTGGACTTGATGTTGACAGACAAATGTCCAGATTTGGGATGATCCTTAATGAGCACAGTTCGGAGCTCCGATATCGAAGACATGAAGAAGAATAGTGGTCTTTCTTTGCGAGTAAAATTTTTGTTGGCGTTGATTTTGATTCCAGCGCTAGGTGTGACCATATTTTTGGCGTTGGCCATCAAAATTTTCGAAAATGACAAAGTTGCTTATGTATTTGAATCGTCACTTACAGTTTCAAAGACCAAGGCGGCACGGGTTGAGTCGGAACTCTCGTCGATGATCAAGCTAACCCAGTCGATGGTTTTAGGCTACAGCACGGTCACGCGCACTCTTGCAGAAGCTTCGTCGTATTTTTTTGACAAAGAAGAAAAACTCGCAGCTCTTCAGCTGTTTGTATTGAATCCTGCAAATGGTGAGTATGAAAAAGTTGTGAGTCTGATAAAAGAATCGTCACGCTCGGATATGCAAAAAGAGTCCGCTTTTGAAAGTGATCTCGTGCGCAGTCTTCGTGAAACTGAAGTTAAGGTAAAAAAGCCGGTGCAGGCTAAAAATTCTCTTTTGATGGGTTTGCGATTCGGCCAAGTGAGTGACCCACGGCATGTTATTGCTGTGGCATTGTTTAAGACAGCTGAATTGGCTCAGGCCTTTCAAGACACTGGGTCTTATGCCACAGTTTTAATTCAAGGATCCGGTGAGCCACTTTTTGAAACACCTGCTCTTGGTGAAGCCGACTGGGCTCCTGTACAGATATGGTCGGAACTATCTCGGAAGAACAGTCGAGAAGGAACTGCCGAAATCAGATCGCCGAGAAATCAACCCTATTTGGCTTCATTTGCAGGTGTCGACATTGGAGATCTACAAGTTGTTTCGGTCGTCAGTCGCAAGACGGCTTTAAAGGCAGTGAATTTGATTATTGAAAAATCGCTGTTCTTTTCAGTCTTAGTTTTGAGTTTGATTTCGATTCTCGGGGTGATTTCGGCACGTGGCCTTACCGAGGCTTTGAGTCGATTGACAATTGCCACTAAGAAGGTCACGCAAGGGGACTTCAAAGTTCGGGTGGCGTCACAAAGTGACGATGAAATTGGTGTACTGGCGACAAGCTTCAATCATATGGCTGAAGAGGTCTCGCGATTGATGCTCGAGACAGCAGAGAAGGCAAGAATGGAGTCTGAACTAGAGACGGCTCGAGCTGTGCAAGAGACTCTGTTTCCCGAAAATCGAGCACTTCTTGGCGGTGTTGAGATCGCGGGTCACTATCAACCAGCGAGTGAGTGTGGTGGAGACTGGTGGTTTTATTGTGAGAACGGCGATTCAGTTTATCTTTGGATTGGAGATGCGACAGGGCATGGGGCACCAGCTGCACTTTTGACGAGTGCTGCACGTGCTGTGGCATCGGTGATTCAAGGTGGGCCTCCACTTTCTCCTGGGCAAGCCATGGGAATTCTTAATCGCGCTATTTGTGAAACGTCAAAAGGCAAGATGATGATGACCTTTGCTTTGATTGCAATCGATAAAAAATCGGGGCTACTCACATATAGCAATGCCAGTCACGAGCCGCCGATGATTCTTCGTGGACAATGTCAGGAGATCTCCCGAAATGACTTTTTGGCTTTGACCGAAGTAAATAATCCACGTTTAGGAGAGAATTACTCAAGTCACTTCAAAGAAGGAAAAATTCAGCTGGAGCCTGGAGATCGGCTTGTTTTGTATACGGACGGAGTGATGGATGTGAAAAGTCCCGAGCAGAAGACTTGGGGCGAACGTCGTTTTGTAAAGGCACTTTCAGCCTCAATGATGGAGAGTCGCGACCCAGGGCAATCGGTGACCACAGTTGTGCAGTCACTAACTGACTTTCGTAAGAAAACTCCACTTGATGATGATGTCACTCTGGTTCTTTGTTCTTACAGGGGGGCTGCTTGATTCGCTCCGTGGAACTTTATGATTTAGGATCAGGTTTGCCGAGTTCTAAAGTCGATAATTATCATATTGGTGTTGGCAAAAGTCTTCTGCCGGAAGAAGTGGTTAAGTTGGCTGCACACAACGATATGCTACACATTGTGCAAAAAGATTCGTTGGCTTTTGAAAAGGAGCTCGTTGCGGCAAAAACGATGATCGTGGAGCCGGCAAAATTTTTTAATGATCCCATCGACGTCATTTTTGGAAATGGGCAGTATGCCGAGGGCGGGCTTGATGTGGTCTCGAGTGCCACCGACTCTAAGAAAAATGTTTTGGCACAACTGGAATCATTTTTAATGGCTTTAAATGGAACACGTGCCATTCGGGATGACGCGATAATGGTGGCTGATGAACTTTTCACCAATGGTGCGAAGAACGCATTTCATGGAAAACTGCGGGCCGAAGAAGGTGTCGAAGTCCAGTCGGGCATTGTGCACTTTACAGCGAAGTCCGATGGCCAACGTCTAGTTTTGTGCTGTAGTGACAGTTACGGAAAACTAGACCCAATGAAGATGGTTCACAAGATTTCGGATTGTTACAAAAATGGAGTCGCGCGCTCAATCAATATGGCTGAATCAGGTGGTGCTGGTATTGGTAGCTATATGGTGTTTAATACCTGTATGAGTCTCTATATTGCTGTTGAAAAAGGAAAACGCACGGTGGTCTGTGGAGTACTTCCTCTAAGTTTGCGATTGAAAGAAACAGTTCATTTACCTAAGAGTTTACATATTTTAGTAATTTAAGATAGGATGAGTAGTAGGGGAGATTTTATGGCCGATTTTCGAGTTTTAGAAAAAGCAGATGGGGCAAATCTTCTTTTTGTATTTGAAGGACCCATCGATGAAGATGTTCAATTTCCACCGATGGACACTTCTAAATACAAAGTTCTATTTGTGGATCTGAAGGGTGTAACAGCAATCAATTCAGTTGGAATTCGAGAGTGGTTGAATTGGATCAAACCTTTGGCAGAGAAGGTTCAAGTGGTGTTGATGAAGTGTCCGAAGCCACTTGTATTTCAGTTGAACATGGTCGAAGGGTTCTTGCCGAAAAATGCTGTAGTGAAATCTTTTTTTGTTCCGTTCTATTGCGAGAAGTGTGACAAAGAAGAAAATTTACTTTTCAATATTGGTCAGGAAGTTCAATTGTCTCCTGGTAGCTACAAATTGAATTACGATCTCAATTCAATGAAAGCTTGTAAAGAAGCAGCATGCGAATTGGAGATGGATGCGACCGAGGCCAAATATTTTCAATTCTTGAAAAAAATGGTGGGCGGCTGATACCAAAATAGACTTTGTTTATCTGACTTGCAGGTCCTAGTTTTGGGCCTCGATGTCTAGACAACGTCATATCTCAATACATCTTTTACCTTCAATCGGAGAGGTCGAAGATCTCTCTCCGATCCACATTTGTGTTAAAACTCGACAGAGATCGAGGGGTTACAAATCATCAAGAAAATGCTGAGAGACTTTTAAGAATGTCGATCGGGACTTCAATTAAAACGAAAATACTGCCGATAGGTGAAGTGTAATATCGATCTGCAATTGCAACTCCCACGAGGTAATCGCCATGAGTTCTGAAAATTCGACGCCAGCAGAAAACGTAGAGTATGTGGTCGTCGCCGAAGATTCGTCGCCGAACCGAACAATTTTGGTTCTACTCTTGCGAAAACTTGGTTTCTCGGTCATCGAGTGTGATGACGGGGAGAAGGCATGGAATGCGCTGGAAGCGAGTGGTGATAAAAAAATTGTTGCAGTGATTTCAGATATCATGATGCCGAAAATGGATGGGCTTGAGCTTTTGCGCAGAGTGAGAAACAACAAGTCGATGGAAGGTCTGCCGTTCATGTTGGTGACCGCAGTCTCGGATAAAGACTATATCTTTGAGGCAAAGAATTTAAATGTGAGCGGATACATTTTGAAGCCGGTCACCTTTCAACGTGTCTCTTCTAAACTTCAAGAAGTATTTCCAAACAAAAAGTTTCCAAAGTTAGCAGGTTGATTGCATGGGAGCACCAGCAGAACGCCAGATCCCGAATATCGTGGAGAGGCTTGATGAGTTACCGACTCTGCCGACGGTCGTGTATGAGTTGAGTCGTGTGATCAACGATCCGATGTCGTCAACCTCGGAAGTTGAAGAGCTCATGTCGAATGACCAAAGTATGACAACAAAAGTTCTGCGCCTGGCGAACTCGGCTTACTATGCCATTCCAGGTGGAGTATCTACTTTGCAGCGTGCGATTGCCTACATTGGTTACGATACTATTCATCAGTTGGTCTTGTCGGCATCGATTATCAAAGCCTTAGAAGTGAAGGGCCCAGCACAATTAGACCTCAATCAGTTTTGGAAACATGCCATTGGGGTAGCCATGGCCTCAGAAACGATTGCCAAGCATGTACACCACAAGAATCCTTCTGATTTATTCACATGTGGACTGGTGCACGACATGGGTAAAATCGCAATTTACATTGTGGCTCCTGAGATTTTTGTCGAAACCATGGTTTTTGCCAAAGAAAATACTGTGAGTATATTTGATGCCGAAGACAAATTGGGTTTACCTCGACACACCAATATCGGGGCAAGTCTCGCTGGAAAATGGCGGTTGCCATCCCATATCCAGGCCGTGGTGCAATTTCACCATCAAAAGGAAATGGGATTGCGGCATAATCTTTCTGCTGAATTGAATTTGGTTGTGGATATTGTGTTTCTTGGAAATCTACTCGTTCATGCTTTGAAATTCGGAAACAGCGGTCACGATGTAGTGCTGGGGGTTCCGAAAATGATTTCTGAAAGACTTCGCTTGGATCAAGAAGGACTTAAAGAGTTAGTTAAAAAAATTCAGAACACTTTGACCAACGCTGAAGCATTTTTGAAAATCATTGGGGGCTGAGATGTCGCAAATCAAGTCTGCACATTTCTTTGAAGTTGTTGCTCAAGAAGCCATTATGGGAATTATGGCTTTTCGCTTAGATACCCAAGAGTGTATATTCATTAATAACTTGGCGAAGGAAGTTTTAGAGTATATGCCCTCAGGTGATTCTGGCATGTCGATGAAAATTTATTTGAGCGATCTTTACCCTAAGGAGACCAGAGGAAAGATGCGTGCATTCTCTGAAGAGTTGGTTCGCTATGAGGGGCTTTTACAAGAAGTGATGGTTTCGAAAATCAATGGTCAAAACTTCGTTGCCAACTTGGGAGTTAAGTATTTGCCTGGGGATGATGAATCACAGATTTTAATGATCATGTTTCAGGACATCACTTTTCAAAAAAAGCTTCAGCGAGAGATTTCGGTAAAGCAAGACGAGATTCGCAATGCCTATCAAGAACTTCTCGAACAAAACAGGCAGCTCAAAGAGCTAGATCATGCGAAAGACAAATTTATCGCGCTCACGACTCACGAACTTCGGACTCCGCTCTCTGCCATTGTGGCGACAGCAGAGGCCATTGTTTTAAAGCTTTATGAGTCTGAGCAGCAAAAAGATGATTTTATCAAAACCATCTACGAGCAGGGTTGGGCTTTGATGGATCTCGTAAATGACGTTCTTGATTTTGCAAAGGTTCAAGCCGGAAAAATGGACTACTATATTGAGCAAAGGTCCCTGAATAAACTGGTCGCACGTTTAACTGAAAACGTGGTGCATCTTTGTGAACAATCGAAAGTTACCATGTCGGTGAACCTCCCGGAAGAGGATGTGCTCTGCTATTTCGACGAGATCAGAATGTCAGAGGTTCTGAATAACGTGATCAACAATGGTATCAAATACAATCGCGAGGGTGGAGATTTAAAAATATTCTTACAAACCTATGGCGACTTCACTCGTGTGGTGGTTAAAGACTCGGGAATTGGGATTCCAGAAGACAAGACCTCACAAGTGTTTAATGAATTCGAAACACTTGGTAACGTTTCTAAACATCAAAAAGGAACTGGCCTTGGAATGCCAATTTCCAAGCGTTTGATGAATGGAATGGGTGGGGAATTGAGCCTCACCAGTGAGGTTGGTGTTGGGACCGAGTTTTACATCGATATTCCCAATATCAAGGTTTTGCCTGAGGAACTCTATCGCTCTCGTCCGGACAAATGGGGCGATCTGGCCGCATAAATAATAAATATTTATTTGGAAGTTCGTGTCGATTTAGATCGAGTTTTGACATTCGATCTGCGGTGCAGTTTTTTGTTCATAGCTGCCACTTTGTTTTTTTGTAGCACCTGAAATGTGGAAAGTTTATTGGCTAGATTCATGTCGGAAATTGCAAGTAAGCGAACCGCGAACAATCCGGCATTGAATGAGTTGTCTACAGCCATGGTGGCAACAGGAACTCCTTTAGGCATTTGCGCGATCGACAAAAGAGCATCGAGACCTTTGAGTGATCCAATTTGCACTGGCACACCCACGACGGGCAGGGTAGTAAGAGAAGCAACCATTCCAGGTAAATGGGCGGCCCCACCTGCGCCGGCGATGATCACTTTAAGGCCACGTTGAGCTGCTTCTTGAGCGAAGGCGACCATTTTTTCTGGCGTGCGATGAGCCGACACAATCTCAACTTCGTAGGCGATTCCGAAATCTTTTAAGACCTTCGATGCATCTTGCATGACAGGCCAGTCGGATTCACTTCCCATGATCAATGCGACAAGAGGACGGACTGATTTTTTTTTCATGACTGATCTCCCGTTGAACCGAAGTTGAATCAAAGTTGAAAATTTTTAAGTGCTGCGAGTCCTCGTTTGAGGGCCGTATTCGGGTTTTTGTCTAAGATATTATAATGTCCCATTTTGCGGCCCCTACGATTTTCGGATTTGCCATACCAATGGAGCTTCACCTCTGCAGGCAACTGCCAAATTGGTGCTAGCGTGCTTGTCCCCAGCAAATTCACCATCGCAAATCCCGGGCTGAGTAATTTGACTTTTGCAGACTTGAAGCCAAGCACAGCTTTGATATGCAGAGTGAATTGATCCTCAGTCAAAGCATCGAGTGAGTAGTGACCTGAATTGTGCACACGAGGTGCGATTTCATTTACAATCAAACCGTCACTGGTATCAAAAAACTCGATACCCATAATTCCGACATATTTAATGTCTTCGAGAAAACTCTTGAGCCGTTTGCCTATTTTCTTGAATTCTGGTTTGTTGATTGGTCCTTTCACCCAAAAACACTTCGAGTTCTTTTGCAAGGACTCAACAAACGGCAGCACAGTGATTTCGTGATTTCGATTTCGTGTGACCATGACAGCGAGTTCACGTTTGAAGGAAACGAATTCTTCCGCAATGAATCCGAAACGCTCTTTTTCGATGGTGGCCTCTAAGTCGAGCAATTCAGAAAAATTTTTGACGATATAGGTTCCATAGCCATCATAACCGAAACGTCGTTTTTTTAGCACAAGACCTTGTTTGTGAAACTCGTCCCAGGCCTCAAGGAGGTCCGCAAAATTTCGAACTTCTAAAAAACGTGCTGTGGGTATCTTGTTTTCGAGTAGTAAGAGTTTTTGCGTGAGGCGATCTTGCAGTTGGCCCATGTGTTTGGGGTCTGGGTAGATCGGAATTTTCAATTCGCGCGAAAGAGATGCCAATAACTCGGCATTCAAAAATTCACTTTCAAAAGTGGCCACATCGACTGATTTGAGAAATTCTTTGAGATCAGTGGCAGAATCGAGTTGCCCAATAAATGGTTTGGCGGTGACCAGGGCCGCGGGTTCATTTTCAGATTGGCAGAAGACTCGAACAGGCACGCCCATCTCATGGGCTTTAAGAGCGAGCATTCTTGCGAGTTGACCACCACCTAAGATACCCAGGCACGGCATTGAGCTTTTCGGCATGTATAATCTTTGACATCTTTGCAGGGGTGGGTCAAGAGTGAAGCGTGAATCACAATGTCGGTCTGACTAGGCCAATTCTTAATAACGAAGTGAATTTTCCGATTTGTTTGGCGCCCATGGTGGGGTTGACTCATGTCGCGTTTCGACTGCTCGTGCGCGAGTATTTACCTCAGGGAGCGCGTACCATTTGGCCAACAGAGATGCTCAATAGCCGCCGCCTTCCGAATGAAAATTTAATGACCACACCAGAAACTTTGCGATCAGCGATCGAAACCCAACTGGTGCCGCAGATTTTGGGAAATGAAGAGAGCTATATTCGTGATTCTGTTCGCCGTCTTGAAGAGTGGGGCGCGAGTGGCATTGATATCAATATGGGGTGTCCAGTGCGCAAAGCTTTGCAACATAATTATGGTGTTGCGCTTATGGGGGACGCAAATTACGCCCGTGATGTGGTGGCTATGACTGTGCGAAATACTAAGCTACCAGTGTCAGTAAAGTTGCGTGCAGGGCCTCAAGGCGATAAACAATTTCTATTTGATTTCGTGCGAGGGCTTGAAGAGGAAGGTGCCGCGTGGCTTTGTTTGCATCCGCGAACAGCCGAACAAAAGCGCCGAGGCCGGGCTGATTGGTCACAGATTTCTGAGGTGCGAGCGAAAATTTCTATCGGTTTAATTGGTAATGGCGATGTGCAGACCGCTGAAGATGCGCAGAGAATGCTACTTGAAACGGGTGCTGACATGGTCATGGTGGGACGGGCACTCACCGCGCGTCCATGGCTATTGTGGCAATTGGGTGAACAGTGGGGATGGCCTGCGCCTTCTGGTCGTGAGGGCGAGTTTGCGCCTAGATCTCCAGAAGAGGAAGGGCGTGAATTTGGTCGCGCACTTTTGCGTTTGGTTGATTTCATGGAGCAGTATTTTCAAGAACCGTTAGGTTTGCGTAAGTTGAAGTTTTTTGTACGCACCTCTGGATGTTGGTTGATGTTTGGCCAACAGCTCTACTCACTTGTCAGTCTGGCACAAACATACGAACAAGCTCGAGAGAACATCAGTCGGTTCTTTTCCCAACCACAAGCGATGTGTTCCCAGACTGAGCTTCGCCAGTAAGAAGGCCAAGAGAGCTGCCCATCGGGTCTGGTGGTTCGGCAAACGGAAGTGTTTAATTATTGAACAAGAGATATAAATTGTGCAAGGCCGTGCCTCAAGATGTTTCGAGCCTATAAATACACATTGTTTATTTGGGGGAGTCGCAGTATTTAAGTGGTAACTAAATAGATTATGAATGGTATCTGGAAGTTGCACAAATTGCATTTGATGTTTGCGGTTGGAGGTAGCATCTGACCTCAACCGCTGCTGAATTTTTAAAATGAAACCTATAGGAGTGTTAATTATGGCGCGCATTTCTTTTTTAACTGTTTTACTTTTTTTTGGATCCGTAAAGTCTTTTGCCTACACAAGAATGGACGGTAAGCCGAACCCGATACTTTCAAAGCTAAATTGCTCTGGACCCTCAGTGAAAATAGAACTTCTTCAAGGTTTAGACGAAAATGGCGTCCCGAAAGTGAGTGCGAAAATTCCGAATACCGAAACGACCGCAGCTCGAAAACTCAATGTTGATTTCGATCCTTACACATATGCTCAGCCTATGGTGGCGATTTTTAATGGGCGAAGAGACGATGCGAGCTATCAGATCATTTTGAATGCAGATGTGGCAGTCGACAAAGAAGTTTCGGTGTCAGGAACTCTAGGATATTCTCCCGTAGTAACTGGTGGTATTTTTGGTGGAAAAGCCTCCATTATGGTCACGCCGATCGCGCTAGTGAACTGCAAGTTGCAGTGGACCACTAGAAAATAGAAACCTATAAAATAAAATCTATTTAAGGCGTGTGGCAGCTTTTGGCTCACGTCCCCAGGGAGAATGAGAGTTCATCCTGGTGTGCCAACTATACGTCTTGATTTACGCTCATTTGAAATTACGCGAATAACTGATCTCGGTTTTGGACTTGATCCCGAACAGCTCCGTGGGACCTTGAATAGCCTGCTCTCTATGCTCCCCACATACTCTTCTTTGCACGGGCTTGCACTTTTCAAACTCCAACCTTTAGCCTCGCGCAATTGACCACTAGAAACTAAAGGCCATCTTTGATGGCCTTTAGGAAAGACGGATCAACACTAAACAATGTTTATTTTATCTGTCTAATCTCTGGTCATCGCCGATCATGGCTTTTGCTGTTAAACTGCTGCTTACAAATTGAAGTCTTACAGTTTTAGGGGAGAACCGGCCTCGCTCCAAAGTTAACCCCCAAATTTAACCTCAACGATAAACCATGTTAGGAGATATATGAAAAAGTGTGTAATGAGTTTGATGTCAGTTGTCACTGTGGCTGCAACCTTGGGTTCGATTTCATTTCCTTCGGTTGCCTCCGCCGCAGAAAAAGCAGCTGGAGGCCAATGTGTACTAGAGCGCCAAAGGCTCATTGCAATGAACGCGGAAGTGGAATCGGTGCAAAGACAGATGGAACAGGCTAAATTCAATGGTACGACAACTGCAATCAATGGTGTCGTCTCGTTACTTTTTTGGGGCGCAAACTTCATGCAAGACGGCAAATTGAATATGGGTCCGGCGTTTATTGCGTCTGCGGATGTTGGTTTGACAGGATACTCTCTCTATTTGAGTAAACAAAATTTCGACTTCTACTCGGCTCTTGCCAAACAGGTCTCTATGGCTGTCAATGATTTGGATTCAGATATACGGCATGGCCGTTGTTTGAGTGATCAAGTCATGGCATCACCTGATCAACAATTGCGTTCACTGTACAACTCGTTGGTGACGGTAAATAACGCGCTCGCGGTTGATTTGACAAAAATGGCAAAAGAATTGGGCAACCCTGGAATGACAGGGGTCTCTTTTGCAAACACTGGTGTAATGGCCGTTTTGGTTGCTGGTGCGGGCCTTGCTAAATTTTCTAGAGAAGGCGGAGCAATGGTTGGAGTGGCTGCGATGATGCTGGGTTCACTTTCTCACATAGCATTTCAGACCATGAATATGCCATCGCTGTCCATGTCAGTAAATGAGGCTCGTGAATTTTTGGTCCAAGTAACCAAAGAGCAAGAAGAGCTGAAGGCGGTTGAAGAGAAAATCGCAAAGATTCTAGCGGTTCAAGAGCAGAGATAAATCCATGAGAGGCCTGATGGTCAGTGTTATGATGTTGAGTGCGGTGCTTGCTTCGGCGAGCACTTGGGGCAAGGTGGTTGATTCGCCAAGTCTCGCCCTTGGTCTTCGCGATCAACAGATCTATTTTGAGACTGAGAAAATTTGCAATGAGAGTCAGTCTCTTTTGGGAACCTTTTTTAATAGAAACACCAAGCAAGCTTTTTGGATCTCGGCCGGCGAATTTTTTTCGCTGACCTTGGGCTCAGCATTTGTAAACAAAAACACTTCGACCCCGCGCCTGGGTTTAGATTTCGCGGCATCAGAGCATGAGCTTGAGGTTTTGACAGCCAACTATCGTCAACATAACCTGGTAGGTGATTACACTTACGATCGTTTGCAGAGCGCAGGGTTTGAGCTGGCACTCTCCAGGTGTTATCCGGATCGCCCTGACCTGAAACGAGATTTCGTGATCTCGATGCTTTCGGCCGATGTTGCGGGAAAGGTGCCGAGCTTGATGCTGATGTTGACCGGGGTGCGATTTTCGAGGGCGCTCTTTACAAAGTTCGCAGTACGCTTTCCACGTCTAGCCAAAACTTTGTTGTGGAGTTCATCTGCGGGTGCCATTGTCTATGGCATCCTTGAGGTCCGACGAAAGTCAAGAGAGCGTGAGGTGACTCCTGAAGAGCATGCGCGTGTGGCTCAACTGGTAAAAGGAATTCGGGAAGGGCGAGTTGCGATGGATCAATTGGCTATCGAGCTTTCACAAAAAGAAATCGAAGAGCAAGAGAAACTCATGGCTAAAGCGACAACAGACATTGATCGTCAAAGAATTAGTAAAAATATAGAAATTTTGAAAACAAATTTGATTCCCTTGAAATAAACAAAACAATGAAAGGACGTTCTATGAAAAAAATGAAACAGACATTGGCAACTCTTGTCTTTACTGCTGTGGGTGCTGGTATTTGCGCGGTCGATACCGCAGCTGCCGCTGAGGTTGTGGTGTCGCAACAGACGCTTGATGTGGCCAGTGCTCTTTTGAGCCCGCGTGTGGCGCCTGCTCTTGCTGAATTCCAAAAATATACGAGCATTTTGGAGCAGGTCAAAATCGAAGAAGGCGAAGACCTGACCACTTATACATTTAAGGGTGTGAAGCTTATCGGTGGCGACATCGCCTGTGGCTCTGGTCAGTTGACGATTACGAAATCTTATCTCCCGCAGTTTGGCACAGGAGTGATGGTTCCATCTTACTCGGCTGAGGCAAGTGGCAGCGAGACTTGCTCGAGGTAAGCAGGTCAATTTGCAAATGGCGCGGCTCAGTTGTTTTTTTGTTGTCGGTGTTTTTGCTGTCGTTTGATTGGATCGTTTGATTGTGGGCCGCGTATCTGTTTTTCTTGAGTGTTCTTACTCTTCTGGTGTTTGGGCAAGAAGTGCACCGCTGTCGAGAAATCAACCGAAATTCGTAAACGGTTTTCAGATTTGATTTGATATGGATTTTGTAGTTCTGCTCAAGTCAAAATGAATGGGACGTCTGCTTTGATTTCATGAATTCTTCGATTGCCTCTGCAGCTGGATGTTTTTGCCAAACGAATGCCAATCTCATGTAGGGTATAAAATGAATCTGGTCGCCATATTTGGTTACGGACCGTAAATGTATCGTGATGGGATGGCCCTTTTGCCAGCGGTGCTCGACCACCTTTTCTATTTCATCGGGGCGAAGACGAAGTTCGTCTTCAAAATTTGCAAAGTCCGAAACAACCAATAGGTCTCTATCAAGGGCAACATGCTTTAGTCTTTTGCACCACTTAAATATGTATACTGAACCCAAGAAACCAACGAGCAAAATACCAATTAGAAATGTTGTGGGTGGGCGGTCTGGTCTTGGTGAATTTGAGCTTTCGAAAGTGAAGATCGCCAATACGAATACATACAGAACAAGATAGCTCCATGGGAAAATCCGTCGAGTCAAATCAGTGCTGCGCGAAGAAAGAAGTCTTCTTGTGCTCGAAGTTCGGGCGTTAGATTCAGTATTGGCTGCAGAAGCGTTCAATTTTTATTCTCCGTTCCGTTGCACTGGGAGATTGATCCTTGAGAAATCAAGGATACAATTGTTAACTTAAATGACAAGCTATTTTTAGTTAATGGAGTGAAGTCGCCTTCATGTTCTGGGTAAAGGCTTATGACTTGGCCGAGACGAGATGGCTGAGCTCGAGCGGTCATCTTGTTGGGAGGATAAATGAAACTTGGTTATATTTTAATATACGTCGACGATGTCGAGAGAACTATGCAGTTTTACGAAAATGCTTTTGGGCTTCAAATCGGATTTTTACATGAAAGTAAACAGTACGGTGAGATGCGTACAGGTGAATCAAAACTTGGATTTGTGCAGCATGAAACGGCTGAGGCTCATGGCTTTGAATACCAAAAGGTTTCTTTGCAAAAGAACGCCTTTGGTGCGGAAATCGGTTTGGTGGTTCCATCGGCAGCGGAGGTCGAGAGTGCCTTTCGAAAGGCACTGCAGGCAGGTGCAACTGCGTTGAGTGCTCCGACTGCCAAGCCTTGGGGGCAGGTGGTGAGTTATGTGCGTGATTGCAATGGGTACTTAGTTGAAATTTGCTCGGAGATGTAGATGTTAGAGTTAAATGAGTGGGAGAAAAAGTTTGCTGCGAAAATCGCGACCATTGCCACCTTGGATGATCCGGCTCATGATATTTTGCATTTTCAACGTGTGGTCCAAACAGCGAAGAAGCTTTGTTCTGCTGAAGATGCAAAATTTGAAGTGGTGGTGCCTGCGGCATGGTTACATGATTTTGTGATCATTCCCAAAAACAGTCCGCTCCGCAGTCAGGCTTCGCGTCTTGCAGCCGAAGGGGCGATCGAGTTTTTAAACTCGATCGGTTACCCAAAAAAGTTTTACGACGAAATTGCTCACGCCATCGAGGGGCATAGCTTTAGTGCCAATCTTGAAGTGCGCACGATCGAAGCTAAAATTGTTCAAGATGCAGATCGTTTAGATGGCTTGGGAGCCATTGGCATTGCCAGGTGCTTCGCGACAGCTGGGTTGATGAAACGCTCGTTTTACTCAGGTAAAGATCCGTTTTGTGACATGCGTGAGCCTGATGATTTGGTCTTCACTATTGATCATTTTTATAAAAAGCTATTTAAGACGGCAGAGACGCTAAAGACTCGAGCGGGAATCGAAGAGGGGCAACGAAGGGTTTTGGTGATGCAACAATATCTTGAGAGCTTGCGAAGTGAGTTGCCTAATGGGTGATTGGGCCAAATGATTGGACGAATGAGCCGGCAATATGGCCGTGATTTAATCCTAATCAAGTTTTGTTGACATCCCCCATTTGATTTAAGTGGCAAGTTATGAATTAGCCACTTAATTATCCTCAGATGTCAGTTGAAAATTTTCAAATTCTTGATTGTACTGTTGGGTGTATGGATTCTGTTGAATTTTCAAAGTTTTGGCAGAGCGATGTTTGCCAAACTAGGAGCTGCCAGGCTGAGAGGTGGCAAATCGGCATTTGCCAAGAATGCAGCTGCCAAGACCGCAACTGGCAAACCCGCAACTAAAGGAGAAGAGTATGGCAATTCTATTGGTCATTTTGGTTTTGCTTCTTGGATTTTTGGCCTATGTGGCCACTCGACCCTCGCAAATGCAAATTTCGCGGGAATTGGTGATTGGTGCTTCGCCCGAAGCGATTTTTCCGTTTGTGAATAGCTCTCGACGTGCCGACGAGTGGATGCCGTGGCGAGATGACGATCCTCAGGTGAAAATGGTCTACTCTGGCCCTGAAGAAGGTGTTGGTTCGACTTCAAGTTGGACCAGTGTTGGTCGAATGGGTGTTGGTCAAGCCGTGATAGTTGAGAGCGTGAAGAATCAAGTCGTGAAGACGCAGCTCTCCTACACGAAGCCCATGCAGATGTCCCAGCTGGCCGAGTTTTCGTTAAAGCCGGTCGAAGGTGGAACCCTGGTTCGTTGGTCGGTTTTCGGGAAGAATAGTTTTGTCGGAAGATTTTTTTGCGTCTTTATGGATATGGAAAAAATCGTTGGCGGAAATTTTGAAAAAGGACTCCGAACCTTGAAAGGCAAAGTGGAGACCCAAGGCAAGACCCAAGGCAAATAGTTCAGCAGAGACAATCGAAAATTCCCCCAAAAATTGCAGAAATTTTCAGAAAAACTATCAGAAATAAGGCCGACCTCCCTATTAAATAGATTGTATTTACTGTCAAAGTTTTTGACAACGGTGTTGCTTTTGCAATGTCTGAGGTCCTTGTTGTTTGTAATGGGTCGAGTGGAGTAGAAGGGCTCGTGAGCTGTGGGTGAACGGCTCATCAAACAATTTAAGAGGGGTCTTTCATGGTGGGGAATATCGTCTTTCGTGGGGCGCTGGCTATTTCGATAGGCGCGCTGGTGGTTTCATGTAGTGGTTCATCAAACTCAGGTTCCAAAGACAGTGGCCCGAATGATTCGATGTTCATTTCTTGTGGTGATGATTCAAAAGTCGCAAGCAATGGCTCGGACCTGATGAAATCTGGTGGAGCAGCCATCGTCAACGGTCAGCCACTCCAGATGGAGAGTGAAATCGGTCGTCATGTGGTGATGATTTTGGGTGAAATGAATGGCGAAAGCTATCTTTGTACAGGAAGCGTACTTGAATCAGGATTGGTGCTGACTGCAGCCCACTGCGCTGCGAGTTCTCCTAGTAAAATGAAAGTCATGTTTTCAGAACGTGCTCTTTGCGGAGCGACTCTTGGCGAAATCAAAAAGACGGTCAGTAAAAGTGTTGTGACCGTAAAAGCTGTTCGCATCAATCCGGAGTATCTCAAAGGTCTTGATGAAAGCAAGCGAGCCGACCAGGCTCTTAAAAATCCAAGTTTAAGTGAGAGTGAACGAGATAAACTGCGGGTGCGGGCCAATGAAGTGAAAGTAATGAGTGCTGGATTTGATTTTGCACTTTTAAAGGTTGGTCAGGCAGATCTGCCGGCATCGGCTTTGACATCTACTGTGCCCAGTGAGCCTTTGGATGACCTTGATATGACAAGCGGTCGTTTAATCATGGTGGGATTTGGAAACATTGATTCCAAGAGTACAGGTGGTGGCCGCTTAAGAGTCACAAGTCTTTCTCCAGAAAACATTATAATTGGCAGAGGCAGCAAAGACATCCCGATTTGGGGAATTCGTCAGCCTGACACAGGTGTATGTCATGGTGACTCGGGAGGACCTCTATTTTTTCTTAAAAATCAGAAGTTGACACTCATTGGAGTGACGTCAGAGGTGGGTGGAAAAACTGGCGATGAGTGCAGTGGAGTGTCTGTCTTTGGTAAGCCATGGAGTCAAACTGAGTGGCTCACAAAAAGTATCGAAGAGCTTTCTTATTAGGGCGTATCTGCTTTTTGGATTTTGCAAACTGCAATGTGGTCTCGAGCTGAGACCACTGTTTTGCTTCCCCAGCCAGATCGCTTAGCCTACTTTTTTTACCTTAAGTCACTTTGGTCTGCTATGGTCTACTTTAAAATCTTTAAAAGCTCGTCGAGCTCTCCGGAGTTGTTGAGTTCGGCGAGTTCGGTGTAGCCGCCGATAAATTTATCGCCAATAAAAATCTGAGGAACGGTCATCATTCCTGTACGGGCTTTGAGTTTGCTGTACTCCTCAGGGTTTTCGTCCATCATCAATTCTTCAAAAACAATATTCTTTTCACGCAGCAGGTTTTTTGCTCGAACGCAGTACGGGCAGTAGTCTTTGCTGTAAATTTTGACTTTTGACACTGAGGCCTCCGGCTTCACAAATTTAGAAAATGGATTGGTGTTCATATATTGACAATCGCGTTCGGTTCTCGCGGTGATTCGTGCCCCCGGTCGGCGCACTCAAGTGTGCAAGATGTCCAAACAGGGAAATGGTAATTCATTTTCTTGCCAATATGTAGTTCAAATCAGCGCACAAAAAATAACGTGACACTATTGAGAAAAACTATTGCAATATAGTTCATGGTGTTTGGTTACCTAACTTTCGTAAGGAGCGAGCTATGACTCTTGGCCATTTTCATTTGATGTTGAATCATGTTCCGATTTTGGGTGTGCCATTGGCCCTAATGATGTTGATCTACGCGTATGTTTATTCAGCAGATCAAGTTAAAAAGTTTGCTTTGGGTTTTTTGATTGTGGTCGGAGTTCTTTCATGCGGAGCCTATTTTACTGGTGAGCCAGCCGAGAAAATGGTGGAAGATCTACCTGGTGTTTCGGAGAGTTTTATTCATGAGCATGAAGAGGCGGCTGAGTTTGCCTTTGTCTTGACTGAAGTGGCAGCAATCATCAGTCTGGTGGTCTTGGTTCTGAAGAACAATGCGATTGTGCAGAAATGGGTTCCGAAATTTTTATTGGCGGTTTTGGTTTTAGCCTCGGTATCATTGGCGAGAACTGGATATCTTGGCGGACTTGTTCGCCATACAGAGCTTCGCGGCTCGGGTGAAGTGGCTCCGACTTCTGCGACGGACGAACTGCACGAAGAGTCGGCCGATAAAAAAAGTGCTGAATAAAAATGAATATTTGGGGGCTTGCACGCGTGAGAGGGATTGTTGGCTTACGGTGGACTTCGTTGGTTGAACGTTTTTTGCTGTGTGTTTTTATTGTTTTCGAGATTTTAGTGCCTTGCGCGCAAGCCGAGGTCTCACAACCAACGCAGTTGCCACTACAATCGGCAGAGCCAATGCAACAACAAATGCCAACAGTTTCTCAGGGCAGGTCCTGGGAGGCGCCTCCGCGGGGGACGCTCACTGTGCAATATGGTTTTTCGTTACCAAGTTTAGATCTTGAAATAAAAAATCGTGAAAATGGTCAGGCTCAAAGTTTGATCTATAAACCCAACACAAGACAAAAAAGTTATCTCGGATTTGATTATGCCGCGTTCGGCTTTGCTTTAGGTTTTGCAAATCCGCAGACTGCTGAACAAGAACGCATTGAGGGGCATTCGAGTTCCACTGATTTTCAATTTCGACTTTACGGCAAAAAATTTACCCATGACCTTTTTTATCAAAGGTATCGAGGATATTTTTTAGAAAATACCGGCGCGATTTTTTCTGAATATACCGATGGCGATGCCAAGTATCAGCGTGCAGATTTAACTACTGAGCACATCGGAACCAATTTGATCTATAATTATTCACCCGAGAGGTACTCATTGAGTGCAAGTTTTGATCAGGTGAATCGGCAAAAGAAAAGTGCGGGTTCGTGGCTTGCGATTGCCTCGATGGACTATCATCATTTGCGTGCTGATTCGAGTTTGGTGCCCAGTCGCATCTCTGGAACCTATGGCGCATTCGAGACCCTTCGCGAGGTTCGAGCCTTGACGGCCTCAGCCGGCCTTGGGGGTGGTTATACTCTTGTGATCAAAGACTTTTTTGTTGGTGGCATGGTGGCCTTTTCGATGGGTTATCTTTTCGAGACTATTGATTCAACCCTTGGGTATCTTGAGAAAGGTGCACTCAATTTGCGCGCGAATATGCGCTTGGGTCTTGGTTACAATGGCCCTAAGTTTTTGGCTGGATTACACTTTAACTTGGACAATAATAATCTGCCTGCCCAGAATGCGGATATTTCATTCAACACCTCTGAAACCATCGCATTTATTGGATACCGTTTCAGTGACCTAGGATTCGACTCTCTCGATCGTTTCAGTGAACGCCTGGTTCATTGAGAGAGACTTACTAGAGCATGCTGCGAAGCTTTGCTTGCATCTCTTGATTGTTTTCAATTCTTTTTATGTTTTCGAAAAAATCCTGAGCTTCGCGAAAGTTGCGTCGAAGTTGCACGAGCCATTGCTTGGTTCGACTGACCGCATAGCCTTCGCCGCGATAGCTGAAACTCATCTCATTTAGTCGCAAAACATATTTTAGAATTTCTTGAAAGCCCATAGCCGGAGTGCCGTCGCGACACTGACGGGCGAGATCGGGACGAGCCAATAATCCACGGCCGATCATGGCGCTTGCACAGCCGGTGATCTCCAGGCACTTGAGGTAGTCTTCTTTGCTCCAGATATCGCCATTGGCAATCACAGGAATTTTAAGTCTTTCATGAATTTTTGCGATGTAGTCCCAGTGAGCCGGAGGGCGATACCCCTCATCGCGGGTTCGAGCATGCACAGTGAGCCAGTGAGCTCCAGCTGATTCTGCCGCCAACGCTATTTCGAGAAATTTTTCTTTGTCTGAAAAGCCTAAGCGAACCTTTGCGGTCACTGGAATATTCGAAGGTACGGCTCGGCGAACCTGGTGAACGACATCGAAAACACGCTCCGGGTTTTTCAGTAGAGTGGCGCCTCCATCGTGACGATTGACGGTCTTTGCAGGACAGCCAAAATTGAGGTCAATCCCGGGGGCACCCAGCTCACTTAGTCTCTTGGCATTTTCCGCTAATGGAATGGGCTTTCCGCCAAGCAGTTGCACAAAAACTGGAGTGCCGGAACGAGTGCGAAAACCATTTTGCATTTCAGGGCAATCTTTTAAGAAATGCGAATCGGGCAGTAGGCGGTCTGTAATGCGGATAAATTCTGTCACACACAGATCGACACCACCGATCTCGGTGAGGAGTTCACGCATCACCGAATCAACAACACCCTCCATCGGTGCAATCATCAGACGGGGCGTGGGGAAATCACACAATGGTATTTCTCCAGCGCTGCCTGAAGATGGAGTTTGCGGTGAGGGGAGAGGTGAATGATTCTTCACGATTGCGCTAATTTTTCGATAATTTGAAAATGTGTTGCGCTAACTGGTTGCACACTTAAACGTTGGCCTTTTTGTAAGAGCAAAAGTTCGCTGAGATTTTTTTGTGCCTTTAGGTCTTGCAGCGACAAGATCGACTTAAATTTTTTTACAAATTGTACTTCGGCACAATACCAAATGGGTTTTTCGGTGGAAGCCTTGGGGTCAAAGTAATCGCTGTTGCGATCAAGGGCTGTTGGATCAACAACTCCGACCTTGGTGATTTTACCAAGGCCTACGATTCCAGAGGGTTCTGCATTGGAGTGATAGAAAAAGAAAAGGTCACCGGGTTTCATTGCATCCATCATGAAATTACGTGCTTGATAGTTTCGAACACCTGTCCACAGTGTATTTTTGTCTTTGGCAAATTGTTCGATAGAATAGGAATCGGGTTCAGATTTCATTAGCCAATACTGGGCCACTTAAGATCTCCTTGTGCTTTTGCAGCGAAGCCCTCACTGATAGCGTGGATTGAATTGTCTGGTCAAATTGAAAAGAGGTGAACAGGGAACAGGTCTAGTTTTTGTGGCTCAATTGTTGAGGGGAATCGGACAACTCTTCCTTCGCATTTGAGCCTGAGAATTGCCACGATGGTTTGAGTTGTCATTTGACAATGCTGGCAAATTTGCCAGACTGAGAGAATATACGAACATGAGCGAAGGAGTGTTTATGTTAAGGTCATTGTGCAGGACTTCAAGATACCAAGTTTTTGATTTTATCTCGCTTCGAAAAGCCAGCTCATTTATTGGCATAGGTCTTCTCTTGTTTGGAGCGGCACTTCCTCAGGCGCAAGCGGCTGAATGGGTTTTTAGTCCTGCTCTTTCGTACCGAACTGAAAAAGTGAAAGACACTGTTGGTGGAGTGGTGAATACCACAACCGACACTTCTAACTTTACGGCTGATCTCAGAATGCTTTATGCCGTTTCTGGTTCGGTCTATTTTGGAGGCATGTACAAAATTATCAAAAACACCTCTTTCAGCGCGGATACGACGGGATCGGCAGCAGGGCCGACTCTGGGTTTTTCGACAGGTGGATTTAGTATGTTTGCGACTTACCATCTGATGGGTGACTACAAGACAACCACAACGAGTTACACTGATGGCAAAGGTCTACAACTTGATTTTTCTTACCATGTGATGGTTGGTGGTAATTTCGGGTTAGGCCCGCAGATTTCTTATCGAGATGTGCAGTACGCTAAGTACACAACTGGTGGGGTGACTGCAAGTGACCCACATGAGGTCTCGACTTGGGATCCATATATTGCAATATTCTTTGTATTTTAATGTGAGAGCAGTAAGGGTTTTTTGATGCAAAAGAAATTGGCATGGATCACAGGAGCAACCTCAGGTATCGGCGCCGCAACGGCGCGATCCCTAGTGAGGTCGGGTTACGATGTTGTTTTAACTGGGCGTCGAGAGGCGCGATTGCAAGAGCTCAAAAAAGAGCTGCAAAATGCCCATGATGGTGCGGGCGTCTTCACACTTTGTTTTGATCTCCAAAGTCGGGCCCAATGTGAGCATGCAGTTCAGGAGAATCTGGCTTTGGCCAAGCGGGCAAACGTCTTGATCAACAATGCAGGGTTAGCAAAAGGTGTCGACCCGATGCCAAATGCAAACCTCAGTGACTGGGAACAAATGATCGACACCAACGTCAAAGGGCTTTTGTATATGACTCGATTGTTATTGCCCTTTATCAAATCCAATCCGCACGGACATATTGTGAACTTGGGTTCGGTTGCAGGGCGCTGGACCTATCCAGGCGGTGGCGTTTACTGCGCCACAAAATTTGCTGTACGAGCACTATCTGAGGGATTGCGTCTGGATCTTCAGGGCACAGGGGTTCGCGTGACCAATGTTGAGCCAGGTATGGTTGAAACTGAGTTTTCGATTGTTCGCTTTGCTGATGAAGCTGCCGCAAAGAAAGTCTATGAGAAGATGACGCCGCTTTCAGCGGACGATGTGGCAGAAACGATCACTTGGTGTTTGGGTCGTCCAGCACATGTGAATATTCAGGAATTGGTGATCTATCCGACTGACCAAGCTGCGATTGGGCAAGTGGTTCGGAGATAGCGGATCTGATAGATAAGCATGAGGTCATGGCGCGAGGTGATTGTGCTGCCTGAGCTGAATCAAAAGAGATGTTCAAGAAACGAAATTCCAAAATTGAAATCCCAAATTAAAAATCGGATCTCCGCGATGCTAAAGGATTAAATGCGAAGGGTGCAAAAACCAGTGACGAAAAAATCAAAAAAAAACGCAAATATTTCTAAGAAAGTGCTCATTCAAGGCTATGAGGGCAGTTTTCATCACTTGGTGGCGAGAAAGTGGGCGGGGAAGAGCACCGGCATTGAACCTTGTGCCAGTTTTTCGGAGTTGGTACGCCGCCTAGAGCGAGACACTCAATTCGATTATGCGATCATGGCCATTGAAAATTCAATTGCGGGAAGTCTCTTGCCGAATTATGGCCTGCTTGAAAAATCAAGTTTGCAAATCATTGGAGAAATGTATTTCCCAATTAAACAAAATTTATTGTGCTTACCTGGGCAATCGCTGGCACAGATTAAAGAAGTGCATTCTCATCCGATGGCTCTTTTGCAGTGTGCAGATTTTCTCGAGAAGCAGGCTCAGCTTCGTGCCGTGACCTCAGCGGATACTGCACTGAGTGCGCAAGAGATTGGGCAACAAAAGATCAAAGGTCGAGCGGCGATTGCACCACTTTTGTGTGCTGAGCTTTTTGGTTTAAAAGTTCTCGCTCGCAATATTCATAGCGACAAGGCCAATTACACGAGGTTCTTGGTGCTTCAAAGAGAAAGTGACTTTGCGATTTCGCCCGATGCCAACAAGGCTTCGATTTTTTTTGAGGTGGAACATAATGTCGGGAGCCTTGCAAAGGTTCTGACGATTTTGTCGGTAAATAAAATTAATTTAAGTAAAGTTCAGTCGTTTCCAATTGTTGGCAAGGTTTGGCATTATCACTTTCATGCCGATTTGGAATTTCACACTCCAAAAGACTTTTTTGCGGTTTTGCCTCTGCTGAAAAAGCACACGCGATTTCTAAAAGTTCTCGGTGTCTATGTGCGAGGAAAAAAAACCGCGCAAGAATAATGCTCCTGAGAGTTGTGGCGGTGAGTTCCGCCGGTGAATGGTGCTGAAGAACGGAATTGAAGAATCGCGCACGAATGACCTGCGCTGCCGAATACCGAGACATCGTCGCTTCGGACTCGCGCCACAAACTGTTTAGAGTTTTGGTTATAGCTATTATAAGTGAAACGCGTGGATACGAAAAAAAAGTTTCTTTTGCCGCTGATTTTTTTATGATCAGCCGCATTTTTTTTGAACTGCCCTCTCGACAGTAGTTGGTTTTGCAAATAGCATTTTAAGCGAGGATCAAAAGTTTAAACAGCATGAGGCTGAAATTTTTTGGTTTTACAACAATGGCCAGGGGGGGCTTATGAATAGATTTCTTCTATGTGTTCTTCTTCTTTCGAGCGCGCCGAGTTTTGCGCTTGATTTTGATCGATCCGTACCTGCGCCCATTGCGCAACAGATGACCCAGGACTTACAGTTTGTGCAAACGGTTCAAGGACCACAGATGACACCGTTTGGAGCTAAAATTTTTGGTGGAATGTCAGGAGCTGGCTTAACCAATTGGTTCGTCACGCGCATTGACACTGTTAGCATGAATGATTGTGGCGGCGGCGGCGCCGTAGCTTGTGTTATGCCTTTTTGGGGCGGAGACCACACGATGTATCTCACGCAGAATTATGTGAAGTTCAGTCATCCGCAGATTGCCCGATTGATGGTTGTTTATCATGAGGCAAGGCACACTGAAACGCAGAATGGAAACTGGGGACATGCCAATTGTCCAACTCCATTTCGCGATGCCAATGGACAGGATGTCACGAGCATTTGGACAGGAATTGGCTTGGCAGGAAAGCCAGGTTGCGACACCACTCCATTCGGTTCTTACGGATCATCGTTGATATTGTTGAAAAACATCGAAAAATTTTGCGCAAGCTGCAATGACAAAGTTCGCATGGATGCACGTCTATACAGCGACGATCAAATGAAACGCATTATTGATCCAAATTCATATGGACAATTGGTCAATGATTTTAGGTAAACGTTCTCTCTTTGTTTTTGCTCTCTCAGCAGCGGGCTTGCTTTTTTGGCAAGCTCAGCTTGAGGTGCGCCCAGCAAAAGGTGAACGTGTTCACCTTGCGACCACAAAACTCGCCCCAGCCGTGCAGGTAGATAAAAAAATTGAAGATGCGGCTGCGGTTGTTCCTCAGGGCAGCAAAGACGAGGCCGGTGGTGCCCTGGTCTCTCGACATTTAGCTGGAGAGAATGAAGCCCAAGCTAGCAGCGCTTCTGAGTTTCTACCGTTGCCACAGAATTTGAAGTCTGATGATCAACGACGTTGGTTGATTTTGCGCGAAGTTCTTCTTTCAAAGAATGACAATGACCCAAGACTTGATTCTGAACTACGTGGTTTATCGCCAGAGCTCAAAGCAGAGCTTCGCAAGGGTTACCATGATTTAGCGACCGAAAAATTAAATGAGCGAGGGACGCTGGCATTTTTGGTGGGGCGAGAGGCCTCCAATTCTGCTGAACTTTCGTTTTTGAAGTCGGTCCTCGATGAGCCTCCGTGTTTGAGTCTCACGGATTGCAAAAAATCTGCTCCTGTTTCAGCAGATGAAGATTCTGGTCTCGGGCAAAATGTTTCTTTGATCTACCCTCAGTTGGTGAGTCTACAAATGTTGGGACGCACGCTGAGTGAGGACTCATCTTCACCAGAGCTTAAAGCAAAAGCTCGTCAGCTTTTGGTCCAGGCCACAAAGTCCCCCATTGCTCCCATTGCTCAAATGGCGCAAAATATTTTACGAAGTGTAAAATAATTCAAAGAGTAGCGCAAAATAGATCACGCAGCTGCGTAAAGTCGAGTAGACCAAGCGCAGGCGCCGTTGTTTGCTGAGGGGGAGATCAAGTAGATGGAAAAATGCGTTGGTAAATCAAATTTATTTATAAAGCCATGCTGCAATTTGCTTATCAATAAACACAAAGGTTTGTTGCTTGTGCCATCGCTGATTTCTTTAGTCTCTCCGCATGTTTCGATGGGGAAGGGGCTTGAGTTTTCGGGCGCGAGCAGCACCTCCACCTCTTCGTTTGGAGCGCAATACTCTGCTGATCTCGAGCGTGAGAAAAAGACCGACCCCAAAAAAAACTGGAATATCGGCTACACCCGACACCGTACGAAATCCACCCAAACTTCGGGTGCAGAAATTGTCGACATCACCCATGACGTGATGTTTGGTGGCGGAATAGAGGTGCCCGACAAGTTTTCTCTCGACGGTGATTTTCTTTATTCTACGACTCCCGAAGAAGGTACTAACAACTGGGGACCAAGCCTGACTTTTTCGCAGAATTTTGATCTCGTGACAAAAAAGACGGCTCACGAGAAAGCATCCAACTCAAAAAATGTTGCGAAAACCCCTGCTACAAATGGCAAATCGAATTTGAGTGTGGCAAAGAATGCAAATCATCAAGAAACCGATGAGGACGATGAGTTCGATGATGATGAGTTTGTGCCTACGCTCGGATATTCAGTGACGCTCGGATATTTGGCGTTTCAACAGAGTTTCAGCGGCACCATTCAACGGAGATTGACTGGCGCGACCCGGCCGATATCTGGAAAGAGCTCGATTGCTCAAAAATCTATTGGCCTTGGATTGAGATTTCAACCTCTTGAGTTGTTGGGGTTTAAGGTTCACCACACCCGTTACACTTACGATAAAGATGTGCAGAGCTACCTCCAGTATCTTGATAATGCGAGTTTCACAGGATTTGTCTCGAGTGGTTATGAATCTTCGGTGCAGAGTTTTTTAGACTCGCAAACTGATGTTAAAGCCAGCTTTTACGTCGGGACTTCATGGACCATCGATGTTGGGGCGACGAATTATGTCAATAAACTTGATTCATCAAAAGCAAATGCCACACGAGTTGAATTTGAAAAAGACTGGCGAGGTTGGCACTTTAGCGCTGGAGCTGAGGTTTATAAACCAGCCGTCGGCGAGACTTCAAAATCATTCGTCTATGGATTTGGTAGCAGTTGGTGAGTTTTGCTAGCCGCATCTGCTTAAACCATCTGCTGGTGTTTGGCCAAGAGAAGGGCTCTTACACGTGAGCTTCGGTTTTTATGCTGTCAATTTTAAGACGACTACTTTTTAGTGTCGATTTTTTCTATCGGAAAGTAGTAGGTCGTTTCAACTTCTCGGTCATTGATAATTTTGTAGACTTCGAGAATGGGTGCATTTTGCCTGTAACCGTTTTCCTTCATCCAATCAGCGGCTTTGGGATAGACCTTGTAGGGCCCAATCGATGGGGCACCAGAAAAATGAGCGATCAGGGCAAAGCGCGGGGGAATTGTTTTTTGTAAATAGTCCGTTGGCAGATTTTCCCAAGCTTTGGAGGTCAAGCAGCCACCAATGCTTCGTAAGCGATCTTGGTCTTCTTTGTCTGGGTCATCAAGATATTCGCCAAAACTCAATTCACAAGTTTCGCCATTGGCACGAACATATTTTTCGACCTCTTCAATAGTGGGTACAATCTTGTAGTAGGGTCCGAGATGATTTTTAAAGATCAATTTCATTTCAGGAACTTGCTGGGTTTCGAGCAACACGGGCTTGAATGCTTGCAAACGGAAAAACAAACTAATGATCAAGCCAAAGAGTGCGGCAATGACGCCGCCGACGATCCATTTCATTAATCGTGCTCCTTCCATTTGATACTGCAACCCATTGAGGGCTTTTGATGCGGTGATGGTTTTTCATTACGTAAGAGCGCTTCAATGGCAGCGCGAAGTTCTTGTGAGGTGACCAGGCTGGCATCTTTCCATGAGTCATCGAGACGTCCCCGATAAGCGAGTTTTAAATTTTGGTCGTAGAGAAAAAAATCTGGAGTGCAAACCGCGCCAAAACGACGAGCCACCTCTTGCGATTCGTCATAGAGATAGCCAAACGGATACGATTTGGCTTCGGCCAGTTTGCGCATGTTTTCAAATGAGTCTTCTGGATATTTAGCGGCGTTGTTTGAGCTGATTGCCACCATACCCAAACCTTTTGGTATCAAATCTTTGCCTAACGCGATCAAGCGGTCTTCAATCGCTTTAACATAGGGGCAGTGATTGCAAATAAACATCACCAGCAAGGCTGATTTATTTTGGTAATCGGTCAGTTGGTGAGTGCGACCATCCACTCCTGGCAACTTAAAGTCTGGGCACAATTCGCCGAGCGAGGGATCTGGTGTATGCGTGAGAGCCATCGAGTTCTCCTGTGATTAAAACCTTAAATTTGATGCCAGGCTATAATGCCTTGGGCATTTTTAATTTGTCCACGTTCATCGACATCCAAAATTGCGTGCTGCAGAAGGGGATGGAGGTTCAGCGCGTTCTTTAAAGCGATGCGATCTTCGGCTGCGATCGTCGCGGCTTGCCCTTTGCGTATCGCGAGATCGAGATTTTGGTGGAGGTTCTGCAGAAATTGATTCCAATGACGTTCATCTACAGCAACTTCCTCTTCAAGGCATGTCGCAATGTCCACCTCTTTGGGGGCATGGCGCACATTTAGGCCAATGCCAACCAAGACGCGAAACTCTTGTCCTTGCTGAATTGTTTCGATCAAAATTCCTGCTACTTTTTTTGCGCCTAAATAAAGATCATTTGGTGCCTTCAGGTTGAACTTAAGCTGGGGCCAAGTGCTCGATGCGGCTCGATACACAGCTAGTCCCACGAGAGGGGAGAGCACAGGTTGTGGCGAAGCTTTTAAAAACCAGCACCAAGTGCTCAAGAGTGCTGTGCCGGGCTCGGGATTCGACCAAGAGTTTTGGCCGCGACCGCGTCCCGCACTTTGTTTGTCAGCTAGATAAAGTAAAAATGGAAACAAGGAGGAGTTGTTCAGGTGATCTTTAGCAAAGGTATTGGTGCTCGAAATTTCGGGTTGGTACCAGACCTTTAAACCCTTGGCATCGGCCCAATCGGATGTCCATTGTGCGATTGTTTTGAGAGGGGCATCTTGTTTCACAAATTCTCCTTGTTCATTTCTTTAGATCCAGTTTGCCTTCGATCACCAGAGAGGCTTCAAGTGGTTCAGCCATTGTAGATGGTTCTCCGCCTCCAAGCGAAGCCTCAAACTCCGACTCGGCATCGAGCGTGTTTCCTCCGCTGCCGCAAACGCAGCGGCAGCTGTCGTGCCTTCTGTGGCAGCAAGTTTGGCGGCTGCCGCAGCACAAAGTGTGGTCATTGGTGGTAGCCGCTGGTACAGCAGCAAATAGGTAGCAGCAGCCAAATCAGCGGTCACGGAAGTCCACACAGCAGCTGCCACAGCCTCACTAAAACACACACACGAGCATGCGCCATTCACTCTAGCTCTTGACGAGATTTGATCAAGTCGAACTAGGGTTCGTCAACAGGTGAGCTCGCTCTGGAGTGGTGCATTTTCAAAATTTATAGTTTTTTGTCAAATCGCGGGTTGTTCGCTCTGCTGCCAATCAAAAATGAGGCTGATGTCGGCGACAGGAGCTGAGTGCGTCAGCGCACCGACACTTATAAAATCAACGCCAATCTCCGCAACACTGCGCACGCGATCAAGTGACATATTGCCGCTGGCTTCCGTTTCGATACCGGCTGGCACAATTTTGACGGCTTCTTTGAGTTGATCATTGGTCATATTGTCGAGCAAGATACGATCGACCTTAAGGGCAACAGCCTCACGAACTTCGGCCAGTGTTCCGCACTCGACCTCGAGTTTTTCTTTACTGTGATTGCGAGCACGGTGAACAGCGTTGGTGAGTCCGCCAGCCACCATGATATGATTGTCTTTGATTAAAATAGCATCGCTCAAGCTTTTGCGGTGATTGTGCCCGCCACCATGAGCAACCGCGCGTTTTTCAAGGTCGCGGTAGCCAGGTAGAGTCTTGCGCGTGTCGAGTATGCGAGTCTTGGTGTGTTCGACTTGTTTAACGAAAGAGCGAGTGAATGTGGCAATACCAGAGAGATGGCCAACAAAATTCAAAGCGACACGCTCAGCTTTCAAAACTTGAATTAGGTCGCCATTGATGTGGCAAAGAATCTGTCGATCCAAAACCCAATCACCTTCTTTGAAATGCCACTCCACACGAGCTGTGGGATCTAGAACCAGCATCGTTTGCTCGAAGGGACCTGTGCCTGACAAGATCATATCTTGCTTGGCAATCAGGCGGGCCTCGCCAATGCGGGGAGAAAGTGCCAAAGAATCGGTGGTAAGGTCTCCATGTGGCATGTCTTCTTTGAGTGCCACATGAATAAGGTCTAAGAGTGTCATGGTGAAATTTCTCCGTCTTCTTCCCGAAGTAAGCGATCCAATTCCTTTTGGATGAGACGAGTTGCGATTTCTGGAACAAGTTTGTGAACAAGGCCTTCAATGATCGAAATCGATTGGGCTCTCACGATTTCCTCGAGTTGCTCCACTGTGAGCTCAGGGATTTTCGTGTTGGAGGTGCGGCTCGCTGACGAAGTCGTCTGCACTGGTGCCGAAAAATCAGGTTCAAGCTCAGAAAACTGCGATGCAAATGACCCTGTTTCTCGCGTTGCAATGTCTCGGCCTTGCCCGAGATCAAGTTCAAACGAAACCGCCTCTTCGTCATCATCTAACTGCGTTCGGTGGTCATTCAAAGTATCAGCCTCTTGATCAGCTGTCTGTTCGGCTTGATCATGATGTGAGGTCTTAGGAGAGGAAAAATCATGAGCATCGTCGCTCACATTAAATTCGATTTCTTCTTCGGGCTCTTGATAACCACGATGATCTTTGACAATCGGCTTTGGTCGAGACGACGCGAATTCACGAGGAACTTCTTCGACCTCATTTTTATTGAGATCAATCAATACTGAGAGCTCTTCGCTTTCGACATTCACCGGAGGAAGATCTAGCTTAAATCGCGAAAGATCTTGAGTCGACCAGGGTTCGTCGTCATCGGCCTCAGCGGTTTCGGCAGTGGTCGTGATCGATTTTGGTGGCGCAGTCGGAGTGGCACGTGCGGCCGATTTAATTGCCCGCTGCGAGTCAGCCTTGGGCTGCGGGAGGTCGTTGAGTTTGAGGCGCGAAAAATCTTCGTCATCACTAGGATCATGCGAAGCCAAGCCTTCTGCTTCTGCGAACGACTCAATATCTTGAAAGCTCTCCATCGACCAAGATTTTCGCTCTTGGTTTTTGCTCGCTTCTGCTTTGGCATCAGGTCGCTGCGGTACGCTGGGAGTCTGGGCTCCACGTGGCGGTGCCGGAGGAGTTTTTGCGGATCCGGTTGACGGCATTTTGGAGGGAGCCGAGGGCGGAGTCTTTGCGGCACTCATTTGAGAGTGACTTTTTTGAGGGTGACTTTGTGTTCCGAGAGGCGTTCCGAGAGGCGTTCCGAGAGGCGTTCCGAGAGGCGTTCCGAGAGGGGCCGCAGAAGTTTGATTCTGTATGCCGGGGTGTGAAGCTTGAGGCTGTGAACGTGTTTGTACGGGATCCACCTGTGCCCCACGTTTGGCCATTTGCTTGAGCTTGTCTTTGCGTTCACGTTCCTCGGCTCGGACTGGGTCTGCAATATTTGGCGGAAAGTCGAGGTACTGCGAAATTTTTTGCGATTGTGTTTTGGGTACGAGATCTAAGACCAGTGAGCGTAGATTTTCGAGATCAAATGGTTTTTCAAGCCGAGCATTGGCGCGGCAGTTATTGAATGAATTTTCATCGAGCTCCATAAATGAGCTCCACATCAAGACCACAGGAATGTGCGCAAGCCCTGGATCATTTTTAAGATCGGCAGTGACCTCGTAGCCAGAACGTCTTTGCAACAAGACATCCGCAAAGACAATATCAGGCCTAAAGCTCCGTGCCACTTCGAGCACATCTAGCCCGACTTGCACAGCTTTAACCTCGACCCCGAAATCTTGCAGAGCGAGTTGAATCACTTTTTTAATGGCGTTGCTTTCATCAGCCAACAAGACGCGTAATGCCATGCTCTCAGTAAATGATTTTCGCAAGCGACTGTCAAGCAAAGCTACCAAGAACTATCGAGAGAACTAGGCGAAAAAATTAAGCAAGACGAAGAGTTAAGAAAGTTCGCAGTGTTTGACGACCACCTCAAGGCTTCATAAGATCTATGTGTGTTCACAATTATTGATCGCTATATAGGCAAAATGTTTTTGGGCTACTTTTTAGGTGGCCTTGTCGTCTTCGTGACTCTCTTTGTTGCCGTGGACTTCGTGTCAGCAATGGTGCGCTTTAGCGCCTCGACGAAAGCCATGTTTGAGTACTACACGTTTTATACTCCATGGATTGTGGCGCAACTGATTCCGGTTGCTTGTTTGATGGGCACTGTTTTTACTTTGAGTTCGCTGAATAAGAGCAATGAGTTAGTGGCTCTGTTTAGCTCGGGCATGTCACTCGCGCGGGTGAGTTCGTCGATTTTGATTTTGGTGGTTTTTATTTCTGGAGTTTCGTTTTGGATAGGTGATCGAGTTTTGCCGTTCACCAATCAGAAAAAAAACTATGTTTACTTTGTCGATATAAAAAAACAACCAGGGCTTTACTCAACTGTTAAGACCAATAAAATTTGGTATCGAACAAGTAATGTTCTTTACAATATCAAAACCCTCAAGGCCGAGAAGGGTATCGCACAGGGTTTAATGATGTACTACTTTGATGAAAACTGGAAACTCATGCAGCTCATTTCGGCAGAGGAAGTTTCGATGCAGGGGCCTCTTTGGCAACTCAACAAAGGGTCAGTGACCATGTTTTCAAAAGTCACCCAGCTTCCGGTGACCCAGGCATTCAAAAAAAAATCGATCAATATGGGGCAAGATGCAGCTGATCTGCAATCGACCGCACAGAGTTCGCAAGTTTTAAGTGTTGGTGAGTTGAAGCGATTTATTCAGCGAAACAAAGAGGCCGGGTTAGATACGGTTCAATATGAGGTCGATTATCAGAGCAAGTTTAGCTTTGCCTTTGCTGCGGTGGTGATGTCCTTTATCGGTATTCCCTTTAGTGTGACGAAACAGCGATCGGGTGGAGCTGCGATCAATATCGGAGTTTGTATTGCGCTGACGTTTTTCTATTATGTGTTTTATCATTCCGGGTTGACCCTTGGCAAACAAGGGCTCGTGCCGCCCTTAATGGCGGCATGGATTCCGAACTTGGTGGGACTAATGGTTTCGCTTATTCTGCTGGTTCGTCTAAAAAAATAAAACGCACAAGAGATTGTACAAACTATTGTGCTGATCCAAATTTTTTAAACTTATGGCTTTTTGTTTAGCCAGTTTTCTGTTTGAAATGCATCGAAGGTATCTTCGGCTAGCAAGTGACGAGTTAACATTGAAGTGTCAGTATTGCCAGAAACCAAAACAAAATGGAAAATCTCTTTATCAACCACGGCAAAAATTCGCGGCCCATTTTCGAGTTTCACTTCAGCAAATTCCACGTCAATGAACTCGCCTAATCCTGGAGTTTTTAGGTTTTTTACAAAAACTCTCTCTGAGAATCGTTGGTAGCCGCGGACTTTTTTTCCATCTTCAAAATCCACTTTCTTGCGTCCGGCTTTCAATGTTTCAATAAACATAATGGCCGAAGCTTTCGTACTGATCTCATCACTGCGCAAAAACTCTTGAGTGATGTCGTTGCCAAAGCGAACCTTTATTGGAGTTTCACCTTTAGGAACTGCAAATTCATAAATACGATGGGCGATTGCCATATGCGGCGCCGGAGCCTGAAGCTCAGTGGTTCGCGCTCGGGCTTCAAAGAGTCTGATCTCTGCAAACAACTGATCGAGATGGTCGCGAGACTGCAACACTTTTACCATGGTTGATTGGTTGAGTTCAGGGGCTAGCCAACCGTCGAAGCTCGATTGAATCTCTTGACGATAGAGTTCTACTTTTTGCACCAGCACATCAAAGTCTGCTTGAAAAACCGCGGCCTGTTTTTCATTTGAAGGATCAATAGCTTTGAGTGAACTCAAAAGCATATCATAGCCCTTCAAAAGTTCTTCAAAGCCCTGGCGAATCACTTGGTCTCCAGGTGCACCCGCGGTATTTGTCTTCAATATTTCTTTCAGGTCTTTAGAGCTGATGAGCTTTTGCGATTGTGGCTTTGAATTTTGTGCCGTCTCAAGTCCATCACTTATTGTTGGAGATGTCGAGACAAGGCTCTCACACGAGAGGCCCAAGGCACGCAAGGTGGCTAGGGCTGTGGTCTTAGTGGGTAATTCTTTTGCGCCCGATGCCTGTGCAGGGCCATGGCTAACAAGCGAAGCTGCGGTGAGTGAAGCGATAAGGGCCATACGCGTGAGGTGAGTGGGGCGAGGTAAATGGGCCATGAGGGGCTCTCCTTTAAAGCGAATTCCAAATTAAAATTAAAAACCAAAACAAGCGACAGATAAGTGCAATTCAGCCAAGGCCAACTAACGAGATAGCTAACTGAAGACTCAATTGCACCAACGGGGAAGTTGCAAATTCGAGTCCCGTTCTATCTCTGGTATATCTAGGCTTAGCTAAAAACGACGTGCCGAAAATTTTGTCGCCCTGCCAATTCTCGGCAAATTTTCGTCATCTATCTGACAATAATCTCCGCGCTTGAAATCGGGGAATCCTTTTGAAATTTGATTCTAACCGGACTATGGCAACTGGACCAATTAGTATCAAGGGCGTTCATCCACTTCGGTGAGGGTAGCAGCACTTTGCGCTTCTTGAAATTCTCCTGCGCCCTGCGCTTGGGTAAGGTCTTTCGCGCTTTGCGCTTCTGCAAATTCTCTCGCAATTCGAAAGACGGCATTGTTGGAGAGGAACGACTGCGCCGTGAACCTCAGGGAATTATGCGGGGCAACTCGAACATTGAGAGTCATTGGTGTGCCAGTTTTATGGTCTTGAACGAATTCATCTTGGGTGAGTAACCCAAAAATCGGCTGTCCATTGATCAGCTTATTCGCATCAATTTGGTGAGGTGCGACGCTGTTGTGGAGTATGACTAAGCTTTGATAGTTGCCATCGAGTTTGCCGCGAAGGCGCGTGACAAATTCAGCTTCGCTATCTGTTTGTAGGCGATAGACCGCACCCTTGGTGTGGCCAAGGAAGAGCGCCGCCAGTTTTTGTTGTACTTTGACTTCTCCACTTTGCGAAAGAGCATTGAGTAGGGAAAGCCAGACGCTTATATCTCGGAAGTTCTTTTTCTTGACCCATGTTTTGCTGGCTGTCTCGTCTTTGCTAATAGAAATATCGAGGCTCGTGAGATCGATGACCTCGAGGGTGTTTTGTGCTGAGCCGAAGCGACCTTGCGAATTGCGATCGACCAAATGGCCTTGGCGAACTTTGAAAAGTCCGGATCCGAGGTGTTCTTTGGCGAGTTCAATCACTTCAGACCAAGTCTGAACGTCGGTAAATTTTGACATCAACTCAAAAGGCTTGGCGATTTTTTGTAAGTTGCCGGTGACCCCATCGCCCATGAAAAACTGTCCCGGATGTATTTTGAGAAAACTTGGAGAGGCGTCTTTTTTTAAACGTTTTGCTTTGAAATGTCGCGAGCTGATTTCGGGCCGTTTCCACTCAATGGTGTTGGCAATGACCTTTCTTCCAGAAAGGCGAAGATTCTCTAGGTCTGTCAAACCGAATTCGTCTCTTTGGGAGAGATCGAGTTGTGGGTTTTCAAGTAACCACTCCACGACATCTTTCTGTCCTGCATGGCCGGCACGTATGAGAGTCGAATAGCCACTGATATTTTTTGAATTGACATCAAAAAGCTCGAGTTCAGCTAGCCTTTGCAGTGTCTTAAGATATCCGAATTGGATGGACGAGTTCCATCGAGAATAAAATTCTGCCAACAACTGCTTCTTGCGTTCGTCTGAAGACTTCTGCCACTGCTTGATTTCAGCCGTGTATCGTTTTTTTTCTGTTTCATTGAGTGATGCAAGAATTTCTTCGAGCGCAGCAAGACGGTTTCTGCTCATCCAAAGGTACTCGAGTGCCGCTTGCTCGCGGACGTCATAGGGCAGGTCCGATCGCCTGAGAAGTGAGTCCTTGGTGTGCCAGAGAAAGTCGTTTCCAGAATCTTTAAACCAATCTTCGAAGTTCCAACTCCCGACTTGTTTTTGAATCGCCTTGAGATATTTTCTGACGTCCTCAGGATTTTTTGAATCTCGCAGGACTTTGAGCTCTTCTTGAGTGAGAAGCAATTCTTTGGGCTGTCTTGCGAAGAGATGCTTGAGTCTTGAACCCATATTGCTGACCCGTTGAATCCACCCCTGTGACTGGCTACGAGCGATGGCTCTCGTGGGCAGAGTTTGGCTTGAACGATGCGAGTCTGCTGTCGGTGTGGTTTCGGATGTGGCTTCTGTAATGGGTTCACCTTGGGAGGCTTCAAAATGATAGCGAACACTTGATCTGACCTCTTTAACGAGGTCGTTTGTCATCAGATTAGCTTCGTTGAGATTGGTGAACGACGCTCGCACATGATTGAGTTGAAAGGCTTTATCCTCGAGGTATTCGATGGATTCGGTGATTTTTGTGAGAAGGTTTTGCAGCATCGCTTTTTGTGGGTCGTTGTCATCTCGCTTGTTAAAGTCGCCGAAAACGACTTTTTCGAAGGCTCTTAGAAAGTCGATTTCGTGTTCAATTTTTTCGCTCCACAAATTTATCTGTGAAAGCAAGTTTTGATTTTGAGCAATTCGTTGCTCGAGATTTTTATGCTGATTGCTCAACTTGAGTTGAGCGTCATCGGTCTTTTTTTCGAGCTCTAGAATCTTTTTTTCACTGGGTCTTTTGCCATTTTTGAAGTTGAAGCCAAATGCTTGTGCGGTCCAAAACCGAGGAGGAACTTGGCTCTCATTGAATTTTCGAATTTGGGAATTGAGTTGCTCAAGTGTAGTTGAATAGACTTCAATCGCTTTGCTTGTATCTTGATTGGCAATAAGATCTCGGTTTGCATTAGGTAAACGAAATTCTTTTTCAAAAAATCTGATTAAGTCCGACGCAAATTCCTGATGCTCCAGTGATGTAAATCTTGAGGTGGCGGCGGAGTTAGGGTTATGCGGATTTAATAAGACCGGCTGAAGTTCCTCGAGGTACCGGGCGATTCTTTTGGCGACGTCTTCACTTGATTGGTGCGGGTTGGTCTCGATATTTTTTTGATTTGTAGTGGTTGCAACATCGGTCGTCGTGATGTCCTCGACAAGATCCACACAACTGCTTTGAAAGATTCTTGGTGGCCGAGGATTCGAAACGTCAAGGTGAGCTTTTGCCAAAGGTGCGGAGCTGAGTGTTCCCAAGAGCAAAAATAGAAGTAGAGCTTTGAACTTCTGCGTTTGTCGATCAGCGAAACAGGGCATCAACTGGGCTCCTCACTTGAGTTCCTGGCTTGGGTTCTGGAATTGGATAGTTGGGGCACTAGTTATTGGCGCCCGAACTAACGGGACTAGAATGACTAGCACTCGAGTCAGTTGTCATAGAATTGCATGAAGAATGCCGCACTTGTTTGTCGTCAGTTTCAATTCAGCTGTTTAAAGATTCGACAGGGCCGCAAATGGGCAGGTTTTAGTCTGCTGTGATTATAGGTCTGTGGTATTTTTTTGGCTCTGCGGAGCTGTTCTCTGAGCCGGCTCGGCCGGCACTGGTCTCTGAGCCGGCTCTGCCGGCAGCGGAAATAAGGTGTGTCGGTTCTGGACAGCACCTCTACGGTGCTGTCGCGAGATCCATCTGTGCTGGAGTGAGTGGCGTGTTGTAATATTGGAATCGTTTAATGACGCCGTTGAATTGTTCAGCTAAACCATCATGGCACCCGGCTGAACAGCCTAAATAAAGAGTATTTAGTGAAGGTGGAATCGGTGTTGTGGTCGCAGTAGCGGCTGTCCCGGTCTCTCCAAAGACCACCGTGTTCGCTGGACCATCATAGCTAAAACCGAATTTTTTCATCACATTTGCTGGCAAGGAGGCGCCTTGCAAAGTGGGCCCTTGTCCCATTGTCGTGGCCGTTTTAAACTGTGAAGCCCCGAGGCTTGCCTGGTAAAGAAGATCCATCGAATTTAAGGTGTCCTGGTACCATCCCACAAGGCCTCGGTTACCTAAGTGAGTAAAACCTTTGGTTCCTGCTTCAACAGCAATCGCCCCTCCAGTTAAATTCATAAACGAAGTCGTAGTGAAAGAGACAATGTCTCCGTCCCGGGTGGTCGGGGCACTCAGTGAAGAAATGTAGGTTGATGGGCCCATGCCTTGTTCAAGCTGTGCTCCCCAAAAATATGCGGCTCCAGTGTAGGTGTCGTCGCGAAATCCGCTGGGTCCCCAAGCGGGAACAAGTTTAATGTAAATGGTGTTCGAGGGACTCGAGTGATAGAAAGAAACCCAAAGACGAACCCAACCATTGGCCATTGGTTCTATACCGAGACCAGATTGTGAGCTGCAAATTTCAAGTGGGCCCGATGTCTGGGCGACGACATTTGCTTTGGCGCCAGCGCACATCACGGCGGGCTCTTCCACCCAAAGTGCAACCTGTGTGGAGGTGTCGGCGTGAACGTAAACGCTGGCGGAGTAATAGCCCTGCGGAAGTCCTGGGACCGACTGGTAAACATAACTGATGTTCGACCCGGCACTGTCGTTGTCCACCACACGATTCGCTGGTGTATTGGCGACAGTGGGCGAGGTGCCCATTCCCGGATAAAGAGTCGAATCGACCATCACCCAATTTGTGTTGAATTGGTCTGAATATGTCAGTTCATTGGTAGATGAAGGTTCAACGAGCAAACCAATCGCCGTTTGTGTCGCTGTATCCCAGGCAAAGCGCGGCATATAGCCCGAGACGGAATCAAGAAGACCAACGCCGTTGGTGAATTTGGCAGGAGAGCTTCGTTGCACCATCAACTCACTTGGTAAACTTGCCGTGGTGAAATCGAAATCGCGAACAGTATTAGGAAGCACCACGGGTGTTGGAGTCGGTGTCGGTGGCGGCGTGATGGCTCCTGAGCAGGAGGTGAGCCCCAGGTCGGCTTCGAGATTGTGATCGGATCCGGGAAAATTAGCGGTGATTGAGATCGGCACGTCGGCGCCTGAAATTTCAATATTAGAAGCCTCTCCGACAGCGTAAACACGAGAGTAGTCAATGGCCTCGAGATCGGTTTGGGTTGCAGTTGCCGGGCAGGTGCCGTCTTGCGAAAGGTACGAAAAAATTTCGAACTTGCGGCCTGTCCCCTGAGGCACCATCAAAACCATTTCCTGATTTTCGGGAACAAAGCCCGCGTGCAACGCAACTTTCGGCGTGCACGAGTTGAGCTGCGTCCCAGGTATATCATCCGCCATAACATTCACCGCAAAACAAAGCGTATACCCAGATGGAAAGCTCAATGCCGACGGCCCCTGCATGAGCGTTTGGTTGGCCGCCTTTTGATTGGCTTGAGTTCGTGAGATCTTCAAGGTGATTTTTTGCTGACCAGCTTTAGGCAGCGTGCATCCCGAAAAGACTGCGACTAAAGTCATAACCATCAATAGTCGTGCAAACCACAAGTGGCTCCAAGAGCGCGAAGTCGCTGGGTTGACTGTGAAAGCTATTTTGTGGCTATTGCCGCTGTCTTCTTTAGGTTTTTTGCGCATACGTACCATGCTTACGTTTCGGCTGTTTTAGGTCTTTGGTAGAGGGTTTGCGGCAAGTTCTCGAAATGAGGCAATGGCGATTCAGATTGCGACAATTGTGGAGAGTGTGGGGATTAAAGTGAACGGCCAAAAATGGAGCGTTTGGTGTCTTTGATTCGATGCGGGCAAAGACTGTATTGAAGAGCTCGGTGTGTCGAGCAGCTAGAAACGACGATTGCTCGTCGACATAAATAAAATTTGTGATTAGTAATCCTGATATGAAGAAAATGCGACACTCACTTTTCCGCCACTTTTTTGGAATGAGTCTTAACCTAGTTTTTTGTGGCACTTCAGCCCTGGCTTTTGGGGACGCTCCCCGGCCTGCCCCCAGGTCTGCACCGGTGACTGGGCCTGAGATGGAGTTTGAGCACTCTCTATTGGGAGGCCAAAAACTATTGGCTTCGGGCTCGGGCGGAGCAGGGTGGGGTACCGATGATAGTTTAAGAACTTTGATTCAGGTGGAAGAAAAATCAATCCCCAAGATCTACAAGACGACAGCGGCTCTCGCGGCTCAGCCAACCCGTGTGAAAATTCCTTCGATGGCGCAAGATCGCTTCGAGAACGGTGAAGCAAAAGTTTTCAAAACTCTTCGCATTTGTGTGGACCAGTCGTTGCCAAAACCTCAGCTTGATTTTCACTTAGCATTGAGCAGGTTTTTAAATTCGCTTCTTGGCCCACAAGACCAACCAAAAGCAGCCAGTTTTGCTCGTGTCGAGTGGGGAGATTTTGCGAACCCGCAATCGTTGTCGTCCTCGCAAGCAATTGAGAATTGTACAGTGGTTTTTCGCCGAGGTGAGTGGGAGCAGTTTCCTTATGATCAACTCAAGGTTTTAAAACACAATCAATATTCAGATTGGCACAATCAAGTGTTTGCGTTACTCTATCAGCATCGTGTGGACACGGTTCCTATTGTGACTCTCCATCCCGATATTTTACTTTCATATAATCCAGAGGCAGATACTGGCCATCGGGGGGAAGATGCCTATTTGAGTCGGCCTCGTGACCTAGAAGCCAATCAACCTCAAGAGGTGATTGAAGTTGATGGCCGGGTCTTGTTTCTCCATGAGCTTGGGCATGTCTTAGGATTTAAACATCTCAAGCGTGACTTGCATTCGAATTTGCCGCTTGCAGCCAGTTTGATGGGGTTGAACGGAGATGAACGAACGGAACAGGATCTCGAGTTGCGCTTTCGGCATGTGGCAAATCTCTGGGAGAAACTCGATTTGCAGCAAAAATTAACCTATCGTATGGCGATCCGTCAGCAGCGCATGCTTGATGGAGAATTGTCTCGAGAGCAGGTCTATCGTACGCAGAATTTGTGTTTGCAGCCGAATGAGCCAGTTCATTTTTCCGTGGGTCCAATTGCTGGGCCACCCACAATGAAAATCGCAGAAGATTTTGAAACGGATTATCTTTCGCTGAAGCTCACCCAACCTTCATCAGATGGAACTTTAGATGGCCCTTTAGATGAAAAGATTCGTAGCAGTTCGAAAGATCACCTAGCGGTCGAGATTTCAGCTGCGCTTTTGGATTTGACCTTTCCCAAAACTCCACTCGCGGTCACTGTTTTGCGAGACACGGATCGATTTATCGACATGATCAGTTTAGGCCAAGGAAATTTCTTTGGCCTCCGGGCAAAAGCGCTACGTCGAGAGATGAGTTTGCGCCGTTATGAGGTTGCAAAAATCGAGCAAAGCTACTTTCTTTGGGCCGAAGTTTCGGCCTCCGGAAAAAGCGATGCCTTTGCTGACTTGCAATTCACTGCCGATTTTGCCAATGGAATTCAGGTGCAAAAAGAGGTGAGTCGGTCATTGGGCATCAAAATTGAAATCACATCGAAAGACTGTGTATTTAAATAGCACCAGCCTTGCGGGGACTCCTGCTTCATAATTAATCGTTGGTGACAAACACCACCGAGTAGCGAAAGAGAGCATTCTTGAGGTGATCGCTCTGGGCCCCCGAGGGGTAGTAGATCCTCTGTGAGTTAATTTTGGCGATCGTTCGAATCTGCGAGAGCTCTGGTTGGTCAAAATTGGGTTTATGAAAAAACACAACTTCTTCGCCGACGTCGAAGACACCACCTTTAGAGATCATGCCAATTCCCACTGGTGAGGTGTCGAGGATTTGCACTTCAAGGTACTCTTGTTTTCGAATATTGAATATCAATCCGCGAGGCAAAGGACCTGGTTTGGTACGAGGGCGAGATCGTCGAGTCATCAACTTATAGAAAATATTTTTAATTGTACTCATACAAAAATTTTAAAAGTCTGCATTCGATTGCGCCAAGGTATTTATCGATTTGCATCAAATATCTCGTACAAAAAGCAAAGACATTTGTACATTTTGGACGCAGGCTTTGATTGCCACAAGGTCCAAATGAGGAAATCACCGATGAATCGAGGAAACTTAGAGAGTACAAAATCAGTGATTTTATGATATGTTTTTTGTACATGGAATTTTGTTGGAGGGATCTCGATCTTGATCAAATATTTTTTGCTCGAGAGGTCGCTCAAAGTCAGGGATGCTAGAATACAGTTATGTTAGAACTTAGAACTTAGAACTTAAAAATCAAAAATTAAAAATCAAAACTTAGAGATGGGGTATCAGGACGTGAAGGCGAAGACCAAGTCGAAATCCAAAACCAAGTTGAAGTCCAAAACCATAGACATCATGCAAACCGACACAAGCAAAATCGCTAATGCGAATAGCAAATCAGTGACAGGGAATATTAAGGCCCCAACAGATCAAAGACGCTCGACGCGGTCCGGGCGAGTGCGACCTGCCTCCAAAACTAAAACTGCAACACCAGCCGAGGATCAATATATTCATCTGGCACAAGAATGTTTGCGTCAGCTTCTGTCTAGGCCAAAATCAGCTTCGGTGGCGCGTGCGTTGGGTTTACGATTCGAAGACATTGAAAATAATCCGCATTTGGCAGCAAACCTCAAGCTCACTCGAGTTTTGTTGATCCTCGAAAAACTAGGGATGGAGATCGACGCCTTCACCTACGTGCCGCTCGCGCCGCGGTCTTTGTCAGGGTTTTATGGAGCTGTGACTGAGGTCCGCCTTCAGTCGCGCGTGGTAGCGCCGCTACTTAAAGAAATTCGTGGTGATCGTTCCCTTAAGGATGTGGTGAGCCGGCTCGACGGCACAGCTTTTTCAACTTTCGGGCATTGGGAGAATGGACGACGAGGAATTTCTTTTGCCCAATTTCTGCGGATCGTGGATCGGTTGACTATGCGCCTGCCGGCGTTGCTCGAATTTTTGGGATTTGCTGTGGATCTTTCGCGATACAGTCTTGAGTCGAATTATGTTCGCGAAAACTTCAATGCCCATTTCTTTCGGCTTCCATGGACACCAACGGTTTATTTGTTTCTGGTTTCGGGTGCCTTTAAAAATCGGACTGTCCGCAAGGAGTCGGCGCGAGAGTTTTTTAAGACCATCGGTCTGAGTGAGTCGCAAATTCAAGAGTCACTGCAAACCCTTTTTGACCTGCAGCTGGCACATTTTGAGCGCGATCGGGTTTCAGCAAGAAGTGATTTCTTCTACGCCACTCCCATCAAAGACTTAAGACTGATACAAAACATTCATGAGTTTTGGTTTCAGCAGTCCTTCGTTTTGTCAAAACTGTCTGGATATCACAAAGTCGATCAATTCGCGTTATCGAAAAGACTATTTAAAGAAGTTGTCCAACGGGTGGTCATGCTTCGAGAGGAGATCCGCAGGCTTGCGGCTCAAGAATCTCCGGAAACAGTTGTGCATATCACCTGGCAGATTGCCGATCTTTTGAACAATCAGGTGAAATCTCCATAGGTAGCACCGGTCGGATCGCTTGTGGGTCCTTGTTTTGCCAACAAAATCCGGTAGAAGTAGGTGGTAGATTAGGCTATATTGAAACGACCCATACCGGCTGAGAGGTATACACCGCTAGTAGTGTACCAATACTAAAGGAGAAGCCATGAAACTTGAGATTTTGACATTTCCTGACCCGCGATTAAAGCAGCGGTCTGTGGCTGTAAAAGAGGTGACCGAGGCGCACCGTGAATTGGCCAAAAATATGCTGGAGACCATGTACGATGCTCCGGGAATTGGACTCGCAGCTCCACAGGTGGGTGAGCTCATTCGATTATTAGTCATCGATACGCGTCCTAAAGATGACGATGGAAATATTCTGCTTGAAGAGATGACGGAATTGGAACGTGCGGTACCGCAGCCCTTAGTGATATTTAATCCTGAGATCATAGTTGCAGAGGGTAAGACGACATATGAGGAAGGCTGCTTGAGTGTTCCTACATTTTATGAAACGGTGAACCGTGCGCTTTATGTCGAGGCCGAAGGTCTTGATGTCAATGGACTTCCCATGAAGATTAAAACTGACGGTTTGCTCGCGATTTGTTTGCAACACGAGATGGATCATCTTGAGGGAAAACTTTTTATTGATCGTCTGAGTATGGTGAAGTCGAATTTGATCAAAAACAAAATCAAAAAGCATGGTTACCCGACTGCCGAAGAGGCGCGTGAGGCCAGAGCAAAAGTGCACGAAGAGCGTTCACGCAAAAAAGAGGAAGATCACGCGTTTTAAATAAAATATATTTAGTAGAGCCCGTCTCGTGTGGCTCTGACCCAATGTAGACAACGAACCCATTTAAGGCATTGCACCATGACGACACAGCAAAAAAGAAAACGCATTTTATTTTTAGGCACCCCAGAGTTTGCCGTCGCTTCTCTTCAACGACTTCTGCAAGACTCTCGCTTTGAGGTGGTGGCCGTTGTTTCGCAACCTGATCGGCCAGCCGGGCGAAAAATGCAGCTCAAACCAAGCCCGGTCAAAGTTTTAGCTCTCGAAAAAAATATTGAAGTGGTTACTCCGCTTTCGGTCAACACTCCTGAATTTCTTGAAAAGCTCAAGATGTGGAATGCCGAGAGTGCGGCGGTGGTCGCCTTTGGGCAGATACTTTCACAAAACTTTTTGAATGCCTTTCCGCTGGGATGTGTGAATGTGCATGCAAGTCTGCTTCCTCGTTGGCGAGGGGCTGCTCCTATTCAACGCGCACTCATGGCCGGCGATGCTGAGACTGGAGTCGCACTGCAAAAGGTCGTACGCAAGCTAGATGCGGGTGACGTCTTAGGTGAGCGGCGGTTGGTGTTGACAGATGAATATGAAGCTCAGCGACTGCACGATGAATTGCGCGTCTTAGGAGCTGATCTTTTGGTGAATGAATATTTTGAGTATCTCGAAGGGCGACAAAACGGCGTCGTCCAAGATGAAGCAAAGGTAACCGTGGCTCCGAAAATCGACAAAGCTGAGGCTCGTATCGATTGGCATCGTTCTGCTCGTGAGGTGTTCAATCACATTCGTGGACTCACTATGGGGCCGGTCTGTTTCACCACTCGCGCTCAAGGTGCGAATCAAGCAGCATCATTCAAAATTCATCGCAACAAACCACTTGAGAATTATGTGCGTTCAGAAAATGCCCGGCCAGGAACTGTGGTGGAGATTCGTGACCGCTCGTTTGTCGTCGCCTGTTTATCGGGCGCGCTTGAAATTTTCGAGGTGCAACCTGAATCGCGCGCGAAGATGGCTGTACCTGAATACATACGTGGCTATGCACTAGCAAAAGGAGAAGTTTTAGGATGACAAGTCCAAAGCAAACTGGCGACAGTCTGGTGAGTCCAGGAACGAAGTCTGCCGTTCACCCAGAAGCCCACAAATATGATGTGATCATGATAGGTTCTGGAATGGGAGCCTTGACGACCGCAATGCTTCTCGCGAAAGAGCAAAAGAAAAAAGTTTTAATTCTTGAGCAACATTTTAAGGCCGGTGGTTTTACCCATACTTTTTCTCGGGGACCATTCACCTGGGACGTCGGGCTTCACTATATTGGTGATCTGCACCCAAAGACAGCGGTGCGCAAGATGTACGACTATGTAACTGGACAAAAACTGAAATGGCAAAAGATTCCGGATCCGTTTCAGTACCTGGTGTTTCCTGATCGCAAGATCGCTGTGCGGTCGACGCAAAAAGAATATGCAGATGAATTGAAAAAATCATTTCCCCTTGAAGCTGAAAAAATCGATCGGTATTTTTTCGATGTTCGCAGAGTGCAAAAGTACAGTCCGCTTTTTATGTTGATTGGTAAGGCTCCAGAATTTCTCAGATCAGTTTTAAAAAAGATCTTCGCAAGCCGCTATCGCTACTTTGAAATGCGCACCGATGAGTTCTTTGATGAATTGGGCCTTTCACATGAGCTGCGTGCGGTCCTAGATGCACAATGTGGTGATTATGGTTTGGCTATGCATGAAAGTGCGCTCTTGGCTCATATTGCGATCGCCACTCACTATTTGCGTGGGGCCTATTATCCGACGGGCGGCAGTGGGCAGATTGTCCGTGCGATTTTGCCTGAGATTTTGAATGCTGGCGGCAAAATTATGGTGCGGCATGAAGTGCAGGAGATTCTCTTAAGTGAAGATCAAAAGACCGCGATTGGAGTTAGAGTTCTAGATCGTCGTGATCAATCGACGCATGAGTTTTTTGCACCTTTGATTTACTCCAATGCAGGAGTGCACATCACCTATCAAAAACTCTTGCCCGAGGCGGTGACACAGGGGGTTCGGCAAAAACTTGAAAAGATTCCTCTGGGTTATGGGGTGGTGAATCTATATTTGGGGTTAAAAAAGTCACCAAAAGAAATCGGTGTTCATGGTGAGAACTACTGGATCTATGACAGCTACGATCAGAAAAAAGTATTTGCTGAAAGAAATCAAATTTTGGCTGGGCACCCCGCCTTCGCATTTCTTTCTTTTGGCGCTGCCAATGACTCTGAAGCGAAATCATTTACTGCTCAGATTATTTCTTTGGCCGACTACGAGCTGTTTGCAAAATATAAAACATTGCCGACCAAAAATCGTGGACCTGAGTATGAGGCTTTGAAGGCCGAAATAAGCAAGAATCTTTTGGCGATGGTTGAAAAACATGTGCCAGGCTTGACCGACCTGATTGAGTACCAAGAACTCGCCACTCCATTAACATTTGAGCATTATACAGGCCATATCAAAGGACAGATTTACGGTCTGTCGATGACGGTCGATCGTGCGAAGAATGGATTTTACACGGCGAAGACTCCGGTAAACAATTTATATTTAACTGGCGCCGATGTCGCGGGCAGTGGTGTCACGGGCGCGTTGTTTAGCGGAGTACTGGCTTATGCAGAGGTCTTTGGTCTTAGGATTATGGGCAAGATTATGCGAACCCGCTAGGGCTCAGCAGCCTTTCGCGAGAGGTTTTGCTTCCAAAGAAGTCTTTTGTACCAGCAGAAATCTTTGGTGCGTGGTCTGCTGTGCAGGACTGTTGCGAAAGACTTTGGAGCTGGTAAAATCACCAACTCCTGGCCGGTGCTCTCAATAAACAAAACGATTTGAATTCAAATCAATGGAACCCAAAAAGGTAATTGATTTGACGTAATTCCGAGCGAAGTCGGTGTACATATTGAAATACCCCTGGGCTCCAACCTTGGTGCTCCAGCTGTTTTTGATCTTCCAGTATTTGGGTTGACCTAGCTCATCAAGCGCCACTCCGACAATGACAACAGCGTGACCTTGTTGATCAAGTTCGTATTCTCGTCTCAGCCCGCGATCGACAATCAAAGAGTTGGGTGGATAGTTAAATGCAGCAACGGACATCACTCCAGATGGACCGACATCGATAAACATGCCCTCCGCCTGAATAGACAGATAAATAGGATGGCCCTGCTTCAGAAGTTCAATCATTAGACTCTCAGCCGCCAGCATACCCGATGAGTACTTATTTAGGTTTGGTTTTTTGCTGCCACTTATGGATTCGGTAATTGGGTCATTTGGATTTGAATTCTCTATGTCTACCCTTGAACGAGGCTTTTCGATTTCTGGAAAAAACACCTTAGCAAAACTTTGTGGTGTGTATTTGACTCCCTGGTATTCAAACTCAGTTGGAAAAGTTCCCACAATTTCTTGAAAGATGGCTTGAATGTCTTTTTCCGCTTCCGCAATGAGTTCCTGTCTTTTACGCATAGTATCTTCTGGCTTGATGTTCTCGCGATTAATTGCATCGAGCAGCAAACCTCTGCGCATCGTCAGGGCCCGTGCGATTTTCATGCGCAAGCGATTCGCGGTGAAATCTTTTGCCGAGTGCCATGAACCTTCGAGTTCAGGTACAATTCCAAACTCAACAATTCGACTGAACGAAGTGATTGAGTCGCTGCCCTCTGAGACTTCGATTTTAAACTCTTTGGTGTCGAAATTGGGGTCAGCAAGTTGTCGAAGATCTTTTAGCGCATTTTTTTGCCAATGCATGACCGATAGGTACTGAGCCGAAATCTTGATGGGAGTTCCAGTGCGATTGTAGTACTTCATCTCGAGCAAACAGGACCATGCGTGCAAGTGGCAGGTGCCGATTGACCCTTGGTCTTTGACCGGGATGATGTCGCGAATCTCGATGTCATATTGTTTTGGACCTTTGAACTCGGGTCGAACTTCGCCGAAGGCCACGATGTCAGAGCATTGCGGTGCTGACGATGAACCCGTAGAACTAGGAACTGGATCGGGAAGTGCCCAACTCGGCTGCACGGTCAAAACAAGAGCGAGTGCAAGCGAGACTGAACTCAAAGTGATCGTGTGTAAATCTTTAGCGAATCCTCCAATGAGTTGCGCATTGAAATGTTCACTGAGTTTTGCTTTGAAATTTCGGCTGATGGGATGCAAAATTTTTGGCGACATAGTTTTTGGCGACATAGTGCCCCGGAGTTTAGCCGCATCTTTGAGCGAACAAAAGGATCAGCTTCAAGCAAACCTATTTTTAACATCGCAACAGAAAGCAAATTCGCACTCGTCTAAAACTTCGACA
>CAYONZ010000013.1:72403-74557 GCA_964405465.1 uncultured Bdellovibrionales bacterium | reverse complement strand
CCGAACTTTTGTGTTGCGTATGCGACCTGCCACAACCTCGCAAGATGGAAATTCTGGCCGCTGAAATTCAAAATAGACTTTGCCGATCGCATTTGGCGCAGGGACCTCAGCCTTTGCCACCTGGGCAAAAGCTGTGATCAGAATAATCCACGGAATGAAGACTTTGCGTTTCACCGTACATCCCCATTTTGAACTCTCGCCGAAAAGAGTGACGAGCCAGCATAGGAGAACATTTTTTTCTCGGTGACTCGCTCCCGAGACACTCCATTTCTCGTCTTGATATAGTTGGCCACTGCCGACGAATTTCCAAAAATGGAATCCAAAACTCGAAGAGTCCCTGAAGTGATTTGACACTGAATCCAGGGACACTTTTGAATCTCTCCGGCAGCAACACTTGCTCCATGTGGTGAAGGTGGCAATAGATCTGGTAAAACACGCGATCCATTGTTTACGCCAGCGAGTTCACGGAGCACCCTGTTGATCACTTCATCCTTTACCTCTCGCCGCAACCCATCTGCATACTCATAGGACTCCTGATCACTCTCAACGGTTAAATCGAATTCATCCGAGGATTCATTGCTTTCATAAAGTGAATTGACCGTCCTTGAAGAAAAGAATCCCCCTTCAGTGTGAGTGTCTTGTAAGTGCTTCGCAATGGAGGCCAAATTATAGCTCACTGAGTATTTCTTTAAACCCTGCAAGGCATACCGATATTGAAAATTAGCAGCCAGGTAGGCATCAATCTGAGATTCAGAAAGGTCACGATCAATTGTGCCATCATGAACAAAAGGGCAGGCTCCACCATAATTCAGAACCACCTGTCCAGAGATCGCATCGCCCATCACCACCGACCCTGCATTCGCCTGGAGAGTGCCATCTTTCAATACTCCAGAAGTATCCTGTATGCCCACAATAGTTTGCGTAACGGCGCCCGTGATCGACTCCCCTTCAGTGCCAGTCTTCCTTAAAAAAAGAATTCGCCCTGCCTCGAGAGGAAGACGTTCGAAATGTACACGAGGATTTTCTGCTCGGTACTTTTCGACAAGATTGTTCCAATCCAGAAAGTAATCAATCTTTCCTACAGCAACACCACGTTTATCATCCTCAAAGACTTTCAAAGACTTTTCAATATTAGAAATCATCTCCATAGTCTTCGTGTATTCGGCAACAGCTTGTGGATCCATTGGCTCCACCTTTGGCACAGGAGTCATGCCACCGCCTCCAAGCGAAGTACCTGAGCCAACTCCAGTTCCACCACCAATCTCACCAGGCACACCTCGAGCATTACCGTTCAACGCCTGACCAACCAACTCGAGCCGGCGATAGTAGGCATTCAGCGTTCGCAAAAGACTTTCATAGGACCCACATCGTTGAAGGCTCATGGTTGGAGCAAGACCGGAAATTCGAAGTCGACCCTGCTGCGGGGGCAAGACATAGGCGACAGAACAAGTTTCATCAAAAAAGACACCCGAACCGTTAGCCACCTGCCGAATAGACTGATTCTTTGCGCAGTTGGGAAATTTAACTGGTGGCCCAGAAAATGCCTGGCTACCAAAGAGCATTCCAAAAAATATCGCCATTACCCCTACATTCATCCATTTCATGTTTTCTCCCTCGTTTACCTGTTAATAAACCGCAACAGCCGCCTCTTTTTTGAAGCACTTGAATTTTTCTCTGCAGAATTCCTCAAATCCTTTGCGCGCTTTTCAGTGCCTTCTAGCTTGAACAGTTCACACAAAGGACGGGGTTTACCGCCATACCGACGCCCAGGCTTCGTCACCTTCGCCTTAGCACATCAGTACGCCTGACTCTCAGCAAACAATGGACCAGATGTGACCGAGCTCGAACTCCTCTTAAACTGTTCTTATTGAGTTCAAACCAAATATCTCCAGATCGTTTTCTATTTTTTTCTGTGTATTCTTAAAAATCGGACCGACAGGAACGACAAATACTTTGCGCCAGACTCGCTACACACTCATTTCATACTCGTTGGTGCCTTGGCCATTGCCTCGATTGCGATGTCTTAAAGAGATCAACCCATCAAAAATTCTAGGCAATCCACTTTTTGGAAATAAATCTTAAAAAAGTGGAGCCTGCGATTACATTTTTATTGGACTCCTCAAAATCTAGGCACCTAACTTGCTTAGGACCTCT
>CAYONZ010000013.1:35877-72303 GCA_964405465.1 uncultured Bdellovibrionales bacterium | reverse complement strand
AAAAAATTCTTTTGGCTTCTTGAAGAAAAAACTCGAATTCTCATGTTGCTCGCCGAAAATGAGATTGCCAAAACTGACACCATTATAAAAGAGAGCCAACGATGAGCCTCGCAATGATCGTTGAAAACTCACGCCATTTTTTTTCTGTTTTTAAAGCGGGAACCTCATTGGCTACCGAAAGAATTTCCCTCAAGAGACTCCTTTTCTTTGCAGTTCCAATTGTATTGTGTGGTCACTTAGAAAATACCCACGCCTCATTTCGCAACTGCCCCAAGAGCCTTGATGACCATGCAAATTTTGCGCGTGCTTGGGAATTCCTAAAAAATATCGAAGGCAATAGAACCTACTCTGGGTGCCAGATTGAAATTCACCTTTGCAAAAAAACAGATCACCCTGCTGATGACGACATATTCGGGGACATTTATATTGTTGGACAAGATCAAAAGAAATACTACGTCCCTCTCATATTTTCGACCATCGAATCCCAGCAAATTGACTTTTCAGTTGATGCCGATACCTTCTGGTTTCGCTACCACTTTGAAGACCGAAATCCAGATGCACTTGACGGTCGCAAACAAAAAACGGCACTCGATATAGTCAAACAATCTGGCCCCTCGACGCTCAAACGTCTCGATGTCAGTCTTTATTCACAAAATGAACATGACCACGCTTTAGGTATTCTGCCCATTTCATTTCAGGCCATCTGTGAAAAAGACTACCCAAAAGAAAATTCCTGGCCTTAGCGCCGACCAAAATGCGATGTTGAAAATTTAGGACAAAAGATTCGAAGCCGCAGCAACAATGTCGTCGTAACCTATGCCCGCAACCTGCCTTTGAAAATCGCTAGATCCAACACGTTTGGAAAACTGATCTTTGGGAGACACAGCATCAAATCGCTCGACCCATTGTGGACGGAACTTCATGAGTGCCTGACTCGCCTGAGAGGAGAACCCACCATAACGACTCACCTCTTCAACAATTAGAACTCGCCGACTTGAGATTCGATTTGCCAACTCTTCATCAGGAAATGGTTTCAATATCGGACAAGATAGAACCTGCACTGAGCATTTTCCATGGGCACTTATGGTGTCTTTCGCACGCAATACATCAGACAAAATATTCCCTGTCGATAAAATCGTCAGATCTGTTCCGGAACTATATTCAACCACCTTTTGCCGTTGAAAACTCTCCAAATCACTTTTGCTAAGATAGCCATCACCACCTTTAGACAAGCGCAAATACTTAGGCCCTTTGTTTTGATAGGCATGGGCAAAACAGGCGAAGGCTTCGTTTAAATCGGCAGGATTGTAAACCGAAATATTTGGCAAACTCCACACCGCAGCCAAGTCTTCAGTTGCGTGATGGGTCGGTCCAAGAGACCCGTAACCAAAGCCTGCACCAATTCCAATCACCGTGACATCAAGGTTGTGATAACAAACATCGTTACGAATCTGTTCGAGACATCGAAGTGTTGCAAATGGAGTGATCGAATAGGTAAAAGCCTTGTAGCCATAGGTCGCAAATGTCGCGGCAAGAGTGGTCATCAAAGCTTCCGCAATTCCTGCATTGATAAACTTATCACCAAGTTTCTTTTGCAGTGGTTCGAGTACCGAAAAACCAAGATCTCCGGTTAGAAACACCATTCTAGGATTTTCAGCCTCGATTTTTTTAATCAAAAACTCTACCACTTCATTTCGCATTTTTGAATGCCTCCAGCTGCTGCAGAGTAATTGGCTTGTAGTGCGAAGCGACTGTATCTTCTATTTCAGGAACACCCTTACCCTTGATAGTATCGGCGATCAAGCAAGTGGGCTTTTCTTTCAGTCTTGCCTTGCGAATCTCGCGGCAAATCTCCGCAGCGGAATGCCCATCGACATGTTTACACTCAAAGCCAAAGCTTTTAAATTTTTCTACAAGGGGCTCGAGGTCCATGACCTCTTTACAGCGGGCATACGACTGAATCTTATTGTAATCGACAATCACCACCAGATTGTTCAAACGCTTGTGACCAGCAAACATCAAGCTTTCCCAATTGGAACCCTCATTGATTTCGCCATCCGAAATCACCGCGATAACCTGAGCAGAACCGGAGTCTCCGTCGAGACCTTTGTGAGCGACCAGAGAGGTGTCCACCGCTTGAGAGTGAACTGCAGCCGCACTGGCTTCCCCAAGCAAATATTTTTCAGCATATGCAAATCCCACACACGCGGGCAGACCATGCCCCAAGGAACCTGTACTCCAATGAATAAACTCAAATCCTTGCGAAACCGAGGGATGGCCCCAAAGCAAAGTTTCATCTCCCAAATAACGCTGCAAAACCTCTCGCTCAAGCAAGCCAAACTCGAGAGCTGAGGCATACAATGCCATCGCTGCGTGGCCCTTCGAGAGAACAAATTTTTTGATATTCTCTTTCGCTCGATAACGAAGCCAAAAAATGCTTGTTAGAATTTCGATACATGATAGCGCAGAGCCCGCATGTGCCGATTTGGCTTGAGCTGAAAGCTCAAGCACATTCAATCGCACGCGATAAGCAATCTGGGTCAAAATTTCGGACTCAGCAGGATCCATCATCATTCACCTCAAAAAATTAAACGAGATCGCGAATCGCCCTACAGATGTAGTCGATTTGATCTTCCTTCAGACACACTCCACTTGGAAGATTGATAGCGGTATCACCAATCTCTTTTGAAACGGACTGAGTTGCCTGAGGTTTTTTCCAAATCGGATACTGGCTAATCGCAGGAAAAACTGGTCGTGTGTCGATATTTCGTTTTTTCAACTCATCTCGCAATTGATCGCGGGTGAGCTTTGATTCAGGTAAAACCTGCAAACTACTCATCCAATAGATGCTTCGAGTATTTTCTGGTTCACAACAAAGACGTACGTTTTTCACATCCTTTAATCGATCATGATACCAAGAAAAAATACGCCTTTTTGCGTAGATCAATTCTTCAACCCTTTGCAATTGACCCAATCCAATCGCAGCTTGGACATTAGACATTTTATATTTCCAACCCGTTTCATTGATCCAAAAAGTTTTGCTAAGATCTCGCCCCTGATCCCAGAGACTATAAACTTTGTTATAAAGTTCTTTGTTATTGGTGACGAGCATTCCACCCTCTCCAGTTACGGTGAGTTTTGCTCCCTGAAAACTAAACGCAGCAAAATCTCCGAAAGACCCAACCTTTCGGCCCTGGACAGTTGCTCCAATTGCCGGCGCAGCATCCTCAACAACAAACAACTTATGTTCGTTGGCAATCTTCATAATCTCGACCATGTCTGTCGCATGCCCATAGAGATGGACCGGCATGATGGCCTTGGTTTTGGCCGTGATTAATTTTTTGACCGACTCAGGGTCCATACACCAAGTGTCTTTCTTTATGTCAGCAAAAATGGGTGTGGCGCCTGTATAAGCAATGGCGTTTGCTGTGGCAACCCAGGTGATATCCGGAACAATGACCTCATCACCTGGTCCCACTCCCAATGCCAATAGAGCCAAATGCAATGCACCTGTACAACTTGACGTCGAAATTGCATATTGAGTGCCGACGTATTGCGCGAATTCATGCTCAAACTTCTTAATGTAGAAGCTCCATTTGTTGTTCCAACCCGTCTTAGCAGCATCGTAGGCATAATAGGTTTCAAGCGCTGATATCGATGGCCCTGCAGTGAGGATCATCTCTTTTCCGATTTCTCTTTGAGGCCGCTTGAAAATCATTTTCAAAAATTCAGCATCGACGGAAGCGCCAGGCTTGGCATCTGAGTAATAGGTTCCGTCAGAACGGACGTCTTTGGTTAACGGCAATCTAACATCTTTAACAAAACTGTTTTTCAGATAAAACTGAATGGCTTTTTCATTATCAGAAAAAACTCGTAAAAAAATCTCTTCTGGCATCAACTTCTCTTCTGCCCAAGCCAGCAAGGATTGCAAGGCTTTGGCCATTAGACCTTGATCGCCGGATTTCACACCTCGAACCACATTGTCGATTTCTAAATAAGATTTATTTTGTTTTACCATCGATAGACCATTGGCAAAGCCAAGATGACCTACGGTTTTGCCAAATTTGTTCTCTACCAAAAACAAAATACGATCAGGGACATCAAGCAACCGAGACGTCATCCAACTTTTCGTGCTCTCTGGGGTTGCTGTAAATTGACTTGGATAAACATACTTGTGTTCATTCCGCCAAATTGTCAGCTTTGAAAGTAACTCTTCATCCTCCACATGCACACGACAGATTGGAACGAGATAACCTTCATTTTCACCAATCACAATCGATTTGACCCGAGCTTGTTCAAGGGTCGAGGAGTCCTTAAAAAAATCAAAATGTCGTTTGACAGCATCTTGATACATTTGTGTCTTCTCACTCAATTCCATTTCCACTCCTTTTTTTTCAAGGTGCCAATTGTTTTGGTTTGCTCCCGGTTTGACTCGGGTTTGAATTTGGTGACCCTTACTTGAGCCAACAAACCATCCAATGCAATCCCTCCAAAGCAATTAACACGTGTATTTCAAACTAAAAATTACCAACTCAAGACGTCTGAACAAACTGTTTAATTTGTTGCAAAACGATTTTCTCAGCTGCCAATTTTGATACTTTGTATTCACGAGAAAATTCGACGATACTCTGCAACGCCAGTTCGAGACCCCAATGAGGTCGCCACCGCAACAGATGCTTCGCCTTCGAACAATCCAGCTTCAACAATTTCGCTTCGTGAACTGCATTCACATCGTGGTGAATTTGAAAACTAGCACCTTCACCCCAAAGTTCTGCCATCCGCGAAACAATCCAGCCGACCTCTTTGGCATCTTCATCTGCAGGACCAAAGTTGAAAGCTTGCGCAAAATCGGCACCCGACTCATAAAGTTTTTGTGCCAGCATCAAATACCCGCTCACCGGTTCAAGCACATGTTGCCAGGGGCGTACCGACTTTGGACTACGAATCTCCACTGTTTGACCCATCAAAAAACCACGTACAATGTCAGGCAATAATCGATCTTGCGCCCAATCGCCCGCACCAATCACATTGCCTGCGCGTCCCGATGCCAATTGCACGCCGTCTGGATCTGAAAAAAAAGACTGGCGATAGGCCGAAGTCACAAGCTCTGCACAACCTTTGCTGTTGCTGTACGGATCATATCCGCCCATCGCTTCATTTTCACGGTAACCCCAATGCCACTCCCGATTTTCGTAGCATTTGTCACTTGTGACATTGACCACCGCTCGGACCGAAGGAGTTTTACGGACAGCCTCTAACAGATGGACTGTTCCCATTACATTTGTCATATAGGTTTCAACTGGATTTTCATAAGAGTAACGAACCAGCGGCTGTGCGGCCATATGAATTACAATTTCAGGCTTTGCCTCCCGCATCTTCGAGCACAAGGTTTCAAGGTCGCGAACATCAGCTATATGACTTTGAAGCTTTTGATCAAGTTGAAGGTCCTCAAACAGTGACGGCTGCGTTGACGGCCGAAGTGCATAACCCACAACTTGAGCACCCATCTCGCAGAGCCAAAGACTAAGCCAGCTGCCTTTGAAGCCAGTATGCCCAGTGAGAAAAACTTTTTTACCACGCCAAAACTCACTTACCACTTTCGCCATGGGGCAGTTCCTTTGCTCCAAAGTTCTTCAAGATAATTTTTGTCCCGCAAAGTGTCCATTGCATGCCAAAACCCGCGATGCATGAAGGAATGCAACTGTGCTTGTTCGGCTAAAATCTCAAGCGGCTCCTTTTCAAAAACCGTATCGTCTCCCTTGATCAAATCAATAACGGACGGATTCAATACAAAAAAACCGCCGCTGATCCAATTGCCGTCACCACGAGGTTTCTCTTTGAAACTTGTGACCTTGCCATTTTCTATTCCCAAAGACCCGAATCGGCCTGGTGGTTGAGCCGCCGTCACCGTCGCCTTGCCACCATGTTTTTTATGAAATTCAATTAATTCCGAAATGTTCACATCGGCCACACCATCACCATAGGTGAGACAAAAATCCTCTTGATTTAAATATTCACGCACTCTTTTCAAACGCCCGCCAGTCATCGTGTTCTCACCAGTGTCGACAAGAGTCACTCGCCAAGGCTCTGACGTTGTTTGATGAATTTTCATTTCATTCCGAGACATATCAAAAGTTACGTCAGAGGAATGTAAAAAGTAATTCGCGAAATATTCTTTTATTACGTAACCCTTGTAACCACAGCAAATAACAAAATCATTGAGTCCAAAGTGCGAGTATATCTTCATGATGTGCCAGAGAATAGGCTTGCCACCAATCTCAATCATTGGCTTTGGTTTCAAATGACTTTCTTCACTAATGCGTGTTCCAAAGCCACCCGCTAAAATCACAACCTTCATTGTTTCTCCAGTCACTGTTTAATTCGAATTAATTCGCATTAATTCATATTAATTCGCACAGTCTATTTTCAGACTCTTACGGCAGACATTTCTTTAAACAAGTCTGCCGGCTCCGGTCTGTCAGCTCCGGTCCGCCAAAGCTCCTGCCCCTTCAAACTTGAACGATGCCTCAACATCACTCCCCAAATTGAAGCGAGCACGGTGGCGCATCACAAGGAAAGACAGTACACCCACCGTGATTAGACTCTAGGCATTTTTACCAGGTGATTCAAGCGTTTCACCCTTTTTTTGCACCTTATTATTTGTCGGGATTGATTTGCTCAACCTGCACACTATTGCTAGGTTTGAAGGCAGCCTGTTCAATCACTCGTTCGTTGCTGAACAATTCGGCAATTTCGCCTTCGATTGACAAAGGCAAAGAAAGAATTTTTCTCTCGCAACATTCGGTTTTTGTTTGGTCGGTTTTTGTTTGCCCACGTGCTTAGGCTAGAACGCGTACTTATTCACGGCGCTTAACACTTGCTTACAAACTCTGCCGATAAAACCAAGCCAGGAAATGATCACACTGGCTCACACCGTAAGGAGCTTTTCATGTCAGATGACCACGACCTTCGTCAAAAAACCATCGATGCAGCCAAAGATTTTTTCAACCAATCACAGCAAAAATCATTGAAAAAATTTGTTGCAGGAGAAACCTACATTCCCGTGACCGCAAAAGTGGTGGATGCCGAGGACCTTGGCCACCTTGTGGATGCCTCGCTCGATATGTGGCTCACCGCTGGTCGTTACGCTCGGGAGTTCGAAGCTGATTTTTCAAAATATTTTGGACGATCCACTAAATCACTTTTAGTTAATAGCGGCTCCAGTGCCAATTTGGTCGCGATTTCCAGCCTGGGGTCTCCCGAGCTTGCACGCTTTGGTTACACTCCGCTCAAACCAGGTGATGAGGTCATCACAGTCGCCGCAGGATTTCCAACGACCGTAAATCCAATTTTACAAAATGGTTGGGTTCCCGTTTTTATTGATGTCGATGCCTTAACAATCAATGCCGTGATCGACAAAATCAAAGAAGCAAAGACAAGCAGAACGCGCGCCGTGATTCTTGCCCATACACTCGGCAATCCTTACCGCGCAGATTTGGTGGCAGAGTGGTGCAAGCAAGAAGGTTTGTTTCTCATTGAAGACTGTTGCGATGCACTTGGCTCGAAGATTGGCGATCAACCTGTCGGAAGTTTCGGCGAATATGCGACCTGCAGTTTCTATCCCGCACATCATATCACCATGGGTGAAGGCGGTGCGGTGATGTCAAAAGATGGTCGGCTAAAGAAGATTGCCGAAAGCATTCGCGACTGGGGACGCGATTGCTGGTGTGAACCAGGATGTGACAACACCTGTGGCAAACGATTTGATTGGAAACTTGGAGACCTGCCTGCAGGTTACGATCATAAATATGTGTACTCACACATTGGTTACAATTTGAAAGTGACTGATATGCAAGCCGCCCTTGGAATTTCACAACTAAAAAAGGCCCCACGCTTCATCGAAGCTCGACAGAAGAACTGGAAGTTTCTTTTCGATGCGATTAAGTCTTCACCCCGCTTGGCAGAAAATTTTATCCCGGCGCAACCCACTACTGGAACGACTCCGAGTTGGTTTGGATTTCCAATGTTTTGTCGAGATGGTTTAGATCGTGAAAAAATTGTGAAGACTCTCGAGCAGAAAAAAATCGGAACGCGACTGCTCTTTGCTGGAAACCTGACTAAACAGCCTGCATACAAAAATGCAAACTTTCGTATTCACGGGGACTTGAAAACCACTGATCGTATTATGAATCAAATGTTCTGGCTTGGAGTGCATCCCGCTCTCGACAGTGAAAAGATGACTTACATGATCGAACAGCTGGAAGCATTGGTGAAATGAGCAATCAGCCGCTCGTGCAAGTTTTTTTAATGAGCTACAACCGACCGGAGTATATCGAGGAGGCACTACGCTCGGTTTTTGCTCAAGACTACCCACACTTTGAAGTCATTTTATCCGACAACTCTACCTCAGATCAGGTGTTTGACCTTGTCCGATCAAGGTTTTCCAATGAGCTGTTACTGAATTTAGAAAATATCGAAGCTACAACTGTTCAACCAAATCTGAAAAAAAAGAGAAGCCTTAGCATCCGACGAAGGAGACCTAGCCTTTCAGTGCTCGACCATCACAACCAAATTATCAGCGAAGTGACGGCTCCCTATTTTATGATGTTTCATGATGATGACGTTTTACAGCCGACGGCATTGACCCAAATGATGAACACTTTTGCCACTGACAATCAGCTTGCAGCAGTGGGTTGCAATGCTTGGATTATCGAAGGCACAAAGTTGACCCAACAGCGTTTTGATGAAAATTTGCAAAATTCTTTTAACATTGAATCCCCGGCACAAGTCGCGAGTCATTACCTAAGACCCGAAATGGGGCATGTGCCATTTCCTAGTTACATCTACAAAACAAGCGCATTAACAAATCTGCAAATGAAATGGTGCGAAGGCAACAAGCATGCTGATGTGAGCTTCATTATCAAAATTGGCCAAAGAGGTAAAATATGTTGGCTCGCAGAACCTTTAATGTCTTATCGCCGACACTCTAGCAACGGCTCTGTCGCCATAGACCTTCGAGCCATACTGAGTCTTGCTCGATTTTTGCGGAAGACATTTTTCTTGCCTAAATCTCGACCAAACCCTAAATCAGATAATTGTGGCCTTGCTCGCCTTGTTGAGATTTACGTTTTTAAACACAAAATTCTCTGGTGGAAACAAACGATTAAAGAAAAAGAATTGGGCAGTGGTCCAAAGTCGAAATTAAGCCCCACTCAAAGTCGAATCCTCAGAAAAAGCACGCTTCGAGATATCTTTCGAGAAATACCATTGTTGCTTGTCTTACTCAGCAGAAAGTATGCATCGCGAACGGGCCTGCTATCGAAAGGCATTCTGAAATAGCAGTAGAACCTACCTTGCCGGAGAACCGAATCCCGGCATTTTTCGAATCCGATTTTGTAAAATCCAAATCACGACCAGCATATAGACTCCAAAAATTGCAGACTTTGTAAAATTCATCCAAAAGCCATCTCCAAAAACCTGTTCAAATTGCGGCAAAAAGGCCAAAGCAAATGGCAAACACATAACTCCACCATGACCTAAAAAGTGAGCGTGAATTTTGAGTGGCTGCAGCTTGCGCATACTCATCACCATGGCCACAAAGGATACGAGTCCGGCCAAAACCAAAATCCATGGCACAAAATCAATCGCTAGATTTTTAAAATAAATTACCGACAACCCGACAGCCACAGTAAGTGCTCCGAAGCCATAGGGCATGATTGTTGATTTGGTTTTTTTCTCACTTTGCGAAATTGAATAAACCACATTCGTAATCATTCGAAAAAACTCAATCAAAGCGCCCAAAGACAAAACAAAAAAACTGGAACTATAATCTGCATGAACAAGGATGCGCAAAATACTTTTCGATAGACAAAAAACATAGAACATACAGGGCATAAAAACAGAGAGCGCGTTCACATAAAACGTCTCCCACGCCACCAATCGGTCTCGCTTGTCGCCATTGGCGATCTCAGCATAAAACTTCGGATGAAAATACTGACTCACCAGTGACTCAACAATACTCGCAACGCTCGCCGCAACCCCCAGCCCAACCCCAAGACCTGCGAGGCTCGTCACCCCAAAACTTCTCTCCACCATAATTCGATAGGCCGAATTTTGGGACCACATAAAAGCCGTGGTGAGCGCGATTGGCCAACAAAATCTCAAGAGCTCACCTGTGAACAGATCGCCCCAGCGTATATTGTTTTTTCCAGCAGGAAGCGCAACCCTTTCATCTCTCGAGTGATCAACGTCCTCACCGCTAGGAGGACGTATCGGTTTCGCAGAGAGTAAATGCCGAAAATAAAGGAAAGCCACAAGAGCACCGAAGGCTTGCGAAATCAAAATCCCAATGAGCCAAACAAATGCGTCAGCACCGACAATCCAGATCAGGAGAACCGAAAAAAGTAAACCCAAGGCTTGAGTCAGCAAATTGATCAAGACGAACACCGAACGTTTTTCTAAAAGATTTAAACTGGGCGCGAGAGTCTGAAACCAAGTTGAAACCCAGAGGTTTAAAAAGACCAAGACACAAAGACCCACGACCGACAAACCTTCGCCAACCGAAAATGTGACTCGAGCCAACACCACCAATGGAAGAGACATTATAGCGACGAGCAAAAAATAATGATTCAAGCGACGAAAAACCGCAAGCAAACGGCCCTCGAAAAACCATTGATGCAGGTGCCGATTTAGGTACATGCCAATCGGGTTAATAAAAATAAGCGCAAAATAAGAGACAATGGTAGCAACCAAATAAGTCAGGCCCACTTGGTCTTTCGGAAGATAGGTCGTGAGAATTCGAATCGATGCCAGGGCCAAGCCAGCCTGCCCCAATCTTCCTATCAGCAATATCAAAAAATCTTTTTTAAGTTGCACGCACCCCACCCGAAGTTTTCTGACTCGAAAGCGAAGAGTACTGTTGTGCATGCCCTACGATATCATTTGCCACCATCTCCGCAACGGCCTCGGGCTCAAAAAGTCGATGAGCCTGACTTTCTAAGTAACTTGCAATGGCGTTCAATCGGGAGTCATATTCGCTCTCTCGCATTTGCAAAAGATAGGAAACCAGCTCCGCATCAGTCCTAAAGTGACGTCGATCGACAAAGCATTCTTCCGGTACATACTGTTGAATATTGGGAGCGCCCCAGTAAACAGGGACACATCCTGCAGCCATCGAATCAAAAATTTTCTCAGTGATATACCCTGGAATTTCTTTGGCATTTTCGTAACAGATCGAGAACTTGAAATTTTGCAGGCACTCCAACTTCTTGTTGACCATACCTCGATACGTCAAAAATTTAGGAGCCATTTTTTTTCGCAACCAGGTGAATCGATTTAAGACCCTTGCCCCCAAGCCGCCAGAAAAAGTATGTTTATCCCAACCTACCCCAAAAAATTCAAAATGGTCTGGATGGTGAGCTTCGAAATATCGAATGATCTGAACACGTTTTGAGTAAAGTTCGAGTGCATGCATACACGATTTATGTCCAGCAATGAGTGTGCAAAAAAACTTAGCTTGTGAGTTTTTTTCGGCAAACCTTCGAAAGGCCACGCGACCAGAATGAGTGAAGTTAAACTTAAAATATTTTTTTCGATCAACTAGACCATCATGCCAAGTGAATATCTGATCAAAACTCTGATGCGAACCAAGGTCCCAGTTGTCTGGTCGAATCAGTTCACTTTCAAATAGAAAAAGAACAGACTTCTTTTTATCTATTTCGCGCGGTAAGACCTTCGGCATTTCATTGTAAATAACAAGGTCACTTGACTCAATTGAATGACGGTCACTCGTATCGAGATCAAACCCCTGCTCTGCCAATTTAATTTTTAAGTAATAGAAGAAATCTAAACAGCCATCTCGATTCAGCTGAGTATTTTCACGATTGAAAATCTGTCCGTCAGTGTAGGGATGAGCGACAACCAGGGCTGCTTTTTTCACAAACCAAGCTCCCGAAATACGGCCCGATGTCTCGCAAAGTAACTATGTTCCAGACGAGCCCGTTGATAACCGGCTTGACGAATTGCCTCTCGCTCGGACTCATTTTTCAAATAATAATCAATCAAAAGAATCGCCTCGTCGACATCCCGGTAACAAACGACTTCTTTACCTATCTCGAGATAGCGCTCAAGTGTGGGCACATAGTCTGTCATCTGAAATCCACCATAATATGGAATTTCAAAATTTCTCGCTTTGATTTGGCTGGCAGACTTCGGCGAACGCCACGCCACAATTGGGTTTTTATAGGAATTCAAAAGATAGCGTAAATCCAGAGTCGTACTATTCGAAAGATTCAAATTGATTTTAGTTTGTTGAAAAAGACAGATCATCTCATCAAGTGAAATAGGACCACTTGGCCAGCCATATCCAAACGTGGCAACCTGTATGCCTTTTTTTTCAAGCTCATGCACAAACCATCTACGAACAGAGTGCGATCCCCCAACAAAACTAACATCGTACTTATATTGATTGAGTTTATCGAGTGGACGATCATCGTCGATAGCAGCCCACTGACTTAAAACCACATTCCAACCGTTCTTTTTATACTTGCTCACGGCAAAGGGATCGGTCGTCACGTTGTAGGTCATCACCGGCGCGTACTTGGTAGTGAAAGTTTCAAACCTCCACTGATCATCGCCAAACCAGTTGATGGTTTTGGTTTTCATTTTAATTTGTGCAAGCGTTTCTACAGAAAACTGATCACCAAATAAAATAAAATATACAAGATCAGGGCGAGATGAATTCACTTTTTCGAGCAAAGCGCCCTGAAGCTCCGAAACTCGCTCAAGATACTGATCATAGTAGAAAAAATCGACCTCGTGCCCAAGGCGAAGAAAACAATCTCGAAATCCTTTTCCGCCAATTTGATTTGGTCCGCGATGTTTCATTCCATAATCGTATTCGAGGTCCACATACAAAATTTTCATCAGACACCACGAGACACTTTCAGGCCCACCTCAAATGCTTCACGCAACTTTTTAATTTGCGAAGTCATTGACACCTGATGATTACCGACAAAAAAACCATGTTGATCAATGTGGTCGGCATTCGGTAGGCTTCCTGAAATTTCATAATCGAACCATTTCAAAACTTCGTTCTTTGCAAAATTTCCGGCCACTATGGGACGGCACTCAACACCAGCCAAAGTGAGACTTTCGATTAACTTCAGGCGATTGATTTTCGAATTTGGCTTCAGCACAAAACTAAATCCGAACCAACTGCTTTTGCCGATCTCTTTTTGAATATAAAAATCAGGGTGCCCATGAAAAAGCTCTTGAAAGCAGGCCGCATTTTCACGACGTACACGAACAAATTCTGCAAGCTTCTTCAGTTGTTCAAGGCCAATTGCCCCACTCATCTCAAGCGGGCGAACGTTGTACCCAGGGAGCACAAACTTAAATGACTCTTCAAATGGATTATCACTCTTCTGCCCTGTGACCTTGTTGAGCTTAGGCAAATTACGAGTCCAACCGTGCGCTCGCAAGCAAAGCAAGATATGGTAAAGCTCTTCGTTATCCGTCGAAACAATGCCACCTTCCATTGTTGAAATATGATGACTAAAAAAACTACTATAAGTGCCCATCAAGCCAAAAGTACCGGTTTGTTTTTCTTGGCCTGGAGCACTCAGTGAACCAGCATAAGTTGCTCCTAGCGATTCACAATTGTCTTCGATCAGCTCAATGCCTTTTCCAGCAATCATCTTTTCAATTTGGCCAAAGTCGTTCGGATTTCCAAGAAGGTTCACCGCCATAATCAACCGAGTTTTTGGCGAGATCGCCTTGGCAAGTGCCGCCAAATCAAAGTTCAGAGTCTCCTGATCAATATCGACAAACTTGAGTTTTAGCCCATACTGATATAAGGGATAGTACGTGGTACTCCAGGAGACAGCAGGAACAATAACCTCATCACCACGTTGCAACGGATTCTCTTTGCGATAAAATAAAGCGGCCACCATCAGCAGATTTGCTGTCGAACCAGAGCTGCACATCACGGCAAATTTTGATCCAAGAAATTCGGCAAACTTCTTTTCATACTCAGCCACGAATGGACCCATCGTGAACATTCCCGTGCGAATTACTTTTTGAATGGCCTCGATTTCAAGACCATCCCAACTCGATGTGGCCAAAGGATAAAACATTTCCATTTTTACCTCATATCAATAAATTCTATTTAGGAAATCCATGCTTCACTGGCGCCGCTAAGCAGGTCCAAATAGTACCTGTATGTTTGTTCAATCCCCTCATGCAGAGACACCCGCGACTTCCAACCCCACGCCTGTTGCCGCTCAACTGACACAAGTTTTTGCCGCATGCCAATTGGTTTAGAAAGATCATGACGAAAGCTTCCCTTAAAACCAACAACATCGGCAATGGCTTGGTAATACTCATTGATGCTGTAATCGTATCCCAACCCAACATTCATAACCTCAGGCAGGTCCGTAAATTTTTCGATCGCGCGTGATATACAATCTGCCAAATCTCCCGCATACATAAATTCGCGACGAGCAAGGCCATCTCCCCAGATGTCAATTTCGCTCTTCCCCTCACTCTTTGCCGTATGCATTTTATGAATCACAGCTGGAACCATATGCGAATGACTTGGATCAAACTTGTCAAATCGCCCATAAAGATTGCATGGGATCAAGGTTTTATACTCGAAGATCGCGTCTTCTTTGGCAATGTACTGACAAAGACGTTGCGCTGTAATCTTGGCAAGAGCATAACCCTCATTGGTGGGCTCCAATTCACCCTGTAAAATCATCGACTCCCTCAGTGGGTTTTCGGCGTTTCGTGGATACATACAGGATGAACCCAGATTCAACAAACGCCTTACGCCCACTTTGCGCGCGGCGAGAATCAAATTGCGATTGATGTCCAAATTCTCCACCAAAAACGCAACCGGGTTTTTCATATTGGCCTGAATACCACCTACCCGTCCTGCGGCATGTACTATAAGATCTGGTTTGACCTGCATCAGGTAGGACTCCACGCCCTCAAAGTTCAACAAATCCAAATCATAGCGAGATGGAGTTAAAAGGTCGAAGGCCTTCATTCTTGGGTTTTCAACCAAGTTCCGCCCCACCATTCCTCGTGCTCCAGTAATCAAAACTTTCACTGATCCAGCCTCACAACTTTTTTTGGAGCACCATGCTTCAACTCATTTTCAGCAAGAATAAAATCTGTCCGCACCATTTCTTTTACCAATTCCGCAAAAGTAATTTTAGGTGTCCATCCTAGTTTTTGTTTTGCTTTGGTCGCATCCCCTAAAAGAGTTTCAACTTCTGCAGCCCGAAAATAGCGAGGGTCCACAGCGACAATCATTTTACCGCTTTGATCATAACCCTTCTCTTCAACTCCGTGCCCCTTCCAGGTGATTTTCATATCCAACTCATGAGCCGCGATTTCGACAAACTCGCGGACACTCTTTTGCTGTCCAGTTGCAATAACGAAATCCTCGGCTTGAGTTTGTTGTAACATCAGCCATTGCATCTCGACATAATCTTTGGCATGTCCCCAATCGCGTCTTGCATCAAGATTGCCTAAGTAAAGTGCCTCTTGCACTCCCAACTTAATTCGTGACAAGGCCCTCGTGATTTTTCGAGTCACAAAAGTCTCACCGCGAAGTGGACTTTCATGATTAAACAAAATTCCATTACATGCATAGATGCCGTAGGCTTCACGATAATTCACTGTGATCCAATAGCCATATAATTTCGCTACAGCATATGGACTTCGCGGATAAAACGGAGTTGTCTCTTTCTGCGGAGTCTCCTGAACAAGTCCATACAACTCTGAAGTAGAAGCCTGGTAAAACTTGGTCTTTTTCTCTAGACCCAAAATGCGAATGGCTTCAAGTAATCTCAATGTTCCAATTGCATCGCTATTCGCCGTGTATTCAGGTTCCTCGAATGAAACGGCCACGTGACTCTGAGCTGCCAAATTGTAAATCTCATCTGGTTGGACCTGTTGAATAATGCGCAAAAGCGACGACGAGTCCGTCAAATCACCGTGATGCAAGTGAAAACGCTGATTTGGAATATGTGGATCCTTAAACAAATGATCAATGCGATCGGTATTAAAAAGTGAAGTTCGACGTTTGACTCCGTGAACCTCATAGCCCTTGTCTAACAAAAACTCAGATAGGTAGGCCCCATCTTGCCCAGTCACTCCTGTAATCAATGCTTTTTTCATATGCGTTTCTTTCTACTTGCTCGATCCTATTTGCTCGCTCTGTTTGCTCAATCCTGATTGCCTGTTTGCTCGATCATCAAAGGAAGGTGCACCCGCTCCAAACCCGCGGTTTCAGCTGCAAACCGACATCAGATTCTTCGCCTTGACCTAACTCGACTCCAACGCATAAAACTTGCAGCATATCCCGTTTTTATCAAGCCGAAGCGTGTAATCAGCGGGGTTCTTCAGAGTCCCACTTTATCAGGGAGAGGCCAATGAAACGAATCGCCATCACTGGAGCCAACGGCTTTATCGGTCAAAATTTAATTCGCTTTTTTTATACCAATCACCCCGAAATCGAGGTCGTCAGCATCGAACGAACCCTTGATATTGCACCGCTCACAAAAAGGCTTCAGGGATGCGACCTCGCGATTCACCTGAGTTCACTTTTTGTCAGCGAACACCAACCGCATCAAATCGGACCGCTAGTCGAAAGCCATATTCATTTTAGCACCTGTCTGCTGGAGGCGATTGCTCACACAGGCACACCGCATTTTGTTCAAATTTCGAGCATTTGGCAGAACTCTCACGATCAGGGGCGAAGCCCCGCCAATCTCTATGCTGCCATGAAATCCGCATTCGAACAGATTCTGAAGTATTATGTTTCATCGTTTACTCTAAATGCAATCTGTTTAGAACTTCCAGATACATTTGGCCCCAATGACCCCAGAGACAAATTGTTAAACAAAATTCATAGAGCGCTGCTCATTTCAAATAACGAGCTGCCATTGACTACGGGCGAACAAGAGGTGGACATCTTGGCCATCGGGGACGCCGTTATGGGTATCGCATTGGCAGCAAAAAGGGTTTTCGATTTGCCACCCCACTCATTCGAACGCTATCGTCTCAGCTCAGGAAAAATTCGAACAGTGAAGGAACTGGTAAAGTTTGCTCTGCAGGCCGCTCGAAAGTCGCACCCGACGGAGGTAGATTCTCTGCGCCTGCTGTGGGGCGCTCTTCCCTATCGCAAGCGCGAGGTGTTTCAAATTCCACAGCTCACGCCTGGACTGCCTGGCTTCAAAGCTCAAGCAGACCTCGAAATTGCGCTGGAAGAGTTTTTCTCACTCAATCCCTCCGAGCTGACTCCAAATACAAACAGACCCATCTCTTAAATTGCCAATTATTTCAAATGCTGAAAGGTCGTGAGATGAAAACTGCAATAAATAAAACCTATTTAACACCAATTGAGAGCTGTTTTGTTTTACAGACAAGCGTGTTTCATGACCACCGCGGTGATCTCTTTAAAGTCTTTCATCTGCCGTCTTGGAAAAAACATCAACTCCCCGACCTAACACTTGGTGAGGCATTTTTTTCGCACTCAGCAAAGAATGTTCTACGCGGCTTACATTTTCAAAAAGGTGAATTTTCTCAGAGCAAACTCATCTCCTGCCTATCCGGGAGCAGTCTGAATTTAATTTTGGATCTCAGACCACAATCACCAAGCTTTCAACAGGTCTTTGCACAAGAACTCTCACGAGATTCTGGCAAGAGTCTTTTTATTCCCGAAGGCTGTGCCCATGGTTTTTTGAGTCTCAGCGAAGAGACTCTTCTCAGCTATCTTGCAAACAAGCCACACTCACCGGAAAATGATTGTGGAATATTATGGAATTCAGCTTCATTTCGATGGCCCGTTGAAAACCCAATTCTTTCGGAGCGCGACCAATCTTGGCCAACGCTCACTGAAGTCTTGGGTCATCCGATTTTGCGATGACGGTTTTCAATAACCGAAGAGTAAAGCTGATATGCAACCTTAACTCTGTGATGGAAGCTCAAAGCTCTGACCCACACGGGTCAAGTTCGGACTGTACCAACGATCTTGCTCAATAAATCGCGACCAGCGATTTTTCATATATTGGACCTCTATCTCACGAGTCGCAGACGTCTGTGGCGCAAATGCGGCACACTTCGAAACGCCTCCTGAATGTGCAAGCTGAGCATACGGAGTCCAGATAACCTTGTATCCCGCCTCATCGACACGCAAACAAAAATCGACATCGAAAAAATGAATCGGTGCTTTTTTAGCATCAAACCCACTCATCTCTTGAAACACCTGGCGGCGAACGGCTAAACAAGCTCCTTTAACCGCGGAATATCTCTGAGCAAAAAGCAAGCGATCGCAATAACCGTGAGAATTTCTGTATTCATTGACATGCGCTTCTTGGGCGACTTCACCGAGCCCAACAATAATACCGCCATGTTGTACGAAGCCATTTTTAAAAAAGAGTTTTGCCCCTGCCACTCCGACATCTGTTCGTCCTGCCTCTCGCACCAACTCTTGCAGCCAGTTCTCCTCGAGAATTTCAATGTCATTATTTAAAAAGGCAAGAATCTCTCCTTTGGCAGCAGCCGCCCCAAAATTATTTATTTCGGCCTGATTAAACGCACGATCAAAAAAAATGATTTTAACCCGATTGTCATTCTGGAGCTCTCGCAAATAGCGCTTCGCCTCTGGGTCTCGAGTCTGATGATCGACAATAATCAACTCTAAATTTTTGTAGCTTGTCTGCTCAAGAACTCCCTGCACCAGACGTCGCAGAGAATTGACCTGATCACGGGAAGGAACAATGACGCTCACCAGGGGGTTCGGCTCAGCAATCGGCCAAATCAAACGCGGGACTTGTTTTAAACCCAACTCCATCTTAATGCCTTGAAATTTTTTGACAACCGCAGCCTGTGCTGAAGGAAACCAAGAATCTGTGGTTCTGTTTTTCTTTGCAACAAAGTCATGAAACAGCACACGCGGAATATGGCCCACTTTTTCTTCAGGCAGATTCACCATCGTATCGAAAATCAAGTCCCACGATTTAGAAGAACTATCGATTGATGAATTTTCGAGAAGCGATCGATGCATAATCGCCAGATTTTCAAACACATTTCTGCCAATAGAATAATCCAAATTATAGTCGGGGTGAAATTCAGGAAATGACCGATGGCCAGCAGAATCAACATAGTCTTGATCTGCATAAATCATCTTTAAATCGGAGTGTTCCTGCACGAAGTCGGCGACCAAACGCAGAGTAGGTACAGGAATTTGACCAGAGCCATGAATAAATAAAATATATTGATCTTTGGTTTTAGCAATATGATCACGCACCTCTCCCCAGCACTTGAAGGGTTCGATCTTCAATCGCTCATGAATCCCGAGATCCATTCCTAATTTTTTAATATCGTAACCAACCACTCCCTCTTCAAGAATCGCAATTTTCCAATGAGGATAAGCCTGCTCGAGAATTGATGAAAGTGATTTTCGCAACGTCTTGCCATTTGGATTAACAAGTACCACTAAAAAATGTGGTGGCAAAAGACCGGCCTTTAGATTTTTTTGCCAAAGTGCGACCGATTTCAAATCGAGCTTTTCATTCTGCTCTACCCACTTAGCGTATAGGGATCGCCGATGCCTTGGCCAAAGACTTCGAATCAACGCTCTCCAGGCAAGGCCGAGTGAATGCCACCACAGAGAAACAACTTCTAAACTGTCAACTCGGGCATGCAACCAAAATGCGAGGCGAGTGCCCCAACGATTAAACTGAGCACGAAGCCAATTTAACCTAGGCTCTGCATCTGCAAGATTTGCAGATGCCAATAATGTTTCTGCCTGCAATTTAAAAGTGGTCTTCTTCCATTGGGTATCCCACCAATGATAAAATGAGAAAACCTTCAAAACCAAGGGTCGATGTGCCTTCAAAAACAACCAGTCAATTTCATCTAATGCTTCTCGCAAATCGCCAGAAAGACCTTGCCCCGAAACACCACCGACAAATACTGGAGCATATGTAGGAGCATTGGTCGCGATCGTTTTTTCTCCGCCTCCCACGAGCTCCTGCGCAAGATTTTTCTCGCTACTCGTGATTCTGAGAGTTTGGGAATCATTTTCACCAGACAAAACCGCCGCCACCTTCTGCTCCATAGCCGCCGAAGAATTTGCACCATTGGATTTTTCAATCATTTCTTGAGCTCCGCGGGCTTCAACTCGCAACTGCTCACGGTCCTTTTTTTTCTTATTCTTTTTATGCTTTTTTTCAAGATCGCCGGCCATAGATGCTCCACCCTATTTATCGTAGTCCCCAGTATGTTTCATTGTCTTAACAGGTGAAGCTTACGTCAATAGACGCTCCTTATTTGCGCATCGCAAGTCAGGATGTTTTTTAAAACAGATCGCCATCCGACTGCCGAAACTGCTCAAGCAGTCTCCTTAGGTATTGCCCATAACCACTCTTCGGGTATTCCGTCGCGATTTTTTCGAATTGCTCAAACGTGATGAACTTTCGAAAATAAGCAATTTCCTCTAAGCAAGCAATCTTGAGCCCCTGGCGTTTTTCAATCGTTTCAACAAATTGCGCCGAATCTAAAAGAGATTCATCTGTCCCCGTATCGAGCCAGGCAAATCCTCGCCCAAGGCATCGAACCTGTAAGTTTCCCTGCCGAAGATACTCACGATTGACATCGGTGATTTCAAGCTCGCCCCTTGCTGATGGCTTAAGGTTTGACGCGATTCGAACAACCTGATTGTCGTAAAAATAAAGTCCTGTCACTGCCCAGTTCGAACGTGGTTGTTTAGGTTTTTCTTCGATATCGATTGCTTTTTTTTCTTTATCAAAAGTGACCACGCCGTAACGTTCAGGATCCTGAACGTGATAGGCAAAAACACAAGCTCCGCTTTTGATTTGTGAGGCATATTCAAGATGCTGGGTCAGAGAATGGCCATAAAATAAATTGTCCCCCAAAATCAAAGCCACACTTGAATTGCCTATAAAATCTGCACCGAGAACAAAAGCCTGAGCAATTCCCTCAGGTTTGGGCTGAATTTTGTACTCGAGCTTCAAGCCAAATTGGGAACCATCGCCAAAAAGAGCTTGAATCATCGGCAGATCCCGAGGTGTGCTGATGATCAAAATCTCACGGATTCCAGCCAACATCAAAACCGAAAGTGGATAGTAAATTGTTGGCTTATCAAATACAGGCAATAGTTGTTTACTTACCGCCGCGGTACTCGGAAACAATCGCGTGCCACTTCCTCCCGCCAAGACTATACCCTTCATGTTTATCTCCGTGTCTAAATTGTTAGATGCAGCTCTGTTAGCCACATCTCTGAAAATTTCGTTTTTTTAGCTTACTTTTTTTCGGTTACTGTTTTGACCCATTTCGAGTTCTCAAGATACCACCGCACGGTTTGCCCCAAGCCTTGTTCAAAATTCAAATATTTGCGCTTGAAGCCCAAGGTTCTTTGCGCAAAAGTATCATCAATCGCATAGCGCCAATCATGCCCTTTACGATCTTCCACAAACGAAATCTGCGAGAAATAGGATTTACCATCCGCGCGTGGCCGCAAATGATCGAGCTCTTTGCAAATCATTTGTACGACATCCAAATTTTTCCGTTCGGAATTTCCGCCAAAACAATAGGTTTGACCTGGTTCTCCCCTTAAAAATGCGAGGTCCACACCAGCGCAGTGGTCCTCAACATGAATCCAATCGCGAACATTTTTACCATTTCCATATACAGGTAGCGGTTTGTTTGCCAATGCACAGTTGATCATGTGTGGAATCAATTTTTCGGGAAACTGTTTCGGCCCATAGTTATTCGAACAGTTTGTCGTGATGGTCGGCAACTTGTACGTATGAAACCAAGCACGCGCCAAATGATCTCCAGCGGCTTTCGACGCCGAGTATGGAGAATTCGGAGCATAGGGTGTTGATTCAGAAAACTTTCCACTGTCACCCAAAGAGCCAAATACTTCATCTGTAGAAACTTGCACAAAACGAAAACCCTTTTGCCGTTCGGCACTCAACCCATTCCAATACTGAGTGGAGCTCCACAACATTTGATAAACTCCGACAACATTTGTTTGCACAAAAGCACCGGGCCCTGAAATGGATCGATCCACATGTGATTCAGCGGCAAAGTTGATGACCGCATCGACTTGGTTTTTTTTCAAAAGACTCAACACCAATTCTGCGTTTTGAATGTCACCTTCGATCAACTCCCAAGAACCAGGGCCCTTGATTCCCTCTAAGTTTTCACGATGACCAGCATAAGACATTACGTCCAAAACGATGACCCGCATTCCACGCTGAACTTGCAAATCAACAAAATTACTTCCGATAAACCCAGCTCCACCAGTGACAAGAATGGTCTTCATACTTCAGCCTCTCTAGGCAAATGACCTGAAAAAACACTTGAGTATCTTCAATGCATCTCGTGCCTCTCTGGCATATGTGCGAGATACAAGATGTCTTCATCCTATTTGATTATACTTGAGAGATCGGTGTCAAAAAACACAGGAGTTAAACAAATTTTCTGGACGTTTGAAAATAAATTTTATTTAGGCCATAGGGCAAAACACTGGACAACGACGCCGAGAGAATAAAAAAGCAGATCCATAACAAACTCAAAGACCTCGCCCAAGGTCGGGACCTAAATCCACCACAGTTTCTGCGCAAGATCACTTTGCAGATAATCACGATAGGACCCCGCGACTCCGTCTTTAGGAGAAAGCAATGGCTCGGTCACTGGCCAATCGATCCTCAACTCTGGATCATTCCAAAGTATCGCATTTTCTCCAGGGGGATTGTAAAACTCTGTCACCTTATAGATCACGTGCGCCTCTTTAGGCCCAATTACACAAAAGCCATGAGCGAAACCAGCTGGCACCCAAAGCATTTTCCCAGAACCCTCAGTTAGTTCAAGACCAAAGTATTGACCTCGAGTTTTTGAGTTACAGCGCAAATCCACAGCCACATCAAAAATCGCACCGGAAATGCAACCCACCATTTTTCCCTGTGGTCTATTGTGTTGGTAGTGCACGCCGCGCAGAACTCCTGGCTGTGATTTTGAGTGATTGTCTTGCACAAACTCTGTCGGTAAACCCGCCTCTGCAAACACACGCTTATTGAAGCGTTCCATGAAAAACCCTCTGCTATCAGAGAAAACCTTCAACTCAACGATCTTCAATCCCTCAAGAGGAGTGTCTGTGACCTGCATATTTCTTCTCCAAACATCGATGAAGCGCATCTCTCCAATCAGGAGGAGCATACCCTAAAAACTGAGTGACCTTTGCTAAAGACATACGAGAATTCTTCGGACGCATGGCTTTAGTCATATAATCAGAACTTGCAATCGGCAAAACCGAGGACACTTTAAGAGACACATGACGTTTTCGCAGCTCCGAAAAGATCTCACTGGCAAACCCATACCAACTCACTTCACCCTGAGAACACAAATGAAAGACCTCGCTTTCAAAGTGAGCCAACTGCCGCATGTGACAATAAACATAGAGCGAATATCGAACCAAATCTTCGGCATAAGTCGGAGCCCCGACCTGATCATTTACAATCCGCAGTTCATCTCGATCTCCAGCTAATTTTATCATCGTATTTAAAAAGTTAGAACCGTCGGAATCAAAAACCCACGAGGTTCTAAAAATCAAATAACGAGTTCCAGACGCTCGGATGAGATCTTCTCCTTCACGTTTTGAATGTCCGTAAACATTGACCGGCGAAAGTTGCGTCTCTTCATCGTAGGGTAATACTCCCTGTCCCGAATAGACATAATCTGTTGAGTAATGGAGCAACGTCACTGCGTGATCTTTACAAAATTCAGCCATCACACCTACAGACAACGCATTGACAGCCCTCACAATTTCGACTTCAGATTCCGCCCGATCAACCTGAGTATAGGCGGCAGCATTGACCAAAAGTTCAAATCCTCCAAGCTTATGCCACAGGGTCTCTAGCTGTTTCCTCACCTGATCAGGAAAAGAAAGGTCTAGGTCCGCGCGAGTTGCCGCAAAAACACCAGAGCAATTGGTTTCAGCAAGATAACTGAGCATCGCTTTTCCCACTTGACCATTGGCTCCAGTGACCAAAACTTTTGCCATTAAATCTGGCCCTCAGCACTCTGGAGGGATGCCCCATTCTGACCAAGCAGATACTTTTGATTCAAAACAAAAATCAGGGCAAGCAAGAATAAAAACAAGTGATTGACCTCAGCATCTTTAAAGTTACATTCGGTCATGCCGCCGACCTGCAGAGCAACCTGTGCACCCATCACTCCCAAAACCAGAGACCGTTCAAACCAGTGTTCAACTGGAATGCGTCTCCACAAACGATGGGAAATGACAAAAAAACCGACCGCGAAAATCAAAAAACAGGTCAGACCCAAAACACCATTACCTGACAAAAATTGAATCAGATTATTGTGGGCATGGCCCTGATAGCCCTCCATACCGGCTCGTTGATAGTAGTCAACAATGACACGTTCATTTTCGCCAGTTCCCACTCCCAAAAGCGGATAATCGAGCCAAATCTTAAAATTGGTTTTCCATAAAACCAATCGATCCGCATTGCTACGAAATCCCAAATCAAAGATCGACATCACCCGATCACGAAATGCATGCGAAATTACAATCAAGGAACCCAATCCCGCAACCATCACACCCGAAACCTTGAGCAAAAGTCGACGCCCCACATAGGCACTCATAACAAGTCCAGATGCAATAGCGGCAAGCCAAACCCCTCGTGTCAACGTTGTCAAGAGACTGAGCCCCATCAGCAGAGCACCTCCTGCGGTCCACGCGAATTGCTGGGTTCGTACTTTACGTTGTTGAATGAGATAAAGTACAAATCCCAACGCAACCGAAAAGCAAAGCACCATCGAATGTCCATAGGTCATGGGCGAACCAAAAAAACCAGATGAACGGTACACCTGAGCTCCGGTGCTCGGATCAACAAAAAGATTCGCACCTTGCTCCCGATGAACAAGATCTATTCCAGTAGGGAACTGAATGATTCCATAGAGAGCCATGAAAGAAGCAACACCCAGGTAAATTTTGAACTTCGCGAAATTCACGACAGGCCAAACCTGCAACAAACCAAACCGAACCAAACAAAAAACCAAAGGCCAACGAGCCCGACCAATAATGTCTATGACGCTTTTGGGTTCAGGAGTGTTGACCAGCACGCCCAGAATAGAAACAAAAACCAAACCCATGAGCGCGCCATCCACAAGTTTCACAGAAAAAGATCGACGTTCAGAACCAAGCATCAAAATGAGCAGGACCGAAAGCATCGAAAGACCTGCAAACATCTCCATTCCGGCCATGCTAGTCAAAACAGCGACGCCATAGAGACCAATGGCGAAAGGTAAAAAACGGCTGGCGATTCCAAAAATTTTTTGACGAAAATTCTGATCGCTCACGACAGCACTTCCCTGACGGCTGTGACAATGGCGTGCTGAACATCTAGAGTCATATCTGGGTACATCGGCAAACTAATCACTTGCGAGGCAGCGAGCTCGGCATTCGGAAGCCTGTACTTTTCACGAAGCGAGGCATAAACCGGTTGCCAATGTAAGGGCGAAGGATAATGTACCGATGTCGGCACTCCTTTTGCCTTCAGGTCCGCAGCAAACTTATCGCGGTTCTCAACTCGGACAGTGTATTGAGCCCAAACAGAACCGCGATCAGATTTCACCTTAGGCAAAATAATCTTTGACCCGATCTGACTCAACGACTCAGTAAAATACGCGGCGACCTTATTTCGCTGTTCGACTTCCCAGGGATAACGCTTCAACTTTTCAATTAAGATCGCACACTGAATGGTATCAAGTCGCCCATTAATTCCCATGCGCACATGATTGTATCGCCCCTCTTGTCCATGAACTCGAATTTGCGACATTTTTTTGTTCAAATCTGCGTTGTCGGTAAAAACCGCACCGCCGTCTCCAAAGCATCCGAGAGGTTTTGCAGGAAAGAAACTCGTCCCCGAAACTGTCGTCAATCCACAACTTTTCTTGTTCTTGTAGGGAGCACCGAAACTCTGAGCTGCATCCTCAATCACCACAAGGCCGTGCTTCGTCCCAATCGCATTGATCGCATCAAAATCCGCCGGCTGACCATACAAAGAAACCGGCATAATCGCCTTGGTCTTCTTGGTGATCGCGGCCTCAATTTTTGCGGCATCAAGGTTATAGGTCTCGAGATCAATGTCGACAAAAACTGGAGTGGCCCCGACGAGCGAAATCACCTCAGCCGTGGCAAAAAAGGAAAACGGCGTCGTGATAACTTCATCACCCGGACCAATATCAAGTGCCATCAAAACCATCATCAATGCATCTGTACCACTTGCACAACTCAAGACGTGTGGACTTCCGATATACTGCCCCAAAGCCTTTTCGCATTCCTCTACCTCTGGCCCAAGAATAAACTGCCCATGATTCAAAACTGTGTCGATGCGCGAATTAATCTGAGATTTCAATGCTTGATACTGAGGCTTCAGGTCAATAAATGGAATATTCATAGCTACCTTCTTTCACATGTTGATACCTGCAATTTCAGAACAGTTTGCGTAGAAATTCAACCCCTCATAACTCGAAAACCCATCGCGCCATCAGTATTTTTGCAAGGTCTTACTCAGGCGAGGCGTGGCCAGCACAAAGGCATGCCAAGGTTGCTTAAATCATCAGCCCTGCTCAGAGCGACGACTGCAGAAAAACTCCAACGGAGGGACTCTTCACAAGCAACAAGGATTGGTTGCCACGTTCCAAATCACTGATGTCTGCATTATTCTCCATCCCTAATCCAGCCCGGCGACATCGAGCCACCCCAAGAAAATACACTGTTTGCAATTGCAAAACAAAAGTCGAGCACTGACTCTTGTCGCAAATCAATTTTGTCTCAAAACGAGACTCGCTTTACATGAACTCAATTTATAAAAAACTCATACATATTTAGTTTATGTCTCAAGCCGAGATTCTGTTAAGAAACCTCAACATAATTCACAAACTTAGCATCAAGGTGCCAGTCGTTTTGGCCGAAAAGTAGATGTCGTCAATCGCAAACATTGGCGAAATATTGCAACAACCTTCTTGAGGTATGTAAGTGGTACGTTGGGGTTTGGTCAAAATTTTGAGCATGTTCAAAAAATTTTTGAACGTGTCAACAGCGATAAGAGGCGCCAGTGGATCCTCTTTTGCTGCCCAGTCCACGGCAACAAAATCTATTGTTGCTATGGCCACAGCATTTGCGCTCATCCTTTCAGGTTGTGGTAAGACCAAGGGACAAATTCGAAGTCTCATTGGGCTTGCACCTACTTTCACTCTCACTCTTGATCAAACTCAACTCACATTTTCAGAGGGGTCAGCTGCGATCATCAATGCGGTTTTGTCAGATCGACGCGATAAGGACACGGTCATTCAACTTGCCTTGAATGGTCAGAATGGGGCTATTGCCACAAATGACTTTACTGCCGTGCCATCGTCCATCACAATCCCAGCGGGACAGCTTTCAAAAAGAATCACACTCACATCAATTCAAAATGCAGTTTACGATCGTAATCGCCAGTACCAACTTGTGCTCACCACAACTGATTCTGAAATCGCTGTCGACCCAGGAACACTCGATATAATTCTTCAAGATGACGATGCCGCCCCGGTCTTTTCATTTCATGCCGCCACGAGCATGAAAAACGAAAACGCAGGCACCACCCTCATTCAAGTTGATAGCACAATTGCCGCCAGCGTCGACGTTCAGATTCCGATCACACTTTCAGGAACAGCGACAGAGGGATCTGATTTTTCAAGCTTCACACACTCCGTTACTATTCCTGCTGGTCAGACTTCTGCCAACATACCTGTCACTATCATCGACGATGCCCTCTCGGAACCCACAGAGCATCTCATCCTCACTCTTGGCACTCCGTCGCTTGGCTCAATTGGGTCAACAAGCAGCCATGATCTCTCTATCTTAGATAATGAAACTCCGGTTCCACAACTTTCAATTGCAAACATTAGCGTAAGCGAAGACGCCGGAACTGCAACTCTCACAGTATCTCTCGATACGGCTCCGACAACCTCTCCTGTGACCTTCAATTGGGCCACACGCAACGGAACAGCGTCCGCCGGCCAAGATTACGCAGCTGTCTCATCGACACCTGTGACAATCAATGTTGGGTCCACCTCTACGACACTCACGGTTTCTCTCATTGGCGATTCGCTTCATGAGGGAACAGAAAACTTCTATGTCGATCTCAGCAGCCTCTCTGGCGCTATACTCGCCGCAGGTTCTTCTGCAACAGTAACCCTCACTGACAACGATCCAGCCCCAACAGTTGAATGGTCACTCGCGTCCCAAACCGTCAGCGAGTCAGTAGGAACCGTCACGCTCACCGCAAACCTTTCCGCCGCAAGTGGGCTTGCGACGACGGCAAACATAACCTTCACAGGAACAGCGACTAGGGCCGCATCTGCAGATTACACATCGAGTGCAGCAACTATTTCGATTCCCGCCGGCTCGACAAGTGGATCGGTCACTCTCACAATCAATGACGACGCTATTTACGAAGGCAACGAAACGATTATCGCGACTCTCAGTTCGCCGACCAATGCAACACTTGGGTCGACAACGGCACAAACAGTGACCATCAACGACAACGAAACACTACCGGCTCTCAGTATCGCGAATACTACAGTTAACGAAAATGCGGGCACAGCAACGTTAACCGTAACGATGGATCATGCCTCAGCTTCGACTGTAACTGTTGACTACAGCACAAGTGATGAAACAGCGACGGCTCCGGCAGACTACACAGCTACCAGCGGAACCTTATCATTCACCGCTGGACAAACCTCTAAAACGTTCACTGTTCCAATTATCAACGACAGTTTGTATGAAGCCAATGAAACGTTCACCGCATTTTTAGCTTCTCCCTCAGGAGCCACCATCACAACGGCGACAGCAACTGTCACTATAAACGACAATGACACCGCCCCTACTTTGCAATGGACAGTGGTCTCACAAACTGCATCTGAATCAGTGGGCACGATCACACTTACGGCTCAACTTTCAGCAGCAAGCGGTCGCGATGTCTCGGCCAATGTTGTCTTCACTGGAACTGCCACAGGATCCGGCACCGACTACACGACGAGCGCAAGTTCAATAGCCATTTCGGCCGGCCAAACATCAGCAAGCATCACACTCAATGTAGTTGACGACACGATCACAGAATCCAACGAAACCATCATCGCTACTCTTGGAACACTGACAAACGCCACACTCGGTGCAAACGCCGCACAAACCGTTACAATCACCGACAACGATGCCGCGCCAACTCTTTCCATTAACGATGTTACGGTTAGCGAAGCTGCAGGATCTGCAACTCTGACTGTTGCTCTCTCGAATGCCAGCGCATCGACTGTGACAGTGAACTACGCCACCCAAGATGGAACAGCCACTGCTCCAGCAGATTACACATCAACCAGTGGAACATTGTCATTCACACCAGGGCAAACCTCAAAAACCATTACGGTCACAATCATAGACGATACACTTTACGAAGTGTCACAAAACTTTGCAGTCAACCTCTCGTCGCCCTCAAATGCCACTCTGGCCACCTCATCAGCAACAGTATCTATCACTGACAACGATACAGCTCCATCCATCGAATGGAGTAGCACTTCTTCTACAACAAGTGAGGGCTCAACAAGCGTCACTCTAACTGCACAGCTTTCGGCGGCAAGTGGGTCTACGACCTCAGTCAATGTTGGCTACTCCGGCTCTGCAGCAAAAAGCCCAACAGCCAACGCTCGCTACTCCACAGCCAGCAACACAATCTCCATCGCCGCTGGGCAAACCACAGCAAGCTACACCGTCACACTCGTTGATGATTCTGTTTTTGAAGGATCTCAAGATGCGGTCTTCACTCTAAGTTCGCCGACCAATGCTACTCTCGGAGCCAACACGGCCTACACGCTCACCATCACTGACAATGAAACTCAACCCACGCTCGCGATCTCTGATGTCACCGTGAATGAAAACGCAGGAACGGCATCGCTCACCGTTTCGCTCTCTGGCTCTAGCAGCGACAGCATTACTGTTGACTATGCCACACAAGATGCCACAGCTGTCGCTCCTGGCGATTATACAGCTGCAAGTGGAACGCTCACCTTCACCGCTGGACAAACTTCTAAAACTGTAACTGTCGCAATTGTCGATGACGCTGTTTATGAAAACACAGAAACACTCAATGTTGTTTTAAGTAATCCGACTAACGCCACCATCAGTGACTCAACTGGCGTGATCACCATCAACGACAACGATACCCAACCTACTATTCAGTGGAGCGCCACATCTTCGAGTGCTGCTGAAACAGCTGGATCTGTCACACTCACCGCTCAACTTTCGGCGGCAAGTGGACTTGCCACATCCGTCACCGTTGGCTACTCTGGTACTGCAGCAAAAAGTCCAACAGCCAATGCTCGCTACTCAACTGCCAGCAATACAATCACCATTGCCGCTGGACAAACCTCTGCAAGCTACACTGTCACACTCGTTGACGACAGCACATACGAGGGAACACAAACAGGTATCTTCACCATGAGCTCACCAAGTGGAGCAACTCTCGGAACCAATACCGCTTACACACTTTCAATCACTGATGATGAATCAGTACCGACGGTTCAATGGGCAAGTACCTCTTCTTCGGTTAGCGAAACCGCAGGATCTACAACACTCACGGCGCAACTTTCCAATGCCACCAACACCGACGTCACGGTGAATGTGGCTACTTCTGGTTCTGCAGCAAAGAGTCCAGCCTCTTACAATCGCTATGCATTTGCCGCTACTTCTATCACAATTCCCGCTGGACAAACTTCGGCTACAGCAACCGTCACACTCACTGACGACAGCACATATGAGGGAACTCAGGATGCCAATTTCACACTGAGCTCTCCAAGTGGCGCAACACTTGGAGCAAACACAGCCTACGCTCTGACCATAACCGACAATGAAATAGCACCAACTATCGAGTGGAATGCTTCTTCCAGCACAGTTTCTGAGGGTGTCGCTTCAGTGACTCTCACAGCCCAACTCTCAGCAGCCAGCGGGCTTGCCACTTCCGTCACGGTCGGCTACTCCGGCTCTGCAGCAAAAAGCCCAACAGCCAACGCTCGCTACTCCACAGCCAGCAACACAATCTCCATCGCCGCTGGGCAAACCACAGCAAGCTACACCGTCACACTCGTTGATGATTCTGTTTTTGAAGGATCTCAAGATGCGGTCTTCACTCTAAGTTCGCCGACCAATGCTACTCTCGGAGCCAACACGGCCTACACGCTCACCATCACTGACAATGAAACTCAACCCACGCTCGCGATCTCTGATGTCACCGTGAATGAAAACGCAGGAACGGCATCGCTCACCGTTTCGCTCTCTGGCTCTAGCAGCGACAGCATTACTGTTGACTATGCCACACAAGATGCCACAGCTGTCGCTCCTGGCGATTATACAGCTGCAAGTGGAACGCTCACCTTCACCGCTGGACAAACTTCTAAAACTGTAACTGTCGCAATTGTCGATGACGCTGTTTATGAAAACACAGAAACACTCAATGTTGTTTTAAGTAATCCGACTAACGCCACCATCAGTGACTCAACTGGCGTGATCACCATCAACGACAACGATACCCAACCTACTATTCAGTGGAGCGCCACATCTTCGAGTGCTGCTGAAACAGCTGGATCTGTCACACTCACCGCTCAACTTTCGGCGGCAAGTGGACTTGCCACATCCGTCACCGTTGGCTACTCTGGTACTGCAGCAAAAAGTCCAACAGCCAATGCTCGCTACTCAACTGCCAGCAATACAATCACCATTGCCGCTGGACAAACCTCTGCAAGCTACACTGTCACACTCGTTGACGACAGCACATACGAGGGAACACAAACAGGTATCTTCACCATGAGCTCACCAAGTGGAGCAACTCTCGGAACCAATACCGCTTACACACTTTCAATCACTGATGATGAATCAGTACCAACTATTCAATGGAGTGCCACATCGTCGAGTGCGGCCGAAACTGCTGGGTCGGTCACCCTTACCGCTCAACTCTCGGCCGTCAGTGGAACTGATGTGAGCGTCACCGTTGGCTACTCTGGTTCCGCAGCAAAAAGTCCAACCGCCAATGCACGTTACTCCACCGCCAGCGATACCGTCACAATTACGGCAGGGCAAACATCAGCAACCTACACCGTCACACTCATTGATGACAGCACCTACGAAGGAACACAAACAGGTATCTTCACCATGAGCTCGCCAAGTGGAGCAACTCTTGGAGCAAATTCAGCTTACACACTGTCAATAACTGATGACGAAACAGCTCCTTCCATTTCAATTTCAGACACGACCGTCAACGAAAACGCCGGAACCGCTTCACTCACTGTCAGCCTCTCAAACTCGAGTGCCTCCAGCGTCACCGTGGACTGGGCATCAGCCAATGGCACAGCAACGGCACCGGCCGATTACACATCGGCCTCAGGGGCATTAACATTCACCTCTGGCCAGACCTCAAAAACTGTAACCATCACTATAAATGACGACGCACTAAACGAGGCAGACGAGACTCTCACGGTTGGGCTTAGCAATGCGACAAATGCGACAATAGCTGACAACTCCGGAATTATCACCATTACTGATAACGACCCAATTCCCACAATCCAATTCACACAAAGCACTCAGAGTGTGGCCGAGGATGTTGGCACAGTGACTCTGACCGCACAGCTTTCTGCGGCCAGTGGGCGCGACATTTCGGTACCAGTCGCCTATTCAGGAACAGCCACTGGTTCCGGGACCGACTACACAGCGAGTTCCGGCACATTATCTATTACAGCTGGCCAGACCACTGGCACAGTCACACTAACCATAGTCGATGATTTGATATACGAAACCAACGAAACCGTCATCGCAACGATGGGCACACCAGTCAACGCCACTCTAGATACAACATCAGTTCAAACAGTCACAATCACTAATAATGATTCACAACCCTCGATCACCATTGACGATCTTACCGTAGGAGAGAGTGACGGAAACGCAGTCGTTACAGTGCATTTGAGTAACCCAAGCTACCAATCCATCACCGTCGATTGGGCCACGGCCAATGGTTCGGCCGTATCTGCAACCGATTATACAGCTGGTTCCGGAACACTGACTTTCACTGCAGGACAAACATCAAAAACCATCACGGTAGCAATCACTGGCGATAGTGTTCATGAGGCTACAGAAGCCTTTTATCTCAATCTCTCGAATGCTACCAATGCCACAATAGCTGATAATTCTGGAGTCGTGACAATCACCGATGACGACACGGCACCAACAGTGAATTTTTCACTTGCCTCACAGTCAGTTTCTGAATCAGCAGGAACAGCAACGATCACTGCAACCTTGTCAGCGGCTGGTGGCGAAGATGCAACTATTCCCCTCACAATCACCGGTACAGCTACAGGCGGAGGCACCGATTACTCTCTAAGTGCTTCCTCTATAACGATTGCAGCAGGACAAACTAGCGGTTCTATCACGGTCACAATTGTTGATGACACAGCCGTAGAATCAAACGAAACAGTTATTGCAACCATGTCTTCAACGGGCCTTGTCGGAGCCATCATAGGGTCAACCAACGTTCACACCCTCACCATCAACGACAACGATACTCCTCCTGTCAAAACTGTGACCTTCGCGTCGAACTCCTACAGTGTTGACGAAGGTTCATCTGTAAATCTCGTTGTACAAATTGACAGTGCTGCCAGCGAAGACCTCACATTTTCAATCTCGCAAACCTCAGGCTCGGCAGTATCCGCTGACTTTAGCAGTACTCCAGACTCCACGGTCACGATCACCGCGGGTCAGACTTCTGCAAATCTAAACATCGCTGCAGCAACAGATGCCCTAGTCGAGGGCAGTGAAACCGCCGTCTTCACCATCTCCGCAAGCTCAGCCGCGGTGACCGCAAATAAAGCAACCATCGGAGCCACAAGCTCCACAACTCTTACAATTAATGATTTAACTAGTGTGACCATCACAAGCACTGGTACCACATACCCAACAGAAGGTTGCGCGGCCTACATAGGCTTTACTCTTTCCCCAGCACCAACTAACGACACATCTTTCACTTGGACCATCACAGGTGGAACGGCCGTATCAGGAACCAATTTCCCATCTTCAAGTGGAACCGCCCTTTACTCTGCTTCCTCTCAAAAAGGTCTTATCAAAATACCTACCACAGCAGCAGGCTTAGCATCCGGAAGCTCGAAGACTGTGACAATTCAACTTGGTTCAGCAACCAATTTCCAAACATTCTCAATTCTTCCAAGTGTAGATGCCACCGGACACGTCGCTGGATTAGCAACGAGCTCCACAGATTACATACGTCTGACGAGCGACGGCTGTAATGCGATTGTTAACGACAATCAGAATGTCGCAGGCCTGCTCATGCTAAATCCATATGATGCTGGGGGACATTATGTCAGCTTGGCCTCGGCATCAGCGGGCTATCAGCTCTTCAACTCCTCCAACAAACTTCTGGCTGTAGAAAGTGGTCCTCTGACTCTTTATGACTTTTCCCAAACCTCGCCCACGATTAAATCTATAGGTTCAGCTGCAACTGAGCCCGTTGCTGACCTCCAAATTCTCGATGATGATTCTAAAATTCTATTTGAAAGTACTGTCAGCAATCGAATCGCGCTCAAGCGAACCTCAAATGATCTCTCAACGACTCCCGTCACACTTTCAGACTCAATACCATCAGGCGGATGCGCGTATTTGCCTAGAGAAAACTCCGGAGATCAATATCAGTATTTCAATGGGATAAAAGTTACTTCAGTAAATCAGGTAAACAATGGAGTTTCACCAGACAGAACGAAAGTAATCTACCATGCTCCACGCGATTCTGGATCCAGTAGCGACAGCGATCTATTCATTTCCACAATCAATACAGCGTCCCCAAATCCATTGCGACTCAATCTTAACCCTATCAGCAGCACTTCACTCGTGGTTTACAAAGCCGCATTTACACCTGATTCAACAAAAGTTGTTTACTCATCAAACGATACCGAATCTGGATGGAGACTCTACTCAATCAATGTCGATGGAACAGGTCGAGTTCTTCTTGCTGCGGATCTTGCCTCAAGTTCTACATTTGGAGTTCTGCCAAAAGCCTGGAGCATCTCGCCAGACGGAGTATGGGTTTACTACGTAGGCATGCAAGGGAATGGCGACTACGAAATTCATAAGACAAGAGTAGACGGCTCAACGAATTCGAGCACAACTTTGATTAAAGCAGGTATAAGTAACAACTCACTTGGAGCAAACTCACCGGGAGTTTACCTCGAAGTGTCGCCCAACGGTCAAAGATTGATATATATGGGGCCATACTCTAATGGATCCTCCGCTCCAGCAAGTATCGTAATCATGGATCCAGACGGATCAAATATCAATCAGGTCTACACAAATTCAACTTACTCAGAATATGCATTTGTCTACCCACAATACTCCCCAGACGGCACAGGAATGGTCGTCGAGTTCTGTCCAACCTCAGGTGGAACACTGACTACCTCCGGAATAAACCTATATCTGAATCTCACAAACCGAACCTCCACTCAGCTTTCGGGAACCGGCCAATATGTGTGGTCTCGGTTCAACTCGGACGGCACAAAGATATTCACTCAGGTAGTGAACACCGGTGACGCCACATTCGCACTCTACGTCCAAACTCCCGCAGGGGTGGTAAGTAAAACCATAAATGGGAATTGTCCATTAGCAAGCTGGAGAACTTTCGACATAGATTGGACAAGAAATAGGATCCTGTACTTCGACCGTCCAGGTGGTAATAATATTGTCTCTATCGATAGCTTTTAGGGATCAGAATTGACCGCTTCGCTGAAGATTGACCAGTAAATTTAACCTACACCGACTCCAACAGCAATTTCCCATCGGAACTCAATCTACCGGCGATTCCAACAGCAATTTTCCATTGGAACTCAATCTTGCGGACGGTTCGCCCAAGATTCTGTGAGTCAAAGACTCCTGAGTCAGTTGGCGTTAGCTTGCGGACATAATTTCCAGCTCCTACGAAACATCCGCATTCCCCCCAACAATACTCATAAGGCTAGAAGTGTGATCTCAAAGAAATATATGCAAAGATCACTTCCCGCCCGAGCGCCCCAAAAAACATCCACAGCAAATATTCTCGAAAATCAAATACACAACTATTCCCCTTACACGCCCCCTTCTGAAAATACCAAAATTTAGGAAGAACCCAACCAAAGCACAAAAGAATAACCTTGCCGTCCCAAAAACCATTGAAGGCCTGACAAGTGACAGAGTTCAAATGTACCAATCAATCAGAGAGTTCAAATGTACCAATCAATCAGAGA
>CAYONZ010000013.1:2863-35777 GCA_964405465.1 uncultured Bdellovibrionales bacterium | reverse complement strand
AGAGTTCAAATGTACCAATCAATCAGAGAGTTCAAATGTACCAATCAATCAGAGAGTTCAAATGTACCGATTAATCAGAGAGTTCAAATGTATCGATTAATCAGAGAGTTCAAATGTATCGATTAATCAGAGAGTTCAAATGTTTTGCAAAAAGATGATTAAATGAATCAATTTCTTTCTCGTTCCCCTTTTCTAAAGGTCAGAAAAACCAATTCAAATTGTACTAAAACCGCTCCTTGGAAAACGGAGAAATTCGCACTCACAATGTTTCAAATGATCTACCAAAATTAAATTTTAAGATCCAAACCACAATGAGACTTGAAAACTTTTTCCGGTACACAAAACCAAAAGGTCACTGAACACACTCCGCAAAAAACTAAACAGTGAAGGATCAGGTGCCCAGCCGTCCCACTTGCTTTTGAACTCTCCGAATCAATTCTATAATCACTAAATAAACAATTTTGCACCACGCCCATCGATTGCTACAATCAAACCAGATCGTCTGGAGGTCAAATTGAAAAAAATAGGATTCAACATCGACAAAAAAATTACCGAAATCCTGAAAGCAGCGCCATTCACCGTGTCTGCCGAAATCATCCCCCCAAGAAATGGACTTCTCAATGAGGAAACATTGCTGCAGATCGAAAGACTCAGAAATGCAGGCGCAGATTTTATAGCAGTTACAAAAGGAGCTGGCGGAAGTCTAAGATCGGGCAGCCTCCCTATCGCACAAATAGTCAAAGAACAATTCAATACTCCGTGCATAGCACATTTCACATGTAGAGATCTCTCCCCAATTGAAGTGGAGAATCAGATTATGGACCACCACTATTTTGGAATTAGGAATATTCTTGCACTTAGAGGCGATCCCCCAAGAGACACTCAGGATTGGCAACCAAAAGCCAACTCTCATCATTTTGCTCACCAGCTAATTTCACAGATAAAGAATTTGAATGAGGGAAACTACTTAGATCGAAACAGTTACGAAGTTGATGGAAGAGTACATACAGACTTTTGCATCGGAGCCGCGGCGTATCCAGAAGAACCAGACAGAAAAAAAAGAATTCTACATTTCAAACAAAAAGTACTTGCCGGCGCTCAATACGGCATCACGCAGATGGTCTATTCTGCTGAAAGCTATGCGAAATTTCTTGATGAACTGGCAAGTGAAGGAGTTTTCATCCCAATAATTCCCGGAATAAGAATACTCAATTCCATTCCACAAGCAACGAGACTCTCCAAAAGGTTTGGATTTACTATTCCCAAACCTCTGCTGCTACAACTTCAGGATGCTCCATTAACTCCAGAATCAATAGTCCAAAACTACACACACATAGTGGAACAATTCAAAAGCTCCGGCGCAGTGGGGATTCACATTTTTATTTTGGCAGATTCAGAACATGCCAGTCTCTTAATAAACCACCTAAAACAATCAAGCGTTCAATGACACAACTCATCTGACGAAAGCAGCCTAAAAACACGACTTCTCACTGATTTCGAAGACCAGTCCTGCTCTCCCACCAAACGATCACAAAGCCTTCCGTTCTTCAGCACCAACGATTCAGGCAATCTTTCAACCGCGAAATGTTCAGCATAAGACTTGTCATTGTCAAAAATCAACCGAACATTCACACCCAGCGCACCATAGGGACGGAGAAAATCTCGAACAGAGGACTCATTGTCATCCTCCGCGACTAAAATAAACTGACTCGAATTTACCTCTTTCATAAACCTAAAAAGAGAAGGAAACTCAGACACACAAGGACCGCACCAGCTACCAAAAAAAACTACAATCACAGATTGGCCACCCAAGAGCTCCAAGTTTGGGCTTATTTCTTTCGACACAATTCGGGACTTAAAAACAGTCGCAAGCCCGACGGCCCCCAAAAAAAAAAAACAGTCAACAAAACACCATCTCGTCTCAAGCGTTTCTTGCCCTCACCCGACGTGCAGACTTCTGCAACTTTCTAACTCTTTTTCGTTTTGCAATGGCCGCTTCAAGATTTGCGTCAACTGAGGTTACAGTCACATCATTCATCTCTGGCTTGTAATCCACAAATTCAATAATCGCCATTTCAGCATTGTCACCTGCTCTATTAGCAACACGAATCAAACGAGTATACCCCCCAGCTCTATCAGCAAACCGTGATCCGACAGCAACCAATCCTGAGGCAACAGAGGTACTTGAAAACCTTGACGTAAGGATTCTGTGACTATGTTGAGATCCGCCACCTTTAGCAACAGTTACTGACTTCTCAACATGTCTTTTTAATTCTTTCGCCTTAGCCAAAGTGGTTGTAATCCGACCATGAGTTACTAAATGAGAGACCAATGACTTGAGCATTGCGGCCCTCGGCCCAGATTTTCTTCCAAAAGTACTAACCATAGCTCTATGTCTCATGTCTCACCTCAACTGTCTTTCCTAGAGAAAGATGAAGGATCCCAACCACTTGGTGGCCAGCCATCTACCTTCATCCCCAAACCTAAACCCATTTTTGCCAAAATTTCTTTTATTTCATTCAAAGACTTCCGCCCGAAGTTTTTTGTCTTCAGCATCTCAGCCTCACTTCGTGCAACCAATTCTCCGATGTACCTAATATTTGCGTTTTTCAAACAATTTGCACTTCTAACTGACAGCTCAAGATCATCCACTGACCTAAACAAATTCTCATTCAACTGAGGAGAACGGCCGTCATCAACGGCATCTTCTGGCTCCACCGAATCATCAAATGTCAAAAACACCTTTAGCTGTTCCTTTAAAATCTTTGAAGCTAGAGCGACACTTTCTTCCGGTTTTATAGCTCCATCTGTCCAAACTTCAATAGTTAAAGCATCATAATCTGTCTTTTGCCCGACCCTTGCAGCAGAAACTCCATAGTTAACCTTGCGAACAGGACTATAGATGCTATCCAATGCAATAAATCCAACAGACAAATTCTGATCTATATCGTCAGCAACAACAAAACCACGCCCATAGGTCACAATAAGCTCCGCATCAAACACACCTGCGGCACCGACTGTACAGATTACCTGTTCCGGATTTAAAACATGAACTTTATCACTAGAAAACAAATCTGATGCCTTCACTACGCACGGCCCCTGCTTCCTTACCCTAAAAACCTGAACGTCAGCCGTATACTGTTTTAGCCTCACCATTTTTAAATTCAGCACAATATCTGTCACATCCTCCATAACATCTGGAATTGTGGCAAACTCATGAACTACACCCTCCAACTTTACGGCAGAAATCGCTGATCCCATCATCGAGCTCAGAAGAATTCTACGTAGAGAATTGCCCAAAGTCACCCCATAGCCACGCTCAAGTGGCTTCACCAAAAATTTCCCATAGAAGTCACTCAAAGTCTCGCGCTCCACCTCAAAGCTCTTAGGCTTTATCAAATCGCGCCAAAATTTATAATAGTGCTGCATCAAATCCCCCAAAAGCTCAACTGTTACTAAAGTAATCTACCTTGAATAATACTCCACAATCATGTTCTCCTCAACAGGCAGAGACACTTGGTCTCTGACTGGAGAGTCCTTAACCACCGCTTTAAATTCCGAATGGGAGGCTCCAATCCAAGCCGGGCAGTCGCGCTTCACAGCAGATGCAACAGAGGAGACGATTTTTGCCAGAGACCGACTGGCCAAATGCACCTCAACAACATCCCCTTTTACAACATTATAACTGGGAACATTCACGCTTTTACCATTCACCAAAAAATGTCCATGAGCCACTAGCACCCTTGCTTCTCTTCTACTAGAGGCAAATCCACTCATAAAGACAAAATTATCAAGCCTAGTCTCCAAAAGAGTCAAAAGCTCGACTCCAGTTGCCCCTCTTGCTCGCTCTGCAGCGGCAAAATAACGCCTAAACTGTTTTTCGTGCACACCATAATAACGTTTGGCCTTCTGTTTCTCTCTCAACTGAAGAGCAAATTCACTAAATTTAAGACGAGACTGACCATGCTGCCCAGGGGGGTAAGGTCGTCTTTCGAACGCACATTTATCACTTAAACACCTATCGCCCTTCAAAAATAATTTAACATTTTCACGACGACACAATTTACAAACACTTTTTGAAATACAACTCACATATCCTCCAGACAAGTCAAATTCTACGACGTTTTGGCGGCCGACAGCCGTTGTGCGGAACAGGCGTAATATCACGCATTGTTGAAACCCTCAGCCCAGTCAAGGCGAGAGACCTTATAGCAGGTTCCCTACCGGCTCCTGGCCCCCTCAAAAAAACATCCACAGACCGCATACCCTGATCCAATGCTTTCTTCGCCACATCCTCTGCTGCAACTTGGGCAGCAAATGGAGTGCCTTTCCGACTTCCTTTGAAGCCCAAATGCCCAGCGCTAGACCACGCAATTACCTCGCCCACAGGATCAGTAACAGAGACTATAGTGTTCCCGAAACCTGCAAACACAAAACATTTACCATGGGCAACATTTCTTCTCGTTTTCTTTTTCACATTCTTTTTCGTCGTAGACATTCAGTTTATCCCCTTAAACAGTCTTTTTCTTATTTGCAACAGTCTTCCGCGGACCCTTCCGTGTTCTAGCGTTTTGCCTTGTACTTTGACCACGAACAGGCAAGCCTTTCCTATGCCTCATTCCCCGATAGCAGCCCATATCCATCAACCGCTTTACAGAAAGTCCGACCTCCCTACGCAGATCACCTTCGACCTTAAAACTACCCTCAATTATCTCTCTTAACTTTGCGACCTGAGAATCAACAAGTTGAGACACACGCATACTGCTGTCCAAACCCGCGATTTCACAGACTTCAACTGCACGAGACTTTCCAATCCCAAATATATAAGTGAGCGCAACTTCAACCCTTTTATTTTTCGGCAAATCAACTCCACTTAACCTTGCCATAACTAACCCTGCCTTTGCTTATGCTTAGGATTGACACATATCACTCTGACAACCCCTTTTCTTTTGATAACCTTGCACTTATTACAAACCCTCTTTACAGAAGCACGTACTTTCATAAAAAAATTCTCCACAAGAAACGCACTGTTAACATTTCCACCAAACGATGTCTAACAAATTAAATTCTCAAAAATGCAGCATGTTAAAAACGAACTCTAGCTTTTCCCTGCCGAGCCGCTGCCAAAAGCCCTTCATATTTTTGTGACATCACCGCTGTCTGAAACTGCTGAATGACACTAATAGACACACCTACCAAAATCAGAAGGCTCGTTCCCCCGAAATAGAATGGGACGTGAAGTCGTTCAATCAAAATCCCCGGTAACACCGATACACACGACAAGTACACCGCGCCAAGCCAATTCATCCTCTCCATCACCATTGAAAGATATTCCACAGTGCTATTTCCGGCCCTGATGCCCGGCACAAACTTTCCACCCTTTTTTAAGTTATCAGCTAGATCTTGTGGATTCATTACTACTTCAGTATAAAAAAAACAGAAAAAAGTAATCAAGAGTACAAATGCAAGGTTATACAACATCGCACCAGGACTTAAAAAGTTCGCCATTTCTTTCAAAAATGGAACTTTCAAAAATCCCGCAACGGTAGCTGGAAATATCAGCAAACTACTTGCAAAAATTGGAGGAATTACACCAGACAAATTAATCTTGAAAGGCAAGTAACTTCCAATTGGCCCAACTTCAGCTGTGCCTCTGCTTGAATGAATTGGAATCTTTCTTTGAGCGATCTCCAAAAAAATAATGGAGCCAACCACCAAAATAACTAAAGCCAAAATTAATGCAAACTCTGCGAACCGAATTGAGTTTTGTTGATAAAGTCCAAATAACTTCAGTGCACCCGAAGGAATATTCGCAGCAATTCCTGCAAATATAATTATTGACGAGCCCTCAGAGAGCCCCCGATCAGCAATCTGTTCGCCAAGCCACATTACAAAACAAGTTCCCGCGACCAAAGTAACCACAGAAAAAATTTCGAATGACAAAAATCCAACCTCCGAAGCGCGAACCAAAGGATTCCCATCAATACTCTGCTTCAATAGCCAAGACCCAATCGCGAGCCCCTGAAAAATAGCAAGAACAACGGTACCATACCTCGTAAACTGGGTTATTTTTTTTCGTCCAATTTCACCCTCTTTTTTTAAACTCTCGAGATATGGCACCACCGATCCGAGCAGTTGAAAAATAATCGAGCTTGAAATATAAGGCGTTATTCCCAATGCAAAGATACTAAACTGATTGAGTGCCCCACCGCTAAACGTGTTAAAGAGCCCTAGGATTCCCTTTTGAGAATCAAAAAAACTCGAAACAAGTCTACCATCAACACCTGGAACAGGTATGTGCACACCAAATCGAAAGATTGCAACCAATAATATCGTAAGCATCAACCGCTTCTGCAAATCCCCAATACCTTTAGTCACTCTATTTTCCCTCGATGCGACCGCCTGCCGCCTCAATAATTTTCTTCACACCTAGGCTTACGGAAACATCCTTAAAATTAATGGCCTTCGTGACAGAAGCGCCACCAATTATCTTAACCTCAAATTTTCCAGAAACCAGTTTTGCCTTAGCCAGAGATTCAATGTCGACCATATCCATTCCATTTTCTAATAGGGTCTTGAGGCTCACGACTTCCACACGGACAGCAAACGCCTTATTAGAAAAACCAAACTTTGGTAATCTACGTACCAATGGCGTCTGACCACCTTCAAAACCCCAGCGGACACGCCCACCAGCACGAGCCTTTTGGCCCTTGTGACCTTTACCGGAAGTACCGCCGGAACCCGTACTATGTCCCCGACCAACACGTTTACGATAATGTTTCGCACCTTTATTTACGGACAGCTCCGACAATAGACTCATTATTCCACCACCACTTTCACCATGTGCTGAACTTTCAAAATTTGCCCACGGTTAGCATTGTTGTCTACGACAAACTTTACTGACCCCAAACCTCTAAGCCCCATGGCATCCAAGGTTTTCCTCTGGGTAGCTGTACATCCCACAAGCCCTCTAACTAGCTTTACCTGCAACTTTTTCATTATGCCCTCTGCCTCAACTGCTGTAAACCGTTAATCGTGGCGCGTACTGCTGCATTTGCATTCCGTGTACCCACACATTTTGTCAAAATGTCTTTGATTCCAGCAGCCTCGAGAACAGCCCTAACGGCACCTCCAGCAATTACTCCAGTTCCCGGAGCAGCCGGACGAAGCAATACTTTTGCTGCTCCAAATTTTCCAACAACTTCATGAGCAACCGTTCGCCCCTCATGTATGGAAATCGTCCCGCACACTTTTTTTGCTGCTCTTGTAGCCTTTCCGATAGCTTCGGGCACCTCTCCAGCCTTACCTGTCCCGAAACCAATGTTCCCACTGCCATTTCCGACGACTACCAATGCTGCGAAAGAAAATCTCCGACCTCCCTTCACAACCTTCGCTACACGACGTATCGCAACCACTCGTTCCTCTAAATCGGAACCGTCAAACTTTAACTCCACAAGTCCCCCTAAAATTTTAAGCCTTCTCCTCTTGCAGCATCCGCAAGCGCCTGAACCTTACCATGATACAGATAACCACCTCGATCAAAAACCACTTGCTTGATACCAGCGCTCAACGCCATTTTTCCAAGTTGCGCTCCGACCAAAGCTGAATTTTTCACATTTGCACCAACTAGATTCAATTGAAGAGTAGAGGCAGAAACAATCGTTCCCCCCTTTGAATCATCTATCACCTGAGCATAGAGGTGCCTGCCACTCCGAAAGACCGAAAGACGAGGACGGACCGCAGTACCAAAAATCTTCTTTCTAATTCGCATTCTTTTTTTATTCCGAGACGCAACTTTTCTATCCGTCCCCTTTCGAACTTCTAACTTCACAAAACACCTACTTCCCGGCCGACTTGCCTTCTTTTCGACGTAAAACTTCACCAACATATTTAACACCCTTACCCAAATAGGGCTCGGGAGGTCTCAAATCTCGAATTTTTGCTGCTACTTGCCCAATGAGACTTTTGTCAATGCCTCCAACGACAACCAAAGTTTGTTTCTCAACTTTCACATCAACTCCCGCAGGAATCGCGAAAATCACAGGATGACTAAAACCTAAATTTAGCTCCAAATTACTACCGGCAACACTTGCTCTGTATCCAACCCCAACCAATTCAAGGGACTTTGTGAAACCAGAAGACACACCTACCACTGCATTCGACACCAAAGATCTATATAAACCATGAAGAGCTTTGGTGGCCTTTTCATCGTTAGATCTAGTCAATTCAAATGAAACGCCGCTCATCGAACCCTTGATTCCACCGGAGACTCCCACACTCATCACACCCTTAGGACCCTTAACTGTGACCACGTCATTAAGAAAAGAAACCTCAACACCTTTGGGCACCGTTATTGGTGCTTTACCTATCCTAGACATAAACTTCACCTACCAAACTGTACATAAAAGTTCGCCACCGATCTTCATCGACAACGCTTTATTGGAACTCATAACACCACTACTCGTGCTGATCACCCCAACACCCAATCCAGATCGAACTAAAGGAATATCTTCAACTCCCACGAAAACGCGACGACCAGGACTACTTATACGCTTCAGTTCACCAATCTTCCCCTTTGGCGCACCAAGCAAATAGATCCGCATCAATCCCTGCTTGCCATCTTTCACAACTTTATAATTGGAAACAAAACCCTCCTCCTTCAGGACAGCAACCATCCCCTCCCGCAAGCGAGAACTAGGCACATCAAGTTTAGCATGCCCAGCAGCTGAAGCATTTCGTATTCTCGTTAAAAAATCTCCCACTGTATCCATAAATATTCCCTTCTACTACCAACTAGCTTTCGTCACACCAGGCAGCAAACCCCTGGATGCACCCGCCCGAAAACAAATCCTACACATAGAAAACTTCCTAAGAAACCCGCGACCCCTGCCGCAAGTTTTACATCTATTTACTTTTCGCACCATAAACTTAGGCTTTCGATCTGCCTTAACTTTCATCGCCAATCTTGCCATTTACGTCACCCAATTACTTTCTGAATGGTATACCCAATAACTCCAACAACATACGCGCCTGTGAATCTTCATTTGCAGAAGTGCAAATCGTGATATTCATCCCTCTAACTTTATCTACCTTGTCATAATTAATCTCGGGAAAAACAATCTGCTCTCGCAGCCCAAGGTTGTAATTTCCGCGTCCATCAAAACCTCTATTGGGAAGACCACGAAAATCTCTCACTCGAGGAAGAGCCAAAGAAATCAATCGATCCAAAAATGCCCACATTCTGTCCCCCCGAAGCGTCACCCTTGCACCAATTTGCATACCCTCCCGAAGCTTAAAATTCGAAATTGACTTCTTTGCTTTAGTGACCACTGCTCTCTGCCCGGCAATTTGACTCAACTCATCAACCAACACAGCTATCACTTTAGAGTTAGTAACAGCATCAGATGCACTCACATTTATTACAATTTTTTGGAGAACAGGAACCTGCATCACGCTCGACAACCCTAAAGCACTCCGCAAATTTGACTTAACTCTCTGCTCATAATCCAACTTCAATCGATTCACAACATTATCCCCTTTTCCTACAAAACTTCTGGCGCTAAAGATACTATTTTCACGAATTGCTTTGCCCTTAGCTCCCTTGCAACCGGTCCAAAAATTCGAGTCCCAATAGGCTCTTTATTTGTGTTGACCAACACAATAGAATTGTCATCAAAACGAATATAACTTCCATCTACACGTTTCAAACGGCGCTTCGTTCTTACAACCACACCTTTGGCCACATCACCTTTCTTAATTTTTCCGTTTGCCGAGGCCTCACGAATAGAAACAACAACAATATCACCAACGCTTGCAAAACGACGTTTAGATCCACCTAGAACTTTGATGCACATTACTTCCCTTGCACCCGAATTATCAGCCACTTTTAACTTTGTCTGCATCTGAATCATAAATCACCGCCAGCTTTTGAAACGACCTCTACCAGAACCCATCTTTTTGTTTTACTAATAGGACGACACTGAGCAATAACCACACGATCCCCCACTTTAGCCAACTGTGTAGCATCATGAGCCTTAAACGTGGAAGACTTTTTCAAAAACTTTCCATATTTTTTATGCTTGACCGATCGCTCTACAACTACAGCAATCGTTTTATTCATAGCAGAACTAACAACTTCACCTAACACCTGCCCACGATTTTCCCTCATTTGATCCCTCCATTCTTATCAGCCCCGACAGTCAAAAGTCGCGCAATCTGCTTACGGGTTTTTCTAATCTGGGAAGTATCAACCAATTGACCCATTGAGTTTTTCATGGACAAATCAAAAAGCTTCCTCTTTAATTCACCTATCTCGATTACAACCTGTTTAGAACTCTTGCCACCCATATTAACTCACTCCCTAGACAACAACTTTGTCTTGATTGGCAACTTATGACCAGCCAGCCTAAAAGCCTCAACCGCTTGATCCTTGGAAACACCATTTATTTCGAAAATCACCTGTCCTGGCTTAACAACAGCTACCCACAATTCTGGATTTCCCTTTCCAGAACCCATACGAACTTCAGCCGGTTTCAACGTCACTGGCTTATGAGGAAACGCCCTGACCCAAATCTTGCCACCTCGCTTCACACTTCGGCTAATGGCAATTCGACAAGCCTCGATCTGCCTTGACGTCAACCAAGCATCCTCAGTTGCCTGCAACCCAAAATCACCAAACGCAATCGCTTCACCCCTACAGGCAAACCCACGTCTGCGCCCTTTATGCTGCTTTCTATACTTAACTCTTTTAGGACTTAGCACGAGACGCCTCCTCTACTTCACGATTTGACAACACATCTCCCTTATATACCCAAGCTTTTACGCCGATAATACCATAAGTCGTCAAGGCCTCAGATGTACCATAATCAATATCAGCCCTCAATGTATGCAATGGAACGCTTGTCTCTGTATACCATTCTGTTCGTGCGATCTCCGCGCCATCCAATCGACCAGCAACCTGGACTTTCACCCCTCGAACCCCACCTTTAATCGCCGCGCCAATCGCCTTTTTAATCGCTCTACGCCATGAAATTCGTTTCTCTAACTGTTGAGCTATTGACTCAGCAACAAGCTGAGCATCAACATCAGGCTTTCGAACTTCAACTATATTTATAAACACCTGGCTTTTCGTGAGCTTTTGAACATCTAGCCTCAAGCTGTCAATCCCAGCACCTTTTTTCCCAATAACCACACCTGGACGTGCGGTCGAAATCACCACTTTAACTTTATCAGCAGCTCTCTCAAGCTCTATTTTCGCAACCCCTGCATGCTTCAATTTAGCTGCCAAAAATTTTCGCAATTTAAGATCTTCATGAATATTGAGACCATATTGCTTGCCCTTAGCGAACCACCTCGAATCCCATGTCCTAATCACTCCAACTCGAAATCCAACTGGATTAACCTTTTGTCCCATTATTACCGCTCCCCGAGGATTAAATTAATATGACTTGTCTTCTTTCGAACTGGTGTTGCTCGCCCTTGCGCTCGGGGCCTAAACCGCACCAAACTAGACCCCATGTCAACACAAAGCTCCGCGATATAAAGATTATCTACATCTACACTTCCCACATCATTAGCATTCGCTACACCATTCAACACAAGTCTTTTCAAAATTGAAGCGCCTTTCTGGGGACAAAAATTCAAAATTCTCAACGCTTCGTTAACAGACTTCCCCCGAATCAGATCAGCCACTAATCTTGCTTTCTGGGCCCCAATACGAATATTTTTTTCACTTACACAAAACATGACTCCCCCTCCCGCGACCTAAGCCTTCGCCGGGCCCGTTTTTACTACTTTTTTCTCTGCATGCCCATTAAATGTCCTAGTTGGAGCAAACTCGCCCAATTTATGCCCAATCATATTGTCTGTTACATAAACTGGAACAAATTTTTTCCCGTTATGAACTGCCAACGTCAAACCGACAGCTTCCGGAAATATTGTAGATCTCCTAGACCATGTTTTAATAACTTTTTTGTCTCCACTACTCACAGCATTCGAGATCTTTTTCAAAAGATGATCGTCAATAAATGGTCCTTTTTTAACCGAACGTGCCATACAAACCTACCTTCTTCTCTTAACAATTTGAGAATCAGTTCGCTTATTATTTCTAGTTTTATATCCCTTACACGGCTGCCCCCAAGGCGACACAGGATGATGTCCTTTTCCCACACCTTCCCCTCCACCAAGAGGATGATCCACAGGATTCATTGCCATCCCTCTAACTGTCGGCCTAATCCCCAGCCATCTACGCCGCCCTGCTTTGCCAAAGCAAATATTTTCGTGCTCAGCATTACCAACCTGACCAACTGTCGCTCGACAACAGCTCAAAATCTGCCTAACCTCACCAGACGGAAGCCTAACCTGACAGTACCGTCCAAGCTTTGCTACGAGAGTAGCAACCGTTCCCGCACTTCGAACAAGCTGAGCACCTTTTCCTGGTCGAACTTCAACATTATGAATCAAACTGCCCACCGGAATTGATCCAAGCTCTAGGGAGTTCCCAGCCTTAATATCTGCCCCCGCTCCAGATGAAACCACATCACCAACCGACATTCCCGCTGGAGCCAAAATATAACGCTTATCGCCATCAACATAGGACAATAACGCAATACGCGCGGTTCTATTTGGGTCATATTCAATAGACTTTACCGTTCCAGGAACACCAGACTTACTTCGCAAAAAATCAATAAGTCGATATTTCCTTTTATGCCCGCCACCTTTATGACGAATAGTAATCTGCCCATGATTGTTCCGAGCCGCTACACGCTTCAAAGGAACCGTCAAACTTCTCTGCGGAACATATGTTGTCAACTCAGAAAAATCGTACCCAGTCATACCCCTTCTGCCAGGACTTCGCGGACTAAACTTTTTTATCCCCATTTTCAAACTCCCTCAAAAATTCCGATTTTTTGTCCAGGCGCTATTTTCACAAGAGCCTTCTTCCAGCGATCTACACGTAAAGAGCGAGAACGAACAGACCTCCGCCCACGACACACCAAAGTTCTTACAGACACGACATCTACAGAAAATAAAGACTCTACGGCCGCCCTAACCTTCAATTTATCAGCAGAAAGAGCCACCTCAAAAACATAGATACCATCTTTTGCCAGCAGCTCAGCATTCTTTTCACTTACCAAAGGAGAAACAACAATTTTAGTGGCATCCATTACAACCCACACTTTCTATAAAGATCACCCAACAAATTTTGAGAAAAAACAAGACCATCATATTTCAGCAAATCAAACACGTTCAATCCATCCATCTCAACACACAGCACACCAGGAATATTGCGCGCCGCTCTGCTCGCAAGAACACTCCCGCTCGGCACAACAACCACACACTTCTTCATCCCCATACAATCCAATGCACCCTTCATCTCTTTGGTTTTTCCTGTCAAAGAAGCAAAAGAATCCACCACAACAACCCGACCGCCGCCAAACAAATATGACAACGAAGACCTTAAAGCAGCCTTCTTTACACCACGAGGCAAAGAATAGGAATAGTCTCTAGGGAGCGGCCCAAATATTGTCCCCCCTCCGGGTATCAACGGAGACCTTGATGACCCCTGCCTAGCACCGCCAGTTCCCTTCTGCTTAAACGGCTTTTTACCACCACCAGAAACCAAACCTTTAGTTTTAGTCATATGATTACCCGATCGTCGCGAGGCTAACTGCCAACGAACAACATCATTAATCAAATCCTTACGAACTTCCGACAAAAACACCAAGTCAGACAAATCTAGAGAACCAACACTTTTGTTTTGCAAATTCACAATATCTATTGTCGCCATACTAATCCCTCGCCAGTTCCACAACAGAGTTCCTAGATCCAGGCACAGCACCCTTCACCAACAACACTCGATTCTCATCATCCCAAGAAACTACTTCCAAATTTTTCACAGTAGTTCGCTTCTGCCCCAAATGGCCCGGAAATCGTTTACCAGGCATAATCCGACCCGGCCATGTCCGCTGCCCAGAAGAACCCGGCTGACGATGAAATTTAGATCCGTGAGATGCAGGCCCGCCAGCAAAACCATACCTCCGCACAACCCCAGCAAAACCTTTACCTTTGGAAACACCAGACACCTTCAAGCGAGCACCACGAACTAGACCACCAACCAGCGAAACCTCCTGGCCAACGCTCAACACTCCTCCACCAACTGCTTCCACCTCACCCACAATTGCTGGAATACCAATCGCCTCGAAAGCCCGAAAATGACCAAGAACTGCTCGACCTATATTTTTCTTCTTCTGAAAATCCCCGGCAACCTGAACCGCCGCATAACCGTCTCGCAACTCACTCTTAATTTGCGACACAAAAAACTTCGGCATCAACAAGGCGGTAACAGGCAAGAGCTCACCCGCATCCGAATAGACCGAGGACATACCGATCTTATATCCAAATAATCCTGAAACTTCGATTTTTTCCACTTATCCCCCGAAAAAACAACAATTAATACATCAACTTATACAGCACGAATCTCAACATCCACACCAGCAGACAAATCCAACTTCATCAGCTGATCAATAGTCTGAGGCGTGGGCTCAAGAATATCCAACATTCGCTTATGAGTTCGAATCTCAAACTGCTCCCTCGATTTTTTGTCAACATGCGGAGAGCGCAACACAGTATATCTATTGATTCTGGTCGGCAATGGAATCGGCCCAGCCACACGTGCCCCCGTTCTCCTCGCTGTCTCCACAATCTCACGCGTAGATTGATCAAGAAGCTTATAGTCAAATGCCTTCAAACGAATTCTAATTTTCTGACTCTGCATAGAATCTCACTTTTCCAAAAATTGTGTTATTAGGAAGTTTGCGACTATTTCTCTAAAATGGAAAAAAGTCAATTATTTTATGATCTACCAAATCTCTCTTTGATGCTGCGCTCAATTTTTTCAGGAGCAAAACTGTAGTGCTTGAATGCAAGTGAAAAAGTACCTCTACCTTGGGTCATTGACCTAAGATCCGTCGCATATCCAAAAACTTCTGCCAAAGCAACTTCTCCAATAACAATTTGTTCCATCCCCTTATTATCAAGCCGCTCCACCTGCCCTCTACGCGCACCAAGATCCCCGATTACCACACCAACAAACTCACTCGGCACAGATATCTCCAATGAACAAATTGGTTCCAGAATTCTAGGGTGACATCTCTCTAAAATATCACGGACAGCCGCTCCAACAGCAACTTTAAGCGCCAAACCTGAACTAGGCAACCTAACGAACTCACACCTACAAACCCTAATCCGCACCCCGCAGACCGGGAAACCAGCTGCGCATCCAACCTGAAGGGCCTCTTCTGTGCCGGACCTTAACGCAACAATCTCGTCAGCAGCGAGACCTGCCACCGAAATATCCACCAATGGAGCATCGCTCACACTCAGCTGGTCGAGCTCCAAATCAAGATCCACCCGATGCTCCACACCCGCAATTAGCCTATCAAAAACAAAACTAGATGCGCCTGACATTGCCACAGATTCGCGATATGAAACCTGAGGCTTTCCCACATTTGCTTCTATTCGATTCTCACGCCGCAACCGATCAACAAGAATTTCCAAATGAAGCTCTCCCATGCCCTCAAGCAAAACTTGGCCGGTTTCGACATCCACACGAACCCGACAAGAGGGATCTTCTCTTTCAAACCGTCGGAGAGCCAATAACATTTTCTCATGATCGACATTTGACTTGGCCTCAAGAGCAACAGAGATTACAGGTACTGGAACCTCAATAGCTTCAAGCACTTCGCTATCAACAGAGTCAGACAATGTATCCCCAGTAACCGACAACTTGAGCCCTACCAGAGCCGCAATATCTCCTGGCCCAACCTCTGAGATTTCCTCGCGAGAATTAGCATGCATTCTTAAAATTTTACCAACCCTCTCCCATTTCCCGACCCGATGGTTATACAAATGGTCCCCAAGTCGCAACACTCCAGAATAGACACGAATATATGTCAAAACACCAGCATGCGCGTCAGCCGCAATCTTAAAGACCAAAGATAACTTTCTATCGCCCAGAGACATAACAGATGGGGAAGGCAAAAAACTCACCACCGCATCCAAAAGAGGCTGAACTCCCTTATTTCTGAAGGATGCCCCACACAATACAGCAACAGCATTGCAAGCACCTATCACTAATTTAACAGCATTTAAAATAACTTCCACCGGCGGATCATTGTCGTTTAAATAATAACTTTCAACTTCTTCAGACAAATTTGCTAGGTCCTCAATTAAACGTTGACGAGCAACAACGGCCCCTTCCATCGCGGAGGGGGGTACCACACAATCATCCACATCACGACCAGACTCTTCATCGCGCCAAATCAGGAGTCTCATTCTAACAAGGTCAATTATCCCAGAGAAACACTCATTCTCAAAAAAAGGAATTTGTAAAACTAGAGCAGAGGCACCCAGTCTTGTTTTCAACGAAGTCACAGAACCATCAAAATCTGCACCAACACGGTCCATCTTATTGATAAAGACAATTCGGGGGACTTTGTGGGAAACAACCTGTCTCCATATAACCTCGGTTTGAGCCTCTACCCCATTCACCGCGTCCAGCAAGACAACAGCACCATCTAACACACGAATAGAGCGCTCAACCTCTATAGTAAAATCAACGTGCCCCGGCGTGTCGATCAAATTTATTTGGCAATCTTTCCAAAAAAGAGTGGTCGCAGCAGCAGTGATAGTTATCCCTCGTTCTTGCTCCTGCTCCATCCAGTCCATGACAGCAGCTCCCTCATGGACTTCTCCCATTTTGTAAATCTTATTAGAATAAAAAAGTATTCGCTCGGTCGTGGTAGTCTTGCCAGCATCAATATGAGCAAGAATGCCAATGTTCCTAATAGAAGAGACTCCAAAAACATTGGCCATAATGCATCTACCAATTATAATGAGAGAACGCCTTGTTTGCGTCCGCCATCCTATGAACGTCTTCTTTCTTTTTTATCGCATTACCCCGATTATGAAATGCATCAAGAAACTCACCCGCTAAACGTTTAGACATATCCTTTTCGCCGCGCGTCCTAGCATACTCAATCAGCCATTTCATAGCCAAAGCCAAGCGCCTATTAGGCCGAACATCCACTGGAACTTGATACGTAGCGCCACCAACCCTTCGCGATCGAACTTCTATCTGAGGCTTTACATTCTCAAGAGCCTTGCGAAAAACCGAAATCGACTCCTCGCCAGGAACCTTTCCTGCAATCTCCTCAAGAGATGAATAAAAAATTGCCAACGATTTACTTTTCTTTCCATCAAACATCATCTTATTAATAAATTTAGTGATCACCACATCGCCAAACACTGGATCTGGAAGAATCTCTCTTTTATTTACTTTTCTACGACGAGACACATTATCTCCTTACTTCTTAGGGCGCTTCGCGCCATACTTCGATCTACTTACCAAACGCCCACTAACTCCCTGGGTATCCAAAACACCACGAACGATATGATACCTAACTCCAGGAAGATCCTTCACTCTTCCTCCGCGAATAAGCACAACACTATGCTCTTGAAGATTATGCCCAATCCCCGGAATGTAGCTCGTCACCTCAAAGCCATTAGAAAGCCTCACACGCGCAACTTTTCGCAAAGCTGAATTCGGCTTCTTGGGAGTTGTGGTGTAAACTCTAGTACAAACACCACGTTTTTGTGGGCAACTCTTCAGTGCTGGAGATGCGGTCTTGTTTTTTTGAACGATCCGCTGACTGCGAATCAACTGATTAATTGTTGGCATAATTCCTCTCTAAAATCTCTATCAAATGAGTCTGTTACCTGTTAAAAAAAAATGAGTCAAACTAATTCCCACTTAATTTAAAAAACTATGCGAACTTCTTTGGCTCAGCGGCAAAGCAGCCCCAGCTCCCTCTGCCTCTCTATCTAAGACAGAAATTTTCCATTTTTTATAAGAAGACGTTCCTGTTCCAGCTGGAATAAGTCTCCCCATAATAATATTTTCCTTTAGGCCTCTCAAAAAATCGGTTTTCGAATTTATCGCAGCTTCAGTCAAAACCTTAGTTGTCTCTTGGAATGAGGCTGCTGAAATCCAGCTATCGGTACTCAGTGAAACCTTAGTAATTCCCAACAGCAAAGGCTCACAATTTGGCAACTCCTCACCTCCCCTGCTCAGCCTTTCGACCTCTAGGTCATAGGAGTAACGCTCCACTTGCTCCCCAACCAAAAATCTAGAGCCACCAACAGACTTAACTCGAACTTTGCGAAGCATCTGACGAACAATAACCTCAATATGCTTGTCATTGATTCCAACGCCTTGAAGACGATAGACCTCTTGAATTTCATTTACCAAATAGGACGCGAGCTCTTTCTCTCCCAAAACAGCCAAAATATCATGAGGGTTAGTTGGTCCATCCATAAGTGCTTCACCAGCCTTTACAAATTCACCCTCTCGGACCGCAACATGCTTTCCTTTCGGAATCAAATATTCACGCTGCTCACCAACTTCAGGAGTGACTATTACACGCTGCTTTCCCTTTACGTCTTTACCAAAAGTAACATAGCCATCAACCTCAGCAATTATAGCGGCCTCTTTCGGCTTTCTCGCTTCAAACAACTCCGCAACGCGAGGCAAACCCCCAGTAATATCTTTAGTCTTAGAGGTTTCTCTATGTATTTTGGCCAACACATCCCCAGCATGAATTTCCTGCCCATCTACAACCATTAGCTGTGCTCCCACCGGAATCGTATACTTAGCGGGGATCGCCCGTCCAGGTAAAAGCACTTGACCTCCAGTAGAATCAACAAGGAGAACTGTAGGTTTCAAATCGGTCCCTTTAGCCTCGATAACAACCTTCGTTGCAAAACCTGTAACAGAGTCCACTTGTTCCGCAACTGAAACACCTTCTTCAAAGTCTTTGAACGAGGCAACCGCAGAAACCTCCGAAATAATTGGATTTGAATAAGGGTCCCATTCAGCAATTAGCGCCCCGCGCTTAACAGCCTCTCCATCCATCACGGAAAGAATGGCCCCGTAAACCAATCTAAATCTCTCTCTCTCACGCCCAGTTGAATCGAACAATACGACCTCACCATTGCGATTCATCACAGTCAGTCTACCATTTCGGTTTACAACTGTATTGACTCCTTGAAATTTAACTACCCCATCATGTCTAGCAGTATGAACCGACTGCTCTACAGCACGAGAGGCAGTGCCTCCCAAGTGAAAAGTCCTCATCGTTAGCTGCGTTCCCGGCTCTCCAATCGACTGTGCTGCAATTATGCCAACAGCCTCCCCCAAATTCACCATATTACCTCGAGCCAGATCGCGACCATAGCATCGAATACAGGTTCCGCGCTTTGTATTACACGTCAATACTGAGCGGATCTTAACTCGCTCAATACCAAGTCCATCAATTTTCTTCACCTGATTCTCGTCAATTTCAGACCCCTTAGCAACCACGACCTCTCCAGAATATGGGTCAACTATCGCCTCCAAAGCTGTTCTTCCTAAAATGCGATCTCCAAGAGGCTGAATTACCTCTCCTCCCTCAACCAAGGGAGTTACTTCCAACCCATCCTCTGTTCCACAATCGAATTCGTTGACGATCACATCTTGAGCAACATCGACCAAGCGCCGAGTTAAATACCCAGAATTTGCTGTCTTAAGGGCAGTATCGGCCAGTCCTTTACGCGCTCCATGCGTGGAAATGAAATACTGAAGTACCGATAATCCCTCCCTAAAATTGGCAGTAATAGGAGTTTCAATAATGGCGCCCGATGGTTTTGCCATCAGACCCCGCATTCCTGCCAACTGTCTAATCTGCGCGGCAGATCCTCTAGCCCCGGAATCAGCCATTATGAAGATTGGATTAAATGACGGCGCGACAACACCTTTCCCACCAACAAAAAACTCCTGCTTCTCCAACTCCGACATCATTTCTTTGGCAACTTTGTCTGCTGTTTGAGCCCAAATATCTACAACTTTGTTGTAGCGCTCCCCATCCGTAATCAGACCTTCGTCATATTGAATCTGAATCTCGGAAACTTGGCGTTCAGCATCACTTAAAAGAACGTGCTTTGCCTGTGGAATCCTCATGTGCTCCAAACAAATGGAAATTCCAGCCCTTGTTGAGTGACGAAATCCTAACTCCATCACTTTGTCAGCAAGAATGACTGTCGCCTTCCCCCCTGCAACCCTAAAAGTTGTGTCGATTAAAATCGCAAGCTCTTTTTTCGTCATAACCTTGTTAATACTGGAAAACGGAACTTCGTTCGGGACAATTGAACTCAATATAGCACGCCCAACACTCGTCTCAACAATCCCCCCACCCACTTTTAATTTGCAGGCAGCCTGAATATCCACCTTGCCAGACTCAAATGCATATCCAACTTCATCCACGGATGAAAAAATCAGTCCCGTGCCACGGGCACCTGGCCTAACCCTGGTCATCCAGTACAACCCAAGCACAATATCTTGAGTCGCATTAATAATAGGTCGCCCACTTGCTGGACTCAAAATGTTGTTTGTTGACATCATCAGCACACGCGCCTCCACCTGAGCTTCAACAGATAGCGGAACGTGAACGGCCATTTGATCTCCATCAAAATCTGCATTAAATGCAGTACAGACCAGGGGGTGCAACTGAATCGCTTTCCCTTCATGCAGCACGGGCTCAAATGCTTGGATTCCCAAACGATGCAGGGTAGGAGCCCTGTTCAACAATACTGGGTGTTCTTTCACCACATCGGCCAAGACCTCCCAAACCTCGACAGCCTCTTGCTCTACAGTCTTTTTCGCATGCTTGATACCCGATGTGAATCCCCGCTCCTCCAGTTTATTGTAAACAAAAGGTTTAAATAATTCCAAAGCCATCTCTTTCGGGAGACCACACTGGTGTAATTTGAGATTCGGCCCAACAACAATCACAGATCGACCAGAATAATCTACACGCTTTCCTAGCAAATTTTGTCTAAATCTTCCCTGTTTACCTTTAAGCATGTCACTTAAAGACCGAAGCGGGCGCTTATTCGGACCTGTGAAGGTTTTACCTCTCCGCCCATTATCCAAAAGTGCATCAACCGCCTCCTGCAACATTCGCTTTTCATTTCGAATTATAATATCTGGAGCATTCAGCTCCTGAAGACGACGCAGGCGATTGTTTCGATTTATCACACGTCGGTAAAGATCATTTAAATCCGAAGTCGCAAATCGACCACCATCTAAAGGAACCAACGGCCTTAAATCAGGTGGAATTACTGGAAGCGCTTCAAGCATCATCCAGTCCGGTCGATTTATCGACTCCCTAAACGCTTCTACAACCTTCAATCGCTTCGTTAACTTTTTGACTTGTGCGTCTGATTTACTGTCACGAAGCTCCAAACGAAGTTTTTTAGACAAAAACTCTGTGTCAATCTTTCGCAATAACTCTCTAACAGCTTCCCCGCCCATCCCACATTTAAAGTTTGGGCCAAATTCAGTTAACGCATTTTGATATGCCTCTTCAGTTAAAACCTGACCCTCATCAAGTGAGGTTTCCAAGGGATCAATGACAACATACGCTTCGCAATAGAGTACTTTCTCCACATCTTTCAAAGAAAGATTCAACAGGTTCCCAATTCGACTCGGCAGTGACCTTAAAAACCAGATATGCGCCACTGGGGTTGCTAATTCTATATGACCCAACCGTTCCCTACGAACCTTTGTTTGGGTAACCTCCACACCACATTTCTCACAGACTACACCGCGATATTTCATCCGTTTGTATTTACCACAAAGGCACTCGTAATCTTTGACCGGCCCAAATATCTTCGCACAAAACAAACCATCACGCTCTGGCTTAAATGTCCTGTAGTTAATGGTTTCCGGCTTCTTCACTTCACCGTGAGACCACTCTCGAATCATCTCAGGTGAGGCCAACGAGACACGAACCGCGTCAAAAGATAGTGGATCTTTAGGTTTATCAAAAAAATTTAAAAGGTCTTTCAATTCAGTCTCCGAGGTTAAGTTCTATCTTCATCCTGATCTGCATCAGGATTGTCAGTCAAAATATCCGATTCAATGAGCTCAACATTCAGTGCAAGACTCTGGAGCTCTTTAACCAAAACATTGAAAGACTCCGGTAAGCCTGGCTCAAGAACATTCTCACCTTTTACAATACTCTCATACATTCGAGTCCGACCGGCGACATCGTCAGATTTAACCGTCAAAAACTCTTGAAGCGAATATGCCGCACCGTAAGCCTCTATTGCCCACACTTCCATTTCTCCCAATCTCTGCCCTCCAAATTGAGCCTTTCCACCAAGAGGCTGCTGAGAGACCAATGAATAAGGGCCAATTGAACGAGCATGTATCTTCTCCTCCACCAAGTGGTGTAATTTCAGCATGTACATTACACCGACAGTAACCGGATTATCGAAAGGCTCACCGCTTCTTCCATCAAATAGTACCATCTGACCAGAATCAGGCACGCCAGCCTGTTTAAGAAGACTTCTGACATCTATTTCCGTGGCACCATCAAACACTGGAGTTCCGAAATGTACACCGTCCGCCATCGTCCTAACGATTCTCTTAAGAGAATCGTCGTCTGCATTTTCAACTGTTTGCGAAATCCCATCATCCGAAAAAGAATTCTTCAATTCCTTCCGAGCCCTGTTGGAATCGAAATCAATCAACAAATTCTGTAGCTGCTCACCAATATTTTTGGCAGCCCAACCTAGATGCACCTCCAAAATTTGACCAATGTTCATCCTAGATGGCACTCCAAGCGGGTTTAAAACCATATCCACAGGACGGCCATCAGCCAGATATGGCATATCTTCAACAGGCAATATTTTTGATACCACGCCTTTATTGCCATGCCGCCCGGCGAACTTGTCACCCACCTGAAGCTTCCGTTTAATGGCCACGTAAACCTTGACCATCTTGATCACCCCAGGAGGCAACTCATCCCCCTTCTTCAACCGATCAAATTTCTCGCCAAAAACCATTTTTACCGCATCAAGCTGATTTCGAGCACCATCGATAATTCGACTTACCTGATACTCAAGCTCACTCTCCAACGGGACATAGTTCAGCAACTCAAAAGGAATCGTCTCCAGGTCTTCCGAAGTGATCGTTTGCCCCTTTTGAAGCAATTTGTTGCTTCCATCCTCGCTCAACAACACACCCGAAGTAGTTCGACCAATCAATAATGCTTTAATCTTCTCTAAAGCATTGTTTCTAATGACATTCTGCTCAACAGATAAATCCTTCTCAAGTTTCTTCCGTTTTTCTTCAATTATATATTGGAGTCTTTCATCTCTATCCGCTCCATCACGACTATAAACCTGAGCATCTATAACTGTACCCGAAACGCCTGAGGGAACACGCAACGAGGTGTCTCGGACATCACCGGCTTTCTCCCCAAAAATCGCCCTTAGTAACTTTTCCTCAGGCGATAATTGTGTTTCCCCTTTTGGAGTGACTTTACCTACCAAAATAACTCCGGGCTTTACCTCTGCGCCAACTCTGATAATCCCACTGATATCTAAGTCTCGAAGCGCCTCCTCTGGGACATTCGCTATATCTCGAGTTATTTCTTCTCTGCCAAGTTTTGTGTCCCTTGCCACACACTCAAATTCTTCAATATGAATAGAGGTGTATGTGTCATCTTTTATCAGACGTTCAGAAATCAGAATTGAATCCTCAAAGTTATAGCCCATCCAAGGCGTAAAGGCGACCAAAATGTTTTGACCCAGAGCCAATTCCCCCAGCTCAGTTGAAGGACCATCGGCTATAATATCGCCCTTTTTAATCATATCTCCATGTTTAACAATCGGCTTCTGATTGAAGCAGGTGTTCTGATTTGTACGCTGATATTTTATAAGATTATATATATCGACATTGGCACCAAGTTCCCCACCTTTTGCCAAACGACGAACCACAATCCGAGAAGCATCAGCTTCTTCTACCAAACCATCGTTCTGCGCAACAACACTCGTGCCAGAATCTCTAGCCACTAACCTTTCAACTCCAGTTCCAACCAAAGGCGCACGGGACCTCAAAAGCGGCACAGCTTGCCGCTGCATATTGGAACCCATCAATGCTCGATTGGCGTCATCGTGCTCCAAAAACGGAATCAATGAAGCAGCAATTGAAACAAGCTGACTAGGAGAAACGTCCATCAGTGTGATCTTCTCTCGTCCCACAATTTCATATTCACCATTAATTCGACACGTAGCATTTTCAGACTTTCTTGAATCAGAAAAAGCCAAAGACGCTTGAGCAATATAGTGTCCAGATTCCTCAAGAGCAGACATATATCGAATCTGCCCCTCACTCTCACCATTCACGACATTGCGATACGGAGTCTCAATGAACCCATAATTATTAATCCTGGCATAAGTCGCCAAGGAAGCAATTAAACCGATATTTGGTCCTTCTGGCGTTTCAATTGGGCATATACGACCATAATGCGTGGGATGAACATCTCTCACCTCAAACCCGGCACGATCTCTCGTCAATCCCCCCGGCCCCAGTGCAGAAAGTCTCCGCTTATGGGTAATCTCAGAGAGTGGATTCGTTTGATCCATAAACTGCGATAATTGACTTGCCCCAAAAAACTCTTTAACTACTGCATTTATTGGCTTTGCGTTCACCAGGTCATGCGGCATCATCGTTTCAACATCTTGGAGGCTCATTCTCTCACGAATCGCCCTCTCCATTCTCACGAGCCCAACACGATACTGATTCTCAAGCAATTCACCTACTGATCGGACACGCCTATTACCCAAATGATCTATATCATCTACAGCGCCACGTCCGTTCCTTAACTCCACAAGAGTCTTTACAGTTGCCAAAATATCCTGTTTTGTTAGTGTGCGATGTTCGACCGGAGTATCATCAAACGAAATAGAAAATTTGTGATTAATCTTCAACCTTCCGACCTCACTCAAATCGTAAGACTCAGGATCAAAAAATAGACGCTTGAAAAACACTTCAGAGGCATCGACCGTAGGAGGCTCGCCAGGCCTCAATCTTTTGTAAATCTCAAGCAGAGCATCTTCCCGTGTATTAACTTTATCAACCAAAAGAGTATTTCTCAAAAAGGGCCCTACAGACAAACCATCAAAAAATATCAAGCCGAAATGATCAATTCCCGCATCCAACGATCGCTGAACGACAGAAGCTGTGAGCTCTGTATTGGCGTCCGCAATGATCTCTCCCGTTTGATCATCTATAAGAGGTTTCGCTACAACTTTTCCCTCTAAATCGGCGATAGAAACTTCCACCTCACGAAGATCAATTGCCTTCACTCTTTTAACAATTGCCCTTGTGATCCTACGCCCCTGTTTAACCAAAACCTCTCCAGATGTCGGGTCAATAAGGTCAGCAATAGCCCTTTGCCCACCCATCCGCTCAATATCAATCTCTCTCCACAACTTACCTTTTTTTACCCTAACAACATCTGTGTCATAAAAATATTCAAGCAACTCCTCAACACTAAAACCAAGAGCCTTCAAAAGAATCGTAACTGGAAATTTTCTTCTACGATCGATTCTACAGTAGATTAAATCCTTCTGGTCAAATTCCAAATCCAACCACGAACCGCGATAAGGAATAATCCGCCCCGAATAAATCAACTTACCACTAGCGTTGTTTTTTCCGCCATCATCATCAAAAAATACACCGGGCGAGCGATGCAATTGACTCACAACAACCCGTTCTGTCCCATTGATTATAAAGGATCCATTTGAGGTCATTAATGGAATTTCACCAAGATAAACTTCCTGCTCTTTAACGTCACGAATGCTACGAGCCTCGGTTTGCTCGTCTACATCAAAAACAATCAATCGCAACGTCACCTTAATTGGAGCAGCAAAGGTCATACCCCTCTGCCGACACTCGTCGACATCATATTTCGCTGGCTCCAAAGTATAACTGACAAACTCAAGACTTGCTGTGTTGTTAAAATCTGAGATAGGAAAAACGGACCTAAACACACCATGCAATCCAGCCTCCACTCGGCGATCTGGATCGACATCTTTTTGCAAAAAACTCTCGTACGAACTCTTCTGAAGCTCAATCAAGTTTGGAATTTCTATAACCTGATTACTACTCGCAAAGCTCTTTCGCACACGGAGATTAGAGGCAGTTACTGCGTTTGTTCCCATTCTCTCTCCCAACTAAATCAGAAATATATTAAAAACAAAGTGGGGCCGAGATTGGCCCCAACAAAAAACTCACGAACAAAAAATTACTTAATTGTAACCTTGGCTCCAGCAGCTTCAACTGCTTTTTTAATCTTTTCAGCCTCTTCCTTACTCACACCCTCTTTGATCGCCTTAGGAGCACCCTCAACCAAATCTTTTGCTTCCTTCAAGCCAAGACCTGTGACTGCGCGAACTTCTTTAATCACATTGATTTTGTTTGCACCAGCATCAGTCAAAATCGCGTCAAATGCAGTCTTTTCTTCAGCAGGCGCAGCACCAACTCCAGCAGCAACAGCTGCTACTGGCGCAGCAGCACTAACTCCCCACTTTTCTTCCAATTCCTTTACCAAATTTGCCAACTCGATAACTGGCATTTGAGACAAAAACTCAACAACTTGTTCTTTATTTACTGACATAAAATCCTCCAAAAATTATTTATTATTTTCAAAAACTACTTCTGAGCTTTCGCATCAAGAACACGAACAAACCCACTTGGCACAGCATTCAATAAACGAACGAATGTTGACGCCGGCGCACTTAACATTCCTAACAACTGAGACCTTAACACTTCTTTTGATGGCAGCGCAGCAAGAGCTTTAACATCAGCGACAGATAATGCCTGACCTTCAAACACTCCAACCTTCAACTGAAGCTGCTCTACATCCTTCGCAAACTCTGAAAGAGTCTTTGCAGATGCCGTCGCTTCGCCATAAGCAAAAACAACCGCGTTATTTCCCACTAGCGAAGACTTCAGAGCCGACTCAGACTTCGGTACTGCCTGTAAAGCACGAATTGCAAGTGTATTTCGAACAACCCTAAACTCAGAATCCGCTCCGTGTAACCGCTTGCGCAACAAAGTAACTTGCTCAACCGACATACCTTTAAAATCAACAAGAAATGCCGCTTTTGCAGAAGCAAACTTCTTAGTCAATTTTTCTATTTCGGTAGCTTTGTCAGAACGACTAATCATTGGTAACCTCCTTTCATAATATACGCACCAGTGTATTCGAGATTAACCTCGCCAATCTAAATAGGAAATTAAGGATTCCCACCTATTTTCTCTGATTGCGCTAAAAACTAAACTAAAGCATTTATGCTAGCGACATCCACACGAACCCCAGGGCCCATGGTTGATGCCAAACTTACCTTCTGCAAGTAGACTCCCTTGCTCGCAGCAGGCTTCGCCTTTTGAATAGCACCCAAAAAGGCAATCAAGTTCTCTTTCAGCTTCTCTGAACCCATTGACTTTTTTCCTATTCCAGCATGCACAACTCCCGCTTTATCAACACGGAAATCCAGTTTCCCTTTTTTTTCATCAGCAATGGCCTCGGCGACATTAGGAGTAACAGTTCTAACCTTTGGATTTGGCATTAGACCGCGTGGCCCAAGAACCTTCGCAACTTTTGAAACTGTTGACATCATGTCAGGTGTCGCAATCACTTTATCAAATTCAAGCCAACCACCATTGATTTTCTCAACCAAATCATCTCCCCCAACAAAGTCCGCACCAGCAGCTTTCGCCTCAGCCTCCTTTGGCCCTTTTGCAAAAACTAAGACACGCACTTTTTTTCCAAGCCCATTCGGCAGCGAAACAGCTCCCCGAACCTGCTGATCAGACTGCGTGGGATCAACACCCAAAACCAAAGCAACTTCGATAGTTTCATCGAATTTAGCTGTTGCACCCACAAGTGCTAACGCCAAAGCTTCGTCCAACTGTCGCGGTGTATTTTCACCAATTTTCTTTTTCGCATCTCTATACTTTTTGCCGTATCCCATCTTCTCCCCAATCAATCTACGATTTCCAAGCCCATACTTCGAGCCGTTCCAACCACTTGCGACATCGCAGACTCCACGCTTATGCAGTTCAAATCTGGCAACTTAAGAGTCGCAATATCTTTAACTGCCTTCATTCCGACTTTGCCGACTTTGTCTTTTTGTGGCATTTTTGAACCGCTCTGAATTTTTACCGCCTGCTTCAACAAAATGGACACAGGCGGCGTTTTCGTAATAAACGTAAACGATCGATCCTGAAAAACTGTAATTATCACTGGGATAATTGTGTCACCCTTGCCCTGAGTTCTAGCATTAAACTGCTTACAAAACTCCATTATGTTGACACCATGCTGCCCGAGCGCCGGTCCAACGGGAGGCGCTGGATTAGCTTTCCCTGCCGGTATCTGTAACTTGATCATACCAGTTACTTTTTTTGCCATTTCCCACTCCTATGCTATTTTAAGAAAACTATGACTTCTCTACTTGAATAAAATCTAACTCCACCGGAGTAGGGCGCCCAAAAATGCTGACAAGGACCTTAACCTTGCCCTTTTCATCATTTATGTCCTCTACAGTTCCAGTAAAATTACTAAACGGTCCATCTATCACAGTTACCTTCTCACCCACAACAAATTTCACGCGAGCCCGAGGCCTCTCGGCACCCTGCGCCATTTGCTGAGTAACTCTGACAACCTCAGCCTCAGGAACCTGCGATGGCTTTGCTCCACCAACAAATCCAGTAACCTTTGAGGCACCCTTAACGACGTGCCAATTCTCTTCACTCATTTCCATTTCAACAAAAATATAACCAGGAAAAAACTTCCGCGATTTAGTCTGCTTTTGCCCCTTTACAAGCTCAACAACACTCTCTGCAGGTATCAGTATTTGACCAAAAAAAGCATCTTTTCCTGAAGATTTAATCCTATCTTCTATAGATGACTTTGCCGTCGCCTCAGCTCCCGTATGAGTATTCACAATGTACCATTTTTTAGACACAAGAACCCCGCTGCAAGTAAGACCATTAAAAGTGTAGCCACCACTCAATCAATTGAGCTGAAATCAAATCAAAAATCCCAAGAACTACGCCAGACCCAACCAACAACACACACACAAACAATGTAAATGAAATTGTTTGGCCAGCAGTAGGCCACACAATTTTCTTTACCTCGGAAATTACATCTGATGCATATGCTCGACGTTTTGCTGAAAGCTGCAACCAAAGAAAAACTGTAAATCCAACGACCAAAGGAAAAACATGATGAATAGCATCACTGCTAAGCCACCTTAAAACAGAACCAGAAACTATTGCTAACAAAACAAGATACAAAATATTCGTCGCCACACCAGCGAGAATGCCAGCGAGAATAAAACAAGCAGTGACGATTTTAGAATTTCCAGTATCCATTATGTCCCCTAAAAATTGGCAGGGCAGGAGGGACTCGAACCCCCAACCGACGGATTTGGAGTCCGTAACTCTACCAATTGAGCTACTGCCCTAAACCTGCCAGAACAAGTGCTGCGAGGCTATTTTGCCAAGCAGCACACAAAAAAACTACTCAACGATATTCGTTACAACACCCGCACCAACAGTACGACCACCCTCACGAATCGCAAAGCGCAAACCGCCCTCCATCGCAACAGGCGCAATCAATTCAACCGCCATTTCAACACGGTCTCCAGGCATAACCATCTCAGTTCCCTCTTTCAAGGTCACAACACCAGTTACATCTGTAGTACGGAAGTAGAATTGAGGACGATATCCATTAAAAAATGGAGTATGTCGTCCACCCTCATCTTTAGTAAGAATATAAGCCTCAGCTTTAAACTTTTTATGAGGACGGATAGTTCCAGGAGCTGCCAAAACCTGACCACGCTCAACCTCTTCTTTTTTAGTACCACGCAACAAACATCCACAGTTATCACCAGCGCGACCTTCATCAAGAAGTTTTCGGAACATTTCAATCCCAGTGACTGTTGACTTCAATGTAGCAGTGATACCAACGATCTCCACATCTTGACCAACTTTGATAATTCCACGCTCAACCCGGCCAGTCACAACAGTACCACGACCAGAAATCGAGAAAACATCCTCAACTGGCATCAAAAACGGCTTATCAACCGCGCGCTCAGGAGTCGGAATATAACGATCAACCTCTGCCATTAACTTCAAAATAGACTCGGTACCAATAGGAGACTTATCCCCCTCTAGAGCCTTTAGTGCAGACCCACGAACAATTGGAATATCGCCACCAGGGAATTCATATTTTGACAAAAGATCACGAACTTCCATTTCAACAAGATCAAGAAGTTCAGCATCATCAACCATGTCCACTTTATTCATGAAAACTACCAACCATGGAACGCCAACCTGACGCGCCAATAGAATGTGCTCTCGAGTCTGTGGCATAGGACCATCTGCAGCAGAAACAACAAGAATAGCTCCATCCATCTGAGCCGCACCTGTAATCATGTTTTTCACATAATCCGCGTGCCCAGGACAGTCTACGTGAGCATAGTGGCGGTTTGTAGTTTGATACTCAACATGCGAAGTTGAAATCGTGATTCCACGAGCTTTTTCTTCCGGAGCCTTATCGATCTGATCATAAGCCAAAGCTGTCGCTCCGCCCGACTCAGCCAACACTTTAGTGATCGCGGCAGTCAAAGTTGTTTTACCATGATCGACGTGACCGATAGTTCCGATGTTTACGTGAGGCTTATTGCGCTCAAATTTCTCTTTAGCCATTACTCATATCCTCCTGAGTGTATTTAATTTTCAACCTTTTGCTGGCAGCTATTCGCCGCATAATCTTAAACTCATTACTTCCCAAACCATTCACAAGCTTGGAGCCCATGGTGAGACTCGAACTCACGACCTCACCCTTACCAAGGGTGTGCTCTACCCCTGAGCCACATGGGCAGCGCCCGAAAAACACAAAATTGGAGCGGGAGACGGGTCTCGAACCCGCAACCCTCAGCTTGGAAGGCTGATACTCTAGCCAATTGAGCTACTCCCGCTTCAAAACATTCGTTTTTGCCAACCACAAGAAGCCTCACCAAGCTACATGGTGGAGAGAGCAGGATTCGAACCTGCGAAGGCATAGCCAGCAGATTTACAGTCTGCCCCCGTTGGCCACTTGGGTATCTCTCCTCAAACAAAAACGACTGCCAATAACTACACTAAAAAGAAAGCTGGCAATGGGACTCGAACCCGCAACCTGCTGATTACAAATCAGCTCCTCTACCAATTGAGCTATGCCAGCCCAGCAAAACTCTATTAAAAGACTTGCATTTTTTAATATAGCAGTCCGAAGTTTTACTTGAACTCGGCGTAAGCAGTCAAAGAATATTTGTTTTTATCTGAATCCAAGTTGACGGCATGTTTCATAGAGCGCAATGGTCAATGCAACGGCCGCATTGTAGCTAGAGCCGCTCTTTACTTGAGGAATACTGACTAATTGGTCGCAAACCCTTTCTGTAGTGATCCGCATGCCTTTTTCTTCAGCACCGACGATCCAAACAGCTTTTTGCGGAAATTTTACCTGTGCCGGCGATTGATCCCCTTTTTCGTCAAGCCCATAAACCCAGTAGCCATGCTCCTTAAACTGCTTGATCGTCACAGCAAGATTTCCGACTCGACTCACAGGAACGTGCTCTGCCCCCCCGCTCGCAATCTTACATGCGACTGGAGTTAAACCAACGGCACGATCGGAGGGCAAAATCAAAGCATCAACACCTAGAAGCCAGGATGTTCTCAATATAGCCCCTAAGTTTTGGGGATCCGAGAGTTCGTCCAGCACCACAACAAGGGATCTCTCCCTGGAAACGACCTCATCGAATGAAAACACTGGGTCCTCGTTAACCAGAACTGCAACACCTTGATGCCCCGAGCCGAAAGCATCAAGAGTCGAAATTTTTGTTGGCTCAACTGAAAGGCGGTTTCTTTCGATGATCGTGACCACCTCTGGAGAAAAGACACTGATATCTTCTTTAACCAGGATCTTTTTGCAAGCTTTGGGGCGAATTTTCAAAGCTTCTGAACAGGAATGGATACCAATTACCCAACGGCCCTCTAGGCTACTGATGTCTTTCGGTGGCAGTCGATTACCAGCACGAGAAGCGCCCGCACCTTGGGGACGATTTTTTTTCGATGGGGAATTTTTTCGCAGCTTTGATCTATTCATTGACTTGAATTCTCCTTAAAATTTCTTGGGCTGCCCAACCGGGGTTGTCAGCCATTAAGATGGGGCGCCCAATTACCAGCGCAGATGCTCCCCACGCCAGAGCTTCCTGAGGCGTGGCTGTTCTTTGCTGATCATCTCTCACCTCGTTTGACACTCTGATTCCGGGTGTAACAAAAAACGCTTTGGGATATTTATTCTTTAAACTCCTAACTTCATTTGGAGAGCAAACTAGGCCAGTAAGCCCACTTGAAATTGCAGACTCAGCCAATGCTTCAACTTGCTCAGGAATTGAACTCGAGGATAGACCAAATGGAAGGTCAGATTGATCAAAACTTGTAAGAACAGTTACCACCAAAATCTGGAAAGGTCTTTCTTGAGACAAGTCTTTCTCGAGCTTTGCAAGCTCTGCCAAAGCCTTGTTTCCAGCCCAGGCATGAACAGTCACCAAGGACGCACCTGCCTCAAAACTAGCACGGACTGCCGCAACCATCGTTGAGGGAATATCGAGATATTTGTTGTCTACGAAAACAGGCGCAATTTCTGCAATTTCACGAATTAACGGTGCGCCATATTTAACGATCAATCTAGGGCCTAACTTGAAGCAGCCAACACTCAGCTTGGTCTGTTCAACAAGCTCTAAACAGCTTTCTTTTGAATCAACATCAAGCGCCAAAATCACTGGACTCTTTAGCTTCATTTTTACACCTCACAATTGAGAGTTTTGAGACCGATGACTCTTCACTGCTTCTCCGGTTGCTTCTCCGGTTGCTTCTCCGGTTGCTTCTCCGGTTGCTTCTCCGGTTGCTTCT
>CAYONZ010000013.1:0-2763 GCA_964405465.1 uncultured Bdellovibrionales bacterium | reverse complement strand
CCGGCAGACTCTTCACGGCCTCTCTGTTGCTCAGACACCCGAAGGCGCATGGCCAACTAAAGTGGCTTAAATTTCATCGACATCAATTCCGTAACTCTTGATCTTACGATGCAAGTAGCTTCTCTCGAGTCCAATTGACTCTGCCGTTTTACTGATATTTCCTTTATTCTCGGAGATTTTTTTTAAAAGATATTCTTTTTCAAATTTGGCCCTGGCCTCCCGAAAATTTGTGAACTCATTCTCGCTATCTTCTTTTTCGGCTAAAGAAAGACCTGCGAATTTGAGATCGTGGGCCTCAACATGATCTCCAGGGGTAAGGATATAAACTCGCTCGACAAAATTTCGAAGCTCTCGCACATTTCCGGGCCAGGAGTATCCTTTCATTAATTCAGTGGCTCTTTCAGAAAAGAATTTTCGGCGAAAGCCGCCTTGGCGCGCGAACTGCTCACTGAAATGCGTGATCAAGGCCGGAATGTCGCCAGTACGATCTCGCACCGCGGGTACATTGAACGAGACCATATTTAAGCGATGGTACAAATCCTCACGAAAAGTACCATGAGCCATCTCCTTCTCAAGAGATTTACTTGTCGCTACAATCAGCCGGACATCAGTTTCTATCAATCCAACTCCGCCAACTCTTTGAAACTTTTGCTCCTGAAGAACTTGGAGGATTTTAAGCTGAGCCTTAATGCTCATTTCTCCGACTTCATCTAGGAATAAAGTTCCACCTGAAGCGAGATCAAGTTTCCCTTTTTTAACTTTATCCACTCCAGGGAATGCACCTTTTTCCGCACCAAAGAGTTCAATTTCAATCAAATCTTCAGGCACGGCAGAGCAGTTCATTTCTACAAAAGGCTGGCTTGCCCGAGGACTTAAATAGTGAATATTTTGAGCAGTTAGCTCTTTACCCACCCCATTTTCTCCTGAGATCAGAACACAGGACGAACTGACTGCGACTTTCGAAATTTTAGCTTTCAAGTCGATCATTGCGGAACTGTCGCCCACGATCGCAATATTGTGACGTAGACGAGTCAGCAGCGCATTTTTCTCTTTGCGCTCAGATTGATAAGTTGAAATGTTGTGGATGAGAATTAAAATCTTGTCGATCGACAAGGGTTTTTCGACGAAATCCCAGGCGCCAAATTTGGTCGCTTTAACGGCTGTTTCGATCGTGCCATGTCCTGACATGATGATAAACTCTGTTTCAGGGTACTTAGCCTTGGCTAACTGCAGGACCTCGAGACCATCTACCTTTCCGGGCATCCAAATATCCAAAAGAACCACTTGCGGAGAATACTCATCAAGTTTGCGAAGTCCGTCCTCACCATTCACGGCGACCTGCACTTCGAACCCCTCGTCCTGAAGAGATGCACTCAGTACTTCGCGAATTGGCGCCTCGTCATCGACAACCAATACGTTCAGACGTTTAGAATTTTGATTTTCATTAAGAGTTGTTTTGCTCATCAGCTTCTTTCCCCTTGTCCACGGCTTGAAGAACCAATCGGTTATCTGAAAAATTCACAGGCAACTCAATGACAATCTTTGTACCGCGAGGTTCATTGCCAAATGCTCTCACAAAGCCGTTGTGATCTTCAACTATACGCTTCACAATTGCCAAACCGAGCCCTGTGCCCTCTTCTTTTGTGCTGAAATAGGGCTCGAAAATTTGAACTCGGTTTGAGTCGGGGATACCGACTCCATTGTCTGACACGATTAACCGTACAAGCCGAAGAGTCGAGTCATAAGATGTCTTGAGTACGACAGCACGTTCAGTTACCGAATGGGTAGCTGCAACGGCATTGTCGACAAGATTGATGAGCACACGCTTGATTTGTTCAGGGTCAAACTTGAACTCGGGCAGCTTTGAATCCAACTGCATGTCGAATCGAACATCTTTATGTCCGGTCTCAAATAGGACCATCACATCACGGATGACATTGTTTAAGTCAGCCAAAACTGGATTCGATTGAGGAAGACGTGCAAAATTACTAAATTCGTTAACGAGATTTTTGAGGTCATCAGTTTGAGAAATAATCATTTTAATACAGGAAGAAAATGCAGGATCTTTGATCTCGCCGCCAAATTTCTTTTCAAGGCGTTCGGCGGAAAGTTTAATTGGAGTAAGAGGATTTTTAATCTCATGGGCAATTCTGCGAGCCACCTCTGTCCATGCAGCAGCCCTCTGTGCATTCAGCATCGGAGTCAAATCGTCGAATACCAGGACTTTACCAAGATCATGCCCACGCTCATCAGTCAGAAGTGACAAATTCATTTGAAACGGGATACTTTGGTCGCCGACATCAAGCCGCACTTCCTGCTGAATTGTAACCGCCCCGTGCTGCTTCATTTTCTTTAGCAACTCTGAAAAAATACTAAAATATTTTTCACTGAGAATTTTTTTGACGGGTTGACCAATCAAACCCTCGGGCTCCACTTTGAGAAGTTGACCTGCATGTCGATTGAATGTGGTAATCAAGCCGTTTTCGTCGACGGAGACAACCCCAGTACTGACATTTGACAATACAACTTGGATGTAACGGCTATGCTCATCAAGACGCTCTAAAGTTTCACGCAAACTTGCATTGGCTTGTTTGACTTGCTTTTCGGACTTTTCGAGCGTCACAGTCATTTGATTGAAATTCATAATGAGCTGATTGATCTCCTCACTGCCGGAGGTGACGGCCACGGTTTCATACTCCCCCTGGGCCACTTTCTGTGTCGCTAACCCTAAGACCTCGAGAGGAATAGAAAGCTGCCTTGCGA
>CAYONZ010000012.1:0-75738 GCA_964405465.1 uncultured Bdellovibrionales bacterium | reverse complement strand
AATCATTTCTATTGCTTTTGCGTAGTAGTCTAGCCAATTGAGGACACGCCCTAAAATGTCAGCGTCAAATGACCTGCCCGAACGAGAAATCCGTCCAACTATACGGCGCGACTGGACCAAGATTTAAAAGGCAAAAACTCTGTTTAGGCCTCGTCTAAAAAAACCGAAAAACCTTCATGTACACGGAGGTTTTTTGAACAAGTCGGTCTTCCAAAAAATGCTGACCTGGACCGCTGGTCTCGCTTTGGTTTTAGGCGGAATCAATTTGCTATTCATTCTTGAACCTCCACACCGCAAACGAAGTCAGAAAAGCATGCTCAAAAACCTGCCGATGGCAGACTCCATTCTTCGAGTTCCAGCATCCTTTGGTAGACTCGTGGCTCCCTCCCTACAGAAGTCTTTTGAGGACTCTGGCTCCCAAACGCAACAAATCACACCCGAGTCAGAGGAAATTGTGATCTCATGTCACAATATCAAAGCGCAAAAGATCAAAAAGACCACACACCAGCTTCGCCTAGTACTTGAAAACTGCGACAACATGGCTGGGGAAATCGAAATCACCAATCTCTCAAATGGTTTTACGGCTACAGTATTTCAAGAATCGACATCCACCCTCGCGACCGATTACATTTCGATCGGAGAAAGCACCAACAAAATCCAAATTCAGGCGCATCCGATTCGCGGGCCTAGCTCGATCGAAGAGTTTGAAGTGCAGCACTAAATTATCCGCCTTCAATAGTTCAATAAGAGTAAGAAAGTCCGGCCAAATAAAGATTTTCCCTCGGAGAAACTCCATGGCGGTGGGTAAAAGTTGAAAAGGTAAAAGTACTTCCAAGTGTCGGTGAAATCGGCCGTGTGATCACCCCCGACACAATTCCATCGGCAAAGCGATAGTAACTGTCGAAAGCCATATTGCCGATGTCTTTACCCAAGGCCACGATTGTTTCTTGAACCGCACTAGGACCCGCTTTCCCGGAATCCATCTGGAGGGTGGTTGTACAGCGAAACCACGGATTCTTAAGGTAGATATCAAAAAAGTTACCAGAGAACGAGTACTTTGCGGTTATTTCTACCTTAGGTAGAATCTCAACCTTCACCTGACTAATGCGTTCTTTAAATTCATAGGCCGGACGAATTTTAGGATCATTTTTTACAAAGTTATCCACATGGTATTCCATCGTCCGTCGCAAAATGTATTCACCAAATTTTCGCCGATTTTCCACCACATCCTCATTGGGCAGCTTTACCAGTTGGTTGTCATTGAGATCAAAGCGGCCCCGGTAAAAATATGCACGCTCAGCCCCGGTGCGACCGAAACGCTCTTCGTACTTGGTGTTAAACTCCTTAGTGAGTTCGGCATTGAAGATCTTTTTTCTTAGTGCCTCGGGATCTTCTTCCGGAGGGTGGACGATCACGACCTCCTCAACAATCAAGTGGCGCTCGCCTTGAACTGAAGACAAATATCCGTCGTGTCGCCCATAGGAGCGAGCAAGCGCAGCATGAGAGGTGAGCAAAAGTACACCGATAAAAATCGTGATTTGAATAAATGCTCTGCCTCGGGATTTCACCATCATAATTTATTGTATTGCAAACCCGAGCCCGATCTCAAATTGAAACACAACATTATGTCCTTGAAAAAACTAGACTTTTCCATCTCCAATCCTTCGATCCCAGCAGGGCTCCGTCCCCCCACGAAGAAGTTTTTGACAGCGGTTACAATAAAGCGAAATTCTTTAGACAATTCAGTCATTTAAATTCGATACTCCACTCCATTTTTTTGACAAAAAAGGCGAATTTTTTACTGACAGATGCCCCTGAATCGGACACAACTTTACCCAATGAATACCCCAACTTTGAAACAACGCAACGAACTTCACCTGGCCCGAAAGATTTGGCACATGGCTATGGTTTCACTCATGTGGCTCATCTATTTAGCTGCTGGGCCAAAATTTTCATTTTATATCTTGTTAGGTTTCGCCATGGTTTTGCTTCCCATTGACCTGATTCGTCCGAAGTTCCCTGAACTCAATCGGCTGGTGATCCGCATGATGGGCCCAGTTATGCGACAAAGCGAATCAAATGCCGCCTCAGGCGTTACCTATCTTATCATCGGCACCTGCGTTCTCCTTCTGTTTCCACCAAGCATTGTCAAACTTGTACTGCTCTTCTTAGCCTTCGGTGACCCGATCGCCAGTTTTTTTGGGGTTAAATTTGGCAAAGATAAAATCTTAGGCAACAAAACACTTCAAGGAACAATGGCGGCATTCATTACCTGCACCATTATTTCGGCAATTTATTATTATGTGCAAAATATCATGACTGAAAGACTGTTTATCGTAGCTCCACTTTCAGGAGTCATCGGTGCATTCGCAGAACTTGTACCGGTTGCCAAACTAGACGACAATTTTACTATCCCAGTAATGAGTGCTGTTTTACTTTGGGGGCTTTTCCATCTCTTCGGTGGGTTTCCAGTTTAAATCCAAAGCGCCAAGCTCAACGCTAAAATTCTATGAGGAGTTGCGAATGAATACGTCAGCAAACCAAAGCACCCAACCAAGCACACGAGCCAAACGACTTAGACAGCGGGTTGGCATGCACATTTATGTGCTTCCCAATCTCATCACCACCGGAAATCTTTTTTTTGGTTTTTTCGCCATTATTCAAGCCATCAAAGGAGAATATCAGAACGCAGCTTATGCGATCGTCGGAGCAGCAGTCTTCGATCTTTTAGACGGGCGCGTTGCGCGAATGACCCGAAGCACGAGCCAATTCGGAATGGAATACGATTCACTTTGTGACCTAGTCAGCTTTGGTGTCGCCCCTGGAATTCTACTTTTCCTTTGGGCACTTCAGCCATTCGGAAGAATCGGCTGGATCGTCAGTTTCCTTTTTGCGGCATGTGGAGCGCTTCGCCTTGCAAGATTCAATGTGCAGCATGATGTACATGAAAAAGCCTATTTTCAGGGGTTACCTATTCCCATGGCAGCAGGAATCGTCGCCAGCTCTGTCCTCGCTTTCACAGATCTCGAGTGGGAGGCCGGACGCAATTACCTAATTCTTCTTATGGCCACATTGCTTGCCCTAGTCATGGTCAGCACCTTTCGCTATCGAAGCTTCAAGGACATCGACTTCAAACATCGCAGACCGTTCGAATATTTGGTCGCTGGAGTTGCAATATTGGCTATTGTCGCCATTCGCCCCGAGGTTATGCTCTTCGTTTTGTTTTTTAGTTACGCTGTGCTTGGTGCGATCTTCGGAGTTCTTCGCTTAGGAAAGACTCCAAATCAGCCTGTCATGGCTGTCATGGCTGCCGAAGCCGGCGACGATTTACACGAAGAATTTGATGAAGACGAGCTAAAAAAGGAGACCGAAAAATGAAAAGACTCAATATTGGAGTTGTAGGAGCAACTGGGGTTGTTGGTGAAGTATTCTTAAGAATTCTCGAGCAAAAAAATTTCCCAATCGCCTCGCTTCGTCTTTTCGCTAGTGATGCATCTAAAGGTCAAACTCGAAAATGTCAGAATCAAGAGTGGCCAATTCAAGTTCTTGAAGAGAATTGTTTCAGGGGCCTGGACCTCGTTTTCTTCTCTTCTGGTGATGATATCAGTAAAATCTGGGCACCCAAAGCTATTGCCGATGGTGCCTGGGCAGTTGACAACTCCGCAGCCTTTCGAATGGACAATGCTTATCCACTTGTGGTCCCTGAGGTTAATGGCGATTTGCTCGCCAACTACAAGACACCGACAATTGTTGCCAACCCCAATTGTTCAACAATTCAGTTGGTCGTCGCTCTCAACCCACTCTACAAAAAATTTGGAATCACCCGGGTTCATGTGGCCAGTTACCAAGCAACAAGTGGTGCCGGAAAAAATGGAATTGAGGAGCTACTCAAACAGACCCAGATCTACATCAATGGCGAAGAACCGCCTGCTGGACCAACATTTCCGGAAACCATCGCGTTCAATTGCATTCCACAAATCGGCTCATTTACGAGTGATGGCTTTTGCACCGAAGAAGTTAAAATTATGACTGAAAGCTGCAAAATTTTACGGGCTCCTGAATTAAAAGTCTCTGCCTTTACCGTACGTGTCCCAGTTACCAATGTTCACGCTGAAGCGGTATGGGTCACGCTTGATAAAAAAGCCAGCCTCACTGATGTGGTCAATTGCCTTGAACTAGGCGATGGGCTTGTTCTGCAAAAGCCCTCAGAAAAACCTCCATACATTACTCAAGCAAAAGCGACCAATACAGATCCTGTTTACATCGGGCGCATCCATCAAGATCGCCATGATTCCCAGACCTTTCTCCTATGGATTGTTGCCGACAATGTAAGAAAGGGAGCTGCCCTCAATGGGGTCCAAATTGCAGAGCAGATTTTTGACATAAAATAGGCCCCATGTTGCAATAAGGGTATGACTAACCATATGTGTACCCTTATTGGTTTCCTGAGTGCCCTTCTTCTCAACTCACCAGCTTCGGCGACGATAACATTTTCAGAGATTTCGGGGGCTTCCAATGTGGTGACCGACTCCACCACAACCACCATATTCGGTGGAGCAGCAGGAGCGCTTGTTGGTTCAAGCTGCACGACAGGACTATCTACCTCAAGTACCTGCGACAACTGCGTGAACATTGGTGACAGTACACCCGACAATAACCTAATCGCCTGTAACAATACACGCATTCACCCAAACTTGATTCTCACCTTCAATTTTAAATCGGACGCCGCAGATGGTGTTCCTCTAATTACTAAAAACGATAGTGATGGATCTTCCATCATCGCCCAAGTGACTTCCAACCCGTCGATCGCAAAGAGCGCGAACGCAAATCTTCAGGTACGGTGGTCAGAGCTTTGCAATCAACTCAGCTCTCCCGCCGACGCCACTTGTGAAACATCTTTCGCAACTTCGGTTCGCATCGGGATTGACAAAAATGCCGATGGCAAACTCACCTCAGATGATGATTATAAAACAGTAAACATTCGTTTGGTTAAAGGAACCACCAACGGAAGCAGCGTGCATTCAGCCTTCGGTGGTTCAGACATCGGCATGTACTTCGAGCTCAATCCGGGCGATGAAAAAGTAGTGGTTCGGGACATCCAATTTTCCAATAGCACTGGGCTCAGCATAAAAAAAATCAGATTCTTTTTCGAAGACTCTTCTTTCAACGCAATTACTCCTGCTAGTAACTATGCCGAGTTTGATATCACCGTAAATTCAGATCTATCAGTCACCTTAGGTCGAGACCGCATTACAGATCTAACAAACGAAAAAACCTTCTATTTCAAGGCAGCTGTCGTCGACGAAGCTAACAATGTTATGTACTACACACCAACAGCTCGCGATTCTGACTGTAATGCCGACTTTCCAGATTGTCACAAGGCCGTACCAGGAGAAGTTGAAGGGGTACTCACCAAAGACCTCAATTGTTTCATTGCAACCGCGGCATTCGGCTCACGAATGGCGCCCCAAGTGGACACACTGAGATCCTTTCGCAATTCCTTCCTGCTCAATTCCAACCTTGGCACCAAGCTGGTCAAATTCTACTATCGCCACAGTCCTCCGATAGCTCATTTTATCAGCAAGCATGAGAACCTCAGAACTGCAACCCGTGTGGCACTATGGCCAGTAGTCGGTTTTGCCTGGTTCTCAGTAAAAATTGGTCTGATTCCTACAATCACACTTTCGTTACTCGGATTGATACTCTCAATCTTTCTGCTTAGAATTTTTCTCTCTCAGCACGCCTTGGCACCTGCCCTGCAAAAACTTAAATCAACAAACTCATCAATGAGAAAAATTGGTAACCGATACTGGTTTCTATCTTTTGTCATTCTCGTTAGCCTCATTTCTATTCGTTTAGCTAGAGCCGAAGAGTCACCCAATCCGGTCAACGACACCGAATTCAATTCCTCTGACAAAAAGCCCCAACTGCAGTCCGAACAAGATTCAGCAGACGACATCTTCGAACTTGATGAAGATGAAGACGAAAGTTCAGACGAAACCATAACCGTAAAAAACAGTTCAAAAAATTCAGTGCAAAAAAAAGCGACTAGCGCTCCCCCTAAAGCAGAACCCCCATACCCAACATTCGAAGAAAAAGGATTTGCAAAAAAAGACTCCAACGAACTCTTCAATTCTCTCCCGCGACCGGCGACCATTACCGAACAGGGCGAATACCTCTACACAATCGAAGCCAGTTCCAAATCGGGCACGTCAAGTTTCCGCCTTGGCCTTTATGAGCCGCCCGACATCACCAACGAAGACAACCTCACTACCTGGCAAGAACTCTACACGTCCTCCAGCATTCCCACACTCTTCTTTGACTATGAGTGGACCTGGATTTCCCCAGTTGGTGATTGGGGCATTAAACTCGGAACCGGCCTTTTTACCTCGTCGGGAAGTGGCAAATTTAAAATCGATAACCCAGCTCGCGCAGGCAAGGAGCCCAGTGAGTCTTTTACATTTTTCATGCTGCCAAACACGGCGGGCGTTTCATACAAGCTTCGCTTTTCAGATACCCAAGTCATCATTCCCTATGCTGAAGGAGGGGCTGGATATTTTACTTTCGGAGAAATTCGTGACGACGGAAAACCACCACGCTTTGGAGCTGCCCCAGTAGCCTATGCTACAGGAGGAGTTCTCCTCGCACTTGACTGGCTTGATCGCCAGGCTATTCGTAATCTTGACAGAGAAAATGGCATTAACCACGTGTTCTTTACAGGTGCATACCAGTATGTTAAAGGCCTGAGTGAGTCCTTTGATTTCACTTCCAGCGTCATCCAAGCTGGCATTACAATGGAATTTTAAATGTCAGATGAAATTCGAACTTTCCGCAAACCACTTGAGGGGCACACTCGAGTGAAGCTTGTCGTTTCCTATGACGGCACCGATTTTTTAGGCTGGCAAAGACAAGGTACAAAACCAACCGTTCAATTTGCGATTGAGTCTTCGTTGTCTCATATATTCAAACAGCCCATAACCATACAGGGATCAGGACGCACTGATACTGGCGTACATGCTGTAGCCCAAGTTGTGCATTTTGATGCGCCCAAGGACCCAACAAAATTCAACCTCAGATATGCCATTCAGTCACAACTTCCGGATTCCATAGCCGTCAAAGAAGTCTGGATCGCACCGCGAGACTTTCACGCTGTCGCCTCCTGCACCCATAAATCCTACAAGTATTTTGTCCTCAATCGCGGCCACCACAGCTCATTGCGTCATAGGTATACTCACTGGATTCGCTTCCCACTGAACCTCGATTATCTCAATCAGGTGAGTAGCCAATTGGTCGGAAAACACGACTTTAAGAGTTTTCAAAGCTCGGGAACAGAGGTTCGAAGTACCATCAGAGAGATCTTCGAAGCCAAGTGGGAGCAGCCCAGACCCGACACATTCGTTTTTACGATCACTGGTGATGGATTTCTAAAGCAAATGGTCAGAAACATCGTAGGAACATGCGTAGATATGAATCAAAAAGCAGTTCCAGCTGACCAGATGACAAAAGTTTTAAACGCCCTGGATCGCAGAGTGGCTGGCCCGACCGCGCCGCCTCAAGGACTCTTTCTCTATCGCGTTTATTATCCTCAGGAACTTGACAATCAGTGCCGTAAACTTTAAAACAATGGGCTCTGAATTTAATCCCGAGTGCGCCTGAAGTTCCCCGTTAATTTAGGTCAACAAGGGTGTCCTATATCGAATGGAGTAGAAAATGAGAACTTGGAACGCAAAAGAAAATGAGGTCGAGCGAAATTGGTGGATTATCGACGCCACTGATAAAAGCCTCGGGCGCATGGCAACCGAAATTGCCAACATTTTGAGAGGCAAAAACAAAGCTGAATTTACCCCACACATGGACACTGGTGATTTCGTAGTTGTGATCAACTCCGAAAAAGTACGGTTGACCGGAAAAAAAGAAATCGAGAAGACTTATTACTGGCATTCTCGTTTTTTTGGAGGTCTCCGTTCGAAGTCTGCTGAGCAGATTCGCCAGCAAGATCCAGCATACATGGTAACTGAGGCAGTTAAGGGAATGCTTCCGAAAAATAAACTTTCTAGAAGCTTACTCAATAAACTTAAAGCCTATGAAGGTGCCGAGCATCCGCACGCCGCACAAAAACCTCAACCCTACACACTTAAATAATTAGCGAGGAATACATGGCTGTTCAAAAATTTTACTATGCAACTGGACGAAGAAAAACAAGTGCTGCACGGGTGTTCTTAAAGCCTGGTACAGGAAAAATGACTATCAATGGTCGTAAGGTTGAAGACTATCTTCACCCTAAGAATTGCCAAATGATGGTGACTCAACCTTTCTCAGCAACTTCGAACATGAACAAATTCGATACCTTTATCACCGTCGCTGGTGGTGGAGTTGCTGGTCAAGCGGGTGCCATTCGTCACGGTATTTCGCGTGCCCTTATGGCGTTTGATGCAACTCTTCGTGGCACACTGAAAAAGGCTGGTTTCGTTACTCGAGATTCCCGTATGGTTGAACGTAAAAAATACGGTCGATCTGGTGCTCGTAAGCGCTACCAGTATTCAAAACGTTAATATTCGACGTTTTATTTTTGCAGATCTTCAAACCCCTCTTTTGAGGGGTTTTTTGTTTCAATACGATACATCACTAAATTGCAATCTCGAAAACTCACAAATTTTTTTTGATGCCTCTCTAATTTTAGCAGGACCTCTCCTAAACAACTGAAGAACTTCCCAAATAACGCAACTGAAGGATTTGCGCCTAATTTTTTCCCATTTTGATAATCTAAAAAACTTCAGCATCCCTTTTGTGCTCGATTCTTAACAAAAATCCTCCGATAGGTAGATGTCTGAAAAAAGTCACAGACAGAATCGGATATACTTCATGAAGAAATCATTTCTGTTTCTATCAGTGGTTGCAGTTTTCTGCTTATCGACCTCGGCAATTTGTGGAAACCCAGCTGTTCCCAAGAACATTTCCTTTCAAACTGAAACTTTAGGTGCAAGCAAAGCAAGACCTAGATACGTAAATGCACTTAGAACCCAAGCCTTGCGGGGAAGTGCTGAAGCCCAATTTCAGTTAGCTGCCCTTTACGAGAAGGGCTCAGGCACTCCCCAGAACCTTTCTGAGGCTATTCATTGGTACACTCAGGCAGCAAATCAGGGCTCTGCACTTGCACAGTTTCAATTGGGAAGAATTTTTGAAGAGGGAAGAGGCTCAATCAAAAAAGATCTGGCCTATGCACTAAGCTGGTATGAAGAAGCCGCACGTAACGGGCTTGAGTTAGCCGCCAAAAAACTCGAAAATATGCAACAGTCCGATCAGTAGATTATCCATTGTTCTTACGAAATTTTGTTTCAAAGAACCTTATTCATCTAAAATGTAGTTCATCGGATCAACCGGTACGCCATTCACCCTAACTTCAAAGTGCAGATGAGGTCCTGTGGAGCGGCCTGTACTACCCACGGCAGCAATTAAGTCTTTACGTTTTATTTTCTGCCCAACCTCCACGTACAACTGTGACAAATGACCATAGCGAGTGACCACTCCATAACCATGATCAATTGAAACCAATTTGCCGTAACCCGAATCATATCCCGCAAAACTAACAACACCTTCCGCCGGAGCCGCAACAGGTGACCCTGGAGCAGCAGCAATATCAAGCCCGGCATGCATCACTGGACGACTTGTAAATGGAGAAATACGGTACCCAAAACGAGAAGTGAACCATCCTCGAACAGGCTTCATACTTGGAGTGGCCGCAAGAAGGCTCTGTTGTTCAGAAAGCTTTTCCCACAGTTCTAGAATACCCTGCTCCCGAATAATAGTATCTCCCACCGCCTGATCTATTCGAACGGCAAGTGAAGCAAAGTCGTGATTGGACTCGACTGCTATCTCGCCATTTTCAGGTGCAGTTTTTTGAAAAAATATAGAGTCCTTAGCGCCGACAATAGACGCGGGCTCTCGTTGGTTAATTTCGAGCGGCACATCATCCCCATCGTAGCCTTCAGCACCATGTGGCCCCGGCCCCAAAGAGAGTTTCAATGCTCGATCTTCTTGGTCGATATTGGTGATTAACTTCAATTTGGTTACAAAACCTTTTACACGTTCCAAACTAGACTCAAGTGCCGAAAGCTTTCCCTCCACAACTTGAAACTGTTGGCGCAGGACCTTATTCTCTGATCGCAGCCGCCTATTCTCAATCGATTGCGATAACAGTCCAACGTAATCGACAATACAGGCCGCGGTAATCACTAAAAAAATGATCGTACCGGTCGTAAGCGCCTTTAACCATCCAGATGAAATTACAAATTTCTTAGTCGTACCTTTGCGGTTCGAAGCAATAAGAAATGTGATCGTTTTTTTTTCCAAAAATCCCCCCAAAAACCGTCTGCGCTACTGCTGGCTTCTCATGATGTATTGGGTCTCGCTCAAACAATTTACAGCCACTCTTAAAGACTCACTTTCAAACAAACTTCACACAGATTCACTATGGCCTGAAACCACGAGTAAATCAGAGTCCTATCACTTGCGTCAAAAAAATTATTAGCGGTCTGCGATAGCCTCAATTAGAAGCACCGTCACGTTATCATCGCCTCCATTTTTCTTAGCTGCGTCAATACACTTTGTAACAATTTCCTCATGTGGAGACGTCATGAAAATCTCCGCAATTTTTGCGTCGGTCACCAAACCAGACAATCCATCCGAACAAACCAAAACCATTTCTCCGGCCTTAAGATGCCTTTCGATAACATCGCATGTGACATCCCTCTCAAACCCGACACTTCTAGTAATCACATTTTTTGCAGCAAAAATCGGAACGTCTTTTTCTGTAATCATTCCCGCTCTTATTTGCTCATTGACCAAGGAGTGGTCCTCCGTGATTTGCCAAAGATAGGGTTTCGAAAATAAGTAGGCTCGGGAATCGCCAACATTCGCAATATACAAAACTCCACCATGATAAAAAGCAGTGACAAGAGTGGTTCCCATGCCCTGAAGCTCAGAGTTGCCAGACTTGTGACTCTTATCAAAAATTCGATGACTCGCTTCTTGATAAGCATCCACAAGAACCGCACGTGGAGAAATGCGACGAGAATTTGAAACCTCTTTCATCACGACCTCGCGAATCGTGTTCACTGCCATGAGCGAAGCGACTTCGCCTCCTCTGTGGCCTCCCATTCCGTCTGCCAAAATATATAGGCCCAAACCCTCATCCACGAGGAATGAGTCCTCATTTCTTTCACGTCGCAATCCGACGTCGGTACCGCTCCAAACTTTTATTTCCATATCTCAATTCTATGCAACCCTACATCAAGCTCCAAGACCATTTCGTAAACCAAAGGCAAGACTGGTCTTTTTCAGGCCCCAGTCCAGGAGTTTTTTTCGTACAAAAAAAATGATCAATTACCGATGAGCTGACCATGAGGCGAATGCGTCTTCTCTACATATCAATCTTAATTTCACTTGGCCTACACTTGGTTATCAGCCTTGGGCTGAACCGATGGGTCGATAAGAGCAGTTTACATAGACCTAAACCTATGGAAATTGAGGTCGTCGATATCGAAAAAGTCCTTCATCCAGCGCCCACTTCGACCACGCCTAAAGGCCAAATCGTGGAACAGGCGGATCAATCAATCAACGACGAAACTCCCGAAGACACAAAATATTTAAGTCAGCACAACCAAAAAGTTGAAAAAGAAACTCGCTCCATAAACACAGGAAAATTCAAGAATTCTGACAACTCTCCAGAAGGTCCTGAAAAAACGATGAATCAAAAATTTGCCACGGCAAATCCAGCAAACAATCCGAACCCAAAAGAAGCAATCCAGGAAACAAATAATCAAGAAGTGGAAAAAAATGAACCCAGTTTAAATTCGAACGGTGATCTTTCGGTCGGCAGGCTACAAGACTTTGCACCCAAATTTCGCGATCTCGCAGGTCGATTGGCAGCAAAAGAGAAGCAACAAGAGGACCAAAAGACTCAGGTTGGTGGCCAGGGACCCAGTGCTACGGACGATCACTTAGAAAACGTCCAGCAAGCCTCGCAAACACTTTTAAGTACCAGGGAATTTGTTTATTATGCCTATTATAACCGAATCAAAGAAAAGCTTCGGCAGTATTGGGAACCAAAAATTAAAGAGAAGGTCGAACGAATTTTCAGACAGGGCCGCACGATTGCAAGTTCAGATGATCGCAAAACTTCGATCATCATAATTCTCGATCGCTCGGGAACTCTGGTAAAGGTCCAAGTCATTGGTGAATCCGGAATTCGAGACCTTGACGATGCCGCTGTAGAGGCCTTCCGTGCCGCGGCTCCGTTTCCAAATCCGCCGAAGGGTATCGTTGACCCGGCTGAAGGAACAATCAAGATTCGCTGGGACTTTGTCCTCGAGGCCTAGTCTCACCCCAGTGATTCGATGTGCGATTTCCAATCGAGTGCGCGGAGGAATGTATGCAACCAACATCGACGATCATTTTGTCCACAATCTACTCTCATCCTAATATTCAAGAGGCCAGTACAGACCTAAATCAGATGATTTCCTGGCTAGCCAATAGAAATATCAACCCAATTTTGGTTCTTGGACCTGAGGGAGACGAAGTCCTCTCGCACTGCCATCGGTCCATAGAGTGTGATTTAGCATACGATCCAAATTTTTCTGGAATGCCTTTTTCTAGCATCAAAGCTGGCGTGACTGCGGCGCAGAGCTCTTGCCTAATAGTACCAATCATCAAGGCAACCGAACTTCCAAAAATATTTTCGGAACTGCGCACTCCCCCATTTTATGATTTTTGCAAAAATAAAGCGGAAGCCATTGAGCTCAACATTTTCACAGGTCTGAATTCTCAGGTTCTTCCGACATTTGTCTTCAGTTCGACTCTCAAGAAATGGAGAGATCTTCCCGCTGCCACAGACTGGAAAAATGGAGAAACGATACAAATCCTGCGCTATACACCTGCTTGCAACACGCCACATGATCACGCTTTACCCACTAAATAAAATTATGTTAGAAATTCTATCAGGGGATATATGAGCAGGCGATTTTATGAGCGACTGCATTAGGGAAAAGACGATTTTAATATGTCAGCAATGGCTGCCAAATGACCGTCACAAGAAATTTACGACACAATTAACCGAGGGAAACATCAATGAAATCCGATAGACCAAAGCTCGAAGTTCTCAACCGCATTTGTCGGCGAGCCCACTACCTGACAACCCAAATGATCTATCTTGCCAACAATCGTGATGATGTCCAAAAAGGAGATCCGAAAGTTGGAGGCCACCCTGCTGCTTGTGCAAGTTCCCTCCATATTACTGGCGCCCTTCACCTTTTAGTGAAAAGTGGATTTGACTTCGTTGCCAACAAGCCACATGCAGCACCAATCGACCATTCATACAGTTTTCTGCTGAATCTTTTCTTGAAAGAGGACCTGTCGCGATTTTCTGATTCCGAAGCAGAAGCAATAATGAGTGAACTCCGTTCTTTTCCTACGAACGGACAACCTGTTTTTCAATCTTATCACTCCTCATATGATCCCGATCATCACGGATTTTTACCATCAGGAACTGTTGGAATCCCGCCAGTAAATGTTGGTTATCTCGCACATGCCTATCGATTCTGCAAAGACCATCAGTATAAGGTTCCTGATGCCCACTTTTGGGCAATTCTTGGAGATTCAGAGTTTCGAGAGGGCTCAGTTTATGAAGCGATTCCAGATTTTGCGGAACGTGAGATTGGAAATTTGACTTGGATCATTGATTACAATCGTCAGAGTCTAGATGGACACAGAATTACTAATAAAGAAATAATGGGCGGAACCGACGATCATCGAATTGAAAGAACAATGCTCGCCAATGGATGGGATGTTATTCAGCTTCGCCATGGAAGCTTACGCCTTGAATTGTTCAAAAGACCTGGCGGTGATAAATTTCAACAATTTCTCGAGGATGAACTGCAGGACTATGAGCTTCAAGCTCTTCTTTTAGTAAATGATATGGCCGCATTAAAAAAGGGAATGGCCAAGAAACATCCGCATCTTAAAATATTTTTTGAGTCTGTGGGCGATCAAGAGCTTTATGATGGCCTTCGTGATCTAGGTGGCCACGACATTTTTGCTCTCGCAGATGCCATGGAGAAAAGTAAAATCAACAAAAGAAAACCCACATTGATTATTGCACATACTGTAAAAGGCTGGGGACTGAGATCGGCAGCCGCAGCTGGAAATCACTCCTCGCTACCTTCTGACGATGAAATGGAAGATCTCAAGCTCAAACAAAATATACCGTCAGGCAAACTTTTCGCCGGCTTCGATTTCAAATCGGAGGAGGGAAAGTTCCTGAAACACCGAGGAGAACAACTCTACAGTGAGATTCAAGATCACCATAAAATTCGCCAAGAAAACCAAGTTGAGTTTTCTCAGCGGTTCAAAAAATACGGAGAAATCCCAACCTCTCTTGGAATCAATTTAAAAATGGCAAACTATCCCCATACCCAGTGGATGCTAGGTCAGTGCACAGCCAAGCTTACGCGAATCGCAAACTCACGCGTTGAAGGCAAGGGGGACCAAAAACCATTAATCGAAAGTGAACGTTCCTGGAAGGAAGTGGGTGAGCTAATTGTTTCTATGGCGCCAGATGTAGGAACAAGCACAAACTTAAACCCAGCAATGGATGGAAAAATTTTTGGGGTAGCAGTTGTTCCTGACTACGAAACTGACTTTGGAGTAAAGGACAAAAAAACACCTGACTTGGTTCCGGGAGAAGAAGCATCAGACCGCTTTTTAAGATTCGATATTGCCGAAGGCAACGTTATGTCCTGCATGGGATCTTACGGAAAACTACGAGACCTTCTCGGTATTCCAATTTTACCATTGATGACTGTATATGATTTCTTTATTAAACGCGCCCATGATCAATATTTTTACAACGTATACTGGAAATCAAGTTTTCTACTTGTAGGAACTCCATCAGGAATTACCCTTTCCCCAGAAGGAGCACAACACGGTTGGAAATCAGACTTGCAGATTCCCAATCAAATCACATGGGAGCCGTTTTTTTGTATCGAAATGGAATGGATTCTTTGCGACGCAATTCGCAGACATGCTTTAGGAGAAAATGAGGGAAGAACTGGAGTCGTCATTAGAGGTGTCACTCGCGGAGCCGACCAAAAATTGTTTATGCACCACCTAAAACAACAACGTCGCTTCAAAGTAGGCAATACATCAGATTTACTCTGTGCGAAGGGATACCCACTCAGCGCGGGTGTTGATGAGTCCACACTTGAGGCACTTGAGGAACAAAAGATTCTTGAAACCGTTCAAAACGAAGTCCTAGCCGGAGCATACTATCTCATCGACTATCGTGGTTATGCGGGATACGAACCCGGTGACAATGTCATACACCTTTTTGCAATGGGCGCACTCGTGAGTGAAGCTATTGGAGCGTCCGAGAAACTTCTGAAACGAGGAATTTATGCCAATGTGATTGTGGTGACCAGCTCAGATCTCCTTGTGGGCAACCTTGGGCACTCCGATGATTTCAATTATCTGAAATCTTATTTAGGAATTTCTTCCGATTTGATTATCACGAAGGATTCTCTGGTGACTCCTGAGGAACTGATCACTGTGTCGGGACGGCGTGTCCCTATCGTCAGTGTTCATGATGGCGAACCAGGGCTTCTCGACAATTTGGGTTCCATTGTGGGGGTTCGCCACGAAGCCCTCTCTGTTCGTAAGCACTCTCGCTGTGGTCGACCAGCAGATATTTATGCCTATCATCACCTCGACAGCGATTCGATTGTTGAGGCAGCAGGAAAAGTATTGTCTGAGACTGCGCTGGAAAAGCTTACGATTAGCACCCAGACTCTTGATGCAGTAGCAGGGCGCAGCGAAACAACAACAAACTGGCGAAATCTTTGGCCACACAACCTGAATGATAATCAATGAAAGACTATATGGACCTTCCTTTTCGTTCGAAATTTTTTGAAGCCCCAAGACAACTGTTTAGTGAAACAGTTGTCTTTGTTCACCATCTCGGCGGCGATATCAACTCCCTCGCTCCCTATGTACGACTGGTAAATGAGCTCGGGTTCAATGCCGTGGCATTTGACCTGATTGACACCCCAAAAAACGTTTTTAAGATTCCTGTAACAGCAGATTTCTTGTTCGGCATTCGGCACATTTGGGCTGGACAAATCGAGGCCGTCTTCAACTCAGTCGCCGGAAAAAAAATTGTTTTTTGTTTCTCGATGCCTAGCGCATGTGCATTTGAAGCGATCGCAAAGAGAAATGCGGAAGACATCACCGCCGTCGTTTGTGATGGCGGTCCTTTTTTAAACATTGCCAAATGCCTTTGGAATCTTTACGAGCACCATTACAAGATTGAAAGTAAGATCGTGCGGGCAGCATTTACCATATTTTCCCTTGCTCTTTGGGGTCCTAACTTCACCAAAGAAATGACCAATCACCTCAACAAATTGCCGCTCGACTTTAAGGTTTTGTCCATTCGGGGATGGCGCGACAGTTTAGTGCCGCCGACAAACATTGACGATTTTTTTGCACTGACCGATCAGTTTGCCCCCGAAATATTCGACCTTCCGGAAGGGCGACATCTAGACGGTTTAAAAAATTTTTCTAATCTCTATATCCCACGGGTACAAAGTTTCGTGACTGAGTATTCTACTCCGAAAGAAACCTAAAATAACTTCATGCCAACTGTCATCCCCTCTTCTGTCGGAACCAATATCGAACAGTATTTCGAGGGGTCTGCTAACTCTTGATTAAAAGCTCGCATCGCGGTCCACTGGGCCCGACTAACACCCTCGGGTTGATCCTTCAAAACTGCTCCAAACAAAAGCGTATTGTCACCAATGATCAAACCACCTTTTCGAACCCTTGGAATCACCGCTTTCAAATAATCAAAGTATGCTGATTTGTTGGCATCAATAAATGCAATATCAAACAACTCACCTTTATCGAGCGTGCCAAGAACCTCCCTAGCATCGCCAAGATACTGGTGCACTTTTTCAGCAACACCACAATCGGCAAAAGATTTTTTTGCCTCTGCAAAATGCGCGGAATTATTCTCAATGGTGACGACACTCCCTTTAGCGCCCAAAGCATTTGCAAAACAAACTCCTGAGTATCCATATAGAGTGCCGATCTCCAAAACCCGCTCGGCACCAATAAGTTTTGTTAGCAAAAAAAGTAGTTTTCCCTCAATCGGGGACACAGCAATTCCGGCCTTTCCAATTTGGCCCATTCGCTCTCGAATTTCCTTTTGCGCGTCGCTTTCCTGTACAAACAAATTAGTCACATATGATTCTACTTCATCAATCTGCAAATTTCGCATGGGATTTACTTTCTCAAAATGATATAGTGAATGGGTCCGGGATTTCATTCGACAACACAGGAATGGACGGAGCCCTCAAAAAAACTTCTATGCGAAGCGATTCACCTTTACAAAGGAATTTCATGATTAAACTTCTGATTTTCGATCTAGACGGAACTCTCGTCGACTCAGCTCCAAGTATTGTTGCGGCAGTCAATTCATTCATGACTGCCAACGGTAGAGCGAAAATCGAGGAGGAAAAAATCAAAAACGCAATTGGGAGTGGCCTCCGTTCGCTTGTATTTAGTCTATTGCCAGAAACGGCAAACTCACCCAAGCTGCTCGAGACTTTAGAAGCTGATTTTCTTAAGCACTATCGCCAATACCTGTTTCACAATTTAACCATTTGGCCCGGTGTCGAAGACTTTCTGGCAAATATTCATGAAAAGATTGTTGTGGTCACCAACAAACACGAACAGCTTGCTCGCGAAACCTTGAGCCACCTTAAACTCGATCGGTTTCCATGGCTAACCGTGATCGGCGGCGACACTTTGCCTGAGAAAAAACCTCACCCACTTCCCCTTCTTGAGTCACTCTCTTTAGCAGGAGTGAAAGCCCACGAGGCCCTCATGATCGGCGACGGCGAGCCCGATGTCATGGCGGCTAAGGCATGTGGAATTGAACCCATTGCCTTAACCTTTGGCTATGGTGATCCAAAAGTACTGCAAAGACTTGGCGCCAAACATTTTATTTCATCGTTTTACGATTTGCGCTCAGCTATAAACGCCGTTGCTTGTAAATAGTTTTTGTTTATTGGGGCCATTATGACAATCCCACAAATAAATTGACACCAATTTTGAAAAAATGGTGTCATCTCGCCTTAAGAATCATCTCTGCAAAAGGCAAGCACGCAAAACTCCAAAAACACCTTAAGTTACGCACAACATAAAGCACAGTAATAAACCTATTCAGGTTTAGACAAATTGACAATTCTTTAGCCTAACAATACACAAATAAGATGTGTTGCGAATTCGCTCACACAATCGAAACACTGGGGGAAAAATGTTAAAGTTAAATCGCGTGCTTTCAGCCGCTGTGATTCTTGGCTTGGCCACCACGTTTTTTGTTGGCTGTACCAAGAAAGTCGACGACAAAGACAACACCATCAATGCCGCAATACGTGCCAACGTAAAGGGTCTTGATCCTTTGCAAGCCAATGACATGTACTCCTCGACAGTCATTCAAAACATCTATGAAGGGCTATACTGTTACCATTATCTAAAGCGACCTTATGAGCTTCAACCCTGTATTGCTGATGGAATGCCCGTTGCCTCTGATAACGGTCTCACCCAGACTATTAAGCTTAAAAAAGGCATTTTGTTTCAAGATAACGCTGCTTTTGCGGATGGAAAAGGCCGCGAGGTCACTGCTGAAGATTTTATTTATTCTTGGAAACGTCTCGCTGATCCAAAAAATCAGAGTGAAGGTTTTTGGGTATTCGATGGAAAAATTAAAGGCCTGAATGAATGGGCAGCCCTAGTCAAAGAAGGCAAAGCTTCTTATGACACTCCAGTTGAAGGCTTACAAGCTCCGGATAAATACACGCTTGTTATCAAACTGACACAAACTTATTATCAACTTTATTATACCTTGGCCATGCCGTTTACTGTTGTTGTGCCCAAAGAAGCTGTAACAAAATATGGTGCAGAGTTTTTGAATAACCCTATTGGCAGCGGTCCATTTTCTCTTGAGAGTTGGACTCGAAATTCGAAGATAACTCTTAAACGAAACCCAACATATCGCGAAGAAACCTACCCTTCTGAGGGTGCTCCTGGAGACAAAGAAGCCGGCCTACTTGCTGATGCTGGTAAAAAGATTCCTTTCGCAGACAAATTGGTCATCACCGAACTTCCCGAGGACAATCCACGATGGCTCAATTTCCAGAAGGGAAATTTTGAATTTATAGAAATTCCAAACGACAATTTTGATTCGACGGTTAAAAACAAAGAACTTCTTCCTGAGTTCACAAAGAAGGGCATTCGTCTTGATATTTCTCCAGAGCTCGATGTGACATACATTGGACTCAACATGAAGGATCCGATTCTAGGAAAAAATAAATTTCTTCGCCAAGCATTGGCGACCGCCTACAATAACAAAGAATATATCTCCAAGTTTTTAAATAATCGCGGAGTCGAAGCCCAAGGTCCACTTCCTCCCAACATTGGTGGTTATGATTCAAACGTTAAAAAACCATACGAGTTTGATATTGCAAAAGCGAAAGATCTTTTGACCAAAGCTGGATTTCCTGGTGGAAAAGGACTGCCAGAATTGGTCTATGAGGCGATGTCTGATTCCAAAGGACGCCAAATCGCTGAACACGTGCAACAGGCTTTTGCCGCTATTGGAGTAAAGCTGCAAATCAACGCCAATACCTGGCCACAGTTTCAAGAGAAAATTAAAGGCCAAAAAGCTCAAATATTTGGGGTTGCCTGGGGTGCGGATTACCCAGACGGACAAAACTTTTTGCAGCTCTTCTATAGCAAGAACCTTCCTCCAGGTCCAAACGATACCAATTTCACAAACTCAGAGTTCGATAAGTTATATGAACAATCGTTAAAACTTCCTCCGAGCGGAGAGCGCGACCAGCTCTATTCGAAAATGCAAAAAATGGTGAACGAAGAGAGTCCGTGGATCTATAATGCGCATCGCGTGCGTTATTCACTCTACCATGGCTGGCTCAATAACTATAAGTGGAACTCAATTGGTAACGACTACTTCAAGTACCTTAGAGTTGACCCAGTTAAACGGGCCGAGTTGAAGCCAAAACTTTAGTCTCGACCAAAAAGATTTTGACAGTCCGGGCTTCTGAGAAATAATTAAGCACTTCGAAATTAGGCCGCACTCCGCGGCCTAATTCATTTTGAACAAAGGAGCGGACCATTCTTCTCTATTGCATTCGCCGAACTCTTTATATGATCCCCATCCTCTTTGGGGTTACCCTCTTAACCTTCATGCTTTTCAATGTATTTGGAGGAGACCCAGCCCAGCGTTTTGCCGGCAAGCATGCCACAGCCGAAAGAGTGCAGGAAATCCGTCACGAACTTGGACTCGATCGCCCACTGATCCAACAGTACTTTTATTTTGTTAAACAGATCGTGACCGTTGATTATGGTCGCAGTTGGGCAACTAAACAGCAAATCAGCACCATGATCGATGACGGCTTGAGTGCCACTCTATGCGTGACCGGCCCTCCATTCGTTTTCTCGGTTTTCTTTTGTATTTTCCTCGCGATGTTTGCCGTTTATTTTAGGGGGACGATATTCGATCGAGGTGTGGTCATTTCATGCCTAGGCCTCATGAGCATAAGTTCACTCGTCTACATCATAGCTCTCCAGTATCTTTTTGGATACGAACTTGGAGTATTTGAAATTTCAGGATGGGATCCGAGCTGGATAGGAAGATGGAAGTATCTCTTTCTTCCTTGGATCATTAGCTTTGTTCTGAGCCTTGGACCGAGCATTCTTGTGTACCGCACAGTCATCATGGATGAAGCCTTTCAGGACTATGTCAGAACAGCACGAGCAAAAGGTGTGAGTCGTCATTTGGTTTTTTTTAGACATGTTTTAAAGAATGCAATGATTCCCATCATTACTGTTGTGGTACTAGAAATGCCATTTTTAATTACTGGTACGGTCCTGGTTGAAAATTTCTTCGGTATACCAGGTCTCGGTGGCATGATGATTAAAGCTTTAAATGATTCTGATTTTCCAGTTATCAAAGCCATGACAGTCATCATCTCGGTTCTGTACATGTTGTTTAACCTACTTTCCGACGTGCTTTATGCAGCAGTCGATCCACGAATAAAGTTGAGCTAAATTTATGCAAAAAAATTCATTCTGGTGGGACGCTTATCGCCGAATCAAAAAAGACAAAGTTGCAATCGTAAGCTTTGTCGTCATTGTCATATACTTATTGCTAGCTCTCTTAACTAAAGCAGGCCTTCTTTACCCTGATGTCGGCCTCCCAACACCGAACTCGTATGCGCCATTCTCATTTGAACACCCTTTCGGTACTGACATTCATGGGCGGGATATCTTAGCAAGAGCTGTGCACAGCATTTACACCAGCCTCTCGATTGGGTTTATTGCAACAGGCATTTCGCTATTTATTGGATTGGTACTCGGCGCTCTCGCTGGATACTTTGGTGGCAAAGTAGATGCCCTGATCGCATGGCTCTACACAACAATCGATTCTGTCCCCTACATCCTCCTGATACCCTCACTTGCATTTATCTTGGGTCGCGGAATGAACAATGTGTACATCGCGGTTGGCCTTACCAGTTGGGTCACATTATGCAGATTAGTTCGGGGAGAATTTTTAAAACATAAAGAACGTGATTATGTTCAAGCGGCGCTCGCATTGGGTGCCGGACACTCGAGAAGAATATTTGTTCATATTCTTCCAAACGTCATGCATCTCGCATTTGTTCAATTCGGTCTCGGTTTCGTCGCCGCGGTTAAAATAGAAGTCATTATCAGTTATCTAGGTCTAGGAGTTGATCCAAGTGTACCGAGCTGGGGGATCATGCTGGACGATGCTAAACTTGAAATCTCACGACCTTTTTGGGGCAATCTTGTGGCGCCAACTCTTTTTATGTTCGGGCTAATTCTCTCGTTCAACTTGTTCAATGATGCGTTGAGACAGTCTCTCGATCCGAAATTAAAAAATAAGTGATCTTGAGTATTTAGATACTGAACGCTATAAATAAAGCTTGTTATTTCGAGTTCGTACCAAGGACGTGCGGCCTCCTCAAGGAAAGGTGATCGAGTGGGTAAACTTCTTGAAGTCAAAAATCTAAAAACTGGATTCAAGACCGATGACGGTTCTTTTCTTGCCGTTGATGAAATTAGCTTTTCGCTTGAACGTGGTAAGACCCTAGGGATTGTTGGAGAGAGTGGCTGCGGAAAGTCTGTAACTTCACTTTCCATCATGCGCCTGATTGCCGATCCTCCTGGAAAAATACTTGGAGGCGAAATTCTTTTCGAGGGTAAAGATCTCTTGAAATTGTCCGAAGAAGAAATGCGAAAAATTCGAGGCAATGAAATTGCCATGATATTTCAAGAACCCATGACTTCTTTGAATCCTGTGTTTACCATTGGCAATCAAATTGGCGAGGCCATTGCTCTTCACCAAAAAGGCTTATCCAAACAACAGGTTCGGGAAAAATCGATTGAAATGTTAAAGCTCGTAAATATTCCGGAGCCCGACCGAAGAGTAGACGAATACCCTCACCAGCTTTCTGGTGGAATGCGACAGCGAGTCATGATTGCCATGGCACTCAGCTGTAATCCGAAGTTATTGATAGCCGATGAACCAACTACGGCATTGGATGTGACCATCCAAGCTCAAATCTTGGATTTGGTGCGCAATCTTCAGAAAGAATTCAATGCCTCGATGATACTGATCACCCACGATCTCGGAGTTGTAGCCGAGACCTGCGATCATGTTGCCGTCATGTACGCTGGTAAAATTGTCGAATACGGTACTGTCGAAGACATCTTCTATCGCCCAAAACATCGTTATACTAAGGGTCTCCTAAATTCGATTCCACATTTCGAAACCGGAAGTCGACGTGAGCGCCTTGAGACCATAAAGGGCTTGGTGCCAAGTCTCCTCAATCTGCCTAAAGGTTGCCGCTTTCAAGATCGATGTAACTTTGCCCAGGAAAATTGTCGGCAGTCTGAACCGGCTCTGAAGAATATCACTGCAACTCACACTGCTGCCTGTTTCTATCCGGCAGAGGACGCAAAAGCTTAAGCGAACGAAAGGGTATCCATGAGTCAGCCACTTCTTGAAGTCAAAAACCTGACAAAGCATTTCTCCCAAAAAGGTGGACTTTTTTCGCGTGAAATTTCAAGTGTCAAAGCCGTACAAGATATCTCTTTATCAATTCGACAGGGAGAGACCCTGGGACTAGTTGGAGAATCCGGATGCGGAAAGTCTACATTAGGCCGCTGTATCATTCGATTGATAGAGCCGACCTCCGGTCAGATTTTTCTGGAAGGCCAAGATATAACCAAACTCGAAGGAGAATCTCTAAGAGAGCTCCGACGAAAGATGCAGATTATCTTTCAAGATCCATATGCCAGTTTAAATCCCCGTATGACGGTTGGATCGATCATTGCCGAGCCACTTGTCATTCACAATCTCTTCAACTCCAAGCAGGACCGACTGGATCGAGTGAAACAACTTTTGGAGCTTGTCGGCCTTCGCCCCGAACATATCAACCGGTATCCACATGAGTTCTCTGGAGGGCAAAGGCAACGCATTGGAATTGCTAGAGCGCTTGCTGTTGAGCCTAAATTTATTGTGTGTGATGAGCCTGTTTCCGCACTAGATGTTTCTATTCAAGCCCAAGTCATCAACCTATTAATGGATCTTCAACAAAAGCTCGGGCTAACCTATCTCTTTATTGCACATGACTTGAAAGTCGTTGAGCACATTTCAAATCGTGTAGCGGTGATGTACTTAGGGAAAATTGTCGAAATGGCCGATGCAGACGAGCTTTATCAACATCCGACGCATCCTTATACAAAAGCACTTCTTTCAGCGATTCCTGTTCCTGACCCAAGAAAGAAAGAGCAGAGAATTATTTTACGTGGAGATGTTCCAAGCCCAATGAATCCCCCGTCGGGATGCTATTTTAATCCAAGGTGTCCAAGTGCAACCGAGCATTGCAAACAGATCAGTCCGGAACTCAGAGCCACACGCCCTGACCACTACACCTCTTGTTTGAATGTTTAATCTAAAATTGCGTCTCAGCTAAAACGCCTATTTATTAAGTTTAAGTAGGCTTGAAACTGTCTTCTTCATCTTTTCAATATCAAATGGTTTGGTGATGTAGTCGTCGGCTCCTACGTCAAATCCTCGCTTGATGTCCAATTCACTTTTATTTCCGCTTATAAATACCAAGGGTATATATTTGAGATCCTCATGCTCTTTGAGCATGCCGGCCAATTCAAAACCGTTAACCCAGGGGAGACCAATATCCAAGACAATCAGATCAATCGGCGAATCATCAAAGACCGAGGAAAGCTGAGTACCATCCGACGCCAATTTTACTCGATACCCTTCACCTTCGAACAATCTCTTGAGCGCACTTCGCATGGTCTCATCGTCTTCAATGACCAGAATCGTTTTTGCTTCATGCTTTTTGGTTAATCCTCGAAAATCGCCGAGACTCACAACGCTTTCTTTGGTCATGCGTTCTCGAGTGAGTCGCTCAATTTTATTTACCAAGTCCCTGGTATTGATTTTTGGTTTCGACATCCTAGTCTCCTCTATAAAATTTCAATCACCATGAGCTTCAAGCCAGCGCTCCGCATCTATGGCGGCAGCACAGCCACTCCCAGCAGCAGTGATGGCTTGTCGATAAACATGATCTTGAACATCCCCGGCAGCAAAAACTCCATCCACTGAAGTATAACTAGAATGGGGCTTAGTCACAATGTAACCAGTCTCGTTCACTTCAATCTGCCCAGCAAATATCTCCGTATTTGGCTTGTGGCCGATCGCAACAAACATTCCATCGACCTTCAAATCCGACACCATATTTGTCTGCAAATTTCGCAATTTCAAACCGGTCACAAGTTTGTCGCCGACGACCTGATCAACTGCCGAATTCCAAATGACCTCAATTTTTGGGTGCTTCATCACTCGTTCAGCCATAATTTTGGAGGCTCTAAAAGAATCTCGCCTATGAATAACATAAACTTTTTTGGCAAATCTGGTTAAAAATTGAGCTTCTTCCATTGCCGTGTCGCCACCTCCGACAATTGCGACCTCGAGATTTCTGTAAAATGCACCATCGCAAGTCGCACAGGCGGACACTCCTCGCCCCATAAAAGCCTTTTCAGAATCAAGACCCAGGTAACGAGCACTGGCCCCTGTACTGATAATGAGGGTTTTGGCCAAATACATTTGATCACCAACCCAAACCTTAAATGGTCGCGTCTTCAAATCCACTTTGGAAACATTTTTCGTCAAAAATCGAGTACCAAATCTTTCGGCTTGTTTGCGCATGTGTGCCATCAATTCGGGTCCAGTGATACCTTCGGGGAACCCAGGGTAGTTCTCAACCTCGGTAGTCGTCATAAGTTGACCTCCAGCTTCTTCACCCTCAATCATCAACGGTTCAAGCAGAGCTCGCGATGAATAAATGGCCGACGTCAAACCCGCAGGACCCGACCCAATAATAATAACCTTCTCAACTTTTTGACTGGTACTCATATTCCACTCCGCGTTCTTGCATGCTCTTAATTTCTTGCGACATTCTATCCAACCGGAATCTAAAAAACAATTAGAGAGACCTCACCACTCGATGCCACTCCGAGTCTTTTTGCTGTATCCATAACACTAGATCTTTCGCGAGTTCCTCCGAACTAAAAATGCGCACACCTTCTTGTCGAGGTTTTGCTTTCTTCGGCAACATGTCGGTATCGATATAACCTGGACTATATAGTCTAAGGTCAAGCTCCGTCCCCTTGTTCATATTATTAAAGCTCTCATCATGAGTTCCGCGCTCGCTTTGAATCGAGGACAACAAACCTCGTAATGCGTGCTTTGCCGCCGCATAGCTGGCAGCCATTGGATCAGCATGCTCTTCAGCGATCGCTGACCCAATCACCACCACCTGATTCACCTGAGGCAACTGACTCATACAATAGTGAAGTAGCTGTGCGAGGCTCAAAAAGCTGACTTGCAAAGCCCACTGATGATCTTTCCATTCTTTTCGTTCAAAGCGACCGTACGGACCTCCACCTACACAGTAAATAACTTTAGTCGGAGAAAACTCTTTGAGTTGATCTAAAAATTCCAACGCCAGTGGCTGACTCAAGTCATACGCCACAAACTTTATTCGCGAGTTGTTTTTTTCCTCACTGGCCGATTTTTCGTATGGCAAAGGTGTCCACCTTCTCGACACGCAGAAAAATTTTGCAGCAGGATCCTCACGCAAAAGTTCAACCAAAATAGCCCGACCTAAACCTCTGCTGGCTCCAAAAATCAAAATTTTTTGATTCAAACTCGCACTGTCGTCACTGTTTTTCACTGTGGCTTTCCCCAAAATTAAATTAAAGCTTTCGCTTTACCCTTAGGCTAATCTTTATGTATGACACAAATCAAATTCATTAAAAACAATCTAAAATCAATCGATGTACCGATCGGGTCGAATTTGATGAAAAGTCTGATTTCTTCAGGTATTCCGGTCGCAAGTTCATGTGGCGGCGATGGGATTTGCACCAAATGTCGAGTCAAGGTCATCGAGGGAGCACACCATCTTTCGCCACCCAATGAGCTAGAAATTCGGATGCATCGAGATAAACACATCCCGTTTACCGAACGGCTTGCTTGTCAAACTGAAATCCGAGGTTCGGTCACTGTCGACGCCGACTATTGGTAAATCGAATTGGACTAGGAATCAGTGTTGCAGAGAGAAACTCCTTAGAACCCGGTCGAGGAGGAGAAGACATGTTCAAAAACAAAAAAATTGCTAAAGGGTCTTTGATTGTTACAGCAGGATTGTCCTTGCTGGCATTTGGATGCACCCAAAAAAGCGAAACAAAAACAGATAGGTTTACCGTCGAGCAACCAAAGTTCGAAGTGAACAATAACAAAGATGGTGGCAAGGGCTTCGATCTCTTGTCTATGGCATTAGACAAAGACATTGAATCCACCAAAGTGATTTCATTTCCAGCGCCGTCGGGGCTAGTTTCAACAAAACTAACCATGACTTGTTCGAGCCTTCGCGGCGAGAAGAGTCGAACGCTGGAGGTAAAAGGTAAACATCGAGATCTTCAGATTTTTGAACTTTTGCCGTTTGAAAATCTTCTTTCTGTCAATGTAGGCGACGAAGTTTTGAGTTGTCGTATGAATATCACCTATACAAACGAAATTGGTTCAACTAACAACCAAACGTTTGTTTTTCGGGTGCGCCCGGTTTCGGGATACGCCAACCTCTCAGTGCGTAACAACACGACTTGGAGCACAGCCGAAATCGAACGCACTAAGACTATCAACGCAAGCGATGCAGCCCAGATCGTCCAAGAAGGTACCGATCAACCCGCAACTGGATATCTTGTTTGTCGAGACTTTATTGTCAAAAAAGAACTTGAATCCAATGGTAACGTAACGGCCTTAACGTATCTAAATAACTCATCCAATTCATACAAAGCTGAAACTGAGAGAAACCCAGTGCAGACTTGCCGATTGGTATCAGAAACTAAGGCCGAATCGGTGCTTCGTATTTCACCGGAATTTCGATTGGCATTTAAACCCATCCAAATAGATGGAGTTTCCACCTACGTAACAAGCTATGACAATGATGCGAATCAAGTTTCATTTAACAATTGGGGATTCAATCAATTTGAGTTCACAAACAATCAAAAGCATGAAATCGCGCTAATTGTACCCGATATGTCAAAAGTTAAAGTTCGACTACAGCAACTCATCTCACGATATGTTGCATCCGGAGAAATTGGCCAAATGAGTCCATTTGATGTTGTAACCTTACCCGACCAGCAGGCCTCTGTTTGGATCAATATCAAGTCCCAAGATCGCGACGAGCGAGATGCGCTCATCCAAACCAAGAGCGACAAGGGCCCGTTCTACGTCAAGGTGGGAGCAGGTGAAACTGCGGTTGTTCGATTTGGAATTCGCAACTCAAATCTAAAATGTACCACCACTGTACAGAACGTCTCAGCCGAAAATTTTCTCTATGAATTCTCAGAGGCACCTAAGTTTTCAGTTATGTTTAATGCTGATATTTTGAGCTCAAAAGATCTTATTGGAGACCTTGAAGTTAAAGTAGGAGCCGACTACAAGTTCGGTGGCTTTTTCCCACAAGGTGCTTATAAAGAAGTTATGCTCAAAAGGGTCATTCACAACAAAGACAATAGCGAACAACAAGTTCTAGATGTTTTAAGAACCGGATTCAAAATGGTTGCTCCAGGCTATGGAGCAACTTGCTCTACGAATTGATTAAGATTTTGCCAGCCGAGCAGCATAAATCGGCTGGCCTTTTTTTAAAAATAGTGACTCGAAATGTGTGACGAAATTTTCTTTTGCCCATTCAGATTGATGCAAATCACGAGTTATGTACTCAACTTTGTAAGGGCTATTTTTAAGGTGCTCTTCAGCCCAATCAAAGTATTCTAGGGAGTCAGTTTTAAACTCCAAAGTCGATCCAGGTCGCTGCAAGCGAAAAAGCATTTCAAGATTCTCAGGACGTACCAGGCGATTTTTGACCCACTTTGTACGACCTTCCCATGGATCCGGAAAATGAATGAAGACATCATTGATTTCTCCAGGCTCAAACAGGTCTTCTAGAAAAAAGGCATCGTAGCGAGCAATTCGCGCGTTTTTTGCCCCAGCATTTAAAGCACGCCGAATCGACTGTATTAACGGTTTGTACTTGAGCTCTATTCCCACCAAATTCCGGGAAGGAAACTTAGTTGCTCTATGAGCAAAAAAATTGCCATTTCCGGTTCCGATTTCAAGATCCATTGGCTCTACCGGAGCGACCTCAAAAGCCTCTTCACGCCAGTGACCTTTTAGCTTTGGTGCCCGTTCTTCATTGAAGGCCCACGGCGAGAATTCGCCGTTCATTAGACCAACGTAGAGATTAGGAGACAGGAGATTCCGACTAAGACTAATATCAATTCTATTCATAGTAGAGGGGTCTTATCAGATGGTCCGCGTGCAATCAAATCATTGGTGATTGAATAGTTTGGTATTAGAATATTTAAAATTCCACAAAGTATTGAGCAGAGCAATGAGCTTTTAGGAGACGATGATGTTGAAAAAATTTTTCGCCACGGGGTTAGTTACAGCTTTCTGCCTTGTTTTCGAGATCTCTACTGCATACGGAGTCCCGGCTGTTGGGCAAAAAATTATGATAGCGGGTCCGTCCCCCAATGCAGTTGAAATTGGTAAGGATATCTCGAAAAAGGGTGGCAATGTCGTCGACGTAGCAGTTGCCGTGGCACTGAGCTTGTCGGTCACTCATCCCTACTATGCCTCCCTAGGTGGAGGGGGGTTTGCACTCTTAAAACTCAACAAAAAGGTCGACGCACTTGATTTTCGGGAAACTGCACCCAAGCAAATGACTTCAAACTTTTTTTCGGGCAAACCAAGTTCTGCATCGGTCGATGGGCCTCTAGCGATAGGAGTTCCGGGAATTCCCTCTGGTTTGTGGGAACTTCACAAGCGTTATGGGTCGCTACATTGGAGTCGTTTATTTCCAAAAGTAATTGAGCTGGCTTCGAAAGGTTTTGAGGTCAGTGGTGAGTGGGCGGACATAACGACGAAAAATACAACCCGCTTCAATGAAGCCGGGAAAAGGTATTTTTTCAAAAAAAATAAAATCGCGCTAAAAGGTGGAGAGAAACTAACTCAGGAAGACCTAGCAAAGGTTCTCAAAGAAATGAGTGTACGAGGACCAGTGCCATTCTATTCGGGTATGGTCGCGCGTGATATAGTTGAGACCGTTCAAAGCCAAGGAGGAGTTTTAAGCTTGGCTGACATGAAATCCTACAAACCCAGGTGGCTCCGTCCCCTTGAAGCAAACTATTCTGGATTCAAAGCCTACCTGATGCCTCCCCCAAGCAGCGGTGGCATTGTCATCAAATCTGCACTTCGCCTTGCCGACCTCCTTCACCTCCAACAAACCACCAGCCTCTCGGTTGATGAATTTCACCTTATCGGCGAAATTTTGAAACAAAGTTTCGCTGGGCGAACGCGCTTGGGGGACCCTGATTTTCATAAAAACCCCATAGAAGAACTTACCTCTGAATCCTATTTGGCTGAGCTCGCCAAGCGTGTGGACCCTGCCAAAGCCTACGACACGTCAATTAAAGTGTCTCCCGCTCATGAGTCTTCGCAAACTACCCACTTTTCCGTCATGGACTCCGATGGAAATTCTGTCGCAATGACGCTGACACTGAATGGATCCTATGGGTCAGGCGTCGTATCGACAAAATATGGAATCGCCCTCAACAATGAAATTGATGATTTCACAACTCAAATTGACCAGGCCAATCAATACGGACTCATCCAAGGTACATCCAATCAAATCGAAGCTGGTAAACGACCGCTCAGCTCCATGAGTCCCACAATAGTTGAAAAGGACGGAGAAACAGTTTTGAGCCTCGGTGCTCCTGGGGGCCCAAGAATTATAAGTGCTGTCTTTCAAGTGATGTATCGTACGCTGCGCGGAGGCGTTGATATTGACCAGGCCATTCAGGCTCCCCGCGTTCACCACCAATTCACTCCCAATACCCTTTACATCGATACACATAAGTTTTCTCCAGAAATTGCCATGGCATTGAAGTCTAAAGGGCATGTGCTTGAAGAAGGATCTACAGCTAAAGTTTATGGAATTGTCCGCAAAGTGAATGGCAGCCTTGAGGGCGCATATGATTTGCGAGGCGAAGGCGCGGCAGGGGGGTTTTAAGTGTACTTACCTGTTCTACTTCTCATTTTCTCCAATGTCTTTATGACCTACGCCTGGTATGGACACCTCAAAAACTTGAAAGCAGCTCCTATTTGGCTCGCCATTTTAATAAGTTGGGGTATCGCGTTCTTTGAATATCTTCTTCAAGTGCCCGCAAATCGAATAGGTTCAGGCTATTTCTCGCTCTCACAACTCAAAGTCATACAAGAGATCGTTTCAATGAGTGTCTTTGCTGCATTTTCAATTTTCTATTTCAAACAAGATGTTAAGGCGGATTTTATTTGGGCTGGACTTTGCCTTGTTGCTGCGGCCTTTTTCATGTTCCGAGGTGGAATCACCCGAATCTAAGCCATTAAAGCCTGCCAAATTTAGGCAAGCAAAAAAAACCCCCAAGTTTTCACTTGAGGGCTTTCGAACCTACTTCACAAACTCTATCAATTACTGATGAGCAGGAGCAGCTGGTGCTGCTTCAGTTGGAGCTGCAGGAGCAGCCGGTGCCGCTTCAGTTGGAGCTGCAGGAGCAGCTGGTGCCGCTTCAGTTGGAGCCGCAGGAGCAGCTGGTGCTGCTTCAGTTCCAGCAGGTTGTTCAGTTTTTTCAGAAGAGCATTTTGAGCATCCAGTCATAGCAACTGCTGATACCAAAGCCATCATAAGAATAAGTCCACGAAGCATGTAGCCTCCCATTAATTGTTTGATGTTACACCAATATTTGATCTCAAGTTGTACCTGAAATTTGTGCGGAGGCCAAAAAAATTCTGCGGTCATGTCCAATGCCAAGGTATGATTTCGCGTCGCTCCGACAAAATTCAACTAGGCAATTGAGAATTTTTGGACTCACTCTCTAAAGACAGCAGGCTCCTCTGGGTTGGTGAGTTCTTGAACCTGTATTTGATGTCGCCCCACAAATTTCTCTTTTCTTATTGGGCATTCCGCAACATCACAGACTCGACAATAAGCGCGACGACAAGGGTCGACATGAAAGTGGATCTCCCCTTCGTAGGAATATCGCTTCATTAGGCGGGCCTCGAATGATTCAGTCTCGTGGTGTGCCTCTGAAACATCCCAAAATTCAGGAATAACCACATGTGCATCAATATGGTGATATCGACCTGAACGAATCACCCGACAATGGTGCAACTGAATAATTCCTGGAGTTTGCTCATTTTGAAACAGTTCGACCAGACCCTCCAATATCTCTTTGTCCTCTTCGTCCAATAGACCGCCTACCGATCGGCGCACAAGCCTCAATCCGGTCCATCCCAACATTCCACCCACAATCAACGCAACGACTGGATCCAGCCAGGGAATATGGGTCAGAGAAACCAAACCCAGTCCAATGGCGACACCGGCACTAGTCCAAAAATCAGACAACACATGCTGACCACTCGCCACCAAAGCAACAGATCTCGATCTTTTGCCGACAAAAAGCAAAAACACCCCGAGGAGCAAGTTCACAAATCCAGTAGCTAACACCACTCCAATTCCCACGCCAAGCTCATTGACCGGCCTCGCTTCGAGTAAAGAGCGAATAGCTTCGGCACAAATTAAAACAGCGGCGAACGCAATCAATCCACCCTCAAATGCAGCAGAAAAATATTCGACCTTGCCGTGACCATATGGATGATCTTTGTCTGCAGGGCGCGCCGCTATCGCCACGACAAAAATAGCTAAGGTGGCAGCTACCACATTCACAATGCTTTCCATTGCATCAGAAAAAATGGCTTGCGAACCTGTGATCTTAAAAGCCCAGAACTTAGCGACAAGGAGAATCGTTCCAATCCCAAGTGAGAGATATGAGGCCCAACGACTTAATTTTTGCTCTGCTTTTTCAGAATTGGACTGCGCCATTGCAACGTCTCCCTCGCCGATTCTATCCATCGACCGAAACGTCAACGTATTACAAGACCTTTAAGAAAGCTAGAAAGACAGAAGGCTAAATCCCACCGCGTAAATCACTATTTGGAAGGCGCCAATACAAAACAATTTTTCCCTGAACGTTTGGCCTCGTACAAAGCATTGTCTGCTTTGCGAACCAAGTCGCGGCTGTCGATATCTGTGTCATGCGCATTGATAACAGCCACTCCGAGACTAGCTGTCAATCGCATCTGATCTCGATCATTTTTAAAAAGAAATTCCTCGATTTTTTTGCGAATGCGTTCAGCAAATATTCGAGCTCCATCCTCTGAGGTCTCGGTCAAAATAACTAAAAATTCATCACCTCCATACCTCGCGGCGAAATCGACTTGTCGAATATTTTCTTTGATGATTTTTCCGACCTGAGACAACACAAAACTCCCGAACAGATGATCATGACAATCATTCACAGATTTAAAATTATCCATATCCATCATGATCGCGCCGACCGTTCGACTGTACCGTCGAGAACGAATAATCTCTGCATCAATTTTCTGATAGATTGAACGCATGTTGAATAGCCCAGTCAAATCATCAATATCGACAAGTTCTTTCAATCTCGCATTGGCAGCCGTCAACCTGTCATTCAGATCTTTGATTCGAAGTTGAGCTCGCACCCGTGCCAACATTTCATAGGGATCAAATGGTTTGCATATATAATCGTCGGCGCCCGAATCAAGGCCAACAATGACATCTTCTTTTTTTGATTTAGCAGAAATAAAGATCACCGAGACATATTCGCCACGCTGCCGAAGATGTTTGAGAGTATCGAGACCACTAATTCCTGGCATATTGATATCCAACAAAACAAGGTCAGGAGTGTTTTCAGCCAGAACCTTTAGAGCTTCTTCTCCACTTGAGGCCCGGAGAACTTGATACCCTTGATAAGACAAAGCTTTGGCAACCAATTTCTGATTGTCTTGGTCATCATCAACGACCAACACTAAACGAAGATTTTCTGGACTCAATTTTTGGGCTGTCGACATGGTTCCATTGTACAAAACAATCAGCGAGCGAAAGAGGCCAGAAATCACAAAATACACAGATGGGAGTTTTTTCGAACCAGGAATGGTCAAAGGACCAGTAGCTCTCTTTGTCAGACCTGGATAGGTGCTTATGAGCGTCAATAAAGTCCAGCGGCAATTGTATTTGCAAAAATCTGCGCAAAAAAACTATATTACCAATATGTCTTACGATCACAAAAAAATAGATTCAAAATGGCAAGAGCAATGGCAAAAACAAGGCGCGTTTAAGGCTGAACAAAAGTCTGCAAAACCAAAGTATTATGCGCTGGACATGTTCCCCTATCCTTCGGGCCAGGGTTTACATATTGGGCACATGGCCTCATACACACCAACCGATGTGGTCTCGCGATATAAACGAGCTCGGGGTTTCAATGTTTTGCACCCCATGGGATACGATGCATTTGGCCTTCCCGCTGAACAATATGCGATTCAAACAGGCGTCCATCCGGCGGTCACGACCCAGAAAGCAATTGAGAACTTTAAGCAACAACTCTCCATGTTTGGATTTAGTTTTGATTGGAGTCGCGAGATTTCGACATGTGACCCCAAATACTATAAATGGACACAGTTCATTTTCACTAAACTTTACGAAAAGGGATTGGCTTATCAAAAAGAAGTTCCAGTGAATTGGTGCCCAGCACTTCGCACGGTACTAGCAAATGAAGAAGTTGTTGATGGTAAGAGCGAACGCGGCGGCCATCCTGTTGTACGAGTACCTATGAAGCAGTGGATGTTAAAAATAACCGCGTATGCCGAGCGCTTGTTGCAGGATCTCGAAAAAATTGATTGGCCAGCTCGTACAAAAGAAATGCAAGCCAACTGGATTGGAAAAAGTGAAGGGGCCACCATTTTTTTCGATATTAAAAATTACACTGTGAAAAACCCTTCAGCAAAACTAGAAGTCTTCACCACAAGACCCGACACATTGTATGGTGTCAGCTTTATGGTACTCTCCCCAGAACACCCATTGGTCAGCCAAATCACGACGACCGAAAACAAACAAAATGTCGAAACCTATGTTGCTAAATCGGCTCGTAAGAGTGAATTGGATCGCAAAGCTAATACAGAAAAGTCTGGAACATTCACTGGCGCTTTTGCTATTCACCCACTCACTGGGCACGATATTCCAATTTGGATTGCTGACTATGTCTTGATGGACTACGGCTCGGGAGCGATCATGGCTGTACCAGGACACGATGCCCGAGATTTTGATTTCGCTAAGGCATTCGATCTACCAATTCTTCGAGTTTTAGAAAGTGAATCTGATTTGCCATTTGAAGGTGAAGGGGTTCTCTGTAATTCCCATTTTCTCAACGGACTTTCGAAAAGTGCGGCAATCACCAAAATGATCAAACATTTGGAAGCAGAAAAAATCGGTCATTTGACAGTGCAATACAAACTTCGCGATTGGCTATTTAGTCGCCAACGCTATTGGGGTGAACCGTTCCCCGTGGTGCATTTTCCTAAGGCTGGGCTCAAGACTCTTCCTGTTGCCGAACTGCCCGTACTTCTGCCTGAGGTCGCGGACTATCAGCCATCTGAAAAAGGTGAAGCACCATTGGCTCGCAACACGGAGTGGACAACATATCGAGATCAAATTTCAGGAGAAGTCGGCAGGCGTGAAACAGACACGATGCCGGGTTCGGCCGGATCCTCTTGGTATTTTCTGCGATACTGCGATCCACATAACGACAGCGAAGCTTTTTCGTTTGATGCCCAAAAATATTGGATGCCTGTTGATCTATATGTTGGTGGCCCAGAGCATGCCGTGGGTCACTTGCTGTACTCAAGATTTTGGCAAAAGGTCCTGTTCGATGCAGGTCTTGTGACCCATGAAGAGCCATTTCAAAAACTTGCCCATCAAGGAATGATTCTCGGTCTCGATGGAGAAAAAATGTCGAAGTCTCGAGGCAATGTCATCAATCCTGATGATTTACGAGAGCGCTATGGAGCGGATGCGCTTCGCTCCTATATTCTTTTTATGGGCCCGATGGATAGAGACAAGCCTTGGAGCGAAACTGGCATCGAAGGAGTCCAAAGATTTTTGGACCGCGTATGGCGACTTGTGGTCGATGACAATGGCATTCCCCAAGTATCTGATTGTACATTGCCAGAAGATCTCAATAAGCTTCTTCACAAAACAATTAAAAAGGTCGGAGAAGACATTGAGACTCTCAATTTTAATACGGCGATCAGTGCGATGATGATTTTGGTAAATGAAACCTACAAATCCCAAATACGACCTCGTGGACTCGCCAAGACTCTTGTCCAATTGTTGGCTCCAATCGCACCTCATTTGACTGAAGAACTTTGGAGCATTCTTGGAGAAAAAGGACTGGTCGCTGTTGCACAGTGGCCTAGTTTTGATCCGGCGCTGACCGTAGACAACGTGATCACCATGGGAGTACAGGTAAACGGCAAGTCTCGCGGCACCATTGAAATCTCGAAGGACGCTTCAGAGGAAGATGCGGTCAAATTGGCAAAGGCCTCAGCAAGTGTCCAAAATGCGATCAATGGACTCACAATTACAAAAGTGATCTATAAAGCAGGTCGAATTCTAAATTTGATTGCAAATTAGCCCGTTCGCTGTAAAAAACACCTATCAAAAAAGAAGCGAGGCAGTACGCTGCCTCTGGTGTTTAACTCGAACTTGCGAGGGTGAAACGTTGGAGCAAACTAACTCCGGTTGGTCTATTGACAAGAGCAAAGAACTTTACGGAATCGGCGCGTGGGGATCGAATTATTTCGATGTGAACAGTGCCGGTAACATCACAGTGAACCCACATGGAGCTGGAGGCCCAAGCGTCGACCTTCCAGAACTCATCAACGACTTGCAGGAGAGAGGTATTCGATTACCTCTTTTGATTCGGTTTCCAGATATCACCAAATCACGAATTGAACTGCTTTCCGGATGCTTTTTAAATGCAGTCAAAGAGTGTGGTTACAAAGGCTCCTATCGCGGGGTTTACCCCATTAAGGTGAACCAACAACGACACATGGTCGAAGAACTGGTTAAGTTCGGCGAAGGAGTTAAGCTCGGACTCGAATGCGGCAGCAAACCAGAGCTGCTTGTTGTTCTTGCGATGATGAACACTCCCGATGCTTTGATTATCTGTAACGGTTTTAAAGACACGGAATATATTGAAACAGCAGTGCTCTCGCAAAAACTTGGGCGCAACACGATCATTGTTGTAGATCGAATTGTCGAACTCCAAATGATCATCGATGCTGCCAAGAAGTTCAATACTCGGCCGAAGATCGGCTTAAGAGCGAAACTCCACACTAAGGGCGCAGGGAAATGGGTCGATTCCAGTGGAGACCGATCAAAATTTGGGCTTACGCCGATGGAAATCGTAGAGTGTGTCGAAAAACTCAAAAAAGAGGACATGCTCGACTCTCTCGAGTTGCTTCACTATCATATTGGCTCGCAGATTCCGTCCATCTCTTGTGTTAAAGGGTCACTCAAAGAGGGCACACGCTTTTATACAGAACTCTATCTCATGGGCGCTCGACTGAAATACATCGATGTTGGCGGCGGCCTTGGTGTTGACTATGACGGTTCTGGAAACTCTGATAGCTCGATAAATTATTCTGAACAAGAGTATGCAAATGATGTGGTTTCAATTATTCAGAGCACCTGTGATGAAAAAGGCGTGCCTCACCCCGATATCGTCACCGAGGCAGGACGTGCACTTGTCGCCCATCATTCGCTATTGATTTTCAATGTATTGGGTCGCAATGAAGTCATGCGCCAAGAGTTCAATGGACATGTATCCAAAGAGGATCACCGCATTGTTCAAGATCTCGCTGAAATCTATGAGGCCGTAAATGAGAATAATATTTACGAATACTTCCATGATGTCATGCATATCAAAGACACCATACTTCAGCTCTTCACCTTCGGCGTTTTGAGTCTTTCTCAAAGAGCAAAGGCCGAGAGTTTGTCATGGGTGATTCTGACAAAGATGCAAAAAATCGCGGCTCAGATGAAAGACAATGACGACCTTGTCAGCCAACTACAGGAACTTTTGTCTGACACATACTTCTGTAACTTCTCGGTATTTCAATCTATGCCCGACTCGTGGGCTGTTGGTCAGCTATTTCCAGTGATGCCTGTTCATCGGCTCGATGAACACCCAAATCGTCGGGCAAATCTTGTTGATTTGACCTGCGATTCTGACGGCAAAATTGGCCAATTCATTGACTCTCAAGCCTTGATGCCTAAAGGAGCAAAGAAGACAGCATTGGATGTGCATGATTGGCATCCAGATCGGCCTTATTATATGGGCGTATTCTTGGTCGGAGCTTATCAAGAAATCTTAGGGGATTTGCACAATCTCTTTGGTGATACCGACGCCGTCCACATCACAGTGACTCAGGCTGGGTATACAGTTGATCACTTTGTCGAGGGTGACACGGTTACAGAAGTATTGAGTTACGTTCAATACAACCGTCCTGAACTTCTCGAAGCCATTCGCCGAGCGAGTGAAGAAAGTATTCTGAAAGGTCAAATTTCTAGAAATGAAGCTCGACAACTCATGAAGCATTATGAAGTCGGTCTCTCAGGATATACCTACCTAGAAGATCCAGAGCTTTAAAACCAATTTTATCAATGAAAACGTAAAGGGCACCAAGTGGTGCCCTTTTATTTAAAGGCCAGTCTTCAGCATTCTCGCGAGCTAAAAAATCTTGCCTTCTCCACGACCCACGAAAACGCGCTTAAGAAGCTTGTTTAAAAATTTTTGCTCGTTTCAAAGTTTTAAAGAGTCTTGCGAGGATCCAGCGCATCTCGAACGGCTTCGCCAATCAGATTTAAAAGCACCAAGGTGATAAACAATGCCAATGATGGATAAACGGCCAACCACCACGCATTTTGGAAGTTATCTTTCGCTTGATTTAGTAGTTCTCCCCAGCTTGGCGTCGGAGCCTTAATCCCGAAACCAAGAAAATCAAGAGCTGCCAAACTCGAAATATTTCCAGAAATCAAAAATGGCGAAAGAGTTATCCAGGGAGTAAGACTGTTGGGTAAAATATGTTTAAAAATCACTCGAGCACGACTTGAGCCCTGAGCCTTAGCTGCCTCAACAAATTCGAGCTTACGAAGTTTTAAAAACTCGGCCCGAATATAGAGCGAAATTCCGACCCAACCAAAAATTGCCGTCAACGTCACCAGCAACCACATGTCTGCAGAAAAAATGGAAACCAAAGTGATCAACAGCAAAAGCCAAGGCAGTGACTCGAGCACTTCGATCACCCTTTGTCCAAAGAGATCCACCCAACCACCGGCATATCCCATGATCGCGCCAAGTGTTATTCCCATAAATGATTCTAGTATCCAAACCAACAAAGCAAAAAACATGGAGTACCGAAATCCATAAATCAGACGAACAAAAACATCACGTCCACGGTCATCGGTACCCAATAGATTTTCATTTGAAGGAGGAGCTGGATACCTTTCAAGAGTGCGATTCGATTCAAGTGGGTCCCACTTAAGAGGTGGCCACAATGCCCAATCAGAGTCTGCAAGCTTAAGTTCTCGATAATCGGTTTGATTTCCCTCAGCACCAAATACCGAGGGATGGTATTCTTTAAAAACTGGAACATACCACTCTCCAGAAAATTTCATCAAAATAGGTCGATTGTTGGCCCACATCTCTGCGGTAAAACTAAAAAAGATCAAGAGCAACAGCACGATCAACGAGGCGACTGCAGATTTGCGCGCCTTAAACCTGCGCCAACGTTTTTTAGATAAATCATTTTTAATCAATTTCTCTATCATTTGAAATCAATCCTTGGGTCAACAATCATATATAAAACATCGACGATCAAACGCCCGACCAAAAAAAACAAACTCTGCAAAAAAATCAACCCCATCAAAAGGTTATAATCACGAGCTGAGACCGCAGTGAACCCCAACAAACCCATTCCATCGAGTTGAAAAATTCTTTCAATGACAATTGATCCAGCGAAAAACACCGACAGAATTCCACTCATTCCGGTCACAATGGGAATCAAGGCATTGCGAAGTGCGTGCTTCACATAGACGATTTTTTCAGTGAGACCCTTTGCCCGTGCGGTGCGCACGTAATCCATTTTGATGACATCAAGAAGTGAATTTTTCATCAACATTGTCAAAAAGGTAAAACTACCAATCATGTAGCAAGTCAGCGGCAAAATAAAATGGTGCACGCGATCTATCAGTTTTTGCCACATCGACAGATCACTATAATTATCAGAATAGAGACCGCCTATCGGAAACAAGTTCAAGTAGCTACCACCTGAAAGAAACACGATTAATAAAATAGCGAGCATCACCGGTGGGATCGAATATAGAATAAACAAAATCACACTGGAAGTGTGATCGAAAGGTGTGCCATCTTTAATCGCTTTGATGACCCCAAGCGGAATGCACACAAGATAGGTGAGGATAAGTGAAATCACTCCGAACTGCAGTGACACAGGCATCCGGCTCATGATCACATCGATCACTGGCTCTTCGAATTTAAAACTGTTTCCAAAATCCATCGTCGCAATATTTTTAATCCAAATAGCATAACGAATATGAATCGGCTTATCTAAGCCGTATTGAACCTTTAGAGCCTCGATCACCTCAGGGGGAACTCCACGTTCAGCATGTCCCCCACCATTGCCCTTTGCCGAAAGGGCCCCACCAAACTGCATTTGCTGCAATTTTTGATCTATCGGACCACCAGGAGCCGCATTGATTACCAAAAACGAAACCAACGTGATTCCAAACAGTGTGGGAATCATCGCCAGAATTCTTTTTAACAAATAATGAATCATAGAAAAACTCTCCGGATCCTAGATCATAGCTCAGCACTAAATACTGTACCTAGAGTTTCAAGCAAAGTCTAAGTACAGCACCAATTCTTATCAACTAATCCGCTTGTTTGGCGTACCAATACTCGCGACCAACCGCAAACTTGTTCGTTGGCTTAACTTTCATGATTTTATCTGTAGTGACGTAAAGATAATATCGAGGATTAAACAAGAACGTGTAGGGAGCATCTTCGGCGATCACGCGATAGACTTTTCGCATCATCACAATTCGTTTTTTCTTGTCCAGCTCTTCACGAATTTGATCAATCAAACGATCAACCTCTGGGTTGGAATATCCAACGTAGTTCGAACCACCCTCAGCAATGCTCGAGGTGTGCCAAATCTGCTTTGGATCATTGTCCACAGAACCGCCACCCCAAGCCATAGCACAAACATCAAAGTTTGCAGTTTTAACATTCTTGAGAAGAGAATTCCATTCGAGCTGTTTCAGCTCCATTTTGATTCCTGCTTTTTTTAAGTCCTCTTGATAAAGAGTCCAATATTTCTCGCTGTCTTTTCCGCCGTACAATAACGTAAACGCCAGATCTGTTTTTTTGCCATCGATCATTTTATCGAGTACGCCATCTTTGTCGGTGTCTTTCCAACCGAGCTTGGTCAAAAGTTGCGCTGCCTTTTTGGGATCAAATGGAATTGGCTTAACTGTTGGGTCAGCATATTCACTCTGTTGATACCATGGGCCGGTCGCGAGCAAAGACATCCCTTGACGAAATTTCTTATTCATCAAATCGCGGTTCATGAGATGGGTCAGGGCAATGCGCATCTCGCGATCCTTGAACATCGGACGGCGGAGATTCCAGCCTAAATAACCGTAAGATTTGGGTTCGAGATTCTCGACTTTAAATTTGAGAGCTTTGGTACCCCAAACATCACCAACCGCTTTCACTTCATAAACTTCAGGAGTGATCTCAGCAAAATCAATTTGCCCCTTCTTCACCATTTCAAGTTCGACCTGCTCTTCTTTTACAAAGCGCAGAAGCACCTTAGAGAAATTGTATTTTCCTTTAAGTTCAGGAACCGAATTACCCCACCAATTGGGATTGCGAACCAATACGATTTTTTGCCCTTGATCATAAGAATCAAGTTTATATGGGCCCGAACCCATGACTGTTTTATTTTTTTTCGCACCTTCTTTGGCATTGCCATAAAAATGCTTCGGCGAAACATACATGGTGTCGGCAAGAGACTCTAAATTTCCGAAGTATTTGGTCTTAACATAGAACTTTATTGTATAGGGATCGACCACTTCGGCCTTTTCAAAATTTTCAAAATAAGGTCGTAAGTGTGCTGTATCAAAGGCGGGATCAAAAATCGCATCATAACTAAACTTTACATCTTCAGCAGTCACAGGTTTGCCATCATGAAATGTCGCATTCTTACGGATGTAGAAAGTGAAAACCTTGCCATCTTTAGAAATTTCATATTTTTCTGCTAAACCTGGATCCCAATCGTAAGTCTCTTGATTGCGCACAAGTAGGGTGTCCATCACCAACTCGTGAAGCTTTCGGCTGTAAAAGTCAGTTGCGGTGATTGGGTTTAAAGTTGATGGCTCTTCCCCTAAATTAAACAAAAAGGTACCCTGTTGCGGCGCCTTTGGATCCCCGATTTGTATCGGCTTGTTTGCGGCAAACACGCTCGTCGCCAGAGCGAACGTAGTAGCCAAAAGTACGAATTGGTTTTTCATTTTTAGTTTCATTCGATCCCCCTAAATACTTGAAACGATGGGATTTGGACGAAGTCCAACATGGCTCCATAATTTGCGGTAAAGTCATGACTGAAGCAAGTGATTACAAGAACATAGGGACCTCTGATGCCGCGCAACGGACAGGAGTCAAAGACACCCCCTCACGCTCAAAATGATTGGCAAATTGCAAGTTCGCGTTCATTTTTATTTCTTAATCGTCTTTTTGCACGAACCTAGTTTTGACATGAACCTAGAACACACGTCCCACTCGAGCCCCAAAAGCCCAAGAGTCTGGAGATCAACCAGGAGACTATAATGAGCAAACAAACAGAAAAGAAAGAATGGTGGCATGACGGGGTACAATTCAGCTGCCAGGGTTCTGGCAAATGCTGTGTCTCTCATGGCGAATTTGGTTTTGTATACATGACGTTGGCAGACCGCAAGCGAATGGCGAAGTCGCTGCAAATGTCGACATCTGTATTTACCAAAAAATATTGCCGCAAGAGCGACGGTTTTTATCACCTCATCGATGGCGCAAACCAAGCTTGCATTTTTTTAAAGAACAAAAGTTGCTCGGTCTACGAAGGGCGCCCCACACAGTGCCGAACATGGCCATTCTGGCCAGAGGTCATGGGCGCCAAAACTTGGAAAAATGAAGTCGCGAAATTCTGCCCTGGTGTTGGTAAAGGAAAAACCTGGTCGAAACAAGAAATAGAAAAAGCTTTGCAGGACCAACAAAAGGCAGAAAGCCAAACTTAGGGCATCTCAAGCTCGTGTCTCATTTTGCGAATAGCCCAGAGCCCTGAGACCAGAGACCAAAAGCGACCGTCAAAGATTTCGACGATTCAAAGGTATTTCTCTTTAGCCTCAAATTCATACCGTGGAGACCCGATAAGTATGGACGTAAGACTAGGTCTGTACTTACACGTGGAGCTCGCTAAAAATGAGAGTGAAACTTGAATCGAGAATTTTAGCCATTGTCCTTTTGGGTGCCTGGCTGTTTTCATTTCAGAATTGCACCAATGGTGGTGGAATCAGCTTTCAGTCGGTATCGCAGCTTGGACTAAAAAGTGGGGTTCAACAAGGGAATGGGTCGGGCTACGAAGGTAAGCCTGAAGGAGAGTTTTACCGTCGCTTGCCATCGCAGGTATGTGCAAAAACCGTTTTGTCGAAAGTGACATTTCCGCCGATAACCACGAACACCTCCAACTCGGCGACAGGCATTACCCTTCAATCGATCAACCCAGAAGACTGCACCGAGACGAATGAGACCATCGATATTTCGCGCGTCTCCTATTCAAGACTCCAGCAAAAGGTGATCTCCGTCGACGACGGAGTCTATGAGAAACTTACTCCCGAAGAACTAAGTGTTGCAACCAGTTCAGAAACGATTTCACTTCCCGAGGTTTGGTGTCAATCTCCTCAGGGCAGAGACACCGCAATAGATATTGTGGTGAAAAGAAATACGGTCAATCAATTCGGCGATGTCTCGGTTAAAATCGGCTCACAAATGCTCAGCAATATACAAATTGAAACGCTGAATACCTTTCAGGCCGCCAGAGCATTCAAATCACGTGAGCTGACCTATACATCGCCGGCATTTAATTTGAGAATCGACACGCGAGCCACGCAGACTTCTGGCCGAGGGGACTACTCCGCAACAGTTTCGCTCACCAGTAACGGCCAAGATCACAGCGAGTCTTTGACTTGCCGACTGGGCTCTGAACTCGACGGCGCCATCTGGCCATCATTATTGCTTGGAAAAGAACAAATTGAACAAATTTACTGGTTCAAAGATGGCGATCGTATTTTGTATTCAGCAAAGAACTCTGAGGGTACGACAGAGCTCTTTTACAAACAGACCTCAGAACTTTTTCTTCAAAAAGTTTCTCCTCAAGTCATCGGAGCTCGCTATGGGGTTAGGGATTTTAAAGTTTCCCAAGATGAAACACAAGTTCTCGTCGCCGCTGATTACGATCTCCCTTATGCGTATCAACTCTATGGTTTTTACCTAGCATCAGCCAACGATTGGAAGAGAATAAGCGATACCGTCACCAACCCGGCGTACAGTGTAGATCAAAGTTATGACTTTGCGGCAAACGGTTTGGTTGTTTTTAAAGCGAGTCCGAAAACCAAATTAACCGATGGGGACAAGTATTTTTATACGGCTCAGTTTGACGGCTCAAGCCGAATGCAAATGCACCCTAATCTCGGCACCGATGAAGAAGCCCAAAACATTGTCTATTTGCCAGGGAAATCACAGTTTTTATTTACCGAGGGGTTTGCCTTTCATTTTGATTTTGCAATGAGCAATCCGGATGGAACAGGTCACCACAACTTGATGATTCAAAATCGGCTCGCCACAGATGAACACATTTTATGGTTCGACAACAATCCGATCATCGCTGCCGACGAGTCATTTTTTGTGTTTAAGACATCGAAGACATCCACCTGGGGCCATAATCTTTACCGCTATGACTTTGCGACCAACCTCCTTACGAAACTATATGACAGCAGTGTCTTTGAGATTCATCTCAAACCCTCGGTTTCGGGAAACCTGATTTTACTTGAGGAAAAACAACCTGCAGCACTGAAACTGATTGATGTGACAAACAACCAAATTTACCAATTAACCATCGAAGGGTCTTTGATAGCTTATGATTTTTTGCCGGGTGGCCGGAGTGCAGCAGTTCAGCATTATGTCGCTCGTGAAGAAAAAATTCATCGCGCGCTCTTCGACGACCATGGAATTAAACAGTCTGATATCAACTGGAACGGTCACCCTTTACCCGGCAACTCTCCACAACACCCGGCACTTCTAAAGCTGGCCGACGGAAGCGGAGAGTATTCCTTTGAGTTTAACTCTGTCTCTGGACTAACTCAGCTGCGATTTGTTTCTTATTCAACCGGAAAAACCACCAGTCTTCCTCGATCAACTATGGCGACAGCAAATATGCGGTCGCTTACTTTTTCACGGGATCAAACGAAAATCATATTTTTAGCTGACAGCAATAGCGATGGTGAAGACGAATTATACGTGGCCTACCTTGACGGCCGTGGAATTTCACAAATCAGTGACCGCTATCAAATTTATGGTGGCGTCGCGACCTTCCTCGTCTCTCCGGATTCGGACCGAGTGTTATTTAGCGCGCGCAAAGGTCTAGCTGGACGCTCGACCTATTTTATTTGGGATGGAAAATAAAATACCCTAAAAAACAAACGCTCCGTCCCTGGAGCGCGGCACAGCCATTTGCTGGTACCTGCAAGATTTAATACCTAAAGTTAGCGTGCGTACCGTTTCTTCATGCTCTCACGAATTTCAGCACCTTCTATACTCAATCGCGTCCATGGAATAGCAAGCAATCGGTCTGGTTCGATGGCTTCGTCTGTTTCTTCACAGACTCCATAGTTTCCACCCTCGATTCTCGCAAGTGCTTGCTCAACTTCCATCAGCTGGCCTCGCAAACGATCCGTTAATGCTAGCAGTTCCCCCTCCGCCAACACTCGTACCGTTTGATCAGCTTCGTCCCCACCCCGGTCATCGTTGTTAAACTCTCTTCTCGCTTCTTGGACACGATTGAGAATCTGTGCCTTGGTTTCGAGAAGTCTCCGTTTGCACTCCTGGATGAGACTCGTTGTTAGTTCTGCCATTAATGCCCCCCTCATTTGCTCTGCTTTTACGCAGTGCCAAAATGGAACTGAATTATTTACCCACAGCCACTATCTATTTTGCAAGCAAAAATCTTAAATTTTCTTACATGCAGCAAATTGTTGATTTTTCTTGTTTTTTTGATTCTCGCTCTTTGTTTTACAAAATTTTTTACCGAGCAGTGGTCAGATTACAGTTAAGATCTTAAATGGATTTTGCTTAGATTTTTCGACGCAAATCCAAGCTAGGAGCATCGTTTAGAGTTTTTGCACTTCTAAAATTTAAAGCTGGTGCGAGTGACTGGCCACCACAGTAGTTTTTCATTGGCCCAGCTACGAGTCTTATATTCGTCTTCGAGTTGCACCCAAGCGTCTTCGCGTCCTACGCGTTTAAATGGAGTGTATTTATCGACTGCCCCCGACTCTATGGCAGGAGCTGACCCACTAGGCCTCTGCCGAAGAGTTGCTTGGCTAGATTTCACAACTGCACAGACTATTTTTTCAGAAACCGCCGACTTGACCACCCAATGTCTTTCGCCATCGACATCCTCAACCTGCAGCCACCCGGATTTTTCAGAGATTTTTTTTAACGGCATATATTTGCCCACCTGCCAAGTCACAGCCGCTTTTTTATTGGGCGCTGCTCGGAGCTGAGCCGTCTTACTTGTGACACACACAGCATGCAGAGGGAGACTCAAAAAGAAAATGATGAAAAAACAAATATTGTTTAGCGACATCTATCAAATGCTAACAATAGAGAACGAGGTTCATCTACTCAGCAAGATAGATCTGGACCTCAGTCTAAACCAGAATTGAGATTTTCGAGTAATTTTTCGTCTATCACGGGGCGGGCTTTGACCTCAATAACATCAGAATAGGGCTCCCCCGTTTTTTGATCCTGTCGATTGAAACGCTCTCCGTACATAAAGGGATCGACTCGAGACGACCGAAACGCAAACTTAAAACCATTGTCAGAGAATCGTAAACCTCCACTCCGCAACTTGGCTGTCAACCATTTCTGCAGGACCCATGAAAGTAGCTGCCGAGTTCCTGGAAAAAGCAAACTAAGTGCGACTACATCTGTTATAAATCCTGGAATCATCAGCAGAACTCCAGCAACAACGGTCATCATACCTTGTACAGTCTTTAAAGAAGGTTTGCTTTGCTGAAGCAGCGCTTGCTGAAAATCCAGAACGACCCTCTTTGCTTCGAATTTTACAATTTGCAATCCAACAAAAAACAAAACCAGAAGAGATGCGAAAACTCGAAACCCACCGATAACAGACCCTACTTTAAACAACAGCCAAATTTCCAAAACAGGCAAAACTAAGAATAAAAAGAAAAACACAAGTCCCCCTAAATCTGTATGTCCAACAATACAGGACAATGATCCGAGCCCTCTTGCTGGTCTAGCACCTCGGCGCGCCGGATCGACTTAGCCAATCCTTCGGTAACACAAAAATAATCGATGCGCCATCCACGGTTGTGCATTCGCCCGCCCTCCAAATAAGACCACCAGGTGTATTTGTCCCGCACCTCTGGATGCATGTATCTGAAGGTGTCAACAAAGCCAAGCTCCAGAAATGAATCAAACCACTGGCGTTCGACAGGTAAAAATCCACTTTCATTTGCCAATTTCTTAGGATCGTAAATATCAATATCCCGATGAGCAACGTTGTAATCACCTGTCACAATCACTTGTCTACCTGATTGCACGATGGGCTTCAGATGAAGATTTAAATCTTTTAGAAATTTTTGTTTAAATTGATGTCTCTCTTCTCCGGAGCCGCCATTTGGAAAATAAATATTGTAGAGTGAAAACGCCTCATGGTGAGAAACCACAAAACGTCCTTCAGAATCGTACTCAGAAATCCCAACCCCATACTCAACTTTTTTCGGTGCATGTTTAAAGAAAGAGGCCACTCCAGAATACCCTCTACGGGTTGCTGACGACCAATAACCAGACAACCCACCAAGATTAACCACAGCGGGCTCAACTTGCTCAAGATGCGCTTTAGTTTCTTGAACGCAAAACACATCGGGATTCTGTCGTTCGACGAACTCCAAAAGACCTTTCTTATACGCCGCACGAATTCCATTCACGTTCCAAGAAATCAACTTCATCATCACTCCCTTGGTTCCTGTACACGAAATGTCGATCAACTCCTGCACATTAGCAAATGATTCTTACACTGAAAAACTGAAAAGATCACGGTTTGACTTTGCTTCGCCCGCCTAGGCAGAATGGTCAAGTTCGCAACAACAACAAAGGAGTGGAAAATGCCAGTAATTGGGCAGCCAGCACCGCAGTTTACATGTGCTGCTGTATTTGATGGAAATGAAGTTAAAGAGGTTTCTCTTTCAGACTACAAAGGAAAATGGGTCGTCTTGTTTTTCTATCCACTGGACTTCACATTTGTGTGCCCAACAGAGTTGACTCAGTTTCGTGACACAATTGCCAAGTTCAAAGAACAAGGCGCCGAAATCATCGGCTGCAGCGTAGACTCTGTGCACTCACATAAGCGATGGATCAAAGACGATCTCAAAAGTCTTGGCTATCCTCTTTTAGGTGACATCACAAAACGCGTGTCTCGTGACTATGGCGTCTTACTTGAGGACAAAGGAATCGCCACTCGAGGGACATTCATTATCGATCCAGAACAAAAGATTCAATATATGGGTATCCACAACCTCAATGTCGGTCGTGATACGAATGAAATTTTACGTGTTCTTTCTGGACTCAAATCGGGAGAACTATGTGCTGCAGGATGGAAGCCTGGAGACAAACATCTCAAGGTTTGATTTGAGTCTTAGGGCGTGTCCTCAATTGGTCGGACGTCGCGAGCGGAAGCAATAGAAATGAGTTGAAGGCACGAGGAGGAGAAATAGTGGTGCTATTTCGACGACGAGCAACGCTCAAATCATTTCTATTGCTTTCGCGTAGCAGTCTAGCCAATTGAGGACACGCCCTAAAACTGGTACATTTTCTTTTGAACGCACAGGCCAAATGGACTGTGCGTTTTTTTTAAAAGAATACCCGAGGAGCCTATTTGTTCTACCAACAATTTCTCGACAGACTTGCAGACCGTTATCCTAGTGTTTATAAACATCATTTTGCAAATCACAGTCATGAGCAACATCATGAACTTCTGTTTCCTAACTTACTCTCGCCATTTCGAGTTCCAATTGCAAAGAGCACCCTCGATAGCGCCTCACTGATAGTGGCTGCATTCGATCGATTAAGAAACTCGAAAACCTACATTGCGCACATTCGCCATCAATATCCTGATATTCATCCCACCAATGCCTATTCTGCTTTGATGAGTTTTGACTTTCATTTGACTGCTTCTGGCCAATTGAAATTGATCGAAATCAATACCAATGCCTCGATGGGGTTGGTTGGCGAGCTTATCTACCAAACACATGGACTGGAAAATTATTTTGGTCCCTCTTTTGACCAACAAATCCTAGATACATTTAAAACAGAACACCAACTCTTTCTCTCTGGGCGTATGCCATTCGACAACTCTAAGGCTGCTACGTCATCAACTGCAAACTCCCCACTTCCTTCACTGAAAAGCATAGCCATAATCGATGAAACCCCAGAAAAACAAAAATTATATATTGAGTTTCTTTTGTACCAAGAGCTATTCGAAAAGCATGGCCTCAAGTGTGAAATTATGGATTTCAAAAACTGTCGACCACAAGACTGGGACTTAGTTTATAATCGCCATACCGACTTCCTTTTTGTTGAGCCCGAAAGTCAACATCTTCGCCAAGCCTACGATGACCAGCAGACCTGCTTTAGTCCGAATCCATTTGAATACCTTGCCCTTGCAGCTAAAGAACGCTTGCTGGAGCTCCAACATATTGATCTTGCTGAAAAATTCCACCTAGACCAAATGACTAATTTGATCATTCAAAACACAATCCTGAAGTCTTATGCCGTTCAAAAAACTGATCCAGAGTGGTTATGGCAAAATCGCAAATCTTTGTTTTTTAAACCCCAACGCTCATTTGGGGGCAAGGCTGTTTTTCATGGCGACACTTTGAGGAGAAAAGCCTTTGCCGCGGTTCTTGAGGGCGACTACATCGCGCAAGATTTAGTGGTACCACCTCAGATAGAATTTCAAAATGAGACAAACCAAAAGGTGAACTTTAAGTACGATCTTAGGTTCTATGCCTATCGCAACAAAATTCAGCTGGGAATGGCCCGTCTATTTCAGGGCCCGATGACCAATATGCGAACCGCCGGAGGTGGCTGGGCGGCACTCGACCCGGTTTAAGTCGACAGCTAAACATCCGATATTGATATTGAGGCTATGCTTTTGCGCCGGAAAGTGAGTGCGATGTCAAAGCGACATTCAATATCGAACGAGATGGTTTCAAAAATTCTGGGTCGCCAAACGACCACTGAATCTTATGAAAATTTCGATTTCCTCAATGGCTATCATCCATGGCAGGACAAAATGCCCAAGGGTTATGTTGCTTATCCTGTTCGGCAGCTCGACCGCGGCGAAGTACTCTATTTCAATTTTGCTCTTGCGAAAGAAATGGGTTTGATTGCCCAAAACCACCCGAACCAACTCAACCAAAAATTGATCGAAAAAATTCTTCACACGTTCGCAATTCAAATTATCAACGAATACGATCAACTTCACGGCAAACCCATTGCAAAAGAAAAAATCAAAGACCGGAAGTTTATGGCAACACGTTACCTCCAACTGCAACACGCCAATAAACAGGGAAAAACCTCAGGTGACGGTCGCAGCGTTTGGAATGGAATTTTTCAACATGAGGGAAAGACCTGGGATATCAGTAGCCGAGGCACTGGCGTTACCGTATTGTCGCCAGGTTCTGTTGAAGCAAATCGCCCACTCAAGTCGGGTGAAGGCGAATTTGGATATGGCTGTGGAATGGCAGATGTCGATGAACTTTATGGATCGGCCATCATGTCTGAAATATTTCATCGGAATGGAATTCCAACCGAGCGTACATTGACCGTCATTGACCTCGGAAATGGATTGGGTATTGGGGTGCGAGCTGCACTCAATCTGTTGCGCCCGGCGCATCTGTTTTTATATTTAAAACAAAACCGCTGGGATGAACTCAAGACAGCAACAGATTTTTTGCTTGAAAGACAGATCGCCAATCGGCGTTGGTCAATCTCTATAAACTCCAGAAAAAAATACGATCTCCTACTCACAACTCTAGCAAAAGATTTTGCATACTTTGCGGCACAGCTTGAACGTCATTATGTATTTGCTTGGCTGGAGTGGGATGGCGATAATCTTTTGGCTGACCCTGGAATTATCGACTACGGCAGCATTCGACAATTTGGCCTAAGGCATGATCAATATCGCTACGACGATATCCAACGTTTTTCAACCACTCTCAATGAACAAGCTGACAAGGCGAAGCTCACGGTTCAAATTTTCGCTCAGCTGGTAGATTTTCTGAAAACTAAGAAGAGAAAAGATCTCAAAGAGTTCCGCTCTCACTCTTCAATAAAATTGTTTGACTCTGAATTTAAGAAAAATCTTCGCCTGATTTTTTTAAAACAAGTGGGTTTTTCAGAAGAACAGGCAAATTATCTTTATGAAAAGAACCGGCAAGCAACCGAGAAATTGTTTACAAGCTTTGGACGCCTCGAACGCACTAAAACTAAGAACCGATTAAAACGTGTAGCCGATGGAGTTAACAGACCCGCAGTGTTCAATATGCGAAATGTCCTTCGCGAGTTTCCAGCGGCACTTCTTTCTCGGCAGCTGGATTCATCGACTCACAATCAAAAGAACCACTTCGCAAAGTTTGAAAGCAGCTGTGTCTCTAACGAGACTTTGATTTCATGGATGCGCTCCAACTTTGCTAAGAAACACGATTTGCGCCTTTCGAGAAATTTGAAAACCAAGATTGAACTCTTCAAAAAAGACTATTGTAAACTGCTTTCTCTAGCCAGCAAAAGAACCTCGCGACGGCCATTTCTTGAACAACTCTCGGCGAACTCTAACAAAATGAATTTTGCGGGACGAATCACCGGTAATGGTGCAGAGTTTATTGTCGATGAGGTTTTAAAGGCTAAGAAAAAAGGCATGAAGAACGAAGATCTGCAAACTGCGGTCGAACTCTTCGTGACCCATCAGACTCCGACCTCTACACCGATGGTAAATAAACCAATTGACCTACAGAGCTCAATCGGTCGACTCTTTCAAAACCTAGTTAATATTGCAATTGAGTATCAGGAAGAGATTTAGGAAGCGGCAAACGTGCAAGTAGCCATTCGCGAATAAAGGGGACTTCCTCCTGCATATCAATATCGTGGTCTTTTTCGAACTCTTGCCATTGAACACGTAGTCCAGCCGATTTCATTTTTTTAAAATGCGCTCGCGTTTCTTCAATTTCCAGAGCATCGTCTTTTGTCCCGTGGGTCATAAGGCAAGGAATTTGAAATGAATTGGCTGAAAGGCGCCGCTGCCATCCAGAGAAAAAGTAGACATAGCCACTAATTGCCACTATTCCACCTAACCTAAACGGGGCATTCATCAAAAAATCACAACTCATCAAACAGCCCTGAGAAAATCCATAAAAAAATATGTGCTCACTCGCCCAACCCTCCATCATCAGCTCACTGACTAAATTGAAGAGTTTTTCTCTGGATTTCTGGATCCCTCGCGCTTGATTCGGGGGAAATGCATACCACGTGTAACCCCCGTCGTATTTTCGAGGAGCATTCAGCAAAAGGTAGTTAAAATTGGGAATTCGCAATTCGTCTTTTATGGAGCGAAACGAATCGAGCCGATCTCCCCGACCATGCAATACAACCATCACCCGTTGCTGTTCACGCGGAACACGCGCCGATGCCGGAATCCATTCAAATGCAAATTCACTAGTTTCAAAATGAGAAGGCATGAATCAGTTGTAACACAGTTCATAATGCGCTGCTCCTGTAATATTTTAGACAGCCAGTAACCTACTGTATTTACTTGGTTTTTAAACAATTTTATGTAGAAAACCTGCCTTGAGTTAGCCCTCTAACTAGGCTAAAACTCTAATATGATTATTGTAACAGGTGCCAACGGGTTTATAGGAAGTGCTTTTGTTTGGGAGCTCAATCAAGCCGGAATTAACGATGCGATTTGCGTCGATACGGTCACATTAACAGAGCGTCCAGGACCGCTCAAAAAGCGTAAATATTCGCGTTTTTTAGGAAAAGATGAACTTCTCCAGTTTTTGAACACAGCGGAAGCAGACAAGGTGTCGTGGATCGTTCATATGGGAGCTTGTTCTTCAACCACTGAACTAAATGTCGAATATCTCAAAGAAAATAATACCGAATACACTCGTAAATTGTGGAACTGGTGCACAACCAAACAAAAACCATTTATTTATGCCAGTAGTGGCGCGGTCTATGGCAATGGCGACCAAGGGTTCGATGATGCCTCTGACCCGGCTATTTTTCATGCGCTCAACCCATATGGAACCTCCAAATTGGCTTTTGATCAGTGGGCTGTGCAACAAACGAAAACTCCACCGACCTGGTTTGGCCTAAGATTCTTTAATGTGTTTGGGCCCAATGAATACCATAAGGGCGAAATGTGCAGCGTTGTATACAAAGCCTTCAACCAGATACAAGAAGCAGGGTCGCTTAAACTATTTCGTTCACACAATCCAGCGTACAAAGACGGCGAGCAAAAACGTGACTTCGTTTATGTAAAGGACATCACCCGATGGATGAAGGAATTAATGGATCTAAAATCAGGTGCAGGAATTTACAATATGGGGAACGGCACCGCACGAATGTGGATTGATCTTTCGCGTGCCGTATTTTTAAATATGAATCGGGACGTAAAAATTGACTGGATTGACGTACCCATGGAAATGCGACCTCGATACCAGTATTTCACAGAGGCACGAATCGATCGACTAATGAACTTAAAAATTAGCCGACCGCAATGGCCTCTCGAGATCGGCGTACAAGATTATGTTAAAAATTACCTCGCGCAACCAGATACCTACTTGTAATTTGCTTCACTATAAACAAAGGATGTTTATATGAGTTTGCCGACCCATCTGCGTAAATATGTTGTCGAGCAGAACTATGATCGCTACACGCCCGAAAATCAGGCTGTGTGGCGATACATTATGCGACAGCTCACCAAGTTTTTAAAAATACATGCTCACCCTTGTTATCTCGATGGTTTGCAAAAGACTGGCATCGAGATCGATCGGATTCCTCACATCGACAAAATGAGCAGTGCCCTCGAAAAGTTTGGCTGGAAAGCTATACCCGTAAGCGGATTCATTCCTCCTGCAGCATTCATGGAAATGCAGTCGCTGGGCTACTTACCAATTGCATCGGATATGCGATCCATCAGTCACGTGATGTACACTCCTGCCCCTGATATAGTTCACGAGGCGGCCGGGCATGCACCCATTTTGGTTGACCCAGCATTTGCAGAGTATCTGAAGCGTTACTCTGCAGTTTCGCGCTCAGCTATCATCAGTGTGCATGACCTCAAACAATATGAAGCCATTAGAGTGCTCTCAGATCTTAAAGAAGATCCGTCCTCAACAAAAACCCAAATAGACGATGCCGAAAAAAATCTGTTGTCACTCAGCCAGGCGATTCCATTTGTCTCAGAGGCCGCATATTTGGGCCGCATGAATTGGTGGACAGCAGAGTATGGCCTTATCGGAAGTTTGCAGGCACCCAAAATCTATGGAGCAGGACTTCTCTCATCTGTTGGAGAATCGCGCCTTTGCCTGAGTGATAAAGTGAAGAAAATTCCCCTATCGATTGACTGTATCAACTACGCGTACGACATCACAGAGCCTCAGCCTCAACTTTTTGTTACTCCTGACTTTGAAACTCTTTGGGAGGTTCTAGAGCAACTTGCAAACAAAATGGCGTTTCGCGTGGGTGGCCGTTACGCTCTAGAAATCGCAAGAGAGTCCGAAGCGGTAAATACCATCGAACTGAACTCTCACTTACAAATTTCTGGAAAACTCATTCGCTATCGAAATTCTGATGTTGAAGTTTGTGGATCAGAAGTTTGTTATCTTCAGTTTGAAGGGCCGACACAGCTCAGTTTCAAAAATACTCAACTTAACGGACAAGGTACCGCTCATCACAGTACCGGATACGGAACCCCAGTTGGATTTTTAGACGGGTCGAATAAGTGTCTATCAGAATTCACCGCAGAGGAAATGGCCAATTTCCACATCAAATTGAATGAAAGTTGTGATCTCAAATTTCGCTCTGGTGTTCGCGTTAAAGGAGTGTTGAATGGATGGTTACGAAATTCTCATGGCCAACTCATGGTTTTAAGTTTTAAAAACTGCTTAGTGACACATGAATCAGAAATACTGTTCCAGCCGGATTGGGGAATTTTTGATATGGCGGTCGGATACAAAGTGGTCGCGGCGTTTGGTGGACCCGCGGATCGTGACAGCTTTGGATCGATGGAAGACTTCGTTGCGAAAGTCATTCCGAAAAAAACATACTCAGCACAAACCTCGCTTGAACACAGTCTTTATGCTGAGGTTCGCGCCCTCAGAAATCTACTCAGAGCGGGAACCTCACATAACATCGAAGCGCAACTAAGCAAATTAGTTGAACGAGTTCAATCTCAAGCCCCAAATACATGGCTACTCAAATTAGAACTTTATGAATTGTGCAGATACTATAAGATTTGTTCCAAATCGGGTGAAGCTCTGAAGTTGGATTTACAACAGTTGGTCACTGCTTTTCCAGAACTTGCCGAACAAATTGAAGACGGACTTGCTCTCTGTGAGACTGAAGTGGCATAACCACGAGTATGTCACAAATCACGATTGTTTTAGTAGGAAGCATCTACCCACGCAATATTGGAATGGCTGCTCGGGCAATGGCCAATATGGGCTTAAGTCGTTTGGTTGTTTGTGAGCCTAAGTGCGACCCAAAATCAGACGAAGGCCGCCAAGGCGCCGCAGGCGCACAAGAGGTTTTAAAAAACGCTGAGGTCTACAAGAGTTTAAATGACTTTCTTTTGCACGATGGTGAGGGCGTTAGAATTGGGCTTTCAGCACGAGATGGATGGATGCGCTCCCCAGAGCTTCTACAAACCTCACTGGATCATCTAAAGAGCTCGGAAGCGTATCATATGGATCGCAATTATTTTTTGTTTTTTGGACCAGAAGATCACGGGCTTTCGATGGATCATCTGCAACTGATGAATTTGGTTTGCCGGCTACCTACTTATGGCGAAGTGACTAGCCTCAATCTTAGTCATGCCGTACTTCTAACTTGTTTTATCGTTAAGGAATGGCTCGCAGGTCTACCTGATTTTAAAAATGCAAAACAAAGTGCAGTAACAGGATCAAAAATTCCAGAGAGTAAACGCCCCGTGTATTTTCCAGAAAAGACGATTGAAACTTGGCTTAGCACCCTCGGCTTTGATTTGTCCTCGCAAAAAATCAATGCCGCAAAGACTCTTAATCGGATTATTTTGGAAAATGCTCCGACGCACGACGAGCTTCGGGTACTTGAAGCTGCGCTTCAACAAACCATTCGCAAACTTCGAGAAAAATAGTCGATTAGGCTGCGGCCGCAATAGTGCTACTTTTGTGCCTTCGCAGAGTAATTTTCGCGCAAGTTCCAGATTGCTCAGTGTCGGTTGAACTTGTCACTACGATACTTCCGCCATGAGCCTCCATGAAGGCCTTAGCGATTGGCATACCAAACCCAGTACCAGATTCGCCCGCAGTTCCTCTTCGTGAAGTCTTTACTCGTGGGTTAAATAGATTCTGTAGAATCTCCTGTGGAATTCCAACTCCTTGATCATGAACTTCGATTTCAACTTGGTCCTCATGAACGCGAACTTGAATTTTCACTGTTTTCCCCACTGGAGAAAATTTAATGGCATTCGAAATCAAATTGTTCAAAACGTGACTATTGATACTGGTTTCGTCAGCAAGAACCTCCACGTTAAGATCCTCTGCATTTGCCTGTACCACCAACGAAAGGTCTTTCGCTTTAAGACTATCGGAAAATACAAACTGAAGGTTCGAGATAAATTCATTTACCTTGACTGGCAGAAGCTCCAAACTCATCTTTCCATCTGAAAGTTTTTGAAAATCACGAACATTCGTTAAAATTGCAGTCTCAATTTTGCATGCCTTAAGAACGCGATCCCAAGAACGCCTCTCAGTCTCAGACATACTTTGGTCACGAAGACGAATCTCTGCGGTGTTCTTAACAATGGTTAGGGGACTTGCCAAATCATGAGACAGAACACGTACCAAGGATCTCATGTTTTCAGCTAACTCTTCCTTAGCTTCGAGCTGAGCCTTAGACTTTGCTTTTTCTACAGCCGCCATACGCAATCGATGTACCAGACCAAATGACATTAATATCATCTCGAACGCTGAGCCAAAATACAGGAGCATGCGTACATGCTTAAAAGTCGGCAAAACTCCAAGATTAACCAACGAATGCCAAACTACAAATGGCAAAAACGAAGACCACGAGCAAAGAAAGTAAAATGCCTGTCGATCACCCTGACGATAGCGCCTGAATGCGGCATACATCATGACGACGCATCCAAAAACCACTGACACATCTGACACAAATGCAGGAATCGATTGATCCTCAAGCTGACTCAGCAACACCAAAACCGAAAAGACCCCGGCCAATGCTGTCACTATCTTTGCAATTTTAGGGAGCTCAGTCCGGAGTCGCAAATAAGAATAAGCAAAGTAAATAGCAAACACACACGAAAGATTACCAAACGTAGGGCCCCACCGCCCCCAACCACCAGGAATAAACAAAAAGTAATCAAAATACCCTTCATAAATGAAGAGAAATGCCCCAAACGTCGTTGCAAAGAGCATGTAATACAAGAACGGACTCTCCCGCATAATTAGATAGAAAAATAGACTCGAAAAGACCAACGCAATCAAAATTCCAAAATAAGCAGATGTAACAAAATGAATCAACATTCCACTTTCTTCACTATCAAGGTCTGACTGAACAACGACCTTTAGATTTCGAAAGAGTCTCGATTCTACCCGCAGAAAATAATCTCGTTTTTCGCCCCGAGCGATCGTGACATGAAATGACAACTCATTGGTTTTTCGCGGACGGAGCTCAACTGGCACGGCGGCACCTGTAGTCGTTGTCACCCAATACCCAGCAGGCGTTCGACTATATAGGACGACATCTCTAAAATTCTTTTCGACCAGAGAAATCACCCAATCCTGATTGCGGTCATTTTTATTTTCTAAAATGAAATGCATCCAATAGGCGCCCGATTTCATTCTGCCACTTGTCTTCAGTTCTTGTGACATCATAAAATTTTTGGAGGGCTCTCCTGTCAGAATTTCTTGAAAGTCATAGCTACCTGCAGGATCAGAAAGAATCAAAGCACTTTGCTCAACAACACTCTCAGTGCCGCTCTTGAGTTGGACTGCAATTGGTTCGATACCTCGGGCCGTTGCAACCAAGGAGAAAAACAAAATTGGGAAAAACCAAAAAATTTTTGACATCATCGAATGTATCGGCAAAAAAGAAACTATCCTTTGTGCTCCAAACAACTTTTCTTTTCTTTTTTAACAAGTTACACAATCAAGACCCAATTTGTACCATTTTGAACTAGACTCGATTGCTCATATTTTTCCCGACACGTAAAGATCAGGACCAAAGCTTTGAGTCTTAACATTTTCCAAAAACATTCGTGAGTTCAAATCTTTAGATCGTAACATCTCTGTCCATCGATGCCCGATTCCACCGAGTAAACTACACGATATAAAGAGATGTAGACGTTGCGCTATTTTTTCATTCAAAAAATAACTCAACGTCGCAGCTCCTCCCTCAACGAATACCGAGCGAATACCAACTTTCCACAGTTCGGCTAGCAATTGCTGAGAATCGAACCAACCATCAGGTCTTGTCGGCACTTCCAGTATCGTACATTGATCTGCAAATTTTGACTTGTTTGAATTGAGATCATGGCCTTTGCGAACCACCCAAAAAATTTGTTCGGGATTGTGAAACTTAATCAGTTCAGACATACCCAGGCGCTCTAATCCTTTTGCGTTTGGATCTAAAACTATCACACGATTTTGAAAACCCACAAATTTGGAATGCCGAACATTTAGCTTGGGGTCATCTTGAATAAAAGTCTGGCGTCCCACTAAAATCGCGTCGTAGTGTGCTCTTAAAAAATGTACGTGCGAACGAGCCTGCTCTCCAGTGATCCACTGACTCTCGCCATCTTTTGTGGCCAACGATCCGTCGAGCGTAGTCGCAACTTTGAGCGCCACAAATGGAGTCTTTTTCTTCATATTCCATAAAAATATTTCGGCAACCTCTTCAAGGTCGTGAAGTATTTCATCACGTTCGTTTTTTGAAATTTCTGATTCGAAGCCAAGATCTTTGACGACATTTAAGTCGCTCCAAAGAATTGCCTTTTTGCCAGCATCACGTAAAATTTGTGCTCCCTGCCCAGCTACCAAAGGATTGGGGTCCTGTAGCCCATAAATAACCCCAGAGATATCAAGTGGCGCCAATGTTTTTGCACAAGATGGTGTACGTCCCTGATGCGCACACGGCTCGAGGGTGACGTAGAAATAGGCCCCATGTAATTGAGTTTTATCCTGAACTTTTTTGAGAGCATCAATTTCCGCGTGATCTTGTCCAACTTTAGCATGGTACCCGAATGACAAAAATCGATGCTGAGAATCAACAACCACACAACCGACCAAAGGGTTTGGCGAAACAAAGCCTGCACCCAAACCGGCAAGATTGATCGCAAGGCGCATGGCGACCGATGGCGAAATCGATTCGCCAATCTTCGGAAGATTCGGTCCGGGCTTGTCTATTTCACCATCCACGATTTCCAGTACTCCATCAGTTCAAGTGATTCCAAATTTCCATCTCGCTTCAAAGGCCAACGGGTATCGATCATCACCGCATATTCATCAGTAAAGGTTTTACTTTTAACTTTCTCCATTGCCTTTGGGTGAGGACCGTGGGGAAATCCAGCTGGGTGAAAACTCATCATACCGGCGTGCAAATTATCACGGCTAAAAAAGTCCCCAGCATGATAAAAGAGCACTTCGTCATAATCCATATTTTGATGGTAGAATGGAACTTTCAAGGCATCTGCATCATGCTCTAGAGGCCGAGGTAAAAACGTGCAAACGACAAAACCCCTCGCCACGAAAGTGGTGTGTGCACTTGGCGGTAAATGAGCGCGATGACTCATCAGAGGCATCATATCATCTACATGCAAACTAAAAGGAAAAAGATCACCCTTCCAACCCACAGTATCGAACAGGTGCGAGTCGTATGTGATTTTAGTCAATTCATCGCTGTGTTTGATTGCCAGCTCTCGAATATCTAGCTTTGCATTTCGCGTAAACTCAACCTGTAGGTCCAGGTTGGGTTTACCAATCGCATTTATATCATAGACCGCGTGACGCCCAACCATGCCTCGATCAGGCTCGCGATAATGGCTAGTTCGATTTTCCACCACCAAAAAATGACAGGACTCCTCCACCACAAATGCATGCGTGATACATTTGTGAACAACCAAATAGGATCCAGCACGAAATTCCAATACCCCATACTCACTTAAAAGCCTTCCTGATCCCTTATGACAAAAATAAAGCAAATCGCCATCAGCATTTCTCTCGGCCCGAAGGCTTTCAATTTGCTTTGGATGAATCCATCTACTCGAAATCGTGACATCCGAATTGTATAACAATCGGAGAGGTGCCTCTCCAGTTGCTATCTTTACCAGATCATACATTCGAGGTTTCAATGGGCCCTCAATATTTATCCACCGCGTGCTCGGTTTTTCCTTCAACAAGTGGGAGACCGGCCCAAAAAAACCGTCTTGCCCCTGTTCTTCTTCAAACAATCCCTCAGGAATTGCCTTGTGCGCTTGTTTGGTGGTTTTTCCCTGAGTAAAGTGATGCATCAGAGTACTCCCCGCGCGCGTTGATCGGCTTCCATGGCATCAAAGAGTGCCTGAAAGTTACCATCACCAAATCCAAAATGATTGCGTCGTTGAATCACTTCAATAAATACCGGGCCGACTTGATTCTTTGTAAAAATCTGCAAAAGATAACCTTCCTGGTCTCCGTCGGCCAGAATACCAAGTTTTTGCAGAGTCGCGCGATCCTCCTTAATGAACGGAACGCGATTGGGAACAGCGTCATAATAAGTTTGCGGAGGTGCGGCCAAAAATTCAATTCCAGAGTCGATAATTTTTTTAACAGAATCACAAATGTGGTCCGTCAACAATGCAATATGCTGAATCCCCGAACCCTTATACTCATCGAGGTACTCCTGAATTTGCGATTTTGAATCACTGGGTTCATTTATCGGAATACTAAATTTTCCGCATGGCGATTTCATCACTTTAGAAATCAAACCTGTGCTCTTTCCTTTTATGTCAAAATAGCGCTTTTCTTTAAAATTAAATACCTTTTCATAAAAATCACACCACTTCTGCATTTCCCCTTTGGGAACATTGTTCGTCATGTGATCAATAACCGTCATACCGAAACCGATGGGATGAATGTCCTTTGCAACATAGTTGTAATCAGAATCATAAATATTTTTGGTCTGATATTGATCGACAAAATATACTATTGAATCTCCAATTCCGTAAATTGCCGGAAGACTTCTTTTTGACTTCAACTTTTGGTCATCTGCTACCGGTCGAGCGCCGCGTTCGACTGAAATCTTAAATGCCTCGTTAGCATCTTTGACGCGAAACCCAGTCGAACAAACAGAGGCTCCGTGCAGTGATCGAAATTGCCCGGCAAAAGACTGAGCATCATTGTTTAAAATAAAATTAGTATCGCCTTGCCTATACAAGGCTATATCAAGACTCTTGTGTTCACCAATTTTAGTAAAACCAAGTTTCCGAATAACCGAATCAAGATGTGCCTTGTCTGGACCACAAAATTCTATGAACTCCAACCCATCTAGTCCTACCGGATTAAATTCCATTTATTTACCCCCCAAGTTTATGACCCCTAAATAAAATTCATTTTCCAAAAAAAACTAACACGCTTGTGACAACGACTCAAACTTTCAAATGTGATCGATAGAACTGCGCAACCTTGGAATCTACGCGAATTGACTGCGACTGCCAGGCTTCAATATAAAGCTCCTCACCTGAAACAATTCGACTCAGGGCCACATAGGCTTGCCCGGGCTCCCATAGTCGCTGCAGATTGACGGCCATTCGATCAAGCGTAGAGCCTTGTGATTTATGAATCGTCGAGGCATAGGCCAGTGTCACAGGAAAATTTGTCAATGAGGCCACGACATCCCCATCGGCATCCATCAACGAAAAGGAGGCCTTTTCAATTTCTGCAATTCGTCCGTTCAAAAGTTCTATCTTTAACTTCTGTGCGCCAATCTTTAGCACGTGCCCCAAAGTGCCATTTACCCATCGCCCCAGCACGTCGTTCTGCCGCAACATCACCAGAGCCCCCTCCTTTAGATTCAAAACCTCCGGAATAGGCGCAGATTTTTTTAGAAGTTCGACAGACTTTGAGGCACCTGAGGCAATCGAAAGAATTTGATGCTCCTTTGATTTTAACTCAGACAATTTCTGTAAATTATAATCTTCAGTTTGTCTTCGCAGGGGATAGAGTCTCGTTCCATCAAAGATCTCAGGCAAGGGCTTCATTTTCGAATTAAGGTAATCTGTCACTTCGCTGTTCACAATACCCGAGCGAACGAACGTTAAGACGCGCATGTAATCGGGATCCTTACAACGGGTCTGAGTTCGCAAGTAGGCCATACTAAAACCGCTCCAAGACCAAACAGCATCCAGAAATGCCCAACTTTTGTTTGCTCCATTCGTTCTTTCAACTGGAGGCAATTGCGCGAAATCCCCTACCACAATAACTTTCAACCCACCCCAAGGCACATCGCTGTTTCGCACCCTACGACAAATCACTTCGGCGCAGTGTAAAGTGGGTCCCGAGAGCATCGAAACTTCATCAACAATGAATCCCTCTATTTTTTTTAGTCGTCGCACAACCTCTCGATTTTTCGCTGCACGCTCAATTGTGGCAGGCACTCCACCTTCCAGAATTCCCAAACCAAAAAAGCTATGAAATGTACGCCCACCCACAAGAACGGCCGCGGCACCTGTGCTTGCCAATATTGGAAATATCTTGCTGTCTTTGTCGCTCAAAAAATGGCGCACTAAAAAACTCTTTCCACTTCCAGCTCCCCCAGTTAAAAAGACATTGGAAGCCGAACCCATCAATTCGAGAGCATTCATCTGACACGAAGTTAATGTGGGCATTGTGGAAGAAAAAGACATGCGAACTCTCTTTGCAAAGTTTGATTTTTGCGGCCTGGTCCAAGATTTGTCAAACTATGTACCAGCCTGAAAATTCGCAGCTGGATTCTCAATACAGTTACCATTGCGGCAAGTGTAGCGTCCCAGTTACCCTCAAGCCTTCCCATGGTTTCCCAAAAGTCACTTTCACGCTACCAATGTTCAAGAATTGAGCAGGACAACACTAGACCCTTTCCAAGATTTGGGTATACTGAATCATGCTGCTTTATCCAAATAAAAGCAGGCAGGGGGTTTCTTGGGGAAAATTGATTTTGAAGATAAAACCGTTAATCCATTTTTTGATCAGGTCTTCGACGTGACACCTGAAGAGGTCAATTCTAAGCAAAGTTCGGTTTGCTTGATAGACGTCAGACAACATGAGGAATTTATCGGCGAACTGGGACACATCGATGGCGCAAAGCTAATTGTTCTCGACGAATTACCAGGGCATATTCAAAAACTCGATAGAAACAGAACGATCGTTTTCGTCTGCAGGAGTGGTGCACGATCCGCAAGAGCTGCAGCTTATGCTATATCCCAAGGGTTCGACAGTGTCTTCAATATGGCCGGCGGAATGATTCGCTGGAATGAATTAACATATGCAATTTCGAAAGAAGAAATCGAGTAATTTATGAACAATAGAGTCTACGTAAATCGCACCCTCAATATGCGAAAGATAAAATATATTGGTCTTGATATGGACCATACACTGGTCCGCTACCATAGTGAGGCGTTCGAACTTTTAGCCCACCAGACAATGCTTAAAAAGCTTGTTGAGCAAAAGGGATATCCTGCTTCAATTTTGACTTTACCTTTCAATTTTGACCTTGCAATCCGCGGTTTGGTCATGGATCGAAAAAAAGGCAACTTGCTTAAAGTCAGTCGCCATGGCGCCATTCGCTCAAGCCAGCACGGAACAAAACCAATTGATTTTGCGACTCAGCAGAAAATATACAAGAGCGTCTACATCGATCTTGGTGATACTTCGAGCTACGTAGCAGTTGACACTACTTTTTCGATCTCAGTGGCAATTCTCTTTGCACAACTCATCGACATTAAAGACGGTCCAGATAAAGACCTACTTCCGGACTACGACACTATTGCAGGCGATGTTATTTTTGTTCTAGATCAATCTCATCGAGACGGCAGCCTGAAAAATGAAGTCGCAAAAAACTTGGAGAAATACATTATCAAGGACGAGGCCGTTGTAGCTGGACTTGAACGGTATAAAAAGCATGACAAAAAATTGTTTATACTGACCAACTCGGACTATCAGTACACAAAATTATTGTTGGATTACGCAATCAATCCATTTCTAAAGGATCATAAACACTGGCTTGATCTTTTTGAAATCGTGGTCACTCTTGCGCAGAAACCAAGATTCTTCTACGACAACTTGCGCTTTCTCAAAGTGAATCCCGCTGACGGATCAATGACCAACTTTGACGACAGTCTCAAAAAAGGCCTTTACCAGGGAGGATGTGCCGCAAAATTTACCGCTGATCTCGGCCTCGAGGGAGACGATATCCTCTATATCGGTGACCACATCTATGGCGATATTCTTCGTTTGAAAAAGGACTGCAATTGGAGAACTGCTCTCGTCGTTGAAGAATTGGGAGTTGAGTTTGAAAGCTACCAAAAGGCACAACCACAATTTGCCGAAATCAGTAAACTAATGAATCAAAAAGAGCCTCTCGAGGCAAAATTGGTTGATTATATTTCGGATAAAATCGAAAGAGGCCAAGAGCGAGACGTGGAAAACACTACGAACGCTGATCTACAAACCCAAATATCTGAGCTCGATAAGAAAATCAGCTCGCTCATCAAAACTCAACAAAGTATGTTTAATAAGCAATGGGGCGAAGTTTTTCGAACTGGAAATGAGGAGTCCTATTTTGCAAATCAGGTCGACCGGTTTGCCTGTATATATATGGCAAAACTGGCTGACCTCGTCGCACTTTCACCTAGAACCTATTATAGAGCCCCACGACGCCCTCTTTCACATGAAATCGCGCTGGAAATTGACTGATGATCTGACGAGTTGAGACCTGCCTCATAGTCAGGCATAAGTTGACCTTATGCCTGACTATAGAATTATTATTTAGAAACCACTTTTAGACGAAATAACCATCGAAAAAACCCTGTCTATCCGACGTCTGAGGGTCAAATTGACCACTTCAAATAAATGCCTATCCCTCTTCTCGATGGTGCGCATCCCCAAATAGAAACCCAGCCGTGGCCCTGCCTTTGCAAAAGATAAATCCTAAGAAACCAACTGGTTTCACAAAACGCGAAGGAGGTACCTATGAATAATCAATCACTTCTACTATTGGCCCTGGCACTTCCTGAAGTGCCAAATTTGATTGAGCAATCGAAAACTCTTCGAGTCTCCCATCTCGATATAGCTCGCGCCAATTTGCTTTTAAAAAAAATGCGGCCCTTCGAGATCGAAGTATTTCAAAAACTAGCATCCCGAACTATTGAACCAATTGAGTTCGAGAAAGAAAGTGTGGGTTCGGAAACCCCACCCTAAAGAATACAAAGTCGCTGCGTATTCAGCGATACCAACTACCTCGTAGTCAATTTCTGATGGCCTCATTTGGCGATTCAGAGTAATCTGAAATCAAAACAATGAGGCCAGAAGTTTGCAAAAAAAAAGTTCATCAAAAATAGATCTTGGAATCGCGTCCGTATCCCGTGAGACCGGTATTCCAAAAGATTTACTGAGAATGTGGGAGCGCCGCTATGGCTTTCCTTATCCTGATCGTGATCAAAATGGCGATCGAATCTACTCCTCAGAACAGGTTGAAAAACTTCATCTTATAAAGATTCTCATGGATAAGGGACTTCGCCCTGGAAAAATAATTAATTTCGAAATTGAAGATCTTAAAAATGCTTTGGTCAGTACCCCTGAACTTCAGTCGAACGACCCAATGGCGAGACCTTTTTCAAAACATGTTTTAGACATACTAAAAAAAGGGAAACCCCAAGATCTTTCTCAGGTCTTTAACACTGAATTGGAGAAACGGGGCCTTTTAAACTTTGTTCTCGAGTTCATGAGTGGGTGCAACCAGGTGATAGGTGAATCATGGAGAAAAGGAGAAATTTCAGTCCATGAAGAACATCTCTATACAGAGCTTCTAAACAAAGTGTTAAGACGCGAACTTGGAAAACCCAGAAAATCTGCAGATGGCCCTGAAGTACTCTTGACCACCCTAAATGGTGAACAGCATATTCTCGGAATCTTGATGGTTGAAGCTATTTTGACGCAGAAAAAATGCAATGTGATCAATCTCGGACCACAAACTCCCCCAAGCGAAATCCTTCATGCCGTCAACAAATACAAAATCGAAATTGTGGGCCTCTCCTTCAGTCAGTCTTTCGACCGAGCGCGTGCTGAGGAGGCGTTGATAGAACTTCGAAATGCGATTCCTAAAAAAGTGGAACTCTGGGCAGGAGGATCAGGACTAAACAAGTCCAAGCTCAATCACCCCGACATCTTGATTTTGACCGATCTCAGAAAATGCTTAGAGGCTGTCGATGAGTTTCGCTCAAATCGAAGGTAATGAAATCGTCAAAAGGTAATCTTTTGCCGCCTCTTGATTCATTAGTCCCACAATTCTTTTAGTCTCAATTTTCTTTCGATAGTTAACGCGACTCATTTGGAGTGCCTTGCAGCCAAGTGGCGCACCTCCGGATTCATCTACCATTTCACCAACACATTTTGGAAGAAGACGGCCTTCATCTTCACGACGAAGTGCAAAGTCTGCAGAAGAAATAGAAAACAGATTTTGTTTGATAAGACTTTCCAAACGCAACACTGGGTTGCCTTTAATCAAATGGGTCGCAAGCACATTGGCCGTGTAAATTAAAATTCGTTTTTTTGCCTGTTGCGCGGTACTCAAAATGCTCACCACCTCTGCTGAATCGTTAAGATTCAAACCCAATTCACGCACCTCCACTCCCGCAGGTAAACGCAATGCCGGTAGTCTTGGTTCTTTAATGATTAAATCAAAAGGCTGTTTTTCTTCTGAGGCCACCCAAATAAAACCCTCTAAAACCTTTATGTGTGCCTCCGAGTCGGGCTGAACTCCCCAAACCACCACCGGCTCTAACTCCAAACGCGGATAAAGACTTCGAAAAACAACTGCTCCAACCTCTTCGTACCTATCAAAAAAGGAGGCCTTCATAATTTGAATGTCTCTAGGTTGAATTCCCAATTTAACCAAAAAAACAACACACACCAAAATAAACAAGGCCACGGCCGACCAAAACAATTTCTTCATGTCTCTGTGGTATCGACTCGAGTCTAGTCGGTCAAGCTGAGTTCACGTCTCAGGTCTAATCGATTTCGTTTGATCTCACCGGTGACTTAGAGTAGTTTCCCTAGGAATTTTCATAGAACTATCGCATACTGATTGCGAGTCGATTCATTTGGTCAGTCAAACCTCAACTATGTTGCGGAAATGACGACAGATTGGCTCGAAACCAGGGCTTTAAGGACTTGATCCGAAGGACAGGTACCATGGAAACCTATTTGGTCGTAGGCAACGGTCGCGTTGCTCAACATCTTAGACATTACTTTGAACTCGCAGGAGTTTCATATTGCACTTGGTTTCGACCTAAACATTTGCCAGGTCTTTCAACTCCACAAGACTTTGCCACCCAAAAATCAGAGCTCGATTTGGTATCTGCCATCCAGAAAAGTTCGCGAATTCTTCTTGCGATAAGTGATCAAGCTATTGAAGAATTTTACCGCAAGTACCAATCTGTTTTGCAAGGAAAGGTTTGCGTGCATTTCTCAGGTGCACTTGTAACTGAGGTTGCGCAATCCGCCCACCCATTGACCACATTTGCAGAGACGGCCATAGACCATAGTTCTTATGACCTTGAGAGGTACCGAAAAATTCCATTCGTAACCGAAAAAGGGCGACTTAGATTTAATGAAATTTTTCCGGACCTTCAAAATCCATCATTTGAAATTTTGCCCGAACAAAAACCGCTCTACCATGCTCTCTGTGTTTTGGCCGGGAATTTTTCGATCCTCCTTTGGGAAAAAGCATTTACAGATTTTCAAACCAAGCTCGGACTTCCTCCAGAAGCACTCGCCAGCTTTTTAGAACAGACATTTAGAAATCTCGCGATTCATACACAGGCTAATTTGAATAGCACTGATGTATTTGACGTCGCCAAAACATTGCAAAAAAAAACCGTTTTAACTGGACCATTGGTCAGAGGTGACCAAATCACAATCCATAAAAACTTGGTGGCTTTAACAGGTGATCCTTATCAGGAAGTATATGAGTCATTTATCCATGCATTCGAAAAAAGTAGGTGAAAAATGAAAACCGTGATCGATTTTAAAAAAATGAAGGAACAAGGCCAAAAAATTTCAATGGTCACTTGCTATGATTACACATCTGCAAAACTCATTGATCAATCTTCTGTCGATTGTATCCTCGTCGGAGATAGTCTAGCCATGACGATGCATGGCCACCCCGACACTCTTTCTGCAACTCCCGCGTTGATGGCACTACACATCGAATCCGTGCGCAAGGGAGCACCCAATAAATTTATTGTTGGTGACCTTCCATTTCTCGCCCATCGCGGCAGCCTTGATTCAACAATTGAAAATGTCAGGCGCATAATGAAAGCCGGCGCACAAGCTGTAAAAATTGAGGGGATAACCGGAAGTGAAAAAACATTCAAACACATTGTCGAGTCAGGGGTCCCAGTCATGGGCCACCTCGGCCTAACGCCTCAATCTCTTCACCAATTTGGTGGATTCAAAGTTCAAGCCACAGAACAAAATGCCGCTGAATGGCTTTTGCAACAAGCTAAAACTTTAGAAGACTGTGGATGTTTTGCCATAGTATTAGAAGCCGTTCCATCACACGTGGCAAAGTATGTTACTGACCATTTACAGATACCAACCATCGGCATCGGAGCTGGATCCGATTGTTCAGGACAAGTTCTTGTCTTTCAAGACCTGCTTGGCCTCAATACAGACTTCAAACCAAAATTTGTTCGTAGATTTTTAAACGGAGCAGATCTTTTTAAAGGTGCTCTGAATGATTTCGACAAAGCTGTAAAGGAAAAGGAGTTCCCTTCGAGTAAAGAGAGCTATTCATGAAAATCGTGAGATCATTGTCTGAATGGCGAACTATTCGAACGTCAATGCAATCTCAAAGAGTCGGGTTTGTGCCAACAATGGGAGCTCTTCATTTCGGACACCAATCTCTGCTCACACGATCCAGAAGTGAGTGTGATATTGTGGTATTGAGTATTTTTGTCAATCCAACGCAATTCAATAATCCAAATGATCTCAAAAATTATCCGATTACTTTCGATGAAGACGTCAGAATGGCTTCTGAAGCTGGGGTCGATTATATTTTGGCGCCCGCCTTTGATGAGATTTACCCTGTAGGATATCGCTACAAAGTATCAGAAAATGAATATAGCAGTCTCATGGAGGGTCGACATCGGCCTGGACATTTCGATGGTGTATTGACTGTCGTGATGAAACTTCTTAACCTCGTTCGCCCAGCTCGAGCCTATTTCGGAGAGAAGGATTTCCAACAACTGACTCTTGTGCAAGATATGGTTCGCGATTTTTTTATGCCTATTGAGATAGTTCCCTGTGCCACGGTCCGTGAAGCATCAGGGCTTGCGATGAGCTCACGCAATCGCCTGCTTGATCCAGATCTCGCGCCCAAAGCCAAACTCATTCATGAACTTTTGGTATCGAATTCCAGCTGCCAAAGCATCACAGAAAAACTGAACAGTGAAGGTTTTCGAGTTGATTACATCGAAGAACACCAAGGTCGTCGTTTTGCGGCCGCATTTCTCGGAAATGTGAGGTTGATTGACAATGTCAAAAAATAAAGTTCAAAAAATCCTTTTTCTAATTTCGGGATCTATTGCCTGCTACAAGAGTGCCCATGTGATTTCACGTCTTCAACAAGCAGGATTCGAAATTGAAATCGTGGTCACTCGCGCTGCACTTGAATTTATAGGTGAAGCCACTCTAGAGGGCCTTATCGGAAAAAAAATCCACATTGATACCTTCGCCTCCGGCTCTTACATGGATCATATTCACCTAATGAAATGGGCCGATCTAGTGATACTATGTCCTGCCACTGCAAACACATTGAATAAAATCGCATCAGGAGTAGGTGACGATCTTCTTTCGACACTATTTCTTGCCTACGATTTTAAAAAACCTTTTTTAGTCGCGCCTGCCATGAACACCAATATGTACAAACACCCAAGCACTCAGCAGTCCATTGAAAAACTCAAAGGCTGGGGCCTAAACTTTTTGCTTCCCGACTCAGGGTTCCTTGCCTGTGGAGACATCGGTGAAGGTCGCTTACTGGAACCAGAGAAAATACTTGAGGCAATTTTCAAACTCACCTCAAGCTCCTCACAGCAGGAGATTGACAAGCGAGTAGTACCTCTACAATCAGCAAATTCACCTGAAGAGATTTCCACTAAACGCAAACTAAGAATATTGATTACTTCAGGTGGAACAGAGGAGGCCATTGACGGCGTTCGCTCAATCTCAAATTTTAGTACCGGACGAACTGGTGCTCTTCTTGCAGACACTTGGATTCAAGATGGCCACACCGTTGGCTTTCTGACTGCGAGAAATGGTGCCCGACCGATTCTAAAAAAAGGTTCTATGCAAGACCAGATTTCAATCGAAGAATTTGTTTCTACAAGTGACTTACAAGACTTGCTACGCAAGAATCTCGCCAATGACTGGGATGTATTAGTTCATTTGGCGGCAGTCAGCGACTATGCGATTGAAGGTGTCTTTGATGAAACTGGAAAAGCATATGGAAGCGATGATCGGCAAGGGATCAAGATTAGTTCGAAGGCAGATTCACTAACAGTCAAACTTAAGCGCAATCCGAAATTAATAAATGACGTTCGTCAGCTCAGCAAAAACCCGTCTTTAATTCTGGTTGGTTTTAAACTGACACAGCACTCTTCAAAAGATGAGCAAGAATCCAAAGCCAGCGAGGTTCTGCAAAATGCACACGCAGATTTCGTTGTTCAAAATGACCTTAGTGAAATTTCTGAATCGAGACATCGAACCCGTATTTTTTCACCTAGTGGCCTTGTGGCAGAACTAGACACCAAAGAACAGCTCGCTTATACACTTGAGTCGCTGTTTTTAATGAACAAAGGAGCTCACACATGATCATGTGTCTCGATGTTGGCAATACAACCATTCACGGTGGAGTTTTCGAAGGAGAGAAACTCAAGATGCAGTTTCGAAGAACTTCTGAATTTCGCGCATCAAGTGATGAAGTCGGAATATTTTTGCGAAGTGTTCTACGTGAAAATGATCTCGATCCTAAGTTGATAAAACAAATTGCTGTTTGTTCTGTCGTTCCAGATTCAATTTATTCTTTACGCGGTGGTTGCGTAAAATATTTCAACATCAACCCATTTCTTCTCCAAGCCGGCGTCAAAACTGGACTTAAAATCAAGTATCGCAATCCCTTGGAAGTTGGAGCAGATAGAATAGCCAATGCCATTGCCGTGACCCATCTCTATCCCGAACAGAATATTATTGTTGTCGACTTTGGAACGGCCACTACTTTTTGTGCCATCAACAAAGACAAAGAATACCTTGGCGGCGTTATTCTTGCCGGACTTCGAATATCTGCTGAAGCATTAGAAGAAAAGACTTCAAAACTTCCTTCAGTTGAAATCGTTCAAATGAAACAAGCACTTGGTCGCGGCACAATAGAAAGCATTCAGTCAGGGCTCTACTTTGGGCAAATTGGAATGGTCAAAGAATTGACTCAGCAAATTACCGAAGAGGCTTTTGCTGGTGAAAAACCAAAAGTGATTGGTACGGGAGGTTTTTCAGGTTTGTTCGAAAAAGCACAGCTTTTTGATCAGGTTGTTCCTGATCTCGTTCTTCGTGGTCTTTATATTGCATTAAAAATGAATAGTAATTGAGAGGTAATGTATGAGAATCAATATGTTAAAATGTAAAATTCATCGCGCAACAGTAACCGATGCCGACCTGAGCTATGAGGGTTCTATTTCTATTTGTCCGCAATTAATCGAAGCCTCTGGTTTAGTAGAATTCGAAAAAGTTGATATTTACAATTGTAACAACGGCGCTAGATTTTCAACCTACGTTATTCCAGGTAAACCGGGTGAAATCTGTCTCAATGGAGCGGCGGCGCGTATGGTTCTCAAAGGTGACGTGGTCATTATCGTCTCTTTTGCTGAAGTCGAGAAACATGAAATTGCGGACCATAAACCTACTTTGGTCTTTGTTGGTGAAGGCAATAAAATTAAGTCCATCACCAACTCTCACTGAGGTGTCAGGCGAAACGCCGAGATGATTTCAAGCGGTGCCTTTAGGTGATACATGCGAGAGTGAGGATCTAGAGTCGCGCTCTCGAGCCCCGCTATCCTTTGATCGAATAGTGGGAGCGAAGTCCAAGATCTTTTTCCTAAAGCATTCAATAGCCCTGCAGCATGACCACCAGTCACTTTGTTGTAATCATTTAATAGGCTCCAGTTCATTTCGAAAAATTCAACTTGAGGATTTGCCTTTGCGAAATCGGCAATTGAGCTTGAAATGTAGGCATCAACTCTAGGACTCGATTCTGGCTTACACACCTTTATCCACAAAAGTTTGGTGAACCGAACAGGAACTTGATTGACCTCAGACAGAATCGGCGCCTGACAACTCTGCCATACAAATTTCTCAGTTTTAATTTCAAGCAATTCGTCAACGGCCAGCTGGAAATTCTGACTTCGAACCATAAAGTCGGAACCCACAGCAAAGACCCGAACATGCCCTATTCCCCCACTACCATTTTGCTCTCCGAACACCAAAGCTCGAACATCCATTGGTTCGGGCACTGGCAACTCCAAGATATTTTCCATCTTCTTAACGAAATCGGAGAAACCAGTAAAATCACCTGAGACATTTGCGAATTGTGTTGACGTCACTCGCTCTTCAATATTTGCCAATTGATCTAACAAAAACTGACTACGCGAAAGAATCGGTTGCGCCAAATATTTTTCATAGAGTCTATCTGTAAAATAGGACTGCAACGAAAACGGGCTCACGGCCTGCCCATGATTGGCCCGGCACCAAAATCTTTCCTCATATGCGAGTTTCTTTTCTTTGCAAAGGACATCCCAGGTAGACAAGCGATCCATCCAAAATTGTCTTTGAGACTCGCCTCCATGACCTCTCAACGAAGCAACATTCTCATCAGCTCCAGAGATAACCATTTCAAAATAATCGGCAAGAATCGCCGTTAAAACAGGAATTCTGAAAACTTCAGCACTCATAGATTGGGTTATCCAATTCAAAATCATCGCACGGCGTATGGCTCGATTATCTTGCAAAAACTTGGAACCAATTTCAATTTCGGTAGGGACAACACTAAACAACTCCTGATTATGTCGATCAATAGTCAACTTACTAGGTCGTTGAATTTTTCGAAACCCTTCAAGCACCCGAGAAACCCTGTCGATCTGGGCCCCCAAAAATTGAAGTTCAAGTTCTATATGGTCTTGGGGGTCGCCTTGGAATTGAGAATTAGTTTGTTGCCCAAAACTCGAAAGATTTGAATCCACTCGATTGAAATGAGGTTGATTATGAATTTCGATTTTTGAAATCCATCTTGGCGAAATCATGAGCGATGGCCGTGACACCTGTGTCACCACTGCCATCGCCACCATGACCGATACCATGGTACAAATCAAACCCAATCGAGATTGAAACTGTGGACTACTAAAGATATCGAAGAGATTTTTAAAACTCATTCATTCCCTATTTCTGAAAATTTTTGGTTGGCTCAAACAATGTCCACCAATGCTGTCGAAGTGGAAGGCGAAAGGCGCGACGAGCAACTCGCTTCAATTCCTTTTCGTTAACTGCAAATATAACAAATCGATCTCGAGGAGAACCCGCTGGCGCAGCAATCCCTCTTCCGTCCCAGCTATTTATCTCGCTAACAAATAGATTTGAAAAAATTCCTCCAGCAAAATCAATGACGTTGCTCTTTCGATCATAGACTTCCCCGGCGTTGACAAAGAGTTGGAGTTGTCCAAATTCATCGCCAAGTTTCGGTCGAACAGTGAATGCCGTAGCAAGATGTCCCTCCGAGTAAAGCTCTCCGTCGAAAGATCCCACTCTCCGAAAGGCGAGACTCAATGAAATATTGTTGTGATAAAGAGGCTGGTGAATGACCCATTGCTCTTTGGATTCCAATACACTTAAGGTGTAGCGAACCAGCTCGACCTGGCTTGCTCCGGTCGCAACAGATATTCCACGTTCAACTTTCATAGAACAGTGATACGTCTCGCTTTGACCCGCATAAATACAAGGCATCTTTGCTACGCCACGCTCACCTAGAGTCTGTAGTGCTCCAAAGTATGAACTCTGAGAAACAGTGAGATCCTCGGCACTGTCAATCTCATCCCCACGTCCAAACACGCGAGAGTCAAAATCGTACTGACCAAGCAACTCCCTGAATTCTCGCAAACTCATCTGTGTGCCTTTCGCCAAAAGCGCAGCAACTACAGCCCGAATATTCTGGTAATCTCGCGCATTCAGTTTTCTTTTGCCCCCTGCCAATTGCTCAGAGCGGAGGACATGAAGCGAAGCTTGATCTTGTTCTGACTGAAAGGACACCAAACATTGTTTTCGATCTCTTATAGAAGAAAAAGCGCAATATCGCTGCATTGATTGAAACTTATAGGCATAAAGAATCTCGATAAGCTCCTGTAAAATGCGTTCAGCTTGTTGTTTCATTGAATTCTTTTGAAAGGTTTCTTTTCTTATCCAAACAGTTTTTTCATCTTGGGCCGCTGGTTGCTCACCAATTGAAGATTGGTCCGTAGGAACACCCAAATTATCTGGAGAAAGCGGAGCAAGCTTCAAACAAGGAGCAATATACCAACTGCGTGTACTTGCCAGCTGCACGAAGAGCTCTGGACGTGCTTCTGTCTCAGAGCTTTTTTGTTTTTTAGTTGATTCGGCGTTGGAAATTTCTTTTGATAGGTTCTCAGAAATAGGGCGAAGAAATTTTTGATAAGCCGCAAGTTTGGTGATGTCGCTTACTATGTGCGACGATATCGGCTCCTTGCAAAGGTCATTGCCTCCTCCAGTGCCATCTCCTGTTCCTGACCCTTCGCCACCTTCCGAAGGAAGGCTATGCGCCTTTTGCACAGTTGAATAGACGGACTTGGGCGTCGCCAAACTATTAGACGCAAAGACAGTTCCTGACCCAACTACTGTGATCAAAAGCATTTGCAGCAATCTAGGCATCTTTTTCGCCTCCACGAGGCTAGTCTTATCAAGACTCGGGCCATGAAAGATCACCTTTCCAAAGTCCGAATTGAATCATAGGAAATCGTACCGAAAGGGGCAGTTGCCTTAAGTTGGGGCC
>CAYONZ010000011.1:57799-76443 GCA_964405465.1 uncultured Bdellovibrionales bacterium | reverse complement strand
CTAACGCCACCTGACTCAAATTCTCTGACTCACAGAATCTTGGGATAACCGCCAAGGATCAGAAAAAATAATGTCTTTGAGACTTACCTTGGAGGGTGAAGCCAAAGACGCCGTTACCGAAATGCTGGCCCAGGTGAAACAAGAAAATCCCGAGGCATCTGTGACGCCTTCGAGTTTGGCCGGATGGGCGCTCATTTATTTTTTCAAAAAAAGTTTCAGCCAGACGAAATCAAAACTTGCTGACAGTCACTTCAACCCCAAAGCCTACATTCGTATGCAACTGAAGGATCTCGACTCGGTGGAAAAGGTTGAAGCCGCCCTTTTAGAAATACGAACCAAAATAAAAAATACGAAAGGAAGTCCTGAGCGAAAAGCTGACGGAGATTCGGGGCCTACTGGCTCCTGAAAGTTATTGGAACCTAAGCGATGGCGAAAAATATGAAGTTACCAATGGCTGTGGCCCCACGAGGGCCACAGGGTTGGTTCCAAACTCAATTCTCAGCGTTGATCTTAAGCCTGCCTGTGACATTCACGACTATACCTACGCCAAACCAAATACGGTTCGGGATCGTAAGGACGCCGACGACTTATTTCTGGCGAATATGCACAAGCTTATGACTCGAAAGCTGAGTTCAGGTCCTGCGCAGTTCATTGGAACAATTGCCGTTGGCCTGTACTATTTGGCCGTGCGGCTATTAGGTGGCCAATATTTTAATTGAGAGGAACTTTATCTGGCGCGAAGTGGCTTGTCACATATCACCTTATCTGAACCCTATCCCGTTCACTACGCTCGCAATTTACATTAGTGGCTCTATTTCTTCTGACTTTTTTCTCTCTCACATTGTTTCAAAGAAGACTGTATCGCCAAAACTTTTTCGTCGCATAAAGATTCTCTTTTGAGACCCTCGTCTATTTTTTCTGAGGAAGCAGCAAGGCTTGATGACTTTTCATTCAGTGCCTTCTCAAGTTCAATTCGTTCGAGCAATAAATTGACCCTCTGACTAACGATTACTGTTCCAACGGTGAAAACAATCACAGCAACCTGAATCCAAAGATTCTTTTTAGCGACAATAACAGACTGCTTTGCTGCCTCTACACTTTCTTTCGCGGCCTTTGTTTGCTCCTGGGCGGAAAGCAAATCTTCTTTTGAGGCATTTGCTTGTTCTTCCGCAGCTTTTACTTGGCAAAGATTTATTATAGCCTCAACGTGTTTTTTCTTTTGATCCCGCATTTGCTCGGCCCAACCCCTGATTGAGTCGATGGTTGTTTGTGCAACATTCACCAGCTCCTCAAGGCGAGTTTGAAAAGGCATCAGAACCAACGAGATTTCGCTTGGCGGTCCTAATACAACTTTTCCCGACTTAATCTCCTTAATATTCGGAAAAGACCTAAGAGAATATTGAAACAGTTTATCTTTGGTCGCCGGAATGGAGATAAGTACGTTGCTAACGTCATTCAAATAATTTGTAAGCGACTCAATATCTTTTGCAATGTCCCGGATGGGATACTTCGTCATAAGTTTACCGATTGGGTCGATATACTCATCCTGAAGCATTTTGTGAATGATCGAAAGATACTGTTCGCCGACCTTGGGTTCTGGCAACTTAACATCCAATTTATTCGGATTTACGATTGTCCGAAGGGCAGCATCAATATGAGTGGCGACATCTTTTTCTTTACAAATTTTTTGGAACTCAACGAAAATAGATACCAAATATTCCAATCTGCCATTTACAGCAGGGATTAAAATTTCTCTTTCGAAAAAAGAAATTTTTGGTTTGAAGTCTTCAATTAATCCTTCAACTTTTTTAAGATCTTCATTTGTTATCATTTGGGTCCTTTATTTAAAAAATTGATCCAATTCTGAAGTACATTCAGACGATCAAAATTTAAGTTGTAGAGTTGTTCACGGCCCTGCTTTTTGACAGTAACAAGCCCGGCTTTTTCCAATGTTTGCAAATGCCCTGTTGTTGTCGGCCAGGAACAGGAAAGTTGGTCAGCGATTTCGCCTCCAAGCATAGGACCGTCCTTTTGGCTTAGGCATACGATAATATGCCGCCGTGAGACATGGGCCAAAGCACGAAAGACTATCTCATATTCATCAAGTTCCTTTTTAGATGCCGCTATTTTCTTCATTACGAACAAAACAATAACATCAAGAATAATTAGCCTTCAACCTAATTATTCTTGAATAACCAAGGGAGTTATCCTATAAAATGAAAGTTAACGAGCTGGATGAAAGCTCGAAGTTCTTTGAAAACAAAATAGTGCGTGAGTATGTATCTACGAGAGTTGCCGCCCAATTTTTGGGGATCTCGGAAAATGCGTTGCGGATCAAAGTGTGCAGAGGACTCATTCCTTGTTATCGCTTTGGCCGAAGTCTCAGATTCCGAATTTCCGAAATTTCCATGCTGTTCCACAGAAAGGAATAGCTGTGGCAATTTCAAAAAAGGTAAAGGATGGCAAACTATCGTATGAAGTATTCGTAAAAGTTAGAGATAGTTCTGGCAAACAGGTTGGCTTAAGACGGATGGGAATTGCGTCCGAACGCGAAGCCAAAAGAGTGGAGTTTGAACTAAAAACCTCACTCGAAGGTCACAAGGACAAAGTGCCTTGGGCCAACTGGGTCGAACATTTTCTCAAGAGGTATAAGAACGAATACCGCAATTCGACTTATATGAACTACAAGTTCAATATTGAGAAGTGGGTAACGCCAGTTTGGAAAGACCGCTTCATTGATGAGATTACCCCTGGTGAAGTTCATAATTTAATTTTTGAACACGTCTCTGGCGTTTCTAGCCAGACTCGCAAGGGAATAATTAAAATCATCAAACGCATTTTTAATCTCGCTATCGAAGAAGGAATTCTAACCAGAAATCCTGCCGTCGGTATCAAAGTTAAAATCGCGGATGCCAACCAGTCTGTGCTTAACAAAAATGAGATTGAGATTTTTCTTCGTGAAGCCAAATCTATCAACCACAAGTTTTATCCCCATTGGACACTTGCACTGCTAACGGGGATGCGTTCGGGCGAACTTCATGCCCTACGCTGGATAGATGTGGATTTTGTAACGGGATTCATCAATATCTCAAAAGCATGGACTCGGTACAACGGCGAGGGTCCAACAAAGACCGCCAAAAACCGTGTTTATCCCATCTCTAAGGAATGTCGAAAGTTCTTACAGGAACTCAAGCTAAAGGCCGGAGGAGCCGAATTTGTACTACCCCGCTTATGGGAATGGGACCAAGGACACCTCGGTCAAATAACAAGAGACTTCTGTAAGGGAATCGGCATCAGTTCCATCAAGTTTCATGATCTAAGGGCCACATTTATTACGCAGATGCTAAATAATGGGGTCGCTCTTTCAAAGGTTATGGCTATCGTTGGTCACTCGTCCCTTAAGACCACACAAGGCTATTTAAGGCTCTGTGGGAAGGATATTGAGGGAGCGACTGAGGATCTCGGTGTCACTGTCCCCGAAGACCAAAAAGCCGAAGGGAACGTGTATCAGCTCAAACGATAATCTTGACCTGAAGAAAATTGATGGTAACTTTTGGTAACTGCAGAAATGAAGATCCGAATCATTTCGATGGGTTGCGCATGGGGCGTCAACCCATCCAATTTTTATTAAATAAAATCAATAACTTACAAGATATCCAGGCGTCTTCTCTCGAACCAGTTTTGAGTTTATCTAGAAGACGAAGTTTTGATTCACATAAAAAAAGTAAAGACCTACAATCAAGTAATGCCTGTTTGGGAAATTTCTTTCTTAATCATTCTGCTTTCCTCTTGCTTAGTGAACGCGAGTTCCAACTGTGACGACAAATCTCCAAAGCCAATTGATCTGAAAAACTATCAGTCGTTGGTGTGTGCCATCGAAGCCAAAATTTATTCACCACCTGAACTTTCATGTGATCTCTCGAATTTGAAACAGTATCCAAAAGTTATGCTGATTGGTGAGCGTCATTGGTCCTCCGATGACAGCGAGAGAGTTAAAAAGCTGATGATCGATAGGGCTGTCGCTGGTAAAATTCATCTTTTGATTGAGGTCATTCCAGATACCGGAACTGCGGGAGGCTCCACTGCAACCTTTCCCTGGACAGCAAAGAATTCGGAATATTTGGCCACTCGGTATATTTCGCCAAATATAGATGGGATCGATTCCTTTATTCCTAAAGCTATCATGGCGGCAAATACTATGTTCAACAACTTAAAAGATGAAATTAAAGACGGTAAAATGTCTTCATCAACTAGTGTTGCGATCGGAGTGAATATTTCGAGTAATCCAGTGTTCAAGGCTGCCCTCAATAGAGTGAGCAGAAATGCAATCGTATCTTGCCAGCTATGCATAGACGCCTATAAAAAAGTTTCTGAGAATCAAAAATTTAACGGCAAAACTCGATATACAATGGAGTGGATGGAAGAGTTAGGACAAGCCATACGGAAAGCTCCACTTCAACAATACTTCAGCTTTGTGCGGGATTTATATCAAGAAATAATCAAGATTGTTACGCCAGAAATAAAAAATCATTTGCCTGAACACGACTTTACAAAACAAAATTTTACAGAATCGGAATTTCATAAGATCATGATTGACTGGAGAAACGAAGATTTCGCAAAAACGATTGCTGCCTGGTTGTGTTCAAACGCTGATTCGAGCAAATCGCTCAATGTAATCGTTGGAGACGCTCATTCCCAGGGAGTGATTGCGAATTTAAACAAACTCTCAAAAGGCAGTGGAAAAGTTCAATACTATAGGTCTTTCGAAAGCGAAGATGTTCCATTCATCTTAAATCAGACTTTCAAATAGTGAACCTGCAAACGAAATATTCTCTTAAAAGCGCTTTAAAATCACTTGATTCCTACGGTCATTTGGCTCTACAAGGCCCTCGCCAGTTGAGAGTCAGCCCAAGTACCAGCCCCACAAGATATTCACATTGATTAAAACGACAAGCGGAAGATCCTCATCCCTCTCTTTTCCGCGACTGAGTCCTGCGTCGAACAACTCGATTCGGATCGCCCAAGAGCTTAATTAAAAATTCCGCGCGATCTTGATGCCGTTTGGATCTTTCAACTAAATGCGAATGATAATGCTCTTGTAACGTTCTTTTCTCTAACGAATAGTTTTCAAGCGCAAAGGCAACTCCATCACCTTCCGCCAAACAGGCAACCTCTAGAGCAAGACATACTTCTTCAAGATTTCCACGCTGAACGGCTTCATCAAGTACAATGCTCGGTTGATCATAACGATGCAAAGTATCCGCGCCATATAACCAATGCTTTGAAGCTTCGAGCGGGTCCCATTGCTGAAGGTACTGCTGGATAAGCTCGAGGCGTGGCATAAATCGATATTCCCCTTCAGGCAATTGAACAGAGTCAATGTGAAGCCGGCGAATATTCGTTTCTCTAGATTGATTTCTTTGCCAAGTTTGCAGAAAGGCCCAGGCGAAAAATCTATTTATTGATTCATTTTCGTCGGCACTCAAAGCGCCACGCGTGAGCTGCGTTTGATTTAGAAATCGAAAGAGATCGGCATGAGAAGATCCAGTTCTAAGCAAATCTAAAATGGGAAAGGAGTAACTGTCGTACTCGTCGATCTGATTCAAAGTAGATGCTCTGTAAATCGAAGCACTATAAGGATCCCAGAAATCCAAAACCGTCTGCACGACCTGCAAGTCGAGCATCTTCGTTTCAATTGTATTTGTTTGCATTAAGAGCGGTTTATTAGCTACCGCTGGAGGCAAGTTGAAATCAAAGTAAGATGACGATCATGTTTGGTCAACAAGAGAGCATATGTCGCACTTGCTCTCGCGATCTAACGACAGCCTTCTTGTCGTTGACGATGAATAATGTCAGTCACGGTTGGTGCGAACCACTTCTTGCCTCGCCTCGGTTTGATTTCTTGCTCGTTGAGATATTTCGCAATCTAGTGCGGCCGCCTTCCCATTTTTGAATGCTCAATAATCAGTAGTGCATTTTTTTACTCGAGAGGATTCATCACTACGCGAATTTCCGTTGTAAGGGATGGTTGGAAAAAGGCGACGTACTTCCATTGCTTATCTGTTGCCTATCTGTGTGGATGGATTGGGATCTACGGTCAAATTAAATTTGTTTAGTATTTAGAAATTCGGGGAAAAAACAATATAGCTCACTGAATACTGGCGGAGCTGCTCAATAACTCCATGAGCGTGAAGCGCTCCGAATCCCAGGTACACCACACGAGCGCCTTGTTGCTTTGCTGGCGAGAGGATTGCCATCAAAAATAAGCCCATAATTGTTCCTGATACATGACCCTGAGCCATTTTTTGCTTCCTCAAAATCCTTTAGTTTCCATCTAGAATCTCAGCCGTAATTCAAAGCAAGATTAGAGCCACCATTTCGTGGTCTCCGGCTGCTATGTCAGTTGCTAGTTGATCAAGCCGCTTCACATGCGCTTTTTTTTATTTTTATGATTCTTTAAATTTCACAATCGAACTTACAAATCTTTGTCGTTTTCGATATTAGCTGCTGGAGAGCTTACAGAGCTTTCAATATTGATTCTGCGTAATACGGAGCTTTGTCGAATAGTGATTTTGAGAACTGCGGATCCGCTTGCTCTAGGAGCATATATAGGTTGAATCCTGTCGTATAAAAATACCTTGTCCGCTTCTTGTCTTTTCCTAGATCTTCCATCATTTCTGTCGAAAATGTTTTACGATATCTCTTATTTGAACCATAGTTCGAATCAACCTCGGCCAATTTTTGATTGATGGATGCTGTCTGCAATATGCGAAAAGTTCCGTATTCAAAATATCGAGCGCCACCTTCGAGCATCTCCCACATAGCCTCTGCTTGCGCCAGACTCTTCCCTGTTTCTTTTTTGTAACGCTCTCGACGCATTTCTCTCATCTTAAAAAATTCTGAGAGAATCTTTCTTTTGTTCAAGAGCTTAGCTTCAGCTCGAGCCTTAAGCAGGATCACGTTCTCATCTAAAAGCATCTGCCTGAACCAACTTTGCTTTTCGTAAATCAGAGCTAGCTGAGAACTATCTAAATATACACCATCATCTTTCAACTTTTTGTATTGTTCGAACACTTGAGAATTTGAAAATTGAAATTGATGAAAAGCTTCGTGCAAAATCAAAGACATCCAATCTTCCGTGTCAGTAAAAGGTATTGTTTTTCCAACGACCTCGAAAGAAGACGCGTACAAAATTGGATTTTTATAATCGATGGCTTTTGGGTCTGTCGAAACAGAATTGAATACGAAAACAGGTTCCGAACTCTGATCAACTCCATCCAATGTCAATTGTGATTTCGAAAGCCACTGAACCCGGTTTAATTTTAATTTCTCTGATTTGTACTGATCATTACGAACAGTTTCATAGCCCGAAAGGTCTTTAGAATAATTAAAAACAAACTGTCCGCCTTCAACAGGATAAACCCAAGGACCTTGAAACCCTACAACACCCGGCCAATATTTCTCTCCAACTAGGTCAATCACTCGACGACACTCCTCCAGCCGATAGAAGTCTTTCGCAGGGAGATCCCTGCCCATCCCAAGGGTTGGGAAAAAAAATAAAACAGAAGCTAGAATTAGATTTCGCATTCTAAAATGCTAGCAAGATAACGAATGCTATTCGATACACACAGAGTCAGCCCAAGTACCAGCTCCACAAGATATTCACATTGATTAAAACGACAAGCGGAAGTGTTGCGGACATTTCTGATGGGTTTTGGACGGCCACCTTTGCAATGTCACAGCTAGGCTCGGCATGTGTATTGAACCTGCCCGATTCATAATCATGGGCGACTGGAGCGATCTAAAGACCGGGCAGATTTACATAGGGAAAACTAGATTTTCAATCTAAGGGATGCCGGCCTGGATCTACATGATCCCAACACCACAGAGTCCAAGATCATCATTTTGTTTCAAAGGACGGTTTATGATAGGAACAAATAGCTTGCCAAATTTGGGAAGTTTTGGTAGGGTGGTATCTGATGTACCGTATCGTTGAAGCGAGTCTTTTCATCAATGATACATGGTTCAGCGAGGTCTGGATTGATACGCACTATGAAGAAAAACATAGCCGATCAATCAACGACAAACTGATTTTGGAGCTGTTGGGTGTATTGAACTATGAAAATTATCTCCCCCAAATGATTCGTGAGGACGGTTATCAGTTTTACGAAACAGACCTAGTTTGGAGCGGCAAGCCCTATCGTCTGATTTGGGTGATACCGCCCGATGAAAGTTATATTGGCGTGAGAAATGCTTACAGGAGGTCGAAATGAAGAAAGCAAAAAAATCAACGCTTATCAGAGTCAGCAAAACTCCACCTCCAGGATGGCCCACAGAAAGCGAATGGGTTGAGATCGAGAAGAAGCTGGGTAAATCTAAGCCAACCAAGATTTTACCCCGCGACGCAAGTCCTGTGGATCGAGCCAAGCATGAGTTGTGCGCCCATTTTATTCGCTATTGCCAAGAAAAGAATGTGACTCAGCGGGAGTTGGCAGAAATTCTTGGGGTCAGCGAGTCAAGGGTCAGCGAAATTGTGCATTACCACCACGGTCGCTTCACTATTGATAAACTGCTTAAGCTTTTGCACATCATTAAACCAAATTTGAAGTTCAAAGTTGCCTAAAGCAGTTCATTTGTCGTAGGCCACCGTTATCGGTGCTCTCTAATCTCTGGCTGATAGACTAAAATATCCTTTAAACACACATAACATGCTGGTTTTACTTATAAATTTAAAATATCCGCCACATCATCAATGGCGGATATTTGGCGGTTATATTTCCGCCATCTTGCCTGTGGCGGAAATATGGCGGATAATGGGCGAATGAGTCGTTATTCCTATTTAAAACAATGTAAAATTCCGTTTAAAATAAAACTCACTGATGGCTTTGTACAAAGCCTCATGCAAATTGCCGAGAGCAAACCTTTGCTGGATGAAATGCTAGCAACTCCTCTCGAATCTCAACTTCAGCAACAAGCACAAATCAAAGCCATCACTTATTCGAATCAAATCGAGGGAAATAAACTCGACGAAGAGACAGTCGCGACATTATTGGAAACGTCTCAGATGAAGCCGAAAAACCGAGCGGCCAAAGAAATTTTAAATTATCAAAATGCACTCAATTTTGCAGAAAAGTTGGCTGCGGAAAAAAAAATGCCCAGCATTCGCGACTTTTGTGATTTACAAAAATTGGTTACTGACGAATTGGTTCAAAAAAACCAGCATGGTCGCTTTCGTACGATTCCAGCTTCAATTGTTGACCAAGCCACTGCCTCCGAGGTCGAAGTGTGTCCCGATCCGAAACAAGTTCCATTTTTAATGGAAGATCTATGGGCATGGCTTAAAGACAACGAAGAGTCCAATCCGTTTGCCAAAGCCTTTGCATTTCACTATTTGGCTGTCGCCATCCAGCCTTTCGCCGAGGGGAATGGACGAACCGTCAGACTTTTTCAGCAGATCTTGCTCTTGCTGGGCGGTGAAAACATCGCTCGTTACATTCCTATTGAAGCGATCGTAATGAGAAATCGTGGGCGTTACTATGCTGCTATCAAACAATGCAAAGCCCTTCAGAGTACCCAACCGATGCTGGAATTTATGATCGAGTGTTTTGCAACAGCGACCAAAGAGGTGGTTCAAGAGGCGCATCAGCTTTTTGAGAAACCAAAAAAACTTAGCCCCGAGACTCGCGCAAAAAAAATTATGAAGTTTGCCGAGAGCCAATCTGGTTTTCAAATGAAAAACATTGTCGCACTTTTACCAGAGACCCCTCGTCGAACTTTAGAACGGGACATCGAAAATCTAGTGAAGGAAAAAAAATTAAAAATGAGCGGCGAAAAAAAGGGCCGAAAATATCAGGCCCCCTAAGAGGTAATCTAGGTCAAGGATCTGCGCATGATTTTCTTGAGTCGATTTGAATTAGTTGAGCAAAAGTCTTGTCGTCGCCATTTGGAGCCATTAAGCAGAATTAAAACTAGAATCACGGTAAAAGTTGTCTAAGTCGGGGCATTTGCCATAGGATGTGGTTATCGGTTCTGGGAATGAAATTCAATCAGATCACGGATGGTCCAGAACCTGATCCAATTTTTCTCCGGGAGCCTTCAGTTGAAATCAACCTCTCTATCCACCCAAGAGTTAAAAAATGTAATTGCGTCTTTAAAGACATCCTCAAGGCTTTTAGACGAAGCTCGGAATGGTCAACCACAAGCAGTCGAGCTGCAAAAAGCTCTGCGAGACTCATGCATTCAAAGGTTCGAGTTTTGCGTGGAACTCTCGTGGAAAACTGCAGTTAAAGCTCTCGGTCTTGAACTCAAATCTCCGAACACGGCAATCCGGGACATGGCTAGAAACAATCTCATCGATGAGACTGACACTTGGTTTGAGCTGCTCACCGCTAGAAATAAAACTTCTCACACTTATGACGAAGACGTTGCCAAAGAGGTCTACGCTATCACACAAAAATCAATCCCCTACTTCGAGGATCTTTGTCAAAAAATTGAGGATATCTTGACGTGAAATTTGGCTTAACCGATTCAGAATATTCTTTTTTGGACCAACACCTTATACAACCTTTGAAAGCACGGAAGGCGAAGATTTTTGTTTTTGGTTCGAGAGTCCACACCAAGCACCACAGATTTTCTGATATTGATTTGTTGATTATTGAAAATGAACACCACCCGATCGACTCCACGTTTATCTCGAGTCTTCTCATTTTTTTCGAAGAGTCTCAGTTTCCATACAAAATCGATCTCGTAAACAACAAAAACCTAGCGAAGAGCTATCGCCAAAACGTCGAAGCCTCAATGGTAGAGATCTAGAGTTTAAGGCTGGGTATAGCGGCCCATAAAAAGAATGGCTCCAGAGCTCAAGTGGCGAATTAAAAATATAAAAGGTCGATTTGCTTTAAAGATTTTTGGCTGAAGTCGTGACGGCCGACCAGTCCCAATCCCCATCACAACCGCTGTTGCGGCAGCCGCCTCAGTTCCCTCTTCATCAACATCAACAAAGGCCTTGTGCATGACTTTAGAAATATAGAGATTTTTACCTGGAAGAATTTTTCGCATTCCATGAAAGTTAGCTTTTTCCTCGTCAAAAGCCAAAGGCATGCCCATTGCCGTTAAAGTCTCTTTCAAACTCATTGATGATTCAGTTTTAAATTTCGGTATCGACACTTGAACCTCTTCAAATGAACTTTTGCCAATCAGTTCTTCGAGGACTGAAGTACTTATTTTTTTCTCAATCGAAGACAACTCGACACCATCTTTGGGAAGCAGAATGTCCATCGCGAGTTCATTCCCCAGGTAATTCATTTCAAGAAATTGCATGTCGGCATTTTCAGCATAGCGAAAATGCGAGGTGAGATGCATAAACGGAATCGACTTTCTTTGTGTTGCTGCTACGAAAAAACTGTCTTCTTTCGTGAGATCTTTTTTGAACGGCTCTGCCCATTTGCCCTTAAAATAGATTGCATTGGTCAAAACAAGATCCGTTTCCGCGGTGATAGATTTTTGGGGCAAGAGGTCTTTGATCTTATCTTTCGTTTGCTGCTGAACCCACTCATTGATTTTTAAACGAGACGGTTCAGGTTGCGTTTTGAAATCAAGCCCCGATAAGCCGGCACCGTAATTTTCCTGAAGTAAATTAAGAAATGAGGGATAGTATTCAGTCCCAAGACTTCCCCAGATTCGATTGGCAATGAACAATTGAAAGTGTCTACCGCCCTTCAATTGCCCGAGCAAAGTTCGAAACTCTGGGTGGTAATTCGGAGGCAAATGCAAGGTCTTGGTCATTTGATTTAAAGTTTCGTTTTGTGCACCGGCCGCTGTCATCGCCAGCGCCGCTTCAAGACTCAGTGGAGAGAAAAATAAGTTGTCTGAGTTCTTTGCGTTCACCTTGTACATGTCAAAGGCGAACTGATTGCTGGCCTCCGCCGCGGGATTGACTTGAGAAAGCGCACTCATTGGCAGGCACAATGTCGAAAGAACAAGTATCAAAAATTTCATTCACACCTCCACTGAGTTAATAGAGTATAGCGTGAAGTTTGAAGGTCAAGATCTTAGATCTTTTTCTATTTCAATAATCAAATATTGTTTATTGAACGAGGATTACAATGACGCTTCGTAAAGTGATTTGTGGAGGACGGCCTAGAGTCTTTCGGCGGAAGCTTAAGGTTGATCCGATGACAGACTTGTTGTTAAATTGATCGATAACAACAGAAGTGAGACGAGAATGAAACTTCGACGTACACAGCCGGGAGATGAAGCTCGGTTTTTTGAACACCTGCAAAGACACTTTGGTGAGTCTGGCAATGGCGATATTATCTTTCACCCAACAAGCGATCACGCGGAGTGGAACAAAAACGAGTTCGTTGAAAAACTCAAAGTCAAGTGGTCGAAGCCACTTGATCAAGTTGGGTGGGAAGCCGTTTGGATCGTTGAAAAAGAGGATCGCATTGTGGGCCACGCAGACCTAAAATCTGGTAGCCTTAAGGCTTCACTCCATCGCGCTGTTTTTGGAATGGGCCTTGAGCGTGAGGCACGCGGTCAAGGCTGGGGCAGAAAGTTAGCCGACACGGCCATCACTTGGGCGAGGGCCCAAGCCGGCATTGATTGGATCGAACTCTATGTCTTCGCTCACAATACACCCGCCGTGTCTCTCTATGAATCTCTGGGGTTCAAACAAATCGGTACGACCGAAGATCTGTTTCGAATCAACGGCCAATCGATTGCAGATATTCAAATGGTTTTGCGTGTTGGAACCCATCACGAAAAATAATTTGTGAGCGCCTGTCGCTGCCGCTAGCCTGTCATGGCCTTTGACAAAATCGCGTTTGCTGTTTACCGTGAATTATTGCGGCTTGAACAGTTTCATCAGTAATCTTGCGAATAGAGAGGCCCCTGTCGAAAAGTTCTTCGTATCAAAGAAGGTGATCAATGAGTGTTAGTATTGTTGAGTTTGAAAAAGCTTTGCTGTCTCTTCAGGAGGCACTGAATGAGTTAAATAGGGAACAACACTCTCAAAGTTCGGCTTTTTACAAGTTCGTTCGAGATGCTGCAATTCAACGTTTTGAGTACTCGATTGAAATCGCATGGAAAGTCTCAGCCAAAGTTCTTGGATCAAAATCAACCGCCGCAAAACCTGTCGTTCGTGAGATGGCACAGAATCAATTGATTTCCGATCCAAATTTATGGTTTGATTTTATTGAGGGAAGAAATAAGACCTCTCACGCCTATGACGAAGACATTGCTGTTGAAGTCATAAAAATAGCGACCGCATTTTTTCCAGAAGCACAACAACTTTTAGCCAACCTCAAAAACAAATGATCTCAGGTATGACTTCCGAGGAATATTCTATTTTGTCTCAAAATGTAATCGAACCTTTAAAATCCTGGGGCTGTCGCGTTTGGATTTTTGGATCTCGCGCAAGAGGAACCCAGCAGAAATTTTCTGATGTTGATCTTCTCTATTCAAGCCCCAACACTCCCTTCCCTTCCGGATATCTTTCGAAAATCGCAGAAGACATCGAGGAATCACGGTTACCTTACAAGGTAGACTTAGTTCATGAAGATCAAATTGCCTCGTCTTATCGAGATGGAATTATCAAAGATCGGATCGAGCTTTAACTTCGACTTACCAACCCAGCCAGGTAGGCCCGCTATTTTGCTTGAATCGATTTGAGTTCGTTGAGCTGGAGTCTCGTCATAGGCAATTGAATTTCATTGCCCACTTGATAGGATGGAAAGTTCAAATCAGACTTTTGAAAGTTGTAGACACCTTTTCCTGAGCGCAAATGAACGCTCTTCTCATCAAAGCTTATGATTTTTCCCCCAGTGCAATGACCCATGAAGATGTCAACACTGTGCGCGGCAAGATGCGAGACGTGTCATTTTTAATGATCTTATGTTCACTCATCTCTCTTAAAACTCGTAGAACTCGAATGAGTGTTCGACACTGAATCCCATTGATCTTAGGCACGACTTGCGCACAGCACGCTCACATTGCAGCATCCGATTTCGCTTCAACTCCTGAAGCAGTTGTATGAAACTAGGATCTCTCCAAACAAAATATATTTTTTCAAGAAAGGAAAAAATGGAAAACGGTTATTTGCTCTGGATCGCGGGAATATTGCTTGTGGTTGTACTCTTGGCGAGTGGGTTTCGCTGGCTACTCTGGCTCTTTGGCGTCATCATTATCCCTGATGATAGCCTCGGTATTGTCACGAAAAAATTCGTCCTCTTTGGCTCGCAAAAGACTCTTCCGGATGGCCGTATCATCGCCCTCAACGGTGAGGCTGGTTACCAAGCCGACACACTTCCTCCTGGAATTCATTTTGCACTTTGGCCATGGCAGTACACGGTCGAAAAGGTGAAATTTTTTGTTGTTCCTCCCGATCAAGTGGGAATTGTTGAAGCTTGTGATGGACAGTCGCTTGCGAGTGGGCGAATTATCGCTCGTCACGTCGAATGCGATAACTTTCAAGATGCACGTGCCTTCTTGCAAAACGGTGGAGAGCGCGGACCACAAATGAATGTGATTGCTCCCGGAACTTACCGAATTAATCCTCTTTTGTTTACAGTGGAATTGGCCAGTGTGGTGTCGATTCCCCAAGGTAAAATTGGTGTTGTGGAGGCGCGCGACGGCCAACCTATCACCAATGGTCGAATCATTGCTAGGCAAGTCAACTGCAACTCTTTTCAAGATGCAAGTGCATTCTTTAACAACGGTGGAGAACGTGGACCACAGATGTCGATCATTGCTCCGGGTACCTACCGAATCAATCCGCTTCTTTTTGAAGTTCAAACTTCTGAAGTAGTCGATATTCCCGACAACAAGGTCGGTATTGTAACCACCAGAGAAGGTGCCGCACTTCCTGCTGGCGAAATTGCAGGTCCACTCGTGCAGGGTCACAATATGTTTCAAAATCCTCAGGAATTTTGTGATGGTGGAGGCTACAAGGGATTGCAAGAGCAAGTTCTTTTGTCTGGTCGATATTTTATCAACCCCCGATTTGCAACAATTGAAATTGTTGAAATGACGGAAGTTCCAATTGCAAATGTCGGTGTGGTCATCGCATTCGTTGGCAAAGAAGGTCGAGATGTCACAGGCGAATCGTTTCGCCATGGCAATCTCGTCAGCCGTGGTGAGAAAGGTGTTTGGGTAGACCCACTTGATCCGGGTCGATACCCACTCAATCCGCATACCCACAAAGTCAGTTGTGTTCCTACAGCCAATGTGGTTCTCAATTGGGCCACTGGAAAATCAGAGGCGCACAAACTTGATGAAAAGCTTTCGACCATCACCGTGCGCTCAGCCGATGGTTTTAAATTTAATTTAGATGTTTCGCAGATCATTCATATTCCGCGCAATGACGCTCCCAAAGTGATCGCGAGATTCGGCGGCCTCTCGGCCTTGGTCACTCAAGTTCTTGAACCGACCATTGGCAACTATTTTCGAAATGCGGCTCAAGGATCAGACATTATAGATTTCTTGAAGAACAGGTCTCAAAGGCAAGAGCAGGCTCGGCTTGCAATTTCAACAGCATTGAAAGAGTACAATGTCGGAGCCGTCGACACACTGATTGGCGATATTGTTCCTCCAGATGAGCTGATGAAAACTCTAACTGATCGCAAAATTGCCGAGCAAGAGCGGGTCACCTACAATACCCAAAGAGAAGCTCAAGTCGTGAAACAAGAGTTGGAACAAGCAACAGCTCTGGCCGCAACTCAAGCAAAAGTGGTGGATGCCGAAAGACAAGTCGCCATCGCTGAGTTCAGTGCCAAAGCGACAGTCAAATCTGCCGAAGGTCAGGCTCAATCTAAAAAGATCAATGCAGAGGCTGACGCCACTGTTTTGCGATCTGTGGGTGAAGCTGAAGCCGCTAAGACCAAAGCGATTGGTGAAGCTGAGGCCTCAGTGATTAAGCTGAAGATTGCTTCGATGGAATCCAACAACTATGCGATTGTTCAGGTCGCGGAATCGCTCGCGAAGTCTGGAGTGAAGTTGGTGCCTGATATTGTCGCCTCAGGATCTGGGACTGGTGGTGGAACATTGGTCGATGTGCTTCTAGCCAACACGATTCGCGACCGAATGAATCCATCTCCTAAATAATTTTGTACTTTGATCGAGAGAACGTAAGAGCGAGCGTTGATAAACTCGCTCTTACTTAAATAAAAAACATTTATTTGTTCGCTTTTTTATTTTTTGCAGGAACTGGGCTAGTCGGCATCAAAGAAGGTTTCGAAGTTTCACTGGTAACCGGTTCAGTATTGCCCTAAAACAGAATTCCTAGTTGAAGCTTGAGAAATGAAAATCGCGGCAGATAGGAAATCAGCTTCATGGCCCGATCAAGCAGATCACGGTCTTGTGAATTAGTCGCCACATCAAGAAATGCAGCCTTGCGACTTAACGTATACAAAGGTTGGGCCCACGAAATCCAATCGATGCCAAAGGTGATATCATGTTGAAATGTCCATCTATTGCCGAGTCCCAGATTAAAACCCAGTGATTGAATTTGTACCAAATCAATTGATGGATAGGTTGCAGATGTCAGGCGGCTCAAAAGTTGATCCCCGACATGCAAAGAGAAATCAAAGTAAGTTAGACCGTAACTGAATTGAAAACTATTTCGTGAGGCATAGGATCTTGCCATGATCGAAATGCGATCGTCCGACATACTGCCAAAATCAGCTAAAAGCCAAGAGGCTGAAATTCCACTGTGCAGATATTCTAGTTCATAGGTCTTTGAGACATCAGAATTCCATCCGAAGCTTGCACCCAGCTTGCTTGGCAATAACATATCAATTGGAGAATAATTTAAGAGTGCAAAGTAATCCGCATTCTGACGACGGCTTTTGGTTTCAGATAGTGCGTCAGTCAAAGCCTCGACCGTACCACCCACTTTTTTATCTTTAGTCTGCAAACTGTTTTTGTCTGGCACTTTGTCCAAAGCTTGCTCTGCCATGGGCACCTCTTCAGGATTTGCCGAATCAGCATCAGCAACAACGGCTGCAAATTTTGGCGCTTCAGCAAATGCTCTCATTGAATCACCGACCTCAATTGAAGACCCAAAATTGGCCCCAAAAGCCCACACCGAATTAAAAAAAAGAAGGGAAAATAGAGCAAGCAACACCAGTTTCATAGATGACTCCCAAAGATTTTGTAAATGTCATCCTACTGACTCAAAATCTACAGAGCAAGCTCCAGGTAGCCAAATTTATTTCAATACTCCGAACTCATAAGTATGACTTCAACATTCTTACTTTAATAGCGTCGTTTGAAAATCTTCAATTCGTTTGCGAATTTCGTCTCGAGCTTCGGTGAAAGCCTGTGCTTTTTGCGACTCATTCACCATGGCCGGATCGCGAATCGGCCAGTGAAGTCGCTTCGCGGGTGAGGAGAGCACTGGACATACCTCTTCGGCACAAAGAGTAATCACATAGTCCAAGCTCATTAAAAAATCGCGAGGCAGGTCATCGATCGATTTTGAATAGTTTTTGGAAATATCAATTCCCTGATCACGCAAGACCTCTATGGCCCAAGGTTGAATTTTTCCCGAAGGTTGCGACCCCGCACTTTCGATTTGCGCCATCTCGGCAAATATTTCTTTTGCCAAACCTTCCGCCAATTGGCTTCGCGCCGAGTTCGCCACACATAAAAATAAAATCTTCACGACCTTAGACATTCACTGCCACCTGCGAGGAGTTAAAAAATCGCCTCTGAATCCAAAGCGAGGCATTCACCAGACCAATCAAGACCGGAACTTCAACCAAAGGTCCGATGACTGCCGCAAATGCGGCTCCATGATTAATTCCAAAAGTCGCCACAGCGACCGCAATGGCTAATTCAAAATTGTTTGATGCTGCTGTAAACGAGAGAGTGGCCGACTCTTGATAACCCGCCCCTACCCGATAACTCATAAAAAAAGAAAGCGTAAACATGATCAAGAAGTAGAGCAATAGTGGAATCATGATTCTGAAGACATCAAGGGGTAGACTCAAAATCTGATTTGCTTTTAGAGAAAACATCACCAGAATTGTGAAAAGCAAAAATACAAGAGTCAATGGAGAGATTTTGGGCAGAAATTTAGTTTCATACCATTTTGGTCCGCGATTTTTTATGAGAAGCCTTCTCGTGAAATATCCAGCGCCGAACGGAAGACCAAGATAGAGCAGCACAGCCTGAGCCACATCTCCGATACCAATGAACACGTTCGTCCCAGGTAATCCCATCCATCGCGGGATCAAAGTTAAAAATAAAAATGCCAGAAATGGAAATGACAAGATTTGAAAAACTGAATTCATGGCCACCAATCCGGCACAGTACTCACGGCTACCACCTGCCAAATCATTCCAAACAATCACCATAGCTATACATCGAGCTAAGCCTATCAAAATAAGCCCACTCATGTATTCTGGGCGATCCCGAAGAAAGATCACAGCCAATGCAAACATAAGAACAGGTCCAAGTAACCAGTTCTGCACAAGAGACAAAAGCAAAATCCGCTTATTCAAAAATACCTGAGGTAGCTCTTCATATTTCACTCTTGCCAACGGAGGATACATCATCAAAATGAGTCCAATCGCGAGAGGCAAAGAGGTCGACCCGAGCGACAGTGCTTGCAAAAAATTTGAAAATCCAGGAACGAGGTTTCC